>JBKECK010000078.1:0-101442 GCA_047974625.1 Acidimicrobiales bacterium
CGCCATCCAGGCACCCCCTGTCTACCGCCCCGACGGTCAGCATCTCTCTTTGGCTTTTCGGTACATCTCATCCCCAGGAAAGGTTCTTCGCGTGGCCTCGAATAAAGCAACATGCTCCGCCGCTTGTGGGGGCCCCCGACAATTCCTTTGAGTTATAGCCTTGCGGCCGTACTCCGCAGGCGGGGCACTTAATGCGTTAGCTTCGGCACGGAAACCGTTGAAAGTCCCCACACCTAGTGCCCAACGTTTACGGCATGGACTACCAGGGTATCTAATCCTGTTTGCTACCCATGCTTTCGCTCCTCAGCGTCAATACCAGCCCAGAGTGCTGCCTTCGCCATAGGTGTTCCTCCTGATATCTGCGCATTTCACCGCTACACCAGGAATTCCACACTCCCCTACTGGATTCAAGTCAGCGCAGTATCGGATGGCGTCTCAGGGTTGAGCCCTGAGTTTTTACATCCGACTTACGCAACCGCCTACGAGCTCTTTACGCCCAATAATTCCGGACAACGCTCGCCCCCTACGTCTTACCGCGGCTGCTGGCACGTAGTTGGCCGGAGCTTCTTCTGCAGGTACCGTCATTTTCGTCCCTGCTGAAAGGGGTTTACGACCCTAGGGCCTTCATCCCCCACGCGGCGTCGCTGCCTCAGACTTTCGTCCATTGTGCAAGATTCCCTGCTGCTGCCTCCCGTAGGAGTCTGGGCCGTGTCTCAGTCCCAGTGTGGCTATTCGTCCTCTCAGACTAGCTACCCGTCGTTGCCTTGGTGAGCCGTTACCTCACCAACTAGCTGATAGGCCGCGAGACCCTCCCAAAGCGATAAATCTTTCCTCAACAAACCATTCGATTCGAAGAGGGCATCCGGTATTAGCTCAGGTTTCCCTGGGTTATTCCGAACTTTGGGGCAGGTTTCTCACGTGTTACTCACCCGTTCGCCACTCACTCATGTGACCCGAAGGTCGAGTGCGTTCGACTTGCATGCATTAGGCACGCCGCTAGCGTTCGTCCTGAGCCAGGATCAAACTCTCCGTTAGAGAATCTGTGGACTTCGTGGTTCGGCCCGAAGACCGTTCGACGAAGCTCACGTTGATCCGATTGCCGAACCCGGGAGCCATCCCGTGCTCGGCGGTTCCAATCTGAGCATTGCTCAGCGGAACCAGGCTTTTTGCCACTGTCGTTTGAGGCGGTGAGACCGACTCGTCCGACCGTGGATTGACGGGACATCGTCGCGGAACCGAAGTTCCTGGCTACGACGATGCTCCGCACACGCTGCGTACATCCTCTCTTCCGTTTTCAAGGAGCTGGCATCTCGCCACTTCCGTCAGCTACGCTCTGAGAAGAGCAATTCCTGCTGAATCGGATGAGTTGGGCGAGTTCCTTTGCCTCAGAGCGGCCTTGGTGCTTGTCGCTGCCGTGCCGTTGGGGCGAATCACAAATCTAATGGTGGTGGCCGGTCCCCACAACCTCCGCCGAGGGAATTTCGGGCGAGTTCCTGGCCAGACCCCCCTCAGCCCCCGGATCCCTGGTCGAACATGACCAGATGGACCTGCTTCTTACCCCTCCTGACCAGGGCAAACCTCTCGTGACGGAGGTCTTGTCGCTCGATCGTGCCGCCTTCGGGAACCTTCTCGTCATTGACCGAGATTCCGTTCTGACGGAGCAGTCGCCCGGCCTCGCTCCTCGACTTGGCCACTCCGGCCGACACCAGGACCCCGACGAGGTTGTCCGGTTCGTCGAGAACGCTCCGGTCCAGGACCGTCGTCGGCACCTCGGCCGCCAGCAGCTGGAACGTGGCCGCGTCGAGGCCGACCGAGGAGCCTCCGAAAACCACTTCGGACGCTGCTTCGGCCGCGACGGCAGCCGCAGGACTGTGAACCAGGGAGGTGAGCTCGTGCGCCAGACGCCGCTGCCCGACCCTGGTGTGCGGTGCCTCGGCATGCTCGGCCACGACGTCGGCCACCTCGTCCAGGGACAGGAACGTGAGCTGGGCCAGGAGCCGGGGCAGGTCGGCGTCGTCCGCCTGGATCCACGCCTGGTAGAAGCGGTACGGCGACATCAGGTCGGCATTGAGCCACTGGGTCTCGCCCCCGGCCGTCTTGCCGTACTTGGTGCCGTCCCGCTTGAGCAGGAGAGGAAAGGTGAGGCCGTGAACCCGGGCTGCGTTGGTCCGGCGGACCAGGTCGACCCCGAGAGCGATGTTCCCCCACTGGTCGGAGCCACCGATCTGCAGCTCACAGGCCTCGTTCTCGTACAACCAGCGGTAGTCATTGGCCTGGAGCAACATGTAACTGAACTCCGTGTACGACAACCCCGTCTCGCTGGCCAGACGGGCCCGGACCGACTCCTTCGCCGTCATCTGGTTGACGGTCACGTGCCGGCCGATGTCTCGCAGGAACTCGAGCATGCTGAGCGACACCGTCCAGGCCCGGTTGTCAAGGAGCTTGGCCGCATTGCTGAGGGAGGGATCGAAGTCCAGGAACTTCCGCAGGGACGGCACGATCCCGGCCAGGTTGGCCTGGAGTGCGTCGTCGTCAAGCAGGCTTCGCTCGTCGGATCGGCCTGACGGGTCACCGATCATCCCCGTGGCCCCCCCGGCCAGCGGCAGCGGCCGGTGGCCCGCCTGCTGGAACCGACGGAGGGTGAGCAGACCGATGAGGTTGCCCACGTGCAGGCTGGGCGCAGTGGGATCGAAGCCGCAATACACCGTGATCGGCCCCTCGACCAGCCTCGCCGCCAGCGCTTCCCGGTCGGTCGAGTCCTGAATGAGGCCCCGGGCCTCGAGATCACGGAGCAGGTTCGGGTCGGTTCCCATGATCGGCATCCTAGGCGCCGGGCGATAACGGGCTCATGAGAATTCCCCCCCTCCCGGAGCGCCGCCGCCCACCGGCCGGGGCCCCTCACGCGGGGCTTGCCACCCCTCACGATCCACCGGCCCACGCCTGGGTGACCGGCCCCGATAGGGCCTTCCGGGCGCCGAGCCAGGGGCCGACCCGGCACACTGGGATCATGACCATGAGTCCCAGCTCCGCCCCGGCCAATGACGACGAGGCCGGCGAGGCAGGCGACGCACCCCCGGTCGGCTACGACCCCGTCAACCCACCCCGGGATCCGAACCAGCGGACCGGCGTGCTCACCTGGATCGGCCGCGGCCTGGTGGCCATCGTGGTGATCGGCAGCTTCGGGGTCTGGGGCTACCGCTACTCGGGCTACGCCGACCGCCCACCGCCCGATCTGCTCGAGGACCCCTCCTTCGGCACCTACGCCGAGGGGGTGTGCAGCCAGGCCATGCTCGAGGTCGATGCCGTTCCCAATGCCCTGGTGGCCACCGACGAGGTCGACCGGGCCGGCCAGATCCGTCAGGCCACCGATTTCCTCTCCGTCATGGTCACCTCCCTGGAAGCGGCGCCGGCCACCGACCGGACCCCCCGTGACGAGGAGATCATCAGCGGCTGGCTCCACGACTGGCGCACCTATGTGAACGACCGGTATGCCTACGCCGACGCCCTCGAACAAGATCCGATGGCTCGGTTCCTGCTCTCCGCCGACGACCTCACCGAACGACCCGACCGCCGCATCACCCGGCTGGCCGACACTAACGGCATGCCCTCCTGTGGCACCCCAGGAGACGTCGGCTGACTATCCGGCCACGCCCGCGGGATTCCGCCGATGCTTCAGCCACGGCCTCATCACCCCGGGCCCTCCCCCGACCACCGACGCCTGTGCCGATCCTTCCTCAGGCCGCTCCCCGGTCGGCCGATTGCCCCCCGGGTCGGGCCGGGAGCGATGACGCGACCTGATCGAACGCCACCATCGCCTGGCCCACCATCCGACCGAACTCGGTGTCGGCGGAGAGTTCCTCCGCGTCCGGTTCGACCCAGCGGACCGCCGTCGCCTCATGGTTGATGGTCGGCTCCACCCCGCCGGTCGCCACCACCAGGAAGCGGACGTCGAAGTGGAGATGGGCGGGCTCGTCGCCCCGGGCCGGGACAGGATGGACGTCGACGTCCACGGCCGGTAGTACGACGGCCAGGTGGTCCAGGCCGGTCTCCTCGGTCACCTCGCGCCACGCCACCGCGGCGAGATTGCCGTCACCGTCGGCGTGGCCGCCCGGTTGAAGCCAGCGGTTCAGCTTGGCGTGGTGGATCATCAGCACCCGACGGGTTGACGGGTCGAGGACGATCGCCGAACCGGTCAGGTGGCCGACCGGACCGGAGCGGACCAGGCTGTCGGCGTGGGTGCGGAGAAAGGCCAGGGTTTCGGCCCGGTGGTCCTCGGCGCCGGCGGCGATGACGGCCCGCTCCAGTTGTACCGCCGCCAACGCCCGGTTGTCGGGTGACGGAGTGAGCGGCGGGGAGTCCGGCGAGGCCACGACATAGGTCACCGGGCCACACTACTGACCCGGCCCCTGGCGCCTCACCCCGGGAGCCCGGCGCCGTCATGGCCCCAGCCCCACCACACCGGCCCGGGGTCACCGGCCCGGTGGCCCCGCCCCCGACCAGCCCGGAGGTCGGGGGCGGCTGACGTGAGGGTTGCCAGCCAGGGCGTACCGCCAGGGTCGGTCCACGGCGCGGCTGATCCCCACCCGGGGCCCGACGATCACCGGCTCGGTCGGGGGTGGGCCGGGGACAAGGCGAACCAGGGACCCCGGGTCCAGCAGGTCGACCCCACCATGGGTCGCCGTGATACCGAGGGCGGCACACAACTTGCCCGGACCGGAGGCCAGGTCGGTGATCCCGCGGGCGGCCGGCCGGTCGTCCCACATGGCGGCCACACCCCCAGTGGGTTCCACCGCCCGGATCAGCACGGCCGCGGCCTCACCGTCGCTCCCACACACCACGTTGGCGCACCAGTGGACGCCGTAGCTGCGGTACACGTAGAGGTGCCCGGCTGGGCCGAACATGACCTGGTTGCGCGGGGTCGGGCCCCGGTGGGCGTGACTGGCCGGATCGGCCGCCCCCCAGTAGGCCTCCACCTCGACGATCCGCCCGGACCGCCCGCCGCACCACAATCCCCGGCCGAGCAACCGGGGCGCCACCTCGAGGGGGGATCCGCCGAGGTCGGCCCGGCTGACCGGATCCGGGCCGGGATCACCCGCCCCCGCGGCCGGATCGGGGCTGATCACCCGTTCCGCCGTCAGCCGGGGAGCCGGGCCCGGTCGGTGGCGATCAGGTCGGCCAGGGCCCGGAGCTGGTCGGCGACCGGGCCCGGACCGCCACCACCGGGGCTGGTCCGTCGGGCCACCGCGGCACCGGGTTCGAACAGGACCCGTACGTTCTCGCCCAGGTCAGGGTGGGCGGCGGCCAGCTCGACCAGGGGCACCCCCTCCGCCAGGGATTCCCGCACCAGGGCCCCCACGATGGCGTGGGCGTCCCGGAACGGGATCCCCCGAACCACCAGGGTCTCGGCCAGGTCGGTGGCCACGGAGCCGTCGGTATCGGCGGCGGCCGCCATCGCCCCGGTCCGGAAGGTCATGGTGGCGTACAACCCGGTCATGGCGGTGAGGGCCAGGCCCACCTGGTCGACCGCGTCGAAGAGGGGCTCCTTGTCCTCCTGGAGGTCACGGTTGTACGCCAGCGGCAGCCCCTTGAGGGTGGCCAGCAGGCCGGTCAGGTCACCGATGACCCGGCCCGCCTTACCCCGGGCCAGCTCGGCGATGTCGGGGTTCTTCTTCTGGGGCATCATCGACGACCCGGTGGCGTAGGTGTCGTCGAGCACCGCGAACCCGAACTCGTCGGAGGTCCACAACACCACCTCCTCCCCCATCCGGCTCAGGTGGATGCCCACCATGGCCAGGGTGAACAGGGATTCGGCCGCGAAGTCCCGGTCGCTGGTGACGTCCAGTGAGTTGGCGAACACCCGGTGGAAACCGAGGTCGTCGGCGGTGGCAGCCGGGTCGATCGGGATCGACGTTCCGGCCAGTGCCCCAGCCCCGAGGGGTGAGACGTCGAGGCGCCGCTGGGCGTCGAGCAACCGGTCCACATCGCGGCCCAGCGCCCAGGCGTGGGCGGCGAGGTGGTGGGCCAGCAGGACCGGTTGGGCCCGCTGCAGGTGGGTGTAGCCCGGCAGGGAGCTGTCGCCGGCCTCGACGGCCCGGTCGAGCAGGACCTGTTGCAGGTCGAGCACCGCGGCCGCGGTCCGGGCCAGCTCCCGCCGGCACCACAGACGGAACGCGGTGGCCACCTGGTCGTTGCGGCTCCGGGCGGTGTGGATCCGGGCCCCGACCGGGCCGGACAGCTCTGTCACCCGTCGTTCGATGGCGGTGTGGATGTCCTCGTCGCTGGGCACGAACGCGAACTGGCCGCTGGCCAATTCCATGGCGGTGGCGTCGAGGGCGGCCAGCACCTCGGCCAGTTCGGCCCCGGTGTACAGACCGGCCCGGGCCAGGCCCCGGGCGTGGGCCCGCGACCCCTGGATGTCGTCCTGGGCCAGCCGCTGGTCGTAGGGCAGGCTGACGGTGTAGGCCAGCAAGGCCTCGGCCGGACCGTCGGCGAACCGGCCGTGCCACAGGGTGGCGGCCGGGTTCGGCGGCTCCCCGGCCGCGGTCCCGTCTCCGCTCACGACCGGCCCCGCTTGGCCGCCAGGGTCCGGAGCCGGAGGGCGTTAAGCTTGATGAACCCCTCGGCATCAGCCTGGTCGTACACTCCGCCGTCATCCTCGAAGGTGGCGATGGCGTCGTCGAACAGGGAGTCCGGCGACTTGCGACCGACGACCTCCACGTTGCCCTTGTACAGCTTGAGCCGGACGGTGCCGTTCACGGACAGCTGGGTGGCGTCGATGGTGGTCTGCAGGAGCTCACGTTCCGGGCTCCACCAGTACCCGTTGTAGATCAGGGACGCGTACCGGGGCATCAGGTCGTCCTTGAGGTGGGCCACCTCCCGGTCCAGGGTGAGGGACTCGATGGCCCGGTGGGCCCGCAACATGATGGTGCCCCCGGGCGTCTCGTAGGCCCCACGGCTCTTCATGCCGACATAGCGGTTCTCGACGATGTCGATCCGCCCGATGCCGTTGGCCCCACCGACCCGATTGAGCTCGGTGAGCACCTGGGCCGGGGTCATGGCTTCCCCGTCGATGGCCACGATGTCGCCCCGGCGGTACTCCAACTCGATGAAGGTGGCCTCGCCGGGCGCCTGCTCGGGGGATACCGACCAGCGCCACATCTCCTCGGGGGGCTGGGTCCAGGGGTCCTCGAGCGGACCACCCTCGTAGGAGATGTGCAACAGGTTGGCGTCCATGGAGAACGGCGACCGCGAGCCCCTGGTCATCTCGATGGGGATCTCGTGTTCGGCGGCGTAGGCCATCAGCTTCTCCCGGCTCAACAGATCCCAGTCCCGCCACGGGGCGATGATGGTGATGTCGGGGGCGAGGGCGTAGGCCCCGAGCTCGAACCGGACCTGGTCGTTGCCCTTGCCGGTGGCGCCGTGGCTCACCGCATCGGCCCCGGTCTCGGCCGCGATCTCCACCATGCGCTTGGCGATCAGGGGCCGGGCGATCGAGGTGCCCAGCAGGTACTCGCCCTCGTAGATGGTGTTGGCCCGGAACATGGGGAAGACGTAGTCGGCCACGAATTCCTCGCGGAGATCGTCAATGTAGATCGACTCCTCCGGCACCCCCATGGCCAGGGCCTTGGCCCGGGCCGGTTCCAGCTCGTCGCCCTGTCCCAGATCGGCGGTGAAGGTGACGACCTCGCAGCCGTAGGTCTCGGTCAGCCATCGGAGGATGACGGAGGTGTCGAGCCCGCCCGAATAGGCCAGGACGACCTTGTCGACCTGCTTGCCGTTTTTTGTCGCTGGGGTAGTGCCTGACATGGGGGTGTGACCTCCGTGAACGTTGGTGATGGCCGGGGGATCAGGGCCGGTCGGCCGGCCGGGACCGCCGGGTGCGGAACGCGGCCGACACGGCTGTTGGGATCGGACGCTAGCGACCCGGATCGTCCGTGACGCCGACCGGTCGAAGCTCGCGGCAGGCCGGCCGCCATCTCGCCGGCCCCTATTCGGGGTCGAGACCCGCGAGGCGGCGGAGATGGCCCATAACCGGGCCGCCGCACCCTTCCCGGACGATGGCTAGGAGGGTGTCGTCGCCGGCCACGGTGCCCATCAGGTCGGGCACGCTGGAACGGTCCAGGGCGGCCGCCACCACATGGGCCGAACCCGGCGGGGTTCGCAACAGCACCAGGTCACCCGATCGTTCCGCCTCCACCAGCCAGTCCCCGAGCACCCGACGCAGGTGGTCCTCGGGGGCCAGCTGTTCCGCTGGCAGCTCCGGGATGGCGTAGACGGTGCTGCCGCCGGGGGCCCGGACCTTGATGGCGCCCAGCTCCTCGAGGTCCCGCGACACCGTGGCCTGGGTGGCGCTGATACCGGACCCGGCCAGCAGGTCGACCAGTTGGGCCTGACTGGAGACCGCCTCGTCAGCCAGCATCCGGGTAATGCGGTGCTGGCGCTGGGTCTTGCTGATCATCACGGCGCCGACCCCGCCCCGGACGGACCCGCGTGGTGGAGCCAGGCCAACACGCCCCGGGCCGCGTCGAGCCGGTGGGCGGCCTGGGCCCACACCAGTGAACGGTCGCCGTCGATGACGGGGCCCGTCACCTCCTCGCCCCGGTGGGCGGGGAGGCAGTGCATGAAGCGGGCCTTCGGGGCGACGGCCATCAACCGGTCGTCGACGGTGAATCCCTCGAAGGCCCGGAGCCGGGTCTCCCGTTCGGCTTCCTGCCCCATGGAGGTCCACGTGTCGGTGTAGATCACGTCGGCCCCGTCGACGGCGTCACCGGGCCGGTCGCAGCTCTCGACCGTGACCCCGGCCATGACCAGGGCCTCCCGGTCGACCCCGTCAAAGCCGTAGCCGGGTGGGGATGCCACCCTCACGGTGCCGCCGAGCCGGCCGACGGCCAGGGCCAGGGACCGGGTCACGTTGTTGGCGTCGCCGACGTAGGCCACGGTCAGCTCACCGACCGGGCCCAGCTCCGCCTCGATGGTGAGCACGTCGGCCAGCGCCTGGAGCGGGTGGGCCCGGTCCGACAACAGGTTGACCACCGGGATGACGTCCAGGGCCGCCATGCGTTCGAGCACGTCGTGGTGGTGGACCCGGGCGCAGAGGGTGGCGTGGTAGCAGGCCATCGTGCGGACCACGTCTTCGGCCGATTCACGGGTGTCGATGCCCACTTCGACGTCGGTGATGTAGACGGGGTGACCACCGAGCTGGACGACGGCCATCTCGGTGGAGTTGCGGGTCCGGGCCGACGGTTTGGTAAAGACGCAGGCCACCCCTCGGCCGGCCAGAACCGGGACGAGGTCGGTGACGGGCGTCCGGGCCAACCGGAGCACCTCCCCCAGTTCGGCCACGGTGAGGTCGTCGATGTCGAGCAGATGACGCATCGGGTCGGTCATGAGGCGGGTACTCCGGATCGTTCAGACTGGAGGACCCGGTCGAGCACGGCGGTGGCCTCGGCGATCTGTTCGTCGGTGACGATCAGGGGCGGCGCCAGGCGCAGGGCGGTGGGGGTGACCCCGTTGACGACGAGGCCCTCGTCGAGGCAGCGGGCGGCCACCAGGCGGGCGTCGGCGTCGGCCAGCTCCACGGCCAGGAGCAGTCCGAGGCCCCGGACCCCGGCCACCCCGTCTAGGGCGCCGACCGCCCGGGTGATCCGGGCGCCGGCCTCGGTGGCCAGGCGGGGGGCGTCGATCGCTTCCATGGTGGCCACCACGGCCCGGGCCGCAGCGGCAGCCAGGGGTTGGCCGCCGTAGGTGGTGGCGTGATCGCCGGGTTGGAACGAGGCGGCGACGTCGCTCCGGGCCCAGCAGGCGCCGATGGGGACCCCGTTGCCGAGGGCCTTGGCCATCGTGACCACGTCAGGTTGGACCCCGAAGTGCTGGAATCCGAACCACCGGCCGGTGCGGGCCAGACCGGTCTGGACCTCGTCGACCATGAACAGCACGTCCCGTTCCCGGCACAACCGCTGCACCGCCGAGAAGTACTCCACGGTGGCCGGGTTGACACCCCCTTCGCCTTGGACGGGTTCGAGCAGGACGGCGGCCACGGAGTCGTCGAGGGCCTGCTCCAGTTCGTCCGGTTCGGCCCAGACCACATGGCGGAAACCCTCGGGCAGGGGCTGGAACGTCTCCCATTTCTGGGGTTGGCCGGTGGCGGCCAGGGTGGCCAGGGTCCGGCCGTGGAAGCTCTGGAAGGCGGCTACCACCACATGACGCCCGTGACCTCCGTAACGGCGGGCGAGCTTGATGGCCGCCTCGTTGGCCTCGGCCCCGGAGTTGCAGAAGAACACCTGGCCGCCGGCCGCTTCCCCGTCGCCGACGAGACGGTCGAGGGCGACGGCCAGCGGCCCGTTGTGCTCGGTGGCGTACAGGTTTGACACGTGGAGCAGCCGCTGGGACTGGGCGGCCAGGGCCTCGGCCACTGCCGGGTGGGCGTGGCCGAGGCTGGTGACGGCCAGCCCGGAGAGGAAGTCGAGGTAGCGCCGATCGAACCGATCGAAGAGGTATGCACCCTCGCCCCGGACGAACTCGACCGTCGGGGGCCCGTAGGTGGGCATCAGGGGGCAGTACGTCTGGTCGTCGGGGGCCCCGACGGCGGTGCGGTGATCGGTCATGGAGCGGTCCTCCGGCTGGGCGGGCGGGTCGGTTCGGATGGGTTGGGCGCAAGCGGGGACGGGACCGGTTCCTCGCTGATCATGGTCCCGATACCGGCGTCGGTGAACAGTTCGAGGAGGACCACGTGGGGGACGCGGCCGTCGAGCATGTGGGCGCTGGCCGCGCCGGCCGCCACCGCCTCGATGCAGGACCGCACCTTGGGAACCATGCCTCCGGAGATCGACCCGTCGACCATGGCCGCCTCCAGGTCGGCCACGGTGGCCCGGGTGATGACGCTGTGCGGATCATCGGGGTCGGCCAGGAGGCCGGGGACGTCGGTGAGGTACACGACCTTCTCGGCCCCGAGGGCCCCGCCGAGGGCGCCGGCCACGGTGTCGGCGTTGATGTTGAGGGCCTGGCCGGTGGCGTCGGCCCCGATTGAGGAGACGACGGGGATGAGGTCCTCGGCCAGGAGGCGGCGCACGATGGCGGGGTCGACACTGACGATGTCGCCCACGAAGCCGAGGTCCGGGTCCCGGACCGTCGCTTCGATCATGCCGCCGTCCTCGCCCGACATCCCGACGGCGTAGGCGCCGTGGGTGTTGATCCGGCCGACGATGTCCCGACCCACCTTGCCCACCAGCACCATCCGGGCCACGTCCAGGGTTTCGGCGTCGGTGACCCGGAGGCCGTCGCGAAACTCGGTCTCCTTGCCCAGGCGGGCCAGGAGCTCCCCGATCTGGGGGCCGCCGCCGTGGACCACTACCGGTTTCATGCCCACGGAGCGGAGCAGCACGATGTCCTCGGCGAACTGCCGTCCGAGCTCTTCGTCGACCATGGCGTTGCCGCCGAACTTGATGACCACGATGGCGCCCCGGAACCGTTGGATGTAGGGCAGGGCCTCGATCAGGGCCCGGGTCCGGGCCTCGGGCGAGTAGCCCCGGGGGCCGCCGGTCGGCCGTCCGGAGACCGTCGGCCCGTCGACGGGGTGGTCGGTGGTGGTCATGAACGGTACCCCGCGTTGATCTCGATGTAGCCGTGGGTCAGGTCGCAGGTCCACACCGTCGCCGTTCCCGAGCCGACCCCGACGTCCACCTCGAGGGTCACCTCGGCGCCCTGAAGGTGGGTGGTAGCCCGGGCCTCCGAGTAGCCGTCGGTGAGCTGGCCGTGGCGGGCCACGAGCTCGGGTCCGATGCGGATGGTGAGCCGGTCCCGGTCGGCGGGCTCGCCGGCCTTCCCGACCGCCATCACGATGCGGCCCCAGTTGGCGTCGCCGGCAGCTAGGGCCGTCTTCACCAGGGGTGAGTTGGCGATGGCCAGGGCGATCACCTTGGCCGACGCGTCGTCGGCGGCCCCGGTGACGGTGACGGTGACGAACCGGGTGGCGCCCTCCCCGTCCCGCACGATCTGGTGGGCCAGGTCCAGGTTGACGGCGTCGAGGGCGGCGACCAGCTCGTCCCAGCCCGGGGAGCCGGCCCCGGCGATCGGTTCGTTTCCGGCCCGGCCGGTGGCCATGATCAGCACCGTGTCGCTGGTCGAGGTGTCACTGTCGACGGTGATCCGATTGTAGGACCGTTCCACCGATCCGGCGGTGGCCTGCTGCAGGGCCTCGGGGGTGACGGCCAGGTCGGTGAACACGAAGGCGAGCATGGTGGCCATGTCGGGGGCGATCATGCCGGACCCCTTGGCGATACCCATCACGACCGCCCCGTCGGCGCCGACCACGGTGGCGGCTGCTCCCTTGGCGAAGGTGTCGGTGGTCCGGATGGCCTCGGCGGCCCGCCTCCACCGGTCAGTGGCCGCGGCCGGATCGGCCAGCGGCTCCACGCCCGCCGCGGTGGTGGTGACGGCCGCGGTCATGGCGTCGGGGTCGAGGATCTCGCCGATGACGCCGGTCGAGGCCAGAAGGACCTCGCCCGGCCGACAGCCGAGGGCGGCCGCGGTGGCCGCGGCGGTGGCTTCGGCCGCCCGGTCTCCGGCCCCGCCGGTGAAGGCGTTGGCGTTGCCGGCGTTGACCACCAGGGCCCGGGCCCGCCCGCCGGGGACGACGCGCCGACACCAATCGACGGGGGCCGACGGGCACTTGGAGCGGGTGAACACCCCGGCCACGGTGGTGCCCTCGTCGAGGGCAACCACGAGCACGTCGTCGCGCCCCTGGTAGCGCAGCCCGGCGGCATGGGTGCCGAGCCCGACGCCCCGCACCGGCGGGAGGTCGGGGAAACGGTCCGGCGCCAGGGGTGACACGGCCGGCCCGGCCGGCCCGGGGTTGGCGGTCACGGGTACACCCCGGCCACGCTGAGCCCCGAGTCTTCGTCGAGGCCGAGGGCGATGTTGGCGCATTGGACGGCCATGCCGGACGCTCCCTTGGTCAGGTTGTCGAGGACCCCGATGGTGAGCACCATGCCGGTCCGGGGGTCGACCCGGGCCGTGAGCTGGACCGCGTTGGATCCGAGCACCGCCTTGGTCGACGGGATCCGTTCGGACACCATGACGAACGGTTCGTCCCGGTAGAAGGCGGCCAGGGCAGCCAGGACCTGGGCCGTGGTTCGCTCCCCACCGGTGGGCCGGCTGTAGCAGGTGGCCAGGATCCCCCGGTTCATGGGCACGAGGTGGGGGGTGAACAGGACCCGGGCCGGTCGCCCGGCGTGGTCCCTGAGGGCCTGTTCGATTTCGGGGGTGTGGCGGTGGGTCAGGAGCCCGTAGGCGGTCACGTCCTCGTCGACGGTGCAGAAGGTGGTGTTGGGTTTGGGCGGGCGGCCAGCCCCGCTCACCCCGGTCTTGATGTCGATGACGATCCCGTCGGGCTCGATCAGCCCGGCCGAGAGCAGGGGGGCCACGCTGAGGACGGCGGTGGCCGCGTTACAGCCGGTGGCCGCGATCAGCTCAGCCCCCACGATGTCCTCCCGGAACAGCTCGGGCAGACCGTAGACGGCTCGGTCGAGCAGGTCGGGCCGGGTGTGCTCCGCCCCGTACCACTCGGGGTAGAGCGACGGATCGTGGAGGCGGAAGTCAGAGCCCATGTCGACGATGTGGCCGACCCGCCCCAGCAGGTCGGGAACCACCCCCATGGACACCCCGTGGGGCAGGCCGCAGAACACCACGTCGAGCCCGTCGAGCAGGTCGGGTTGGTAGGTGTCGAAGACACGGTCGCCGTAGGCGAGGGCCAGACTGGGGTAGAGGTCGGCGATGGCGTTGCCGGCGTGGCTGTCGCCGGTGGCCACCATGACCTCGAAACTGGGATGGCCGGCCAGTAATCGGAGCAGTTCGGCCCCGGTGTAACCCGAGGCCCCGACGATGCCGACGCGTTGCGTGCTGGCCATGGTGTCTCCCACGATTGGTACCGAACCGTGACGGCTCAGAGGCTGGCGGACGGGGGTGAGGAACCCCGACGGCCCGGTTAATATACAAGTGGTCGGGTAAATATACAAGCAGATTCCGGATCCACCCCCGGCAACCGGCTGGCGTGGATCGGCCGCCGGGTGCGAGGCTCGGAGCGGTGGGGTCACCCCCAGCCGGAACGGAGCAGCAGATGGTCAGGTTGGCCAACCATGAGATCGTGGCCCACAACACCGCGACGGCCAGCGAGAACCGGATCCACGACGACGACGTGGCCGCGTCGTTCGGCTTCCGGGGCGGCCTCGTTCCCGGCGTGGACGTGTTCGCCTACCTGTGCCGGCCCGCCATCGCCCACTGGGGTGTCGACCTGCTCGAACGGGGCCGTCTGGAAGCCCGTTTCGACCGCCCGGTGTTCGACGGCGAGAAGGTGACAGTCACCGCCCGGACCGTGGGGCGCGACCAGCTCCAGGCCGCCGTGGACACCGCTGACGGCCGGTGCGCCGGCCTGGACGCCGAGCTCATGGTCGATCCTCCCCCGCCGATGGGGTTCCCACCGCGGGCCGACCTTCCCGGAACCCGGCCGCCGGCTGGCCCGGACACCCTGGCCGACGGCACCGTGCTCGGCACCCTGGACGCCGTCTGCGACCCCGACGACCACGCCAACTATCTCCACCAGGTCCGCGACGAGGGCAGTGCCCTCGCCGTCGACGGCCCCGTGCATCCCGGCTGGCTGCTACGCCTGGCCAACCGGGCCCTGGCCTCGTCGGTGGCGCTCGGCCCATGGATCCACGCCGGTTCCGCCGTGACCAACTACCGGTCGACGGCCCTGGGTGAGCCGCTCACCGTCCGCAGCCGGGTGGAGCGGGCCTTCGAACACAAGGGTCACCGGTTCGTCCTGCTCGACGTCCTGATCCTCGGGGCGGACGCCACGCCACGGACGGCGGTGGCCCACACGGCCATCTACGAGCCCCGCCAGGTCCGCACCGCCACCTGAACCAGGGCCGGGCCCGGTCAGCCAGTCAGCCGGTCAGCCAGTCAGCCAGACAGCCAGACAGACCCCCCACCGGTGACCCGACAGCTAGAGTGCATGCCCGGTGAACACCATCGTCGGTATCTGTGGCGGCAGCGGGTCGGGCAAGACCACCCTGGCCGAACGGCTGGTGGGCCGCCTCCGGGCCTCCGGTGGCCCCGGCGCGGCCGCCCTCGTCCCGTTCGATGCCTATTACCGGGAGTTCCCGCACCTGACCGTGGCCGAGCGGGCCGGCGTCAACTGGGACCATCCCGACGCCCTCGACGCCGATCTCCTGGCCGCCCACCTGGCCGATCTGCGGACCGGGCGGGACGTGGCCGTCCCGGTCTACGACTTCGCCCGGTACCGGCGCCACGACACCCGGGCCCTGGTGCCCGCCGCGCCCGTGATCGTGGTGGAGGGCATCCTGCTGCTCGCCTTCGGGGCCGTCCGCGACGCGGTGGACCTGATGGTGTTCCGCCACTGCCCCGAATCGCGGCGGCTGGAACGGCGGTTAAGCCGGGACGTCCGGGAGCGGGGGCGTGACGCGGCCTCGGTCACGGCCCAGTTCGCGGCCACGGTCCGGCCGATGCACGAGCGGTTCGTCGCGGCCAACGCCTGGCGGGCCGACCTGGTGTTCGACGAGGCCGACGCGATGGCCGGCCCGCCCGGGGAGGACGGGCCGAACCCGGTCGACACCTTCGTTGAGATCATCGTGGCCCGGCTGGGCGTGGGATCGTCCCCGCCGGACCCCGGTCGGGACCCGATGGACCCGGCCGCCCTGGGCCTGATCAGCTGATCCGGCCGGCCGCCCGGGCCGCCTCGGTGGCCGCGGTGAGCTGGGCGTCCACCAGGTCGAGGCCACCATCCCAGAACCCGGGGTCGGTCAGGTCGCAGCCGACGATGGCACCGAGTTCGGCCGGCGGTTTCGACCCGCCCGCCGCCAGCAGCTCCAGGTAGGAGGGCACGAATCCCTCGCCCTCGGCCTCGTAGCGGGCGTACACCGACAGGGCCAGGAGCTGCCCGTAGGCGTAGGCGTACACATAACCGGGGGTTCCGATGAAGTGGGGGATGTACGACCACCAGGAGCGGTACCCGTCGGTGATCTCCACCGCGTCGCCGAGCATCTCGGCCTGGGTCTCGACCCACAGCTCCCCGAACCGGTCGGTGGACAGTTCGCCCTCGGTCCGCCGGGCGGTGTGGGCCGCGTTCTCGAAGCGGTTCATGGCCACCTGCCGGAACACGGTGGCGATCGAGTCGTCGATGGTGGAGGCCAGGAGGGAGAACCGCTCGGCCGGATCGTCGATCATCGTGAGCAGCCGCTTGTTGGTCATGGCCTCGCCGAACACCGAGGCCGTCTCGGCCAGGGTGAGCGGGGTGGTCGGGTGGAAGATCCCCTGGCCCCGGGCCAGGTAGGCGTGGACGCCGTGACCGAGTTCGTGGGCCAGGGTGAGCACGTCACGGGACCGGCCCGTCCAGTTGAGCAGGACGTAGGGGTGGTGGGAGGGGACGGTGTAGGCGCAGAAGGCACCGGGCTGCTTGCCCGGCCGGGTGGGGGCGTCGATCCAGCGCTCGTCGAGGAACCGGTCGACCACCGAACCGAGCTCCGGTGAGAACGAGTGGTAGGCGTCGCGCACCACCGCGGTGGCCTCGCTCCAGCCGATCTGCTGTTCGCTGCCGGCCACGGCCGCCATCCGGTCGTAGTCGGCCAGGCGTTCAAGTCCCAGCACCTGGGCCTTCAGCCGGTACCACCGTTGGGGCAGATCGTAGCGGGCCACCACGGCGTCAATCAGGGCCTGGACGGATTCGTCGCTGGCCTCGTTGGCCAGGTTGCGGCTGGAGATCCAGGTGGTGAACGACCGCAACCGGTCGTCGATCGATTTGTCGAGCAGGAGGGTGTTGTAGATGAAGCCGCGGGTCCGGATTCCGGGCTCGAGACCGGCGGTGACGGCCTCGGCCGCAGCCCGGCGAGCCTCACGGTCCGGGTGTTGCAGAAGCGACAGCCCCTGCTCGAGGGGGGCGGTACGGGGGGTGCCGTCGCCGTCGTCGAGCTCCACCGTGATCCCCGAGATCAGCTCGGAGAACAGACGGACCCAGGACGAGGTCCGGGTTACCGATGTCTCGATGAGGACGGTCTCCTCGGCCTCGGAAAGCAGGTGGGGCCGGTTGAGGCGGGTGGTCTGGAGGTGGTGACGGCAGAAGTCGAGGCGGGGGTCGGACAGGAGGGCGTCGGCGGCTCCGTCGTCGAGGGCGGCGAACTCCAGCTCCAGGAAAACCAGCTGGCTGGCCACCGCGGTGGACGTCTCCTGCAGTTGTTGCATGAGCGCCCCCCGCTCGGGGTCGAGGGTGTTCTCGCTGAACCTCAGCATCCCGAAGTAGCCGCCGCGGGCGGAAAGCTCGTTGATCCGGGCCACGGTGCGCATGACCTCGGCCATCTCTCCGGCGTCGAGCTCGGCCACGTGGCCGCGGTACTTCTGGAGGCCGTCGGCCAGTTCGGCGGCCTGGGCGACCAGCTCCCCCGGTTCGCCCGCTCCGGCCAGGAGCGGTTCGAGGTCCCAGGTGATGTCGGCGGCGGTCAGATCGACGGAGGCGGCGTCAGTGACGGACATGTCTCCACTATGCCGCGTCGCCGCCGGGCCGCGTCCGGTCGGACCCGGCCCCCGCCCCCCGGGGGCGGGGGTCAACGGAGGGTGGCGTCGTGGGTTCCGGTGACGGCGTAGATGAGGGTCTGGCGCACCTCGGCCACTTCCGCGTCGGTGAGGGTCCGGTCGTCGGCCTGGAGGCGGAGCCCGAAGGCGAGGGACCGGGCGTCCTCGGGCACCGCGTCGCCCCGGTAGACATCGAACAAGGCCACCCGGCGGACCAGCGGGCGGCCCGCCTTGGCCAGGGTGGCGCTCACCGCCGCGGCCGGGATCCGGTCGGCCACCACGAAGGCCAGGTCGATGTCGCTCGACGGGAAGCGGGAGACGGGTTCGAGCCTGGGCACCGACGCCAGGGCGGCCACGATGGGGGCGACGTCGAGCCGGAGCCAACCGAGACGGCCCGTGATGCGGTGGTCCTGGGTGACGTCGGGGTCGACCTCGCCGACCTCGCCGATCTCGGCCCCCCGGAACCGGACCACAGCCGATCGTCCGGGGTGGAGCCCGGCGCAGGGCCGGTTGGCCAGGCTGAGCCCGGTGAGGTGGAGCTCGGCGGCCAGGCGGTGCAAGAGCTGCACTGCGGCGGTGGCCGCCCCTTCGGTCCCATGGCCGCTGCTGATGACGGCCACCTGTTCCGGCTCGACCGGGAGCTCGCCCCCGGAGGGGTGGAACACCCGTCCCAGCTCCGAGAGCATCAGGGGTCCGGACCGGTGGGCCTGGTTGGCGGCCACCGCCTTGAGCAGGCCCGGGAGCAGTGAGGTCCGCAGCACCGACTCCTCGGCCACCAGGGGGTTGGTGAGGGAGATGCCGTCGGCCCCGAGGCCGGCCCGGTGGAGGTCGCCGGGGGCGAGGAACGGGGTGGGCATCACCTCGGTGGCGCCGGCCCCGAGCACACCGGCCCGGATGGCCCGGCGGGCCCGCTGGTGGGGGCTGAGGCCACCGGCCTGGGGTGAGCGCGGCACCCGGCGGCCGGACCGGTCGTAGCCGTGGTGGCGGGCCACCTCCTCCACCAGATCGATCTCCTGGGTGACGTCGGGCCGCCACGGGGGCACGGTCACCGACAGTTCGTCGTCGACGCCCGCGGCGCCCGGGCCGACCCCGAAACCGATGGCGGTCAGGTAGCCGCCGATGGCGGCTGGGTCCAGCTCGACGTTGAGCAGCCGGTTGAGGCGGCCGCCCCGCAGGATGATGGTCGGTGTGGTGACCGGGCCGTCGTCGTCGACGATGGTGCCGGGAGCGACGGTGGCCCCACAGATCTCGGCCGCCAGCTGGCAGAAGCGGTCGAGGGCCCTTTCGATACCGGCCGGGTCGACGCCCCGCTCGAACCGGGTCGACGCCTCGGAGCGGAGGCCGAGCCGGCGCGAGGTGCGGGCCACCGACATCCGGTCCCACACCGCGGCCTCCACCACGACGCTGGTGGTTACGTCGGTGATCTCGGTGGACGCACCCCCCATGACCCCGGCCAGCCCGATGGGCTCGTCGGCTGCGTTGACGATCACCCCGTCGGCGGTGTCGAGGCGGCGTTTGACGTCGTCCAGGGTGGTGAGCGTCTCCCCGGACCGGGCCCGCCGTACCCCGAGCTCCCCGTCGGCGACGAGGTCGAGGTCGTAGGTGTGGTTGGGTTGGCCGAGCTCGAGCATCACATAGTTGGAGATGTCGACGATGGCGTTGATCGAACGGACCCCGCAGGCGGTTAGCCGGTCGGCCATCCACCGGGGCGACGGGCCGATGGTGATCCCGTCGAGGACCCGGACCCCGAAGCGGGGGCACAGCGCCCGGTCCCGGACCTCGACCCGCACCCGGTCGGCGGCCGCCGTTCCGCTGGGGTCCGGTTCCGGGGTGCGGATGGTGAAGGGGACACCGAGCCGGGCGGCTAGGTCCCGGGCCACACCGGCCACCGACAGGGCGTCGGGCCGGTTGCCTTCGATGTCGAGATCGAACAGGACGTCGGGGTGCCGGTCGAGCACCTCGGCCAGTGGCCGGCCCACCGGGAACGCCGGGTCGAGGATCCAGATCCCGTCGTCGTCGCCGGTGGCGCCGAGTTCCCCGGCCGCGCACAGCATGCCGTTCGACCATTCGCCCCGCAGCTTGCGCCGCGCGATCTCCATGCCGTTGGGCATGATCGTGCCGATGGTGGCCAGGGGCACCCGGTCACCGACCGCCATGTTGAACGCCCCGCAGCACACCTGGAGGGGTTCGCCGTCGCCGGCATCGACGGACACCAGTTGGATCCGGTCGGCTCCGGGGTGGGGGGACAGCCCGAGGACCTCGGCCACCACCACACCGTCCCAGTCAGCGCCGACGATCGACACCTCCTCGCAGACCATGCCGAGATCGGTCATCGTCTCGGCGAGGTCGTCGGGTGAGCCCGTGATCGGGGCGAACTCCTGGAGCCAGGACAGCAGGACCTTCATGGTCGGCCTCCTCGTAGGATCGCATCGACGCGGTCCGGGGACTTCGGGATCACCGCGACAGGGTTCGGGGTGACCGGGGTGGGTGGGGGCGGGACGGACGGCACGGGCAGCGGGGGCGGGCCGGTCAGAACTGGCCGAGGACTCGGACGTCGTTGCTGAACAGGTCGCGGAGGTCGTCGACCCCGTACTTCATCTGGGCCAGACGGTCGATCCCGAACCCGAAGGCGAACCCCGACCATTGTTCGGGGTCGACCCCCCCGGCCCGCAGCACGTTGGGGTGGACCATCCCGCAGCCGCCCAGTTCCAACCACGAACCGTCGGGGCGCTGGATGTCGAACTCGGCCGACGGCTCGGTGAACGGGAAGTAGTTGGGCCGCAGCCGTGAGGTGAATCCGGGCCCGAAGTAGGCCTCGGTGAACTCCTGGATCGTCCCGGCCAGGTCGGCGAGGGAGATGTCCCGGTCGATGACCAAGCCCTCGATCTGGTGGAACACCGGCATGTGGGTGGCGTCCGCGGTGTCCCGACGGAACACCCGACCGGGGGCCACGATGTAGATCGGCGGCTCGTGGGCCAGCATGGAGCGGATCTGGACCGGCGAGGTGTGGGTCCGCAGCAGGGTGGTGCCCGGCTCGCCGTGCTCCACGTAGATGGTGTCGAAACCGTCCCGGGCCGGATGGCCGGCCGGGATGTTGAGGGCGTCGAAGTTGTGCCAGTCGGTCTCCACCTCAGGCCCTTCGGCCACGGTGAACCCCATCCCGACGAAGAGGTCCTCCAGGTGGTCCCAGGTCCGCGTGACGATGTGGGCGTGGCCCACGGGGCCGGCGGGGGCGATCTCGGTGAGGTCCATCCGTTCGGCCTCCAGGCGGGCCGACCGGGCCGCGGCCTGGAGCTCGTCGCGGCGACGGCCGACGGCCGCCTCGACCCGCTGCCGGGCTTCGTTGAGGGCCCGACCGGCGGCCTTGCGGTCCTCGACGGCCAGGCTGGACAGGGCCGCCCGGGCCCGGGCCAGGGCGCCCTGTTTGCCCAGGTGGGTGTTCTCGTTCCGGGCCAGCTCGTCGAGGTCTCCGGCGGCGGTGACCGCGTCGACGGCCTCGGTCTCGGCCCGGGTCACATCGATCGTCTGGTCGGTCATGGTCCCTCCAGGGGGATCGGGCTGGGTGTGGTCGGGGATCCCGGGCCCTCGAGCGGGCCCGGCGGGATCGCTGGGGTCACGACGGGGCACGGTGGGCGGGGGCCGGACGGCCGGGGTGACGACGCTCCTGGCGCAGGGCCTCGAAGCAGGCAACCGAGGCAGCCACGGCCAGGTTAAGCGATTCGGTCGGACCCGCCAGGGGAATTCTGGCCACCGCGTCGGCCCGGTCCACCAGCTCGTCGGGCAGGCCGCTGGCCTCGTTACCCACCATCAGGGCCGCGTCTCTCAGGTCAAGCTCGTCGTAGGGGACGGCGTCGGCCCGCCCGGCCACCAGGGCCACGACGGTGCGGGCGGCGACGGCCGGGTGGCGCCACATCGCCTCGAGGTCGGCCTGTTCCACCACCGGCAGCCGTAGACCGGCGCCGGCGGCGGCCCGGATGGTCTTCGGTCCGGTCGGGTCGGTGCAGTTGCCGGCCAGCACCACCCCGACCACTCCGGAGGCTTCGGCGCTGCGCAGCACGGCACCGAGGTTGCCGGGGTCCCGGCCGTCCACCACGATCACCAGCCGGCCCGAGGCCGGAAGCTGGTCGAGGGTGGCCGACGGCCGGGTCACGGTGGCCGCCACCGGTTGGGGGTTGACCGGGTCGAGCACCTTGGCCAGCACCCCGGGGGCACAGTGGTGGACGGTCAGGCCGGCCCGGCGGGCCTGGACCTCGACGCCGGTGTCGTGACCGGCCTCGATGTAGACCTCGTCGACCCGGCCCGCGGTGATGGCCTCGGCCACCAGGACTGGTCCCTCCACCACGATGACCCCTTCCCGGGCACGCTGGCGCCGCTGCTCCAGCAATCGTCGGATCCGTTTAATCCGATGATTGCCGGCGCTCAGCGGTGGTGCCGCGGCCGGTGACGGGGCCACCGACCGGTCAGTCGGAGCTCGCGCCGTTCGCGACCGCCACCAGGGCGGTGAATGCGGCCGGGTCGCTGACGGCTAGGTCGGCGAGGACCTTGCGGTCGACGCTGACGTCGGCGGCCTTGAGGCCGTTGATGAACCGGCTGTAGGAGGTGCCGTTCTGACGGCAGGCCGCGTTGATCCGCTGGATCCACAGTCGGCGGAACTCGCCCTTGCGGGCCCGGCGATCGCGGAAGGCGTAGTTACCCGACCGCATGACCTGTTCGTTGGCGCCCCGGAACGTCCGGCTCTTGTTGCCGTAGTACCCCTTGGCCTTCGACAGTGTCGTACGGCGCCGCTTCTTTGCGTGTACGGCTCGCTTCACCCGTGACATCGTCGTTTATCCCTTCAACTGTATCGTTCGTGTCGTCGTGCGTGTGTGGATTGGTCGTGTGTGTGGTTCGGCTGCCTGAGGGCCCGTGGCCGGGCTCAGCTCGACAGCATCTCCTTGACCCGGGCGGCATCGGCTCTGGTGAGCGCGGTCTCGCCGCTCAGCCGACGCTTGCGACGGCTCGACTTCTTCTCGAGGAAGTGGTTGAGGTTCTTGCTCCGGCGCATGACCTTGCCCGATCCGGTGACCTTGAACCGCTTCTTGGCGCCCTTGTGGCTCTTCATCTTGGGCATGGGTTGTGCTCCTGGTGGTACTGACTGCTCGGCTGATGGGGGATTGCCTGGGCGAGGCGGGCCGCGAGAATCCCAGGGGACCAGCCGGTCCCGAGGGGACTCGCGTTCGCTCGTTGTAGATCCGGAGCCACGGAGCCGTGTTTATCGGCCCGGTGGCTGGCGACTCAGGCGGTGCCGTTACCGTTGCCGGCTTCGGGGGCGGAGGCTCCCTCGCCGGCGCGGGCCTTGGCCCGTTTCTTGGTGTCGGGACCGAGGACCATGGTCATGTTGCGACCGTCGAGCCGGGCCGACGCCTCGACCCGCGCGTAGTCCTTGACCCGATCGGCAATGTCGTCGAGGATCTTGCGACCGAGTTCCGGGTGCGTGACCTCACGCCCCCTGAACATGATCGTGATCTTCACCTTGTGACCCTCCTGGAGGAATTTCTCCACCTTCCGGGTCTTGGTGTCGAAGTCCCCGCCCGAGATCTTGGGCCGGTACTTCATCTCCTTCACAACGACGTTGCTCGCCTTTTTCCGGGCTTCCTTGAGCCGCTGTGCTGCTTCGTACTTGTACTTGCCGTAGTCCATGATCCGGACCACCGGCGGGCTCGCCTTGTCGGCGACCTCGACGAGATCCAGATCAAGTTCCCGGGCCAGCGACAACGCTTCGGGGATCGGCTTGATCCCCAGTTGGTCGCCGTTCGGGCCGATCACTCGGACTTCCCGGGCCCGGATCCGATCATTGATCCGCGGCTCCTGCGATGGCGCAGCTATGGCCGATCACCCCTCATGCAGATGCAGTGCTCCTCGTGTTAGGTGGATAGTGGGTTCCCAACGAGAACGAGGGCACTGGCCGGACGGACCGGATCGGTGATCCGGATCACCTACAGTGCTAGACACCGGTACCCGAGCATCCGCTCGGGTAGTCGGGCCGATCTGCTGACCCGGGCGCACCCACGGGTGGCCGGGTGGGGCCGAAGCCCTCTTTCTTGATGGCTCCTGTGAGGCTACCAGCACTCCGGGGGTGATTGCTCAGGTGCGGCCGGTTTGGTACCCAGTCGGGGAAAAGGGCACGGCCGCGATCCGCCCCACGGGCGATTAGGGACTCGGCCTGATGACGAATGCGACACGGTGGCCGGGCCGGTAACCGGCCGGCCCTAGCCTGGGCCCGTGAGCTCGGCACCGTCAAGGGTATTCGTGGCCCGCCTGGCCGGGACCGCGGTGTTCGACCCCCTGGGCGACAAGGTGGGTCGGATCCGTGACATCGTCGCCGTGTCAGCGGCCGAGGAGCCGGCCCCACGGGCGGTAGGCATGATCGTCGAGGTGCCCGGGCGCCGCCGGGTCTTCCTCCCCATGACCCGGGTGACCAGCATCGACGCCGGCCACATCATCACCACCGGCCTGGTCAATCTGCGCCGGTTCGAGCAGCGCCCCAACGAGACCCGTCTCCTGGCCGAGCTGCTGGACCGCCAGGTCCGCCTGGACTCCACCGGCGAGTCGGTCACCATCGAGGACGTCGCCATCTCCCCAGACCGGTTGCGGCAATGGTGGATCAGCAAGCTGTTCATCCGCCGTCCCCGGACCGCCCGCCTCCGCCGGGGCGAGGCGATCATGGTGGACTACGCCGAGGTCAATTTCGGATCCCGGTCCGAGCAGGGAACGGCCGCCCTCCTGGCCAGACTGGAGCAGCTCAAGGCGGCCGATCTCGCCGATTCGGTCCACGACCTCAGCCCGAAACGCCGCCTGGAGGTGGCCCGGGCCCTGGACGTGGAGCGCCTGGCCGACATGCTGGAGGAACTCCCCGAGTCCGATCAGGTGGAGATCCTGTCCGGCCTAGACACCGAGCGTGCCGTCGAGGTGCTCGAGGCCATGCAACCCGACGACGCCGCCGACCTCCTCCTCGACCTCCGACCCCAGGAGGCCGAGCGCCTCCTGGGCCTGATGAACCCGGAGGGGGCCGAGGACATGCGCCGGCTCCTCTCCTACGACGAGAACACCGCCGGGGGCATGATGACCACCCAGCCGGTGATCCTGCCCCCGGACGCCACGGTGGCCGAGGCCCTGGCCCGTGTGCGGCGGGTCGACCTTCCCCCGGCGTTGGCCGTGGCGGCGTTCGTATGCCGGCCCCCGCTGGAGACGCCCACCGGCCGGTACCTGGGGTTGGTGCACATCCAGCAGATGCTGCGCGAGCCACCGAACACATCCCTCGGCGACATCATCGACCAGCACGTCGAGGCCCTGGACCCCACGGCCTCCCTGGAGACCATCACCCGTCACCTGGCCACCTACAACCTCATCTCGGTTCCCGTGACCGACGAGACCGGCTGTCTGGTCGGGGCGGTGACCGTGGACGACGTGCTCGACCATCTGCTTCCGGACGACTGGCGGGGCCGTCATGACTGATTCCCCATCACCCCGCCGGCGCCGGACCGCCCTCGACGTTCCCCGGCAGCAGCGCCGCACCCTACCCACCCCCCAGGTCGACGCCGAGGTGTTCGGCCGCTGGTCCGAGACCTTCGCCCGCTTCATGGGAACGGCCAGCTTCCTGGTCGGAATGACGGTGTTCGTCGGCGTCTGGCTGGCCTGGAACACCCTCGGCCCCGAGCAGTACCAGTTCGATCCCCGCCGCCTGAACTTCACCCTCCTCACCCTGATCCTCAGTCTTCAGGCCTCCTACGCCGCCCCCCTGATCCTGCTGGCCCAGAACCGTCAGGCCGACCGCGACCGGGTCGCCTTCGAGCAGGACCGCCAGCGGGCCCAGCGGACCCTGTCCGACACCGAGTACCTGGCCCGGGAGGTGGCCGCCCTCCGGATCGCCCTCCGGGACGTGGCCACCCGGGACTTCATCCGATCGGAGCTCCGGGATCTCCTGGCCGACCTGGAGGCCGGTCGGGACGAACCCGTCGACGGTGCGCCGGGCCCCGACCGGTTCAACCAGACGGATGCGCCGGCCGGCCGCTCACCACGCCACGAACCGGCCCCAGGGGGGCGGCCGCCGGGCCGCGACCGGCCCGGCCCGTCAACCCACGACGGCGGACGGATCGTCACCGTGTCGGACCATCTGGGTGAGCTGCGACGGCCCCCTCCCCGGCGCACCGGCCCTGAGGGGCCCGGCCGAAACGCCGAGGACACGGGGCCCCGGGCTCGGGACCGGGGCCGCTAGCGTGGAGCTATGAGTCTGTGGACCCCCGACGGGGAGCACACTGTTCCCCGCTCCGAACCTGCCGCCGCCGAACCGGGGCCCGGCCCCGACCGGCCCCTGACCGCCGAGGAGCAGGCCCAAGCCGAGGCCATGGCCCACGAGCTGTCGGAGGCGCGGGCCCGGCTGTTGGAAACCGACGTCTCGACCGTCATCGCCAACCACGCCCTCGGCATCTACGAACTGGCCGCGATCCACCTCACGGCCGACGAGCCACGGTTCGATCAGGCCGCCCTGGCCATCGATGCGCTGAACGCCCTCGTCACCAGCTTGTCGGGTCGCCTCGGCGACGCCGAACCGACCCTGCGGGAGGCCCTCCAACAGCTGCAGATGGCCTTCGTGCAGCGCTCCACCGCGACGGGCGGCCCCGATGCCGACCAGGCCCATCCGGGCGGGGCGGACCCCGGCGGGCCGGCGGCCACGGCCTGACCGGTCCTGGCGGGCCGTTCCGCCACTCCGGCCGCAGGCTTCCCGGCCTTGGAGCCGTCCCTCAACCCGGTGTCGGCGGCGCCCACCGGTCAGCATCCACGGAGCGCCCAAGGCCGAAACCCTGACCGAGGTCGATCCCCAGGTCGCTGAGCACGGTGGCCTCCGCCGGTTCCTGCACCCCGCGGGCCAGGAGCCGGTACGGGCCGTCGCCGGGACGGTCGGCGGCCGCTAGCGGGGCGACCGCAACCTTCGCGGCCAACGCCCTCGCCACGCCCGGCCGGGCTGGTGAATCGGGATCGCCAGCCATCAGGCCGGCGGTCAGGTCCGCGTCGAGGATGAGCAGCTGGGCCGGGAACGGGGCGGAGCTCCCCGCCCCGTCCGGCACCAGGGGGACGGCCGCGGCCCCGCCGGCCGCGGCCGCGGCTTCGTCGGCCGGGTGCCAGGAACCGTCGGGGCCGGGCCCCACCTCGAAACCGATCCGATCGGGGAGTCCCGCCCGCCGCTCCGCCCCGCGGCGTTCGACCGCCCGCGGCAGCTGGCCCGCCGGGACGGGCACCAGGAGGGGCGGCGCCGCGGCCCCGGGTCCGGCCAGCCAGCCCCGGACCCGATCGACCACGAGATCCGTCCAGGTCGCCGTCACCCCGGCCTGGTCGAGGAGGTGGACGAACCGGGTCACGGCCATGTCCCGCAACCGGGGATGCTGCCAGCGGGGCCGTACCGCCAACCAGGCCGGACGCCCGGTTGCCAGCTCCACGATGGGCTGGAGCCGGAAGCTCACTGCCCCGGCGGGATCCCCGTCGAACAGCCCGATCAGGTCGGCCACCAATTCCCGGCGTCGGGCCAGCTCGGCCCGGTCCACCGGGCCGGCCGTCTCCACCGTGGCCGGGGCCGCCCGGGCCCGGGCCAGGGCGGCCAACGCCTCGAGCTCGGCCGGGTCGTCAGCGGGCCCGCCGATGGCCAGGCCGCAGGCCACCCCTCCACCCACCACGAGGCGCACCCGTTCGGCCAACCTCTGCCCGTCCCGGGGCGTCAACAGGTGCCGGGCCGTCACAGTCGCTCCCGGAGGGCCGTGGACGGTGGGTGTCGGGCCCCGGTCCGGACCGGTCACGGTCACATCGTCGGACTCTCGGAACCGGGCCATCAAGCCCGAAACAAGGTCGGCCCGCAGTTCGGGGTGGTCGACCGGCACCGGGAAGGAGACCACGGCCACCAGGTTGCCGGTGCGGTGCCGCCGACCGACCGGGTCGGCGGCACCGGCCGGGTCGGTCGGCGCGGTCGGATCGGAGGTGGCCATCGTGGGGTACCCATCGGCGGCACCCTCGACGATGTGTGTAGGCCGAATGACCCGACGCGGTGTACTACCGGCGCCGCCGTCAGGCCAGGGGCAACACCTCGGTGGCCTCCCACCGCCCGGGGCCGGCGGCCGCGGTGCGATAAGCCACCGGGCGTCCCGGGTCGATCATGCGGGTACCGTCCGCGATAGCGGTGCAGTGAAACACCACCGGTTCCCCGCCGGCACCGTCATCGGGGGCCAGGGTCCCGAGTCCGGCGGCGGGGTCGTAGTCGAGGACCTGTCCCCGCCGCATCAGCCCCACACCGGCCGCCAGGGCCTGGCTACCCGGGACGGCCGGGACCGGGGCCCCGTCGGTCACGGGGTGGCGACCTGCCCGTCGAGGTCGAGCAGGTGGCCGAGGCGTTCCTGCTTGGTGCGTAGGTAGGCGATGTTCTCGGCCGTCGGCTCGGTCTGGAGCGGCACCCGACCGGTGATCTCCAGGCCGAACCCGTCCAGGCCCCCGTACTTGGCCGGATTGTTGGTCATCAACCGCATGGTGGTGACCCCCAGGTCGACCAGGATCTGGGCGCCGATCCCGTACTCGCGGCTGTCCACCGGCAGGCCCTGCTCCAGGTTGGCCTCCACGGTGTCGCGGCCCTGGTCCTGCAGGTGGTAGGCCCGGATCTTGTGGCCCAGCCCGATACCGCGGCCCTCGTGGCCCCGGAGGTAGACGACCACGCCCTCTCCTTCGGTGGCGATGTGCTGCAGGGCCAGGTCGAGCTGGGGGCCGCAGTCGCACCGCAGGGAACCGAAGATGTCACCGGTCAGGCACTCGGAGTGGACCCGCACCAGGACGTCGGAGGCCCGGCTCACGTCACCCCGGACGAAGGCCACGTGCTGCTCCCCGTCGAGGAGGGACTCGTAGACCACGGCCCGGAAGTCGCCGTAGCGGGTGGGGATGGTGGCCTCGGCGAACCGGGTCACGAGTTTCTCGGTGCGGCGCCGGTACCGGACCATGTCGGCGATCGAGATGAAGACGAGACCGTGCTCCTTGGCGAACACGGACAGGTGGGGAACGCGGGCCATGGTGCCGTCCGGGTTAACGATCTCGCACAGGACGCCGCCGGGCCGCAGACCGGCCAGGTTGACCAGGTCGAGTGCGGCCTCCGTGTGGCCGGCCCGTTTGAGGACCCCTCCGGGCCGGGCCCGGAGGGGAAATATGTGGCCGGGGCGGGCGAAATCGGCCGCCGTGGTGGCCGGATCGACCAGGGCCTTGATGGTCCGGGACCGGTCCTCGGCCGAGATCCCGGTGGTGGTCCCGTGCCGGTAGTCGACCGACACGGTGAAGGCGGTCCGCATGGCCTCGGTGTTCTGGCTCACCATCAGGGGCAGGTCGAGCTCATCGGCCCGTTCCCCGGTGATCGGGGTGCAGATAACCCCCGAGGTGTGGTTGACGAAGAAAGCGAGGCGGTCCGGGGTGGCGAACTCGGCCGCCATGATGAGGTCGCCCTCGTTTTCCCGGTCCTCGTCGTCGACCACGACGACGATCTCACCCCGGCCGATGGCGGCGATCGCGTCCTCGACGGGGTCGAGCACCGACTCCCGGTCCGATGAGGCGGCTCCGCCCGCCGTCGACGCGTCCGATGCGGTCATGCTGTATCTCCCTTGTTGGCGACGGGGTACCCGGCAGCCGGGCCGCCACCGTCCCCGTCGAGGCCGAGCAGGCGCTCGGCGTATTTCGCCATGACGTCTACTTCGATGTTCACCCGGTCCCCGGGGCCCTTGTGGCCGAGGGTGGTCACCGCCGCCGTGTGGGGGATGACGGCCACGGTGAACCCGTCGGCGGCCGGGTCGACCACGGTGAGACTGACCCCGTCGACGGTCACGGAACCCTTCTCCACCAGGTAGCGGTCGAGGGAGGTGGGCACCTTGACCTTCAGGTCGGGGGCGGGTTCGACGATCTGACCGACCGCGTCGACGTGCCCCTGGACCAGGTGGCCGCCGAGCCGGTCGGCCAGGCGCACCGGTCGCTCCAGGTTGACCGGGTCGCCCGGGCCCAGGTCGCCGAGTTGGGTGCGGGCGAAGGTCTCGTCCGTCACCTCGGCGTCGAACCAGCCGGCGGCCGGGTCCCAGGCCACCACGGTCAGGCAACAGCCGTTGACGGCGATCGACGCCCCCAGCTCCACGTCGTCGAGCACGGTGGTGCAGGCGATCCTGATTCGGGGACCGGCCAGCTCCGCCACCGAACCCAGCTCTTCCACGATGCCCGTGAACATGGTCTTCATCTTGCCTTACGGTGCGGGGATCGGTCTATCCCGTCGGGCCGGGCCCGGGGCGCCGCCGGGTCACCGACGGCCCGTTCGGGGGCCGGGCCCGGGACCAGCTCGATGCGGAGATCGTCACCGACGGGGGCCACCGACACGGTTCGGAGCCGGGTGACCCCGTCGATGCTGGCCGCCCCCGGGCCGGTGAACAGGCCTCGGCCGTCGTCGCCCCCCATCAGGGCGGGGGCCAGGTACAGGACGTAGCGGTCGACCAGGCCGGCCCGGTGGAACCCGGCGGCCACGTGGGCACCACCCTCCACCATCACCTGGACCACGTCCCGGGCGGCCAGGGTGTCGAGCAGGCCGCCCAGCTTCCCGTGATGCTCCAGGCAGGGCCGGACGGCGGCGTCGGCGGGTGCGGAGCCGAGCACGACCCGGAGGGGTTCCCGGGGTGGCCGGCCGTCGGAGGCGATGACCCCCCGGACGTTGAGGCGGGGGTTGTCGGCCCGGACGGTGCCGGCCCCGACCACGATGGCGTCGGACTCGGCTCGGACCAGGTGGGCGTCGGCCCGGGCCGGGGTGCCGGTGATCCACTGGCTGGTGCCGTCCGCGGCCGCGGTGGCCCCGTCGAGGGTGGCGGCCAGCTTGAGCACCACATAGGGCCGGCCGGTGCGCCGCTGGTGCAGGTAGGGGGTGAGCTGGGCCTCGACTGCGGCCGCCCCCTCCCCCACGGTGACCTCGATCCCCGCGGCGCGGAGCCGGTCCACCCCCCGGCCGGCCACCCGGGGGTCCGGGTCAACCACGGCCACGATCACCCGTTCAACCCGGGCCGCCACGAGGGCCTCGACGCACGGCGGGGTGCGCCCCTGGTGGGAGCAGGGTTCGAGGGTGACGGCGACGGTGGCCCCGGTCGGGTCGGCGCCGGCCCGGCTCAGGCGTCGCAGGGCCGCCACCTCGGCGTGGGCCTGCCCCGGCCGCCCGGTGGAGCCCGTCACCGTGACCCCGTCCGCGGTGCGGATGGCCGCCCCTACCCACGGGTTGGGCGGGGCCACGAGCCGCGCGTCGTCGGCCACCGTCACCGCCGCGGCCATCAGCTCGGCGTCGCCGGGGCGGGGCCCGGTCAGTGGGGCCGCCCTCCGGAGAGCAGGTCGATCGCGTGGGGGGCGACGTCGAGCACGGCGTCAAGGGTTTCCAACGCCCCGGACGTGGAGCCGGGCGTGTTGAGGATCAGGGCTCGGCCCCGGGTGCCGGCAACGGCCCGGCTCAACCGGCCCAGGCCGTCCGGGTTGACCGTCCGCATGGCCTCGGCCAGGCCCGGGGCCTGGCGTTCGAGGGCGGCGGCGGTTCCCTCCGGGGTCAGGTCCCGGGGCCCGAACCCGGTGCCACCGGTGGTCACCACGAGCCCGGAGAACCCGTCCGACAGCTCGATGAGGACGTCCCGGACGGTGTCGACCCCGTCGGCCACGACCCGCTGGTCGACGACCTCCCACCCGGCCGCGGCCAGGTGTTCCACCAGGGCCCGACCGGACCGGTCGTCCCGGGTTCCGGCCACGACCCCGTCCGACACGGTGACCACCTTGGCCCGGTGGGTGACGGCGGGCCCGCCTTCGGGCTCGGGGCCGAGCCCCCCGGCGGGGGCATGGTGGTGGCCGTGGTCAGGGTCGGCGGGGGGCTGGGTCATGGTGTTCAGTGTGCCCGGTCGGGGTGGCCCCGACACCGGCTACCGTCAGAGCCTCACGGTCCCCGAACGAGGCGATAACGAGGCGATCATGTCCCGAGCCCACAACTTCTCCGCCGGCCCGTCGGCCCTCCCGGTGTCGGTCCTCACCGAACTCGCCGAGGAGTTGCCGGAACTGGGTGGCAGTGGCATGTCCGTGCTGGAGATGAGCCACCGCAGCGGCCCCTACGAGGCCGTGCACAACGACACCCTCGACCGTCTGCGTCGCCTGTCGGCGGCCCCCGATGAGGTGGACATCCTGCTCGTCCAGGGCGGGGCGACCCTCCAGTTCGCCATGGTGCCCTACAACCTGTTGCCCGCCGACGGCACCGCCGCCTACGCCATGACCGGCTCGTGGGCGGCCAAGGCCGAGGCGGACGCGGCCCGGATCGGCCGGGTCCACGAGGCCTGGGTCCGTCCGGACGGTGATCCGCTCCGGATGCCACACCGGGGCGAGCTCGACGTCCCGGCCGGCGCCGCCTATCTCCACGCCACCTCCAACGAGACCATCGAGGGCATCCGCTACCCGGACCTGTCGGTGCTGGCCGACGCCGGCACCACGGTGGTGACCGACATGTCGTCGGACATCTTCACCCGACCGATCGACTGGGACGTCGTGGACGTGGTCTACGCCGGGTCCCAGAAGAACCTGGGACCGGCCGGGGTCACGGTGGTGTGGGTCAAGCGGGAGCTGCTCGACCGGGTCCCGGATTCGGTGCCCACCTACCTGAGGTACCGGACCCACGCCGAGGGCAACAGTCTGGCCAACACCCCACCGGTGTTCGCCATCTGGGCCATGGGCAAGACCCTGGCCTGGATCGAGGCCAGCGGCGGGGTGGCGGCCATGGAATCGCGGGCGGCGAAACGTTCGGGCCGGGTCTACGAGGTGATCGACCGCAGCGGCGGCTTCTACGCCAGCCCGGTCCTGCCCGAGCACCGGTCGCTGACCAACCTGGTGTTCCGCCTGCCCGACGACGAGACCCAGGCCGCCTTCCTGGCCGGCGCCGAGGCCGAGGGCATGTCAAACCTGAAGGGGCACCGCTCGGTGGGCGGCGTCCGGGCCAGCATCTACAACGCCCTCGACGACGGCAGCGTCGAAGCCCTGGTGTCCTATATGGAACGCTTCGCCGGGGACCGCTGACCGACCGGTGGCGTCACTGGCTCCGTTGTCGGTGGCCGTGGTGGAGCCGGCCTGGGCCGCCCGGGTCGTGTCGCCCCCCTACGACGCCCTCACCTCGGACCAGCGCCGCGCCCATCTGGAGGCCAACCCGGACAGCTTCCTGGCCGTGACCCGGTCGGCCACCGATCTGGCCCCCGCCGACCGGGCGGCCGGGGTGGACCCTCTGCCCGGTTCGGTGGCCGCCCTCCGCCGGCTCGTCCGCCTGGGGGCCTACGGGCCGGCGTCGTCCCGGCTGCTGGTCTACCGGCTGACCGAGGGCGACACCCACCAGACGGGCGTGGTCGGTGGTCTGGCCGTCGCCGACTACCGGGACGGGCTGATCCGCACCCATGAAGAGGTGGACCCGGCCCGGGTCGGCGTCCTCGCCCGCGACCTGGCCGTCCAGGGGATCCAGTCGAGCCCGATCACGGTGGCCCGCCGGGCCGACGCGTCGCTGGACGCCGCGGTGGCCGGGGCGACGGTCGGGCCGCCCCTGCTCCGGTTGTCCAGCGGTGACGGTCTTACCCAGGAGGTTTGGGAGCTACCCGATCCCGGGGGTCGAGTGGTGCGGGCCACGGCCCAGCATCCCCTGTACATCATCGACGGCCATCACCGGGCCGCGGCGGCGAGCCGGTGGGCAGCGGCCCCTGACGCCCCGGCGGCGGCCCGCTGGATGCTGGGGGTGGTGTTCGACGCCGCCGAGATGGCCAGTACCGCCTTCCACCGCCGGCTGCCCCGGGACGATCCCGACCGGGTCCGGGCCGAGGTGGCGGCCCGGTTCCCCGTCCGCGAGGTCGACCCCGGCTGGGCCGCGCCGACCGATGCCGACGACGCCACCCGGAACGGTCACGGACCCGACCGACCGGTCCTCCCCGGTCAGGGGCCCGACGAGCTGGTCCTGGTGGCCCGGGGTCGGACGTACCTGGTCACGGTGCCGCCGGTGACCGTGGCCGGCGACCCAGCCGGGTTCGATGCCCTCGACACGGTCCGGCTGCAACGGGCCGTGCTCGGCCCCGTCCTGGGCGTCGCCGAACCGGACGTCGGGGGCCGGATCGAGTACCGGCCGGCCCTGGACCGCCCGGGGGACGGCCCGGTCCCGTCCGAGGACGACCGGGCCTGGTGGCTGATGCGGCCCACCCCCACCGCGGTCCTCCTCGACGCGGCGGACGCCGGGGTGCTCATGCCCCCGAAGTCCACCTACTTCGCCCCCAAGACCCGGTCCGGGCTCCTCCTCCGCCGCCTCTGACGCTCCTCCTCCGCCGCCTCTGACGGAGCCGCCGGCCCGGAGTGATGGGCCCCGTCCCCGGCCCTGGCCGAAGAGCTGACGACACGACCCCCAGCGATGAGGTCTCGGCCGAAGAACCAGCCTCAGTCCGGCCGGCGGAGGCGGAACAGCATCATGCCGTCGCCCCCGTCGGGCAGCAGGGTGGCCACCGGGCCCCGGCTGAGCCACGGGAGACCGGGGGGATCGATCACCGACGAGTTGGACCGGGCGGCCACGGCGTCGAGGACGCCCCGGCTCTCGACGCCGGTGAGGGTGCACACGCTATAGGTGAGCTCGCCGCCGGGCCGGAGAAGCTCGAGCCCGGCGAGGACCAACTCGATCTGGAGCTGGGCTAGGCGTTCGGGGGCGGCGTCGTCGATCCGCCAGCGGGCGTCGGCCCGGCGCCGCAGGCTGCCCAGGCCGGAACAGGGGGCGTCGACCAGGACCCGGTCGGCGACGCCGGGGCGGATCGGGAGGTGCCGGCCGTCGGCGATCAGGAGGTCGACGTCGGCCCCGAGGCGGGCCACCGTCCGGGCCGCGGTCCGCAGCCGGGCCGGCCGGACGTCGCCCGCCACCACCCGGGCCCCGCTGAGGGCCAGACCGGTGGCCTTCCCCCCGGGGGCGGCGCAGGTGTCGATGACGAGGTCGTCGGGTCCGGCCCCGACGGCGGCCACCACCAGGTGGGAGGCCCGGTCCTGGGTGTAGCCGTCGTCCCGGCGGGCGGTCTCGACCGGCCGGTTCATGACCCGGAGGGCGGTGTCGGCCTCGGCTCCGCCCAGTTCCTCGGTGAGGCGCCGGACGATCCAGTTCGGATAGCTGAGCTCGGTGGCCCGGTCCGGGAACTCCACGGGCGCGGCCGCCACCTTGCGGAGGACGGCATTGACCACGGACCGGCCCCGGCCCGTCACCGCACCAACGGTGGCGGCCACCGCGGCGTGGGGAGGGGTGTCGAGGTAGACGAGCTGGTAGGTGCCTACCCGGAGGGCGGCCCGGATCGGCGGTTCGACCTCACCGAGGAGGAACCGGTCGACGAGATGGTCGCAGGCCCGCCGCATCCGGGTGGTGCCGTAGACGAGCTCGGTGACGAAGCGGCGGTCCGCCGCGCCCAGGTCGCTGCCGTCGAGGGCGGCCGGTACCGCGGCGTTGACGAAGGCCCCGTCGCGCTCGACCCTTACGAGGAGGTCGATAGCCAGCTTGCGGCTGGCCGCGCCCACCACGGGCCCCCGACCCGACGGCCGCTTCTTCTTCCCCGGCTTCTTCCGGGCGCGTCCGGCCCCGTTCCGGCCCGGTTTGGGTCGGCCGCCGCCGTGGTCGGGCCGGTCAGACAAGGTGGTCCGCTGGGCCGGGTCGGACACCGTTGAGCCAGGCCGCGGCCGGCATCGCCTTCTTACCTTCCGGTTGCACCGTGACGAGCTCCAGGGTGCCGGTTCCGGCGGCCACCCCGTCGGGGCCGATCGTTCCCACCGGACCCGCGGCCGGGGCCTCGACCGGCCGGGCCTCCACCACCCGCAGCCGCTTCCCTTGGTAGGTCGTCCAGGCTCGCCCGATCCTCACCACCCGGGCCAGCTCCGCTGCCGGTCGGGCCCAGTCGAGGCGAAGCTCGGCCGGATCGATCTTGGCCGCGTACGTTACCTCCCCCGTTTGGGGGTCGGGATGGTCCAGGCCCTCCCGGAGGGTGGTCACGGCCAGGTCGGCGCCGATCAGGGCGAGCCGGGCCGTCAGATCATCGGCGGTCTCGTCGGGGTCGATGGTCACGGTGCGGCGTTGGTACACGGCGCCGGTGTCGAGCTCGGGGGCCACGTCCATGAGGCACACCCCGGTCTCGGCGTCGCCGGCCAGGATCGCCCGCTCGACCGGAGCGGCGCCCCGCCACCGAGGCAGCAGCGAGAAGTGGATGTTGACCATGCGGAGCTGTTCGAGGATTGGGGTGGGGATGATCCGACCGTAGGCCACCACCACCCCGAGTTCCGCGCCGACGGTGGCCGCCTCGGCCAGGTCGTCGGTCACCGGTAGGCCCCGGTCGGTGGCGGCGGCCTTGACCGGGCTCGGGGTTGTCTTCGAGCCCCGTCCCCGGCGCCGGTCGGGCCGGCTGACCACCAGGGCGATGTCGAACCCGGCGTCGTACAGGGCGGCCAGGGGCGGCACCGCCGCGTCCGGGGTGCCCAGGTACACCAGCCGCTGGGGGCGGAACCGGTTGTCGGTTTCGGTCACCGGTGCCGCGGCCCAGGTCCGGTGCGGATCGGTGGGGGCGGGTCGGGTTGGGGCCGGTCGGTCATGGCAGGCGGAGCCCGCCCTTGGCCCGGGCCTTCAGGCCCCGCCCGGTCACCGGGTCGGCCCCGCCCGGGTCGCCGTCGACGGGGTCGAGGAACAGCTCCCGCACCGTCCGTTTGGCCGCCTTGCGGTCGGCGGCGTCGAGCCGGTCGATCAGCATGATCCCGTCGAGATGGTCGAGCTCGTGCTGGAACAGGCGGGCCAGAAGTTCGTCGGCCTCGATGGAGACCTCATTGCCGTCGAGGTCGTAGCCGGTGATGTGGACCTCCTTGGGCCGGACGATCTCCCACGACAGGCCGGGCACGGAGAGGCAACCCTCGTCGTACACCCATTCACCCCGGGACTCGCTGATCACCGGGTTGACCAGGACGCGGGGCCCGTCGCCGACGTCGTACACGAACAGGCGGCGCTGCACCCCGACCTGGGGGGCGGCGAGCCCGAGCCCCGGCTCGGCGTACATCGTGGTCAGCATGTCCTCGCTCAGCCGCACCAGCTTGCCGTCGATGTCGGTGACCTCGTCGGCCACCCGACGCAGCACCGGATCACCGTAGACACGCACCTGGTAAGGACTGGACATGGTCTCAAGGGTACCGTTGGCCGGCGTGCCGCCCCCTGATCAGTACTTCCGGCCGGAACCGACCGTCCCGTCCGACGAGCGGACCGTCGACCTGGTGCTTCCCGATCTCCGCCTCACCCTGCGGACCGACCGGGGGGTGTTCGGCCGTGACAGGGTCGATCTGGGCACCCGCCTGCTCCTGCTCGACGGTCCGGGACCGACGCCGGGCGACCGGGTCCTGGTGGACGTCGGCGCTGGCTACGGGCCCATCGCCTGCGCCCTGGCCGTCCGGAACCCGGAGGCCCGGGTGTGGGCGGTCGAGGTGAACCGCCGCGCCCGGGACCTGTGCCGGGCCAACGCGGCGGCCGCCGCCCTCGACAACGTGACCGTGGTGGACCCCGCCGAGCTCCCCGACGGGCTGCGGGTCGACCGGATCTGGTCGAATCCGCCGATCCGGATCGGCAAGCCCGCCCTGCGGGACCTGCTGGCCGACTGGCTCGGCCGCCTCGTCCCGTCCGGATCGGCCCACCTGGTCATCCAGCGCCACCTGGGGGCCGATTCGATGCAAGCATGGTTGCGGACCCAGGGCTGGCGGGTCGAACGTCGCCGTTCGGCCAAGGGATTCCGGCTCCTCGACGTCGAGAGCGGCCCGGCCGGCCCCGGCGACGAGGTGGGGTCATGACCGGCCGGTCCCCCCACCCACCGGACGGGACCCGGCCGGGGCGACGCCGGGCCCGGCCCCAACCCGATCCCGGGGAGCGGCCGCTCGGGTCGACCGACCTCAAACGGCTGCACCGCACCTGGCGCCGCCGGACCGAACTCGACCTCGGCCTGATCCTGGACGGGGTCCAGAAGCCGTTCAACGTGGGCGCCGTGTACCGATCCGCCGCCGCCTACCGGGCCGCCACCGTCTGGCTCGTGCCCCCCTCGCCCGGACCGGACGATCCGGGGGTGTCCCGCACGGCGCTGGGCTGCGAGCGCCTGGTCAGCACGGTCCGGGCCGGCAGCGGTCCCGAGGCGGTGGCCGACGCCCGCTCCCGGGGCCTGGTGACCGTGGCCATCGAGCTGACCGCCACCGCCCGTCCCCTGTTCGAGATCAAGCTCGGCCCGGCGGTGTGCCTCGTACTCGGCCACGAGGACCGGGGGGTCCACCGCTCGACCCTGGCCGAGGTCGACCACGTCGCCTACCTGCCCCAGTTGGGCAAGGTCGGGTCGCTCAACGTGGCCCAGGCGGCCACCGTGGCCATCTACGAGACCGCCCGGCAGCGCTGGAGTGGCCCGGACCGGTGAGGCCCGCACCGGGAAGCCGGCCAGGGCGAGCCGGACGCTACCGGCGCGGCCGCCGACCGGGGCGGGTGGCTCAGAGCCGCTCGTAGCTCCAGGCCAGGGGACGATCGCCGTCGTAGGGCATGGTGCCGTGGAAGGTCCGTTCGTCCCCGTCGAACACGAGGGGGACGAAGTGCCGGTCGCCGGCCCACATCGGTAGGTCGTCGGCGGCGCCCGGGGTGGCGTGGTCGTAGCAGGCGGCCAGGAGGCGGCGCCGGTCGACCCATTCGAGGGTGCCCTCGGCGTTGGCGGGCGGCGGGGAACCCGTCCAGCCGGTGGCCAGGAACACGAACCCCAACCATGCTTCCCGGCTGGGACCGAAATTCGTCCAGGTGATGGTGCCCCGCAGGGTGAGGTCGGTGAGGTCGAGGCCTGCCTCCTCCCGCACCTCACGCCGGAGCCCCCCGCTGATGCTCTCGTCGGGTTCCACCTTGCCGCCGATCCCGTTGACCTTGCCGTAGTGGTCGTCGTCCGGGCGGGCGTTGCGCCGCACCATGAGGACCCGGTCGGGGCCGCGGTCCCACAGGTAGGCCAGGGTGCCGACGATGGGGGTGAAGGCCATGGCCCCCGACGATAGGGGCCGGGGTCAGGCCCGCGGTGGGTCGACAGCCACCCGGACCCGTTCCGCGGGTCGGGGGGCGGCCGCCAACGCCGCGGCCAGGGCGTCGGGGGTGGCCGCCCGGGCCAGGTACCGTCCGGCCCCGGTCGGGCCCATCACGGCCACCGGGTCGCCGGTGGTCCGGTCCTCCAACCAGGCGGCGAGTTCGCCGGCGCCGGCCCCGCTGAGCTCGGCCAGAGCACCGAACGGGGGCAGGCCGGTGGCCCGCCGCAGGCCGGTCTCGGCGGCCAGGAACCGTCCGGGATCGGCCCGGACCGCGGCAGTGAGGACCCGGTGGTCGGGCACGCGGGTCTGGACCACGATCCGGCCGCCCGGTCGACGGCCGCCGACGAGCCGGGCCGCGTCGGCGAGCAGGGCCATGGCCTGTTCGGCCGCCCGGTAGCGGGGGGCGAGCAGTTCGGCGTCGATGTCGAGGAAGGCGACGGTGTCGACGGCCCGGAGCCGCACCAGGGCGGCCTCAGTGCCCACCATGACCCGGGTCGTGCCGCGGTCGGTGGCGTCGTGTCCGGCCGAGAGCTCGTCCACCGGTTCCCCGACCAGGGCGGCGAGGTGCTCGGCCGCCCCCTTCACCCCGAGCCGCAGCCGTTTGAGGGCGGTGGCCCCGCATTCGGCGCACACCATCGGTCGGGTCTCGCCCGTGGCCGCGCTCTCGAGCCGGCCGTCGCGCTCCACCATCAGGTGTTCACCGTCGGTGGTCCGCACCAGTTCACCGCACCGGGCGCAGGCCATCATCACCGAACGCCCGGTCCGGTTGAGCACGGCGAGGACCCGGCCCGGCCCGCGGACCACCTCGGCCAGCCGGGGGGAGAAGAGCCCGGAGCGGCCCGGCTCCTCGGCCCTCCGGTCGATCACCTCCACCAGGGGCCAGCCGGCCCGTTCCTCGGCCCGGCTCGGGGTGGTGGTGGCTGTGGCCACCGCGGTGCCCGCCACCGACGGGCAGGGTGACACCAGGTGGCAGCTGATCCCGGCCCGCCGGGCCCGTTCGATGGCCACGTCCCGGGCGTGCCAGGTGGGGTTGCGTTCGTCCTGGAGGGCTTGGTCGTGCTCGTCGACCACCACGATCGCCGCCAGGTCCGGGACCCGGGCCCACACTGCGGATCGGGCCCCGATCACTACCCCGCCCCGACCGGCCGCCGCCGCCCATTCCCGGGGGTGGAATCGTACGGTCACCCCGAGGCGACGCAGGCCCCCGGCCAGTTCACCGGCCTGGGAGACCCGGGGGCACACCACCACGGTGTCGCCGGTGATCAGTGAGGCCACGAACGGGGCCAGCCGCTCGCCCGGTGGTCTCCGGTGGACGACGACCGCCCCCGGCCCGCCGGCCGGGTCCGGTCGGGGGGACGGGGCCGGCCTGGACGGCAGACCCCGCACCCGGTTGGGGGGTGAGGCGGAACCCAGGGTGGACCGCCACCGGCCCGCCCACCGCCACGCCGCCCAGCGGGCCACCCCGATCAGGGGGGCGTCGGGTCCGACCGAGGCGACGGCCCGGACCGGCCGCAACTGGTATCCCGGGCCGGGGTCGACGCCCAGTTCGACCACCCAGCCGGTGACCCGGCGGCCGTTGAGGTCGATCCGGACGATCGAACCGGGCCGGCACTCCCCCACCAGATCGGGGGGGACCAGGTAGTCGAACTGCTTGTCCATCCCGGACACGTCGGGGACGACCCGGGCCACCGTGGACCCGGCCGGCCGGGCCGCCGGGGCCGGGGGGTCGTCCCCGGAACGTCGGGGGCCGGGGTCCAGGGCGAACAGCCGACCCTGCGACGCCGCATCGGCCGGTTGCCCTCGGTTCAACCCGGTGCCGTCGGGCTGGGCATCGTCAGGCTGAACGTCGCCGTACTGAGCCCTGCCGGACCGGAGGTCGCCGATGGCCACGTCCGGATCCGCCGGGGGCCGCGGGCCGCGCCGCGCCTCAGAGACCGAGGGCGGAACGGAGATCGTCGGCCCGGTCGGTCCGCTCCCAGGTGAACGAGTCACCGGCAGGACGCCCGAAGTGGCCGTAGGCGGCGGTGGGGCTGAAGATGGGGCGCCGCAGGTCCAGGGCGTCGACGATGGCGGCGGGCCGGAGGTCGAACACCTCGGGGACAACCTTGGCGATGGCGGCCGGATCGACGGTCTCGGTGCCAAAGGTCTCGACCATGATCGACACCGGCCGGGCCACACCGATGGCGTAGGCGGCCTGCACCTCGCAGCGGCGGGCGGCGCCGGAGGCCACCACGTTCTTGGCCACCCAGCGGGTGGCGTAGGCGGCGGAGCGGTCCACCTTGGACGGGTCCTTCCCGGAGAAGGCGCCGCCCCCATGGCGGGCCGAACCGCCATAGGTGTCGACGATGATCTTACGGCCGGTGAGCCCGGCGTCGCCCACGGGACCACCGATGACGAACCGGCCCGTCGGGTTGACGAGAACCTCGTAGTCGTCGCCGGCGAACCGTTCGGGGACTACGGGCCGGATGACCTGTTCGATCAGATCGGGCCGGATCATGGAGTCCCGGTCGATGCCGTCGTCGTGCTGGGTGGAGATCAGAACGGTGGTGAGCCGGACGGGAACCCCGTCGACGTACTCGAAGGTGACCTGGGTCTTCCCGTCAGGCCGGAGGTAGGGCACGGTGCCCGCCCGCCGCACCTCGGCCAGGCGTTCCGCCATCCGGTGGGCGGTGAAGATCGGCAGGGGCATCGCCTCTTCGGTCTCGTCGCAGGCGTAGCCGAACATCATGCCCTGGTCGCCGGCACCCTGCTCGTCGTAGGCGTCGCCGGTGGCACCCGTATAGCGGATCTCCTCCGCCTTGTCGACGCCCTGGGCGATGTCGGCCGACTGTTCGTCGATGGCCACCATCACACCACAGGTGTTCCCGTCGAACCCGTAGGATTCGTTGTCGTAGCCGATCCGGGTGAGGGTCTGGCGGACCACGGAGGGGATGTCGACGTAGGCGTTGGTGCTGATCTCACCGGCTACGAACGCCAACCCGGTGGTGACCATGGTTTCGCACGCCACCCGGCTGGCCGGATCCTGCTCCAAGAGGGCGTCGAGGATGGCGTCGGAGACCTGGTCGGCCATCTTGTCGGGGTGACCTTCGGTCACGGACTCGGATGTGAAGGTGTAGCTGGTCACGGGTGTCAGCTTTCCGGATCGGGTAGCCGGTCGGCGGCGGCTTGCAGCACCGCGCGGGCCACGTTGGACTTGTCGGTGAGCGGGACCTCGATCGTCTCCCCGTCAGCCGCGAGGATGGTCACCGCGTTGGTGTCGTGAGCGAAGCCTACGCCGGGCGCCGACACGTCGTTGCCAACGATCAGATCTGCCCCCTTGGCAACGAGCTTGGCGGCCGCGTTGGCCCGCAGGTCGTTCGTTTCGGCCGCGAACCCTACGAGCACCTGGCCGGCCGGTTTGCTCCGGCCCAGGGCGGCCAGGATGTCGATGGTGGGTTCGAGGATGATCTGGGGGATCCCGTCCCGCTTCTTGAGCTTGGCGTCGGCCACCGACACCGGCCGGAAGTCGGCCACGGCCGCGGCCATGACCACCACATCGGCCCGTTTGGCCGCGGCGGTGACCGCGTCGTGCATCTCAGCCGCGGTGGCCACCGTTACCTGCTCGACGCCGGGCCGGGGGGCCAGCTCGACGGTGGTGATCAGGGTGACGGTGGCGCCGGCCTCGGCCGCGGCCACGGCCACGGCGTGGCCCTGCTTACCGCTCGAGCGGTTGCCGATGTAGCGGACCGGGTCGATCGGCTCGCGGGTGCCGCCGGCGGTGACCACCACGTGGCGCCCCACCCACGGCCCGGCCGGGCCGGCCAGGAGCCCGACCACCGCCTCGACGACGGTGGCCGGATCGGCCAGACGACCCACCCCGGAGTCCCCCCCGGCCAGGCGACCGGTTTCGGGGCCCACGATGATCGTGCCCCGCTCGGCCAGGACAGCCATCGTCTCCTGGGTGGCCGGGTGCTCCCACATCTCGGTGTGCATCGCCGGGCAGACGATCACGGGTGCCCGGGTGGCCAGGAGGGTGGCCGATAACAGGTCGGCGGACCGCCCGGTCCGGAGGTCGGACAGGATCCGGGCCGTGGCCGGGCACACGACGATCACGTCCGCGTTCTGGCCCATGCGGGTGTGGGGGATGTGGTCACGGTCGTGCCACAGGCTGGTCTTCACCGGTTCGGAGGCGAGCGCCGTGAAGGTGGTGGGCCCCACCATGTGCTGGGCGGCCTCGGTCAACACCGGGATGACGTGGGCGCCGAGATCCACCAGGCGACGGCACACCTCCACCGCCTTGTAGGCGGAGATGCCGCCGGTGACCCCGAGCACGACAGTACGACCGTTCAGGGTGACGGCCTGGTCGTTGGACACTGGGAACGATGCTGCGGACAACTAGGCGTCGACGCCGTCATGCTCCGGGCGGACGGCGACGATCTTCTCCGCGGCGATCTCCTCGAACGCCATGGACAGCGGCTTACGGGCCTCCGAGGTGACCTGCGGGGGCACCATAGCCCCCAGCCCCTCACCGAGCTGGCCGAAGTACGCGTTGATCTCCCGGGCCCTGGTGGCCGCCACCGTGCAGAGGGCGAACTTCGAGCCCACCCTCGCGAGCAGCTCCTCGACTCCCGGGCTCATCATCGTGTCGTAGCTATCAGCCATTCAAGGCACCTCCGAACCGTTCAGGATAGCGGCGGGGGCCTGTTTCTGGCTCTTCGGCCGAGGCCTCATCGCTGGGGCCGCTTGGGGCCCCTGTTTCTGGCTCTTCGGCCGAGGCCTCATCGCGGGGGCTTCCGGCCCCCCTGTGTCTGGCTCTTCGGCCGAGGCCTCATCGCGGGGGCTTCCGGCCCCCCTGTTTCTGGCTCTTCGGCCGAGGCCTCATCGCGGGGGCTACTTGGGGCCACGCCCCTCAGAGCGAGGCTCGTGACTTCTCGATCACGGTCCACATCTGGTCGACGGTGTCGGCGATGTCGATGTTGACGATGGTGGACGCGCCCAGTTCCCGGCCGGCGTCGGCCTCCTCGGCCGCCTTCTCCAACCGTTCCACCACCTTGGCCGGCGGATCACCCCGGCGGCGGAGCCGGGCCTCCTGTTCCGCCGCCGACGGGGCCTCCAGGAAGATCAGCACGGCGTCGGGATGGTGCCGCAGCACCTGGCGCGCCCCCTGCACGTCGATCTCGAGGACGATGTCCCGCCCCGGTGGCGCTTCCGGCGTCGGCGTGCCGTAATAGTTGTCGAGAAACTCGGTGTATTCGAGGAATCCACCGGATTCGATCCGACGCTCGAAGCCGGCCCGCGTGGCGAAGATGTAGGCGTCCGCCGCCTCACCGGGGCGACGGGTCCTAGTAGTCCAAGATCGACTTAACCAGAGTTCGGGATGTTCGGCAATCAGGGCGTCGACGACGGTTCCTTTGCCGACACCTCCGGGACCGGAGACGACGATGACCAGGGGCCGACGTTCGGTCAGAACGCCTCCAGGAGCGCCTTGCGCTGCTGGGGCCCCAACCCGGACAGTCTCCGGGACTCGGCGATACCGATCGACTCCATCGTGCGGCGGGCCGTCACCTTCCCGACTCCGGGCAACGATTCAATGGCGGCGAGCACCTTCATCCTCGCCACCGTCGGATCGCGGTCGGCATCATCGAGCAGCTCGACCAGAGTCATACTGCCCATCTTGAGCCGCTGCTTGATCTCGGAACGGACCCGTCGCGCTTCAGCGGCCTTTTCACGGGCCGCAAGTCGCTGTTCGTCATTCAACTGCGGAGGCTTTGGCATACGCCCACCAGTATCGGGTATTTCCGGCGGCTCTGACACCACTTCAGCAGGAAAAACTTGGTTGCCGAGCAACGGATGACCCGACCCGAGCTACCCTAGATCGGTCGACATGCTTGTCGTACAAGCATGGGCCAGGGCGCCTGACTAGGGCAAAGCACGTCACTCAACCGGGTGACGCAACCGATGGGAATTTGTACCGGTCGTCCCGGTGCCCGATCTGGTCAATGATGCCCAACGGTTTGACGGGGTGCCGCAGGGCCGCGTATGCCGAAACCTAGGCTCGCAGGGCCCGGCTCAGCCCTGATCGGAACCCAGATCGGCGAACAGGGCGGCCGCCGCACCGGCCGGATCGTGGGCCAGGGTCACGGCCCGGCCGATGACCAACAGGTCGGCCCCCCAGGCGAGAGCCTCGGCGGGCGTGACCGCCCGGGGCTGGTCGTGCCGTTCGGCCCCGGCGGCCCGGATCCCGGGCACGATGCGCATCGTCCGGGGCGACATCTGGCGGACCGCTTCCAGGTCCGGACCGGAGCAGACGATCCCCTGACACCCCGCCTCGACGGCCAGGCGCAACCGGGCGGGAACGATGTGGGACGGGGCATCGGCGTCGCTGGTGAGCACGGTGATGGCCACCGGCACCGGATCGGCCAGCCCGGCGTCCCGGGCCCCCTGCAGGAAGCCCTCCACCCCGGCGCTGAGCATGGCGGAACCCCCGCTGGCGTGCATGGTCAGGTAGGTGGCCCCGAGGGCCCCGGCCACGCTGGCCGCCTTGCGGACCGTGGTGGGGATGTCGTGCAGTTTGAGGTCGAGGAAGACGTCCAGGTCAGCGTCCAGCATGGCCCCCACCGCGTCGGGCCCCGCCGCGGTGAACAGCTCAAGGCCGACCTTGGCCACCCCGAACCAGGGCGACAGCTGGCGGGCCAGGCGGACCGCCTCGACCAGGTCGTCGACATCGAGGGCCAGCGCCATGCGCGACCGGAGTTCGTCAGGTAGCCCCTCGGCCGGGCTGCGCAGGCTCCCGGGGGTGGTGGTTGTCTCGGCCACGGTGTCCATCTCCTAGCTCAGCCTGGGCGGCTGCGGGTGTGCGTTGGGGTCCCCGGCCGGACCGACGGCGAGGCGAGGGCGGTCGGCAGGCCGGAGCCCGGCTCCGGTGGTTGCGACAGCCGCGTACGGCTGACTGATAGCTGACGAAAGGGTGGCGCGGCCCGATTCGGCCACGACTCGGCTGGTGGTCCTCGCTCGCATCAGTCCAGGTGGGCGGTACCGACCAGGTCGGCGAACCGGGCCACCCGGTGCTCTTCGCACCATTGTGCCAGGTCCGCGCCCAGCCGCTGGCAGACGCGGGGATCGGCCAGGGTGGCCGTTCCGATTTGTACCGCCGATGCCCCCACCCGGGCAAACTCGACCACGTCGGCGACCGTGGCGATCCCGCCCACCCCGATGACGGGGATGTCGGGGTGGGCGGCGTGCACGTCGGCCACGGCCCGGACGGCGAGCGGCCGGATGGCCGGACCCGACACCCCACCGCGCCCCGCCCCCAGCACTGCCCGGCCGGACACCGGATCGACGCTGAGGCCAAAGAAGGTGTTGACCAGGGTGACGGCTTCGGCCCCGGCGTCGGCGGCGGCCCGGGCCACGTCGGTGAGAACCGGCCCGCCGTTGGGGCTGAGTTTGGCCCAGCGGGGCCGGCCGCAGCCCTCCGTGGCCGCGATAACGGCCCCGGTCCGCTCCGGGTCGTGGGAGAACAGGGCGTTTCCGGCCTCGGTGTTGGGGCACGAGATGTTGACCTCCACCGCCACCACCTCCGGTCCGGCGGCCGCCATCATGTCCGCCCCCCGCCGGTAGTCGTCGACGCGTCGGCCCCACAGCGACGCCACCACCCGGGCCCCGGTGGTCACCAGCTCCGGTAGTTCGTCGGCCAGCCACCGCTCCACCCCGGGTCCCTGCAGGCCGACGCTGTTGATCATCCCGGACGGGGTGGCGTGCACCCTGAGCGGCGGATTGCCCTCCCACGGGTAGGGGGCCAGGGACTTGACCACCAGGGCGCCGAGGCCGGCCAGGTCGACGTAGGCCCCCAGTTCGGCTCCGTGCCCGGCCGTACCGGCCGCGGTCATGATCGGCGACGGGAACCGCAGCGACCCGACCGGGGCCGTCAGATCAACGCTGGCCCGGTCGTTCACCGGGAATGACCGTGGATGGACTGGAGGGAACGGACCGCCAGGGCCCGGTCACCCGACTCGGCCAGACCGGCGGCCGCCTCCCGGGCCGCGGCGACCGTGGTCACCAGCGGGATCCCGTGGCGGGCCGCGGCCATGCGGATGTAGTCACCGTCGGCCCGGGCGCCCCGACCCCGCGGGGTGTTGACCACCACCGACACCCGGCCCGAGGCGATCAGGTCGACCGCGTCGGTGCCGTCGCCGCCGAGCCGCTCCACCACCTGGTCCACCGGGATACCGGCCTCGGTCAGGGACTTGGCCGTACCGGTGGTGGCCACCAGGGCGAACCCGAGCCGGGCGAAGGCGGCGGCCACCTCCACCCCGGCCGGTTTGTCCCGGTCGGCGAGCGACCAGAACACGGCCCCCTTCTCCGGGCCCCGGGGGAGGCGGCTACCGGCCGCCAACTGGCTCTTGAGGTAGGCCAGGCCCGGGGTGGCGTCGATGCCCATGACCTCGCCGGTGGATCGCATCTCCGGGCCTAGCAGGGCGTCGGAGTCGGGGAAGCGGTTGAAGGGCAGGACGGCCTCCTTCACCGACCAGTGACCCTGGGTCGTCCCGGCCGGGAGGAGACCCTCGGCCCGCAGCTCGTCCAGGGTGGCGCCGGCCATGACCCGGGCGGCCACCTTGGCCATCGGCCGCCCCGTCGCCTTGGACACGAACGGGACGGTGCGGGAGGCCCGGGGGTTGGCCTCGATCACGAACACCTGACCGCTCTTGACCGCGTACTGGACGTTGATCGGGCCCACCACGTCGAGCTCGTCGGCGATCCGGGTCGTGTAGTCCACCAGGACCGCCCCGGTCTCCGCCGACAGGGTGGAAGGGGGAAGCACGCAGGCCGAGTCGCCGGAGTGCACCCCCGCCTCCTCCACGTGCTCCATGATCCCGCCGATCTCGGTGGCCCCGGAACGGTCCCGCACCGCATCGACGTCCACCTCCACCGCGGCCTCCAGGAACCGGTCCACCAGGACCGGACGTTCGGCCGACAGGCCGCCCTCCCGACCCAGGGTCCCGTCGGTGGCCATGGCGGCCATGGCCCGCCGGAGGTCGCCGTCGTCGTAGACCACCTCCATGGCCCGGCCCCCGAGGACGTAGCTGGGCCGCACCAACGCCGGGTAGCCGATCCGACCCGCCACCTCCATGGCCGCCTCCATCGAGGTGGCCGTCCCGCCCGCGGGCTGGGGGATGTCGAGCCGGGCGCACAGCGACGCCCACTGGTCACGGTCTTCGGCGGCGTCGATCGACGCCGGGGAGGTCCCGAGCACCAGTTCGGGGGGCAGACGGTCGGCCAGCTTCAGCGGGGTCTGGCCCCCGAGCGACACCACGATCCCCACCGGCTGTTCGGCCTCGATGATGTTGGTGACGTCCTCCCAGGTGATCGGCTCGAAATACAACCGGTCGGAGGTGTCGTAGTCGGTCGAGACGGTCTCGGGATTGCAGTTGACCATGACCGTCTCGTAGCCGGCGTCCCGCAGGGCGAAGCTGGCGTGCACACAGCAGTAGTCGAACTCGATGCCCTGACCGATCCGGTTCGGGCCCGACCCGAGGATGACCACCCGGGGCTTCTCCCCCGGCGTCACCTCGCTCTCGTCCTCGTAGGTGGAGTAGTGGTACGGGGTGGTGGCGGCGAACTCGGCCGCGCAGGTGTCGACGGTCTTGAAGGTGACCGTGACCCCGGTGTCGAGCCGGGTCCGGCGGACGTCGGCCTCGGCCGCGCCGAGCAGGAACCCGATCTGGGCGTCGGAGAAGCCGAGCTGTTTGGTCCGACGCCAGGCGGGCCGGGTCAGACCGGCCAGGCCGGCCGGCGCCGTCTCCTCCAGCCACTGGCGGTGCTCGACGATCTCGGCCATGTGGTCGAGGAACCAGGGGTCGATCCGGGTGATCGCCGACACCTCGTCCACCGTCAGGCCCCGCCGTAGGCCCTCAGCCACCTGGAACAACCGGTCCGGGGTGGCCACAGCCATCTGGGCGGCCAGGTCGTCGTCGGTCATGGCCACGAACCGGGCCTCGGCCGGTCCCGCGTTGAGACCGACCTGCCCCAGCTCCAAGGACCGGCAGGCCTTCTGGAGCGACTCGGCGAAGGTTCGCCCGATGGCCATGACCTCACCCACCGACTGCATGGACGTGCCGAGGACATGGTCGGTGCCGGGGAATTTCTCAAACGCCCACCGGGGGATCTTGGTCACCACATAGTCGATGACGGGCTCGAAGGAGGCCGGCGTGAGCTTGGTGATGTCGTTGGGGATCTCGTCCAGCGTGTACCCGACGGCCAGCTTGGCGGCGATCTTGGCGATCGGGAACCCGGTGGCCTTGGAGGCCAACGCCGAGGATCGGCTGACCCGGGGGTTCATCTCGATGACGACCATGCGGCCGTCGTCCGGGTTGACCGCGAACTGGACGTTCGAACCGCCGGTCTCCACCCCGACCCGACGCAGGCAGGCGAAGGCGGCGTCCCGCATGATCTGGTACTCGACGTCGGACAGGGTCTGGACGGGGGCCACCGTGATCGAGTCACCGGTGTGGACCCCCATCGGGTCCAGGTTCTCGATCGAGCAGATGACGACCTGGTTGTCGGCCCGGTCCCGCATGACCTCGAGCTCGAACTCCTTCCAGCCGGCGATCGACTCCTCGATGAGGATCTCGCTGATCGGGCTGGCGGCCAGGCCGTTGGCCGCCACCGCGTCGAACTCCTCGAGCGTGGCCGCGATCCCGGTGCCCCGCCCGCCGAGGATGTAGGCGGGGCGGATGACCACCGGCAGACCGATCTCGGCGATCACGGTGCGGGCCTCGTCCATGGTGTGGGCGGTCCCGCTCCGGGGCACCTCGAGCCCGATCTCCAGCATCGCGTCCTTGAACCGCTGACGATCCTCGGCGGTGGCGATGGCGGTGGCGTCGGCCCCGATCAGTTCCACCCCGTACCGCTCCAGGACCCCGGCCTCGACCAGCTCCATGGCCAGGTTCAGGGCCGTCTGACCCCCCAGGGTGGGGAGCAGGGCGTCGGGCCGTTCGGTGTCGATGATGGAGGTGAGCACGTCGAGGGTGAGCGGCTCGATGTAGGTGGCGTCGGCGAAGTCGGGGTCGGTCATGATGGTGGCCGGATTGGAGTTGGCCAGGATGACCCGGTAACCGTCGTCCCTCAGGGCCCGGCAGGCCTGGGTGCCGGAGTAGTCGAACTCGCAGGCCTGACCGATCACGATCGGCCCCGAGCCGATCAGCAGGATGGAGGAAATGTCCGTGCGGCGCCCCATCAGCCGGCCTCCGCCATCAGCTGCTCGAAGCGGTCGAACAGGTAGGCGCTGTCGTGGGGGCCGGGGCTGGCCTCCGGATGGTGCTGGACGCTGAAGGCGGGGGCGTCGAGCACCCGCAGGCCTTCGCACACCCCGTCGTTCAGGTTCACGTGGGTCACCTCCGCCCGGTCGGCGATCGACCCGGCGTCGACCGCGAAGTTGTGGTTCTGGCTGGTGATCTCGATCGCCCCGGTGGTCTCGTCCCGGACCGGGTGGTTGGCTCCGTGGTGACCGAACGGCAGTTTGACGATGGTGCCCCCAATGGCCAGGGACAGGATCTGATGGCCGAGGCAGATCCCGAACACCGGGACCCGGCCGATCAGCTCCCCGACCGCGTCCACCGCGTAGCCCACCTCACCCGGGTCGCCGGGCCCGTTCGACAGGAACACCCCGTCGGGCTCCCGGGCCAGCACCTCGGCGGCCGGCGTGGCCGCCGGGACGACCTCGACCGTGCCCAGCCGGGCCAGCTGCTCCACGATGCTCGTCTTGATCCCGAAGTCGTAGGCCACAATCCGGCGACCGCCGGAGCCGACGGTGTAGGGCTGCCGGGTGGTGACCTCGGCCACGAGGTCGATGCCGGCCGTGCCCGGTTCGCTGGCCGCGGCCCGCCTCAGGGTGTCGAGGTCGACCGAGCCGGGGCCGGCGACGGGACCGAACGCCCCGGGCATGGCCCCCCCGGCCCGGATGAGCCGGGTCAGGCGCCGGGTATCCACTCCGGCGATCCCGGCCAGGCGGCGGGCCTGGAGGAAGGCTTCCAGGTCGGTGTCGGACCTCCAGCTCGAACGGCGGCGGGCCAGTTGCCGCACGATCACGCCGCGGGCCGCCGGCCGTTCGGACTCGTCGTCGGCCCCGCTCACCCCGTAGTTGCCGATGTGGGGGTAGGTGAAGGTGATGATCTGGCCGGCGTAGGACGGGTCGGTCAGCACCTCCTGGTAGCCGGTGAGCCCGGTGTTGAACACCACCTCTCCGGAGGCCACGCCCCCGATCGGGTGGTGACCGATGTGCTCGCCTTCGAACTCCGAGCCGTCGGCCAGTACGAGGGCCGCAGCCGTGACGTGCTTCACCGATGTGTCTCCTGACTGTGAACGATGGGACTGGGGATGAACGGTGGATCCGTGGCGGCCGGGAGGCCGGTCATCGGGTCGCCCGGTGGTCGACGACCACCGGCTCCCCCCGGTAGACGGTGTGCCGGGCCCAGCCCCGCAGCTCCCGTCCGGCGAAGATGCTGTTCGTCGACCGGCTCGCCCCCCGGGCGGGGTCGCAGCGCCAGCGGTGGTCGGGGTCGATCACGACCAGGTTGGCGGCCCGGCCGGGGGCCACGGGGCCACCGTGCTCGTCGACCAGTCCGGCGATGACGGCCGGGCGCCACGACAGGGCGGCCAAGGCCTGTTCCGGGGTGAGGCCGGCCTCGCCGAGCACCACCGCCAACGCCGTCTCCAACCCGATCGTCCCGAACGGGGCCTGGTCGAACGGCCGGTCCGTCAGGTCCGGGGACTGGGGACCGTGATCGGTGGCCACGGCGTCGACGGTGCCGTCGGCCACCGCGGCCCGGACGGCCTCGACGTCGGCGGCGGGCCGGAGCGGGGGCGACACCTTGGTGGCGGTGTCGTAGCCGGCACAGGCCTCGTCGGTGAGGACCAGGTGGTGGGGGGTGGTCTCGGCCGTCACCGCGACGCCCGCCGCCTTGGCCCGCCGGATGAGGTCGACCGAGAGGGCCGTCGACACCCCCTGGAGGTGGACCCGGGCCCCGGTCAGACCGGCCAGGGCGATGTCGCGGCCCACGGCCAGCTCCTCGGCCTCGGCCGGCTGCCCGGCCAGGCCGAGGCGGGACGAGACCGCACCCTCGTGCACCACACCCCCGGCGGCCAGGGCCTCGACCAGGCACGGCTGGGCCGCCACCAGCGGGACCCCGCGGACCGCCGCCACCCCGGCCAGGTAGTCGAGGGCCCGACGGGCCACCGCCGGGTCCTGGACGGCCCGCCCGGCGTCACTGAACACGGTCACCCCGAGATCGGCCAGCTCGGCCATGGGGGCCAGGGCGGCACCGGCCCGGCCCACAGTGAGCGCGGCAGCCGGGTGAACCCGGCACAGGGCCCCCTTGGCCAAGGCCAGGACCTCGCTGACCACGGCGGCGTGATCGACCGGCGGGTCGGTGTCGGCCATGGCCACCACCGCCGTGTACCCGCCGAGCGCGGCGGCCCGTGACCCCGTCTCGATGGTCTCCACGGCCTCCCGGCCGGGTTGGCGCAGATGAGCGTGCAGGTCGACCAGGCCGGAGGCCACCAGGCAACCGGCCGCGTCGAGGGTCCGGTCACCGGTCAGGTCCGGGCCGACGGCGACGATCAGGCCGGTGATGTCGTCGACGGCCACGTCCACCTCGTGGCGGGTGGCCCGATGGGGGCCGACCGGGTCCGGGCCGAGCACGGTGCCACCGGTGATCACCGTGACCGTCACGCCCACGCCCCCGCGGCATCGTCCCGGACCGGTTCGGTGCCGAGCCCGGAGCCGTCGTCGGGAACCAGCGCCGGGTCGGGCGGCGAGGCGACGGCCACCGGTTCGTCCGGTGACCCCGGCCCGCTGAACCGGCCCGGCCCGAGGAGCAGGTACAGGACCGCCATCCGCACCGCCACCCCGTTGGCCACCTGCTCGAGCACGGCCACCCGGCCGTCGTCGAGGACCTCCGGGTCGATCTCGACCCCCCGGTTCATCGGCCCCGGATGCATGATCAACCCGTCGGACCGGAGCCGGGCTGCCCTCTGTCGGGTCAGGCCGTAGCGGGCCCGGTACTCCCGGTCGCTGGGCAGCAGGGCCGGCTCCAGGCGTTCGTTCTGGATCCGGAGCAGGTAGGCAACGTCAAGGTCGTCGATGACGTCGTCCAGGTCGGCGGCCACCGTCACCGGCCAGCCGTCGAGGCTGGGTGGGAGCAGGGTGGGTGGCCCCACCAACACCACCTCGGCCCCGAGGGTGGCGAAGGCGAACACGTTGGAGCGGGCCACTCGGGAATGGGCGATGTCGCCGACGATGGCGATCCTCCGCCCGGTCAGGGACCCGAGTCGCCGCCGGATGGTGAAGGCGTCGAGCAGGCCCTGGGTGGGGTGCTGGTGCCAGCCGTCACCGGCGTTGATCACCGAGGCGTCGGTCCAGCCCGCCACCTGCCGGGGCACCCCCGAACTGGCGTGGCGGACCACCAGGGCGTCGATCCCCATGGCCGAGATGGTCTCCACCGTGTCCCGCAGGGACTCGCCCTTCTTCAGCGAAGAGCTCCCGGCGGCGAAGTTGACCACGTCGGCCGACAGGCGTCGGGCGGCCAGGTCGAAACTGACCCGGGTGCGGGTGGAGTCCTCGAAGAAGGCCAGCACGATCGTCGAGCCGCGCAGGGCCGGGACCTTGCGGATGGTGCGCTGCTGGACCTCGTGGAACCGGTCGGCCAATTCGAGCAGATCGGTGAGCGTGCCCGCGTCGAGGTCCTCGGTGGACAGCAGGTGCTTCACCGGGTCACCTCGCCCAGCTCGACCCCGTCGAGGGTGGCGTTGACCGCCTCGTCCCGCCGGGTGGGGAGGTTCTTGCCCACATAGTCGGGGCGGATCGGCAGCTCCCGGTGGCCCCGGTCGACCATGACGGCGAGCTGGATGGCCCGGGGCCGGCCCTGGTCGATCAAGGCGTCGAGGGCGGCCCGGATGGTGCGCCCGGTGAACAGGACGTCGTCGACCAGAACCACCACCCGGCGGTTGATGTCGAAATCGACGTCGGTGGCCGCCTCGGGCAGGACCGGCCGGAGGCTGATGTCGTCCCGGTAGAAGGCCACGTCGAGCCGACCGAGGGGCACCGTGACCCCCTCAATGGTGAACAGGGCCTCGGCCAGTGCCTCGGCGAAGGGAACCCCGCCGGTCTGGAGCCCGATGATGACCACATCGTCGAGACCGGAGTTGCGTTCGATGACCTCGTGGGCCATCCGCCGCACGGCCCGGGAGACACTGGTGGCGTCGAGCACGGTGTTGCGGGGCACAAAAACGCCCCCGAACGGGGGCGTGCGTCGACGTTCGCGTTCGGCCATCGGCTACTCCTTCCGTGCCGGCCTCGCGGGACCGGCTTCACGGATCGAGATCGGCCCCGAGCGTAGCGCCCCGGACCGCCCGGACCATCCCGCCACCCGACCCGGACGCGGTACCGCCGGCCGCCCGGAGAACCCCGGACGCAGTACCGCCGGCCGCCCGGAGAACCCCGGGGCGCAGTACCGCCGGCCGCCCGGAGAACCCCGGGGCGCAGTACCGCCGGCCGCCCAGGGAACCCCGGACGGGCCGGCTACTGGCCGGTGAAGACCGGGTCGCGCTTCTCGACGAACGCGGCGGCCGCTTCCCGGTGGTCGGCCGTGCTCATGCTGCGGACCATGGCCGGGGCCTCGGCGTCGAGGGCGGCGGCGAGATCCACGTCGGCGGCCCGGTTGATGTTCTCCTTGACATACCGCAGGGCGATCGGGGGTCGGGCCGCCAGGCGCCGGCAGTAGTCGAGGGCGGCCTTGTCGAAACCGTCGTCGTCGAACACCTGGTTGACCAGCCCGAGGTCGGCCGCCTCCTCCGCATCCAGGCGGGGCGAGAAGAAGTACAGCTCCTTGGCCTTGGCCTCACCGACCAGGCGGGCCAGGAACCAGCTGCCGCCGAAGTCGCCGGAGGCCCCCACCCCGGTGAACGCGGTGACCAGCACGGCCCGCCGGGCGGCCACCCGGAGATCGGCGGCCAGGGCGATCGACAGGCCCGCCCCGGCGGCCGGGCCGGGCAGGGCCGCCACCACCGGCTGGGGGAGCTGCCGCAGGGCGAGGGAGATCTGGCGCTGCCGGTACCGGAGGTCGGCCACCCGGTTCTCCGGGTTGGACGGACCCGACGGGGCGTCCTGGTTCCGTTCGTTCATGTTCTTCACGTCACCGCCAGCCGAGAAGGCACCCCCCTCACCGGTCACCATGACCACCCGGATCTCCGGATCGTCGGCGATAGCGGGCAGGGCCGTGGCGAAACCGGTGTACACCCCGGGGGACAGGGCGGTGCGGCGTTCGGGCCGGTTGAAGCTCAGGACGGCGACATGGCCGTCAATCCGGCCGACGAGATCGTCGGTGCCCGTGGCGAGGGGTCGGGGGTCAGCAGTACCGGTCATGGCCACATGCTGTCACGGGACCCGGCCGGCGGGCCAGGACGGTGGGTCAGGAACCGGCGCGGGCCACCCTGGCCAGCACCACCGCGGGCTCCCCGGGGGGTGGCACCGGGGTGGCGCCGAGCACGGTGATCCGGTAGGCGTAGCCGGCCCGGACCGGGTCGGCCATCGAACCGTCGGACCCGAGGCCGCCCACCACGACCAGGTAGGTGGTGTCCCGCTCCGGGTCCGGACCGAGACCGGTGGAGAAGTCGGGCTCCCACACCACGGTGGGCAGGGGGACGTGGCCAGGGGCACCGACCCGGTCGACGACGGCGACCGGCACCGGCACCGGACCCCCGCCGTCGTAGCGGTACATGGACACCTGGGCGCCGGCCATGTCCACCCCGGCCCGGGTGAACGACCACCGGGGGTGCACCAGGGGAGCCGGCACGTAGCCCCGGGGCGGCCAGGCCACGAACCGGTCCGCCTCCCGCATGGGACTGGCGCCGGCGCCGACCGAATCGGCGAAGACCTCGTCGTCGAAGACCCACAGGGCGTTGGCCGACGACGCCGTGGCACTGTCGTCCACGTCGCCGACCCCCATGGTCCGGGTGGGGGGATGCAGGATCGTGACCCGGTGCCCGACGTCGGTGTTGTGGTCGCCGGGATCCTCGACATAGCCGTCGACAGCGTCAGGACCGGTGCGGCCCAGATACAGGTTGGAGTTGGCGGCCCCGCTGATTCCCTCCGGGGAGGCACAGGCGAAGTCCCCACCGGGGTCGTGGCTGAGCAGGCCCTCGGCGCTCATCATCAGGGCCGTCTGCTGGGCCCAGGCCGACAGCTCGGGGTTCTCGACGACCGAGGCCTCGACCCCGGCCATGGCCCGGTAGTAGTTGACCCGCTCGATGGTGGCCTGGTGGGACGCGGCCGAGCTGACCCCGGCCCGGCACGACGCCTGGTCCCCCGCCCACTCGAGCGGTGGGTCGGGTCGCGAGAACGCGGCCTGGTAGGCGGCCACCACCGCCTCCCGATCGGCCGTGTCGAACCATCCGGCCCCCACCAGCGGCGGGCTGGAAGCCGCCTCCGGTGATCCGGGCGCCCCCGACCCGGGCCCGATCAGCGCCGCGGCACCGACCGCCTCGTCGGGACGGGCGCCGCCGACCACCGTGACCACGGCCAGGGCCAGGGCGGCCGACATCGACAGCAACCTCAGGCCACGCCGGGCCGAACCTGACCGGGGGCAGTACTGATCGCCGGCGCCGACCTCCGGACGGGACGGGCCGGTGGGTGCAGGGCCGGCGACGAGCCGGCCGGTGAGGGAGAGGCGAACCATCGCCGCTCCATCGGCGGTAACGGCGGCCCGATGACTGCTCGGGCCGGGTCATCCGACCCAGCCACCAGCCGGAAGGCCGGTTCAGGGGCGCACCTTGCGGGCGATGGCGGCCAGCACCCCGTTGACGAAGCGGCTGGACTCGTCGGTCGAGAACCGTCCGGCCAGGTCGACGGCCTCGGCCAGAATCACCCCGGTCGGGGTGTCGGTGGTGAGCATCTCGGCCACCGCGAGGCGCATGACCACCCGGTCCATGGTCGGCATCCGCTCCAGGGTCCACCCGGCAGCGTGGTCACCCACCAGGGCGTCGGCCTCGTCACGCCGGTCCTCACCGGCGCGGAGCAGTTCCACGGTGAACTCGGCCGGGACCAGGGGCAGACCCCGGACCAGGTCGTCCACGGCCAGCGAGCGCATCTCGGCCTCGTAGGCCAATTCGACGGCACGTTCCCGGGCTTCCCGCCGGCGCCCGGGGCCGTCGTTGCGACCGGTCACGCCCGGGTCAGGTACTCGCCGGTGCGGGTGTCGACCTTGACCCGGCCCCCCGCCTCGACGAACAGGGGGACCTGGATCACCAAGCCGGTCTCCAGGGTGGCCGGCTTGCGGGCCCCCGACACGCGGTCACCGGCGAACCCCGGCTCGGTCTCGGTCACCGTGAGCTCCACGGCGGCGGGCAGATCCGTGCCCACGATCTCGCTGCCGTAGGTCAACAGGATCACGTTCGAGCCGTCGGTCAGGTAGTTCCCGGCGTCGCCCATGACCTCGCTGGGCACGGTCTGCTGGTCGAAGGTCTCGTTGTCCATGACCACGAATCCGGTGCCGTCCCGGTACAGGAACTGCTGTTCCCGTTTCTCGATGTAGGCGCTCTCCATCTTCTCGCCCGCCCGGAACGTCCTGTCCACCACAGCGCCGGTGCGGACGTTCTTCAGCGTCGAGCGCACGAACGCCCCGCCCTTACCCGGCTTGACGTGCTGGAACTCCTGGATCTGGAACAGACCGTCAGGAAGGTCGATGGTCATCCCGTTCTTGAAATCGTTGGTGCTGATGCTGGCCATGCGACATTCCTCCGCTCCGGCGGGCCGGCCCCGGAGGATACCGCTCCCCCGCTCCGCTTCGGTCAGCGGACGGGTTCACGCTCCGCTTCGGTCAGCGGACGGTATCCAGGGTCTCCAGGAGGACGGTGCGGTCGTCGATGATGACGGGGGCTACGCCGTCGGGGCCGTCGAGGACGAAGGTGATCCCGTCCACCGCCTTCTTGTCGGCGGAGAACGCGTCCACGATGGCGTCCGGGTCGAGGCCGGGAGGCATGTGAGGGGACAGGCCGTAGGTGGCCACCACCCGACGGTGTTCGGCCACCCGGGCCTTGTCGATCAGGCCCAGCCGGAAGGCCAGTTCGGCCGCGTAGATCAGGCCGACGGCCACCGCCTCACCGTGGCGGATCCCGTACCCGGTGAGGGTCTCCAGGGCGTGGGCGAGGGTGTGGCCGTAGTTGAGAATGACCCGACGGCCCTGCTCCGTCTCGTCGCCGGCCACCACGTCGCCCTTGATCCGCACACAGGCGGCCACCCGCTCGTCGAGGGGCAGACGGTCGAGGCGGCCGCCGCCGAGGAAGTGGTACTTGGCCAGCTCCCCCATCCCGCTCAAAAACTCGGCCGGGGGGAGGGTGCCGAGCGTGGCGGTGTCGCACACCACGGCGGCCGGTTGCTTGAACGCCCCCAGCAGGTTCTTCCCTTCGGGGAGGTTGACCCCGCACTTGCCGCCGATGGCGGCGTCGATCTGGCCCAGCAGGGTGGTGGACACGTGGATGACCTCGACGCCCCGGTGGTAGCTGGCGGCCAGGTAGCCGCTCAGGTCGGACACGGCCCCCCCGCCCACGCTGACGATCACATCACGCCGGGTGAGACCCCACCGAGCCAGTTCAGAGGCGACCCGCCCGAGCACGTCCAGGCTCTTGGCCACCTCACCGTCGGGGATGTCGAACACCCGGTGCTCCACCGGAATGTCCACCGTGACCCCCACGGGCGCCTGGGTGACGACGGCCACCCGCCGGGCCTGGGCGGGCAGCAGGTCGGCCAGCTCTCGCCGGGCGCCACGGCCGATCACCACCGGGTACCGGCGCCGCTCGTCCACCTCGATCGTCTCCACCGTCACCCTCGGTCCGGGCCGGTGCCCGGTGACGGCGGCGGTCACCTCACCGGCCGCGGCGATCACGGCCCGGCCGTCGGGGGCGTCGACGTCATCGTCCAGGTCGGGGGCCGTGACGATGAGATCGGCGGCGGTGGTGACCGCCCCGAGCCAGCGACGGTTGCCGACCGAGCGGGCCCCGTGGTCGAGCCAGACGGTGAGGGCCCCGTCGGCCAGTTCGGCCCGTTGGTCGACGGTGGCGACCGCCTCCGGGCCGGCCGCGGTGACCGGGCGGCCCAGGCGAACGGCCACCTCGGCGACCACCGCCTCGGTCACCCGGGACGACCATCCGATGATGACAACCGGAAGTTCCACTCGGTCACCCTAGCGGTGAGGGATCCGGCGTTCCCGGGTGGGCCGCCTGACCCCGGGACGAGGACGGGGGAGGCGACCACCACCGCGAGCGCGGCCGCGGCCAGCCCCGGTCCGGCCGGTACCTCGGTCCGCAGCGATCGGCGGCGGAGAGCGTTGAAACCGGTCCCGAGGACGGCCACACCGAGCAGGCCGAGCACGAAGCTCCACAGGACGTACTGGACGGCGTCGATCCGGGTCGGGGCCGCCCAGCCGATGAATAGGCCGAGCAGGACGGCCAGTTTTACGTCGCCTCGGCCCATGCCCGGTTCGTAGACGAGGTGGGCCAGGCCCACGAAACCGCCGTAGACGGCGGCGCCGATCAGGGCGGTGTCGATACCGTCCCCGCCGGCCAGCTCGCCGCTGAGGACGAACACGGCGAACAGCCCGACCAGGATCGAGGGCCAAACGACCACGTTGGGCAACAGGTGGGTCTCGAGGTCGATGGCCGACAGCAGCACCAGCACTGCGGCCAGGGCCAGGTAGGGGGCGAGCTGCCAGCCGGACCCGAACCGAGCCGCGACCGCGGCGAAGGCGGCCGCGGTAGCCAGGTCGATCAGGGGGTACCGGATCCCGGCCTGGCGGCGGCACGATGGGCAGCGCGCCGTCCACGAAACGACCGGCCGCAGGGAGGCAACCCCCAGACCAGCCCGGCAGTGGGTGCACCGGTGTTCGGCCGCCCAGCCCAGCCGTTCCACGATCCGGTCGACGCCGACACCGAGCAGGGGTCCCACGATCAGGCCGGCGACGGCCGCGGCCAGGATCATCATGACGGTCGCTTCCCCTACCGCTGGTCGTCGCTCCGCAGGTAGCGCATGAGGAGACCGCCGCTCTTCTTGGGCCGGTCATCGGCGGTGGTGTCACCGGTCCGTTCCTCGACCTCGGGCCCGGTCGGTGCCCCACCCAGGGGACTTGTGCCGTCCCGGGCATCGGTGGACGCCGCCGGATCCTCCATCGAACCCCACGGGTCCGGGGCGTCCGGAACGGCGCCGGAGGCCCCCCACAGATCGGCGGGAGCGGCCACGGGCTCCGAGGACGCCCACGGATCGGGATCGGGTGCGCCCGCCGGAGCGGGGTCCGGATGGCTCGACGCCCACGGGTCGGCTGGGGCCGACGCCGGCCCGGACGACGCCCACGGGTCACCGGCCGGGGCCGGATCCGGGCGGCTCGACGCCCACGGGTCACCGGCCGGGGCCGGATCCGGGCGGCTCGACGCCCACGGGTCCCCGGCGGGGGCGTCACCTGAGCCCCACAGGTCACGGGCCGACGTCTCGCCGGCGGCGGTGACGGGCCGGTCCCAGGGGGTCGAGCCCCCATCGGTGGCGGTGGACGAGGTGGCGACAGTGGAGGCCCACGGATCGGGGGCCGGACCGTCGGCGGGTGGGTCATCGTATCCCGGGGGCGGCGGCACCCGGGTCACCGCCAGCTCAGAGGTCTGGTCGAGCTCCTCGGCCAGGGGCGGGTCGGCCCACGGATCGGTGGCGGTGGCGTCGGCGACGGCGCCTTCGCCCCACGGGTCCGCGGCGGCCGCCGTCCCACCGGGGGCGGTGGCGTCATCGCGCCGGGAGGTGGAGGCCGCGCCCCGCTGGGGCAGGGTCCCGTCGCCGAGCAGGTGGCCGGCGTCGTCCCCCCAAGTGTGGTTGGCCGACCATCCCCCCACGTCGCCCGGGGTCTCGTCGTAGGTGCGACTGCGTCGCTCCACCGGGGGCCGCAGCTCCGAATCGGTCGTTCCGGCCGGGGCCGGGCCACCCAGTGCTGGGGGTACCGGCAGCTCGGCCTCCTCGGCCAGCAGGGTGGCGACCGGGATCGGCTCGCCGAGGGGGGCATCCCCGGTCGACGGCTCGTCGGGAGGCATCAAGCTGGGCGGGACCAGCTCGGTCGACGCCGACCCGACATCGGTGGACCAGCGGGGATCGGCGGGAGCCGGCCCCTCACCCGATGCCGCCGAGGCAGGGGCGCCATGGCCGACACCGGACCCGACGTGCTCCACCCCGGAGCGGCCCACCTCGACCGAGGATGACTCACCCACGGCCGTATCTGCGAACGCCATATCGTCCAGGGCCGTATAGTCCAGGGCCGTATAGTCCAGGGCCGTATCACCCACGGCCGTATCTGCGAACGCCATATCGTCCAGGGCCGTATCACTCACGGCGAACGCCGGCTCGGTGAGGCGCGGACCGGCCGTGTGCGGTTCGTCCCCGGTGGCGGGGGCCGGTTCGGTGATCTCCACCAGGGCCCGCTCCGCCAGCAGTTTGAGGCGACGGGACGATTCGATCTCGCCGAGCCCGGTCACGTCGCTCACCCCACCCACGGTGGTTCCGGTGACGACGGCCCGGAGGACCTGCCAGTCGGTGCGGTCCAGGGTCACCTCGTCGACGGGCAGCTCCTCGACCACGGTGACCTGGTGGCGGGATGAGGGCACGACGGCCTCGATGGTGCGCCAGTCGGCCAGGCGGACCTGGGCCGCGGTCAACACGCCCCCGATGTCGCAGCCGTCCCCACCGTCGGGGTCCGTCGAGGATTCCTCGGTTCCACTCTCGAAGGCGAACGACCCGTCCCCGAACCGGAGCAGTTCGAACACCACGTCCTCGGGATCGGTGCTGGCCAGACCGGACACCGAGGCCTCCACCAGCGCCCCGCGCCGGATGGTGACGGATCCCATTCCTCGATCACCGTCGATGTCGAGCCGTCCCGTCTTGGCCGAGGACGACAGCAGGCCGAGGACCTCGTCCAAGGCGAAGTTGTCCAGTGAACCCTGCAGCATGGTCATCCTTCCGAGAACCCAGGTTGGCATTCGCTGTCCCGGTTTCTCTTCGGCGCACCACGCCGGTTCTTGAGCTGCCCGATCCGACCCGGCGCCGGTGGCTAGCCCGTGCGGCCCAGGCCGGCCCCGGCGGCGCGCATCACCTCGACGGGGGCCGGCCGGCCCGTCCACCGTTCGAAGGCGATGGCGGCCTGGTGGATGAGCATCCCCACCCCGTCGATCGGGACGGCCCCGGCCGCCTCGGCGGCGGCCAGCAGGGGTGTCCGTCGGGGCTGGTAGACGATGTCCACGACCGCCTGCCCCGGGCGGAGGACCCCGGTGGGGACGGGCACGCCGGCCGGGTCGGGCCCGCCGGCCATGCCGACGGGGGTGGCGTTGATGATCAGATCGGCGTCGGCCGCGTCGTCCTCGGCCGTCCCGGCCCGGGCCCCTGGGGCCAGGCGGGCGGCCGCGGCGGCCCGTTCCGGGTCCCGGCTGGCCACCACCAGCCCACCCGGTTCGTGACGGCCGACGGCCTCGATGATGGAGCGGGCGGCGCCGCCGGTGCCGAGCACCAGCACCCGGCGCCCGGGCACCGGGAGGCCGTGGTCGTCGGCCAGGGACCGCACCAGGCCGTCACCGTCGGTGCTCTCCCCCACCAGTTCGTCGCCGTCGCGCCACACACAGTTGCAGGCACCGAGGGCCCGGACCGTGGCGCTGGGTCGGTCGACGGCGGCCGCCACCACCTCCTTGTGGGGCATGGTGACCGACAACCCGTCGATGCCCAGGACCCGCATGGCCTCCACCGCCTCGGCGCCCCGGCCGGCCGGCACCGGCAGGGCCACGTAGACCCAGTCGAGTCCGGCGGCGGCGAAGGCCGCGTTGTGAAGCGACGGCGAAAGGGAGTGGCGGACCGGGTCGCCGATGACGGCGGCCAGCCGGGTGGATCCGGTGGGCGCCCAGCTGGACGGCCCCGACCGGTCTGCGGTCACGCTCAGAACAGTCCCTCGTCCCGCGACTTCTGGACCTGGGCCTGGAATTCGTCGTAGTCGTCGGTGAAGAAGTGGTTGCCCTCGGCGTCGGCCAGGACGTAGTACAGCCAGTCTCCCTCCTCCGGTTGCAGGGCCGCCCGCAGGGACGCCTCGCCCGGCATGGAGATCGGGGTGGGCGGCAGGTTCGGGTTGTTCCGGCAGGCGTAGTCGCCCTCGGTCATCATGTTCCGGGTGAGCTCCACCTGGCGGTCCTGGGCCCCGTAGATGCAGGTGGCGTCGATGTCGAGCGACATCTGCTCCTGCAACCGGTTGTAGATGACCCGGGCAATCTTGGGCCGATCGGCGTCGGTCTTGGCCTCGGCCTCCACCATCGAGGCGATGATGAGCACGTCATAGGCGGGCCGACCCACACTGGTCTCCGACCCGCCGTATCCGATCTCCCCGGTGACCTGGGCGAACGAGGCGTTCATCCGGCCCAGGATCTGGGCGGCGGTGGCGTCGGTCTCGAGCTCGTAGTTGGCCGGGAACAGCAGGCCCTCCCAGGAAGTGGCCCCTTCGGGCCGGTAGCGGGCGTCGAGCTGGCCGGAGTCGAGGACAGCCTGGAGCTCTTCGACGGTGACGTCGGGGACCTGCTCGGCGATGACGGCGAGGGTCTCGTTGAGCCAGAGGCCCTCACGGACCTGGAGGGTGGTGTACACCGGCGGGATCGGACCCGCGGTGAGCACCGCGATCGCCTCGGAGGCCGACGAGTTGACCTGCATCTCGTACTCACCGGCCTGGATCGACGACGCCCCCTTCCAGTCGGCGTAGTAGCGGAAGAAGGTGCTGTTCGGGACGATCTCCTGGTCCTCCAGGAGGCTGGCGATCTCGGCCGTCGTGGCCCCGGTGGGGACGACGAAGGCCACGGTCTCCCCCGGCGGGCCGGCCGGGTCGAGCTGTTGCTGGAACCAGCCGCGGACCCCCCGGTAGAGGACGAAACCGATCACCACCAGGACCAGCAAGGCCACCACCGACCGGGCCAGCCGGGAGCCGCCCGAACGGACCGAGACGAAGTCGTCCTCGTCGTCCCAGCCGAGATCGTCCCCGCCCCGGTCGTGGCCGCCGGTGTCGTCGGGGGCGGGGCGGGCGTCGTCGGAGCTGCGGGTGAGGACCAGATCCTCGTCGTGGCCAGGGTGGGTGCTCACCGGGTGAAGCCTAGTCTCCGGTCGGGCGACCGCGGGCTCATCGAGGGGTGGACGCCCCGGCGTCGATCCAGGCCTGGAGGATCACGGCCGCGGCCAGCTGATCGACCACCTGGCGTCCCCTCCGACCGGTTCTGCCCTGGTCCCGCAGGGACCGTTCCGCGGTCACCGTGGTCATCCGCTCGTCGTGGGTCCACACCTCCACCCCGAGGCGGCGTCGCAGGCCCTTGACCTCGGACATGATCGCCTTGGCGGCTGGGCCCCGGGTGCCGTCGAGTCCGAGCGGCATGCCCACCACCAAGGCCACGGCGTCGTGGGTGTCCATCAGGTCGGCGATGGCCCGGTGTTCGACCGTCCGGTCGCCTACCCGGTGGACGGTGTCGAGCGGGGTGGCCAGGGTTCGGGCGTCGTCGCAGACGGCCACCCCGATCCGTTTGGTGCCGAGGTCGAGCCCGAGGACGCGGCCGGGGCGGTCGGTCACCCGGCTGCGGCCGGCACGCCGGCCACGACGGCGGCCAGCCGGAGGGCCTCGTCGATCCCGTCGGGGTTTCGACCCCCGGCCATGGCCAGGTCACGGCCCTTGCCGCCCCCGCCCCCGATCGCCTTGGCCCCGTCGGCCAGGAGGTCTCCGGCGGTCAGGCCGGCGTCGGAGGAGACCGCAGCGACGAGGGCGGCGCCGCCCCCCTCGGGGGCCCCGCCGAGTACCACGGCCCGGACGCCGGGTCGGTCCCGGACGGCCGCGGCCAGGTCCTTGAGGTCGTCGCGGGCCACCCCGTCGACCCGGGACAGGACCACCCCGTCCACGGCGGAGCCGGCCAGCTCGGCGGCCCGACCCTGGGCCGCCGAGGCCCGCAGGGACTTGAGCTCCTCCCGCAGGACCCGTATCTCGTCAACCCGTTTCTCGACCCCCTCGAGCACGTCGCCGCGGGGCACGTTGAGCAGGGAGGCGGCCTGGTCGAGTGTGGCCTGCTCGTGGCGGAGCAGGTCGATGGCCCCGGTGCCGGTCACCGCCTCCACCCGGCGCAGGTTGGAGCCGATGGAACCTTCGGAGACGATCTTGACCGGGCCGATGTCACCCAAGGCCTTCACATGGGTCCCGCCACAGAACTCGAGCGACGGGCCCGCCCGCAGGACCCGGACCAGGTCGCCGTACTTGTCACCGAAGAAGGCGATGGCCCCCATCGACTCGGCCTCGGCCTTGGTGACCTCGGTGTGATCGGCGGCCGGGTTGGCCAGGATCTCGGCGTTGACCATGTCCTCGATCCGGCCGATCTGCTCGGCGGTGAGGGGTTCGAAATGGCTGAAGTCGAATCGGAGACGGTCGGGGGCCACCATCGAACCCTGCTGCTTGACATGGTCGCCCAGGACCTCCCGGAGGGCCCAGTGCAACAGGTGGGTGCCGGTGTGGTTGCGGCGGATGGCGTCGCGCCGGGCCACGTCCACCGAGGCGAGAGCGTGCTGGCCGGGGCTGATCACCCCGTGATCCATGCGCACCAGGTGGCGGTGGACCCCGGGGGCGGCGTAGACGGTGTCGAGCACCCGGGCGGTGCCGGTCTCGGTGGTGATCGTGCCGGTGTCGCCGACCTGGCCCCCCGATTCGGCGTAGAACGGGGACCGGTCGAGGAAGATCGAAAGGGCCGCCTGGCCGGTGGCCGGGTCTCCGTCGACGGGGACGTCGGGGGAACCGACGGCGGTGTCACCCGCCCCGGCCCCGTCGTCCCCGCCCGTCCCGGGGCCGGTGACAGCCAGGACCCGGGCGGTCACGTCGACCAGTTCGTCGCGGCCCACGAAGCCGGTGGGGCCGTCCTCCTCCACCAGGCGCTGGACCACGTCCGCGTCGGCGGCCTGGCCGACGGTGGCTCGCGCCGCCTTGGCCCGGGCCCGCTGGGCGGCCATCTCCGTCTCGTAGCCGGCCTCGTCGACGGTGAAGCCACGCTCGGTGGCCACCTCGGCGGTGACCTCGACCGGGAACCCGTACGTGTCGTGCAGCAGGAAGGCCACCGACCCCGGCAGTTCCCCGCCGGGTGCGAGTTCGTCGAGCCGGGCGCTCAGGATGGCCGATCCGGTGACCAGGGTCCGGCGGAACTGGACCTCCTCGCGTTCCACCACCGAGCGGATCAGCTCGTGGGTCTCGACCAGGTCCGGGTAGGCGCGGCCCATGATGTCGACCACGGCGTCGACCAGCCGGGGGGTCACCAGGCTCTCCACCCCGAGCAGGTAGGCGAAGCGGATGGCGCGACGCATGATGCGCCGCAGCACGTAGCCCCGGTCCTCGTTGGAGGGGAACACCCCGTCGGAGATCAGGAACGTCATGGTGCGGGCGTGTTCGGCCAGGACCCGCAGGGCCAGATCGGAGGCCTCGTTGTCGCCCTGCTGGTAACCGGTAACGGCTTCAGCGGCGGAGATCAGGCGGGCCATCTCGTCGATCTGGAACACCGAGTCCTTGCCCTGGAGCACGGCCAGGATCCGCTCCAGGCCGGCCCCGGTGTCGATCGACGGCTTCGGCAGGGGGGAGCTGGTGCCGTCCTCGGCCGTCTCGAACTGCATGAAGACCAGGTTCCAGATCTCGACGAAGCGTTCCTCGCCGCCGTGGGCGGGACCCCCGTCGGCCCCGTAGGCGGGGCCCTTGTCCCAGAAGATCTCCGAGCACGGCCCGTTGGGGCCGGTGTCGGCCATCCGCCACCAGTTGTCCTCGTCGAGCCGCTGGATGCGTTCGGCCGGCACGCCCACCGTGTCCCGCCAGATCCCGGCCGCCTCGTCGTCGCTGAGGTGGACGGTGACCCAGAGGCGGTCCGGGTCGAGCCCGAGCACGTCGGTGACGAACTCCCAGGCCAGGGGGATGGCGCGATCCTTGAAGTAGTCACCGAAGCTGAAGTTGCCGAGCATCTCGAAGAAGGTGAGGTGCCGGCTGGTGCGGCCCACCTCATCGAGGTCGTTGTGCTTCCCGCCGGCCCGCACGCACTTCTGGACCGACACCGCCCGGGGGTGGGGTGGGGTCTCCTCCCCGAGGAAGTACGGCTTGAACGGCACCATGCCCGAGTTGACGAACAGGAGGGTCTGGTCGTGGGGGATCAGGCTGGCCGACGAGATGGCCTGGTGGCCCCGTTCGACGAAGAACCGGGTGAAGGCCTGGCGGAGCTCGGCCGCCGTCATGCCGGCGCCGGACGGGGTGCCGGTACCGGCGGGGCCTGTACCGGGCCCATCGACCGAGTCGTGTGTTGCGCGTGGGCCCTCGACCATAGTCAGACCATGCTATCTGTCACGTTATCGGTCGCCCCGGGGTCACCGGTGGGGGTCAGACCACCCTCGTAGCCCCGGTCGGTGGGGTGGTAGTAGCGGGTGCCGACCAGTTCGTCGGGCAGGTACTGCTGGGCCACCCGCCCCCCGGGGTGGTCGTGGGGGTACCGGTAGCCGTCACCGTGGCCGATCTGCCGGGCCCCGGCGTAGTGGGCGTCCCGGAGATGGGCGGGGACCTCCCCGGTGGGCCGGTGTTCGAGGTCGGCCATGGCGTCGGCCAGGGCCCGGTAGGCCGAGTTGGACTTGGGTGCGGTGGCCAGGTGGATGGTGGCGTGGGCCAGGTTCAGCCGGGCCTCGGGCAGGCCCACGGTGTCGACGGCCCGGGAGGCGGCCTCGGCCACCAGCAGGCTGGTCGGGTCGGCCATGCCGATGTCTTCGGAGGCGGCGATGACGAGCCGGCGGGCGATGAACCGGGGGTCCTCCCCCGCCGTCAGCATCCGGGCCAGCCAGTGGACGGCTGCGTCCGGGTCGGAGCCGCGGATGCTCTTGATGAAGGCGCTGATGACGTCGTAGTGCTCGTCGCGGCCGTAGCGGAGCGCCTTGAGGTCGGTGGCGCCCTCGGCATCGGCCATGGTGATCCGGTACGGGGGCCCGTCCCCACCGTCGCCCAGGGCGGAACGGGCCACGGCCAGGGCGACCGCCGCCTCCAGGGTGGTGAGCACCTGCCGGCCGTCGCCTCCGGCCCGGTGGCCGAGGTGGGCGATGACCTCGGGGTCGGCCTCGGCCCGCTCCTCGGCCAGGCCGCGACGGACCAGGGTCTCCAGGTCGTCGTCGTCGAGGGGTTGCAGCCGGAACAGGGTGGACCGGCTCCGCAGGGGGGCGTTCACGGTGAAGAACGGGTTCTCGGTGGTGGCCCCGATGAGGGTGAGGATCCCGGTCTCCACCGCCGGCAGCAGGGCGTCCTGCTGGGCCTTGTTGAACCGGTGGACCTCGTCGAGGAACAGGATCGTGCCTTCGTCGTAGGCGCCGAGGCGGTGCTCGGCCTCGGCGATCACGGTGCGCACGTCGCCGACGGTGGCGTTCACCGCCGACAACGACACGAACCGCCGCGACGACGCCTCGGCCACCACCCGGGCCAGGGTGGTCTTGCCCACCCCGGGCGGTCCCCACAGCAGGGCCGACGACAACCGGTCGGCCTCCACCAGGGCCCGCAGGGGTTTCCCCGGACCGACCAGGTGGGACTGACCCACCACCTCGTCCAGGGTGGTGGGTCGCAGCCGGTCGGCCAGCGGGGCCCGGGTGGCGAGCCGGGACGCGGCCGCCTGGGTGAAGAGATCGTTGCTGTCCTGACCCACCGGTCCAGGCTACCGAGCCCGGGTCTAGGTGGCCGGGGGCAACACTCGCAGACCCAGTTCGGCCAGCTGCGCCGACTCCACCCCGGTGGGGGCGCCCGTCATCGGGTCCAGCCCGGACTGGGGCTTGGGAAAGGCGATCACCTCGCGGATGTTGTCCTCCCCGGCCAGGATGGCGGCCAGGCGTTCCATGCCGAAGGCGAACCCGCCGTGGGGCGGCGCCCCGTACCGGAACGGGTTGAGGAAGAACCCGAACCGTTCGGCGGCCTCGTCCTCGTCGATGCCGAGCAGGCCGAACACCCGCTGCTGCAGTTCGGGTTCGTGGATCCGGATACTGCCCGAACCGAGCTCCCAGCCGTTGAGGACCAGGTCGTAGGCCCAGGCCCGGACGTTCATCGGGTCGGACTCGAGCTGGGCGACGTCCTCGGGGTGGGGATGGCAGAAGGCGTGGTGGCCGGGCCGGGGATGGCCGGTGGCCTCGTCGACCCCGACGAACAGAGGGAAGTCGACCACCCACACGTAGCGGTACGGCCCCTCGCTGACCGGGGGCCGTCCCACCCGGTTCCGCAGTTCGCCCAGCACCCCGCAGGTGGTCTCCCATTCGTCGGCCACGATGAGCAGCAGGTCTCCGGCCTCGGCCTCGAACGCCTTGACCAGGGCGGTGGCCTCGTCGTCGGAGAAGAACTTGGCCACCGGCGAGTCGAGGGCACCGCCGTCGCCGACCCTGACCCACACCAGGCCCTTGGCCCCCAGCGCCTTGGCCTGGTCGGTGAGACCGTCCAGCTTGTTGCGGCCATAGTCGCCCGACGCCCCGGCGGCCCTGATCCCCTTGATCGACGGGGCGGAGGCGAACGCCTTGAAGCCGGTGCCGGCGAACACGCTGGTGAGCTCCACCAGCTCCATCCCGAACCGCAGGTCGGGCTTGTCGACCCCGAAACGGTTCATGGCCTCGAGCCAGGTCATGCGCTGGATCGGTCCAGGCCGTTCCCCGGTGACGGCCTCGGCTGCGTCCAGGACGGCCACCTCGACCGCGGCCAGGACGTCCTCGACGTCGACGAAGCTCATCTCCATGTCGAGCTGCATGAACTCGTACTGCCGGTCGGCCCGGAGGTCCTCGTCGCGCAGGCAGCGGGCGATCTGGAAATAGCGGTCCACCCCGCCCACCATGAGCAGCTGTTTGTAGAGCTGAGGGGACTGGGGCAGGGCGTAGAACGAGCCGGGCCGCTGCCGGGACGGCACCAGAAACTCCCGGGCCCCCTCCGGCGTGGTGGGCATCAGCATCGGGGTCTCCACCTCCACGAAGTCCTGGCGGTGCATGGCCGCCCGGACCGCGGCGTTCACCTGGGAACGGATCCGGAGGTTGCGTTGCATCCTGGCCCGGCGCAGATCCAAGTAGCGGTACCGGAGCCGTACCAGCTCGTCCACCTCGTCGGCCCGTTCGTCGAGCGGGAACGGGGGCGGTTCGGCCACCGACAACACGACAACTGTGGCGTCCACCAGTTCGACGGTGCCGGTGGCCAGGGCCTCGTTGACCGTGCCTTCGGGCCGCTCGGCGACCGTTCCGGTAACGGCCAGAACGTACTCGTTGCGCACATCCACCGAGGTGGCGACGACGCACTGGACGATGCCGGTGTGGTCCCGCAGGTCGATGAAGGCCAGGTGCTCCCCGTGCTCACGGCGCCGGTTGACCCAGCCGGCCACGGTGACGGTGGAACCAATGTCGTCGGGGCGGATCTCGCCGCACAGGTGGGTGCGCATCATGGGACATGACCCTAACCGGGTCCCCACGGGCGACAGACGTGATTTGCGCCTTTATCGCCAGGTATCGCCCGGTATCACCGGCGACCCGCCGGGTTACCTCAGCGGGACTGCCCGGGCACAGCCCGGTAGACGTCGTAGACCCCGTCGACCTGGCGAATGGCCCGGGTCAACCAGTCGAGATGGGAGGGGTCCATGATCTCGAAATCGAAGTTGAGGCTGGCGATCCGTTCGTCGGATGTGGACGACGACGACGACAGGACGTTGACGTGCTGGTCGGACACGGCCCGATACACGTCGGCCAGGAGGTGGGTGCGGTCGTAGGCCTTGACGTCGAGGGAGACCACGAAACTGTCGGCCGGGCCCTCGAGATCCCATTCGACGTCGATCAGCCGGTCCACCTGGGTGGTGGCCAGCGAGGTGGCGTTGGCGCAGTCGGTGCGGTGCACCGACACCCCCCGACCCCGGGTCACGAACCCCATGACCTCGTCGCCCGGCACCGGGGTGCAGCAGCGGGACAGGCGCACGAACACATCGTCGAACCCCTCCACCCGGACCCCGACCGAGCCGGGTTCGCGGCGGGACCGGGCCCGGGCAGCCGGGATCGGCGGGGCCGCGGCCGCTTCGAGGGTGATGGCCAGTTCGCGGGCGATCTTGGCCGCGGCGCTCTCGGCGGAGATCTGCTGCTCACCAACGGCGGCGTACAACGAGTCCAGGTCGACGAAGTTCAGGTGCTGGGCGATGACCTCGAGGGGTTTCCGGTCGCTCGACCGTTCGGCCACCCGTTGGGCGATGCGGGTCAGATCGGCCTTGGTCAAGCCCTCGCGGCGCAGCGCCCGGTCGAGGCGTTCGGTGCCCTCGCGGATCGCGCCCTCCCGCCGCTCCCGGGTGAACCACTGCTTGATCTTGGACGAGGCCCGGTGGGAGGAGACGAAGCTGAGCCAGTCCCGCGACGGTCCCGCTCCCTCCACCTTGGAGGTGAAGATCTCCACCGTCTGACCCGACTGGAGGGGTTCGGACAGGGGAACCAGACGCCCGTCCACCTTGGCCCCCACACAGCGGTGGCCGACGTCGGTGTGGATGGCGTAGGCAAAGTCGATCGGGGTCGACCCGGCCGGCAGGGTGTTGACCGCCCCCTGGGGGGTGAACACGTAGACCTCGCCCGAGTCGAGATCCACCTTGAGCGAGTTGAGGAACTCGTTCGGATCCGACGACTCCCGCTCCAGATCCATGATCCGGGTGAGCCAGGGCAGGTCGAGCTGGTCGTCGCCGTCCTTGTAGACGTAGTGGGCGGCGACCCCCCTCTCGGCCCGCTGGTGCATCTCCCCGGTGCGGATCTGGAACTCGATCGGTTTGCCCTGGGGCCCCATCACCGTGGTGTGCAGGGACTGGTAGAGGTTGAACTTGGGCATCGCCACGTAGTCCTTGAACCGGCCGGGCACCGGGCTCCAGGCCGAGTGGACCAGGCCGAGGACGGCGTAGCAGTCCCGTACGGATTCGACGATGACCCGGATGCCGACGAGATCGTGGATCTCGTCGAACTCCTTGTTCTTGACCATCATCTTCTCGTAGATCGAGTAGAGGTTCTTGTCCCGACCGACGACGGTGGCCGGGATGGCCTGGTCGACCATCCGGTTCCGGACGTCCTCCAAGACCTGGGTGAGGTAGAAGTCCCGCTCCGGGGCCCGGACCGACACCATGTGCTCGATCTCCGCGTATCGCTTGGGATGGATGGCGGCGAAACAGAGGTCCTCGAGCTGGTTCTTCAGGTCCTGCATGCCGAAGCGGTGGGCCAGGGGAACGTAGACGTCGAGGGTCTCCCGGGCCGTGCGCTCCTGCTTCCATGACGGGAGGGCGGCGATAGTGCGCATGTTGTGGAGCCGGTCGGCCAGCTTGATGACCAGGACCCGGATGTCCTTGGCCATGGCCACCAGCATCTTGCGGAAGCTGGCCGCCTGCTGGTCCTCCTTGGAGTCGAACCGGAGCCGTTCGAGCTTGGTGACCCCGTCGACGATGGCGGCCACCTCGGGCCCGAACGCCCGGTGGAGGTCGTCCAGTTCGATCCGGGTGTCCTCGACGGCGTCGTGGAGCAGGGCGGAGGCGATCGTCACCTCGTCCATCCCCATCTGGGCCACGATCCGGGCCACCGCCAGGGGGTGGACGATGTAGGGTTCGCCCGAGCGGCGGCGCTGGCCGGCGTGGGCCTTGGCCGCCATGCGATAGGCCCTCGACACCACGTCGATCTGCTGTTCCCGGTCCCGGCCGTTGAACCGCTCCACCAGGGGGGCGACCTGATCCTCGGTCTGGCGCCGCTCCCGCCGCCACGGGAGGACGCGCTCCACCGTCACCATCGAACTGTCGTCGTGACGCTGGGGGGCGAGAACCGGGTCATGACCTCAACGGTATCCAAGCCGGGGCACGGTCGGTGAGTCGATCCCTATCGTCGGCGGCTACGTGGCTTGCGGGGCCGCGGGGTGATGCCCTCGTCGCGGCCGCCGGCTCCGCTGGTTACCGGCTGGTCGGCTCCGTCTCCGCCCGACGCACCGGGTTCGTCGTCGCCGGACCCGGCGCTGCCGTTCCCGGAGGTGCCGCGGTCCGGCGACCGGCCGGCCCCCGATCCGCCGGCGGCCGCCGCGGCCCGGGCGGCCTGGGCCGACCGCCGGACCCGGCGCTTGTAGGTCTCGTCGTGGGGGGCGCGGTTCTTGAGCACGACCAGGATCGGGGCGGCGATGAAGATCGAGGAGTAGGTCCCGAGCAGGAGGCCAATGAACAGGGCGAGGGCGAAGTCCCGCAGCGACGCACCACCGAGGAAAAAGCCACCGACCACCAGCATCGACGCCACCGGGAGGACGGTGGTGATCGTGGTGTTGATCGAACGCATCAACACCTGGTTCATCGACAGGTTGATGAGCTCCTGGTGGGTCAGGTCGTCGGCCAGCGGGCTGTGCTCGTTCTCCAGCACCTTGTCATAGACGACCACGGTGTCGTAGAGCGAGTAGCCGAGGATGGTGAGCAGGGCGATCACCGTCCCCGGGGTCACCTCGAACCCGAACAGCGAGTAGACACCCACGGTGAGGGCGAGGTCGTGGACCACGGCCACCAGGGCCCCGACCGCCATCTCCCATTCGAGACGCCAGGCCAGGTACAGGGCGACCGCCACGAAGAACAGTCCCAGGGCCCGGAGCGCCTTGCCGGTGATCTCGTCACCCCAGGTCGGGCTGACGGTGGAGACCGCCACCTGGTCGGGGGGAACGCCGGCCAGGGTGGACAGGCCCTCCACGATCTGGTCGCTCCGGTCGAGGTCGGCGGTGCCGGACTGGACCCGCACATACCGTTGGCCGCCGGCGTCCTCGACCAGCTGGACCCGGGCGTCGGTGGATGCCCCGGCCGCGGCCCGGGCGTCGGCCACCGTGGCGGTCGAATCGGCGGGCAGCGGGACCTCCCACACCCCGCCGCCCTGGAAGTCGATCGACAGGTTCAGGCCGTGGACCAGGACCAGGATCAGGGAGGCGACCGCCAGGGCGGTGGAGGCGGCCAGGGAACGCCGCCAGACGGGCACGAAGTCGAACCGATTGGTCCCCCGGTAGAGCTGGGTTCGGATGCTGGTCACGACGCGCCTCCTTCCGACCCGTCGGCTCGCACGGGCAGGCCGAGCAGTTTCGGACGGGCCCGGACCAGGCCGGTGCGGGCCAGCACCATCAATGCCGGCCGCATGAACAGCCAGGCGATGAACAGGTCGAGCAGGGTGGCGAGGCCCAGGTAGAAGGCGAACCCCCGCACCGCGCCGACGGTGAGCCAGTACAGCAGTCCGGCGGCGATCAGGCTGACCACGTCGGCCTTGACGATGGTGGAGATCGAGGTCCCGTAGGCCCGGTCCACCGCAGTGGGGGGTCGCCGGCCGCCCAGGTAGGCGTCCTTAACGTTCTCGAAGTAGACGATGTTCGAGTCGGCGGCCACCCCGATGGAGGCGATCAGGCCGACCACGCCGGCCATGGTGAGGGCCAGCCCCTGGTTGCTGCCGAACCAGGCGATGATGGCCCACAGCATCACGCCCGAGAGGGCGAGCCCGCCGATGGCGACCAGGCCGGCCAGCTTGTAGTAGGCGAGCAGGTAGACGGCGACCAGAGACAGGCCGATGAGCCCGGCGATGATCCCGGCCCGGAGGGCGTCGGATCCGATCGTGGCCGAAACGGTCCGGGTCTGGAGGGTCTCCAGCTCGACGGGGAGGGCGCCGAACCGCAGGACCGAGGCGATGTCCCGGGCCTCGGCCTCGTCGAAGTTGCCGCTGATCTCGATCTGGTCCCGCCCGAAGGAGGCCGAGTTGATGCTCGGCGCCGAGACGACCTCGTGGTCGAGCACGATGGCCAGCTGGCCCGATGGACAGACGGCCTGGTCGGGGGCGCTGACGTAGCACTTGGCCGCCGCCGCGTTGAAGGCGTCGATACCGGCCGCGCCCTCCTTGAACACCGGGTTGACGGTCCAGGAGCCGATGCCCACGATGCCCACGTCCGCGGTCTCCAGGGCGTCGCCGGTGAGCAGGGTCGGCCCGAGGCACAGGCGGTTGCCGTCACGGTCCATCAGCAGAACGGGGGCGTCGGCCACGTCCCCCTCGGGGGTGGTCAGCTCGCCGGTGGAGCAGGCGGCCAGCGCATCGGCCATACCGGCGTCCAGGGTCTGTTGGTCGAGCGGCAGCACCGACGGGTCGGCGGGGGCACCGTCCCCACCGGTACCGTCCGCGGGAACGGAGTCGGTGGGGGCACCCTCCGCGGGGACGGTGTCGGCGGGGAGCGAGTCGGCCGGCACCGAACCGGTGGCGGCGGGCTGGGTGGTGCCCGTGGTCTCCTGGGTGAACACCACTGGCGTGAGCAACCCCATCCCCTGCTCGTCGCCCGAGGCCGGCACCGTGGTGGGGGGCAGAGTGGTGGGGGGCAGGGTGTCGGCCGGGATCGAGTCGCCGGTCCCGCCGGGCAGGGTGTCGGCGGGGATCGAGTCGCCGGTCTCTCCAGGCACGGTCTCCCCAGGCACGGTCTCCCCAGGCACGGTCTCCCCAGTGGCGCCCTCCTGCCCCGGGACGGTTTCGGGCCCCAGGTTGAAGATCACGGGACGGAACCGCAGCTCGGCGGTCTGGCCCACCAGGTCGACGGCGCGCTGCTGCTCCTCCACCCCGGGCAGGTCCACCACGATGGTGTCGCCCTGGAGGGCGATCTCGGGCTCGGCCACCCCGAGGGAGTCGACCCGGGAACGGATGATGGAGAGGGTCTGCTGGAGCGCCTCCTCATCGGCCGGGCCGGTGGGCTGCAGGACCACCGAAACCCCACCCTGGAGGTCGAGTCCGAGCAGGGGCCGGTTGCCGCTCCAGAAGGTGCCCCACCCACTACTTATCGCCAATACGATGACGAGGCCGGCGGACCAGTAAAGGCGACCCCGCATCTCAGTCGGCCTCGCCGGCGTTGGGGTCGTCGGCCTTGGCAGTGTCGTCGGCCTTGGCAGTGTCGTCGGCCTTGGCGCCGCGCCGGCCCCTCCTGGGCTTGCCGTCGTCCGATTTCTTGTCGTCCTGTTTCTTGTCGTCCGGTTTCTTGTCGTCTTTCTTGTCGTCCTGTTTCGCGTCGGTGTCGCCGGCGTCGTCGGCGAGGGGGTCGGGGATCTTGGCCTGGACCGCGCTGCGCGACACCTTCAGCTCGACCCGTTCCGCCACCTCCAGCCAGATGATGTCGTCCTCGAGCCCGGAGATGAACCCGTAGATGCCCGAGTTCAACACCACCTCGTCGCCGACGGCGAGGCCGGCCATCAGGGCCCGATGGTCTCGGTTGCGGCGCTGCTGGGGCAGGATCAGCACGAAATACGCGACCCCGAATATCAGAACGAGTGGCAATAGCTCCATGGGTACCTCCGGCTCCGCGACGGTATCGGCTGGCCCTGGTGGTTGCGGCGATACCAGGCGGGGCGATCGCCCTACCGCGGGGTGGTTGTGGTCGGGTGGTCGGCGGCGAGATCGTCGGGGTTCGTCACCGGGCCGTTTCCGGCCGGGTCTCCCCGGGGGCCCAGGTGGCCCAGACCTCGTCGCGCAACCGGTCCAGTGTGCCCTCGATAACCGCGTTCCGGGCCCGCGTCATCAGGTCGGCCAACCAGGCCAGGTTGTGAAGGCTGATGATCCGGCCCGCGGTCGGTTCGCCGGTAACGAGCAGGTGCCGCAGGTAGGCCCGGGAGTACCGTTCGGTGAGCGGGTGGGAGAAGCCAGGGTCTATGGGGCCGTCGTCCCGGGCGAACTTCAGGTTCCGCAGGTTCCTGCGGCCCTCACCGGTGAGGGCCGAGCCGTGACGGGCCAGCCGGGTGGGGAGGACGCAGTCGAACATGTCGACCCCGGCCGCCACCCCCTCGACCAGGCCGACGGGGTCGCCGAGGCCCATCACGTAGCGGGGCTGGTCGACGGGCAGGACCCCGGTGGCCGCCCGCATGGCGGGGATCATGGCCGAGCGGGCCTCGCCCACCGACAGGCCGCCCACGGCGTAGCCGTCGAATCCGATCTCCACGGTCCGCTCGGCCGACTCCACCCTCAGGTCGACCTCGACCCCGCCCTGAACGATCCCGAACAGGGCCTGGTCGGCCCGGGAGTGGGCCGCCTTGCTTCGCTGCGCCCACCGCAGGGTGCGTTCCAGGTCGTCGCGCACGGTGTCCCGGGGGGCGGGCAAGCCGGTGCAGACGTCGAGCACCATGGCGATGTCGGCCCCGAGGTCCTCCTGGACGGCCATGGCCCGTTCCGGGCTCAGGTCCACCAACGATCCGTCGTACACCGAACGGAACCGGGCTCCGTCCTCGGTCACCTTGGGCCCGACCGAGAACACCTGGTACCCGCCGGAGTCGGTGAGCAGGTGTCCGTCCCAGCCCATGAATCGGTGGAGGCCGCCCAGTTCGGCGATCAGATCGGCGCCGGGCCGTTCCAGCAGGTGGTAGGTGTTGGCCAGGACGACGGGCGGGGCCAGGGCGTCGAGGTCGCCGGTGTCGAGCAGCTTCACCGCCCCCCGGGTGCCGACGGGCATGAACACCGGGGTCGGGATCTCGCCCCGGGGGGTGGTGATCCGACCAGCCCGGGCCGATCCATCGGTGGCCTCGATCGTCACGGTGAGGGGCATCGGGGGTCCTCCGGCCGGGCCCGGGTGAGCAGCATGGCGTCACCGAAGGACAGGAAGCGGTAGTCGGCGGCCAAGGCCTCACGGTACAGATCCCGCCAGCGTCCCCGGGTGAAGGCGTCCACCAGCACCAGCAGGGACGAACGGGGGACATGGAAGTTGGTCAGCAGGACGTCGACGACCCGCCACGGGTGGTCGCGGGTGATGAACAGCCGGGTGTCGTCGGCCAGGCGGCCGGTGGCGGCCGCCGCCTCGAGGGTGCGGACCACGGTCGTGCCCACGGCCACCACCCGGTCGGCCCCCTGGATCCGGTCCCACACCTCGGGCCGGATGGTGTACCGCTCGGCGTGCATGATGTGGTCGGCCACCCGGTCGGTGGCGATGGGACGGAAGGTGCCGAGCCCGACCCGCAGGTCGACGGCGACCACCCCGGCCCCGGCGACCCGGATCCGGTCCAGGACCCCGGTGGTGAGGTGGAGGCCCGCAGTGGGGGCGGCGACCGAACCGGGGCGGCGGGCGAACATGGTCTGGTAGCGGTCGTCGTCGCCCAAGGGCCGGGTGATGTAGGGCGGCAGGGGGATTCGGCCGGCCCGGGCCATCAGGGCTCCGGGCTCCTCGACCGTCCGGACCCAGCGGCGGCCGCCACCGATCGGCTCCCCCACGGTCAGCACCGGGCGACCGTCACCGTCGAGCAGGCCGGTGCCGGGGGCCACCCGCCGGCCCCCGCGGACCAGGGCCTGCCAGCGGTGGGGGTCGCCGTCGGCCGGTTCGAGCAGCAGCACCTCGACCCGCCCCCCGGTGGGCTTGACCAGTTCGAGCCGGGCCGGGATCACCCGGGTCTCGTTGACCACGACCAGGTCGCCCGGGCCGAGCTCGTCGGGCAGGTCGGCCACCCGGCGGTGGTCCACCGAGACAGCCCGGTCGACCAGGAGCCGGGCCTGGTCGCGGGGCTCGATCGGTTCCTGGGCGATGCGGTCGGGCGGCAGCGGGTAGTCGAACGACGCGGTGTCCGCCGGGTCGGCGTGGTTCACTCGTCGAACAGGTTAGGTGGGGCGGGCACGAAGTCCCCGCCCACGGGCGGCTCGTGGCCGAGGTGCCGCCAGCTGGCCTCGGTGGCCACCCGACCCCGGGGGGTGCGGATGATGAGGCCCTGCTGGATCAGGAACGGTTCGATCACGTCCTCCACCGTCTCGGTCGGTTCCCCGACGCTGATGGCCAGGTTGGAGAGGCCGACGGGCCCACCCCCGAACCGGAGGCAGATGCTGGTGAGGAGCTGCTGGTCGACGGTGTCGAGACCCCGTTCGTCGATGCCGAACAGGCGGAGGCCGTCGGCCGCGGTGGTCCGGTCGATCACCCCGTCGGCTCGGACCTCGGCGTAATCCCGGACCCGGCGGAGCAGCCGGTTGGCGATCCGGGGGGTGCCCCGGCTCCGGCGGGCGATCTCGGCCGCTCCGGGCCGGTCGATGGACACGCCGAGCACCTCGGCGGCCCGGATCACGATCGCCTCGAGGTCGGCGGGATCGTAGTAGTCGAGGCGGAAGGCGAACCCGAACCGGTCCCGCAGGGGCCCGGTGAGCAACCCGGTGCGGGTGGTGGCCCCCACGAGGGTGAAGGGCTCCAGGTCGAACCGGATGGACCGGGCGGCCGGTCCCTTGCCCAGCACGACGTCGATCTGCCGGTCCTCCATGGCCGGGTAGAGCACCTCCTCCACGGTGCGGGGGAGGCGGTGGATCTCGTCGACGAACAGGACGTCGCCCGGTTCGAGGTTGGTGAGGATCGAGGCGAGATCGCCGGCCCGTTCGATGGCGGGGCCGGAGGTGACGTGGATGTGGGAGCGGAGCTCCGCGGCCACGATCCCGGCCAGGGTCGTCTTGCCGAGCCCGGGGGGTCCGGCGAACAGCAGGTGGTCGGCGGGACGGCCCCGACCGCGGGCCGCCTCCAGGATGACCCCGAGGCGTTCCTTCAGTTCGCTCTGGCCCACGAAGTCGTCCATGGAGCGGGGCCGGAGACCTGCCTCGTCGCCGTGGCCGTCGAGGTCGATCCGGTCCGGTTCGAGTCGCACCGGTTCCCGGCCCGGGGGCGCCCCCTGCTCGTCGGGGGTGGGGCGGGGGTCCACCAGTTCGTCTCGGGGCATCAGCGGCTCCCGGCTAGGGACCGCAGGGCCCGCCGGAGCAGGACGCCGGCGTCACCGTCGGCCGGGTCGAGGCCGGCCACCGCCTTCTTGATCTCGTCAGCCGAGTAACCGAGGTTGGCCAGAGCCTCGCCCACGTCGGCCAGGGCGGTGGGGCGGGTACCGGGCTGGTCGTCGTCGGGGGCGATCTCGTCCGGGAGGACCAGGGTGGACTTGAGCTCCACCAGCATCCGCTGGGCCGTCTTGAGACCGACCCCGGGCACCTGACGGAGGGCGGCGAGATCGTCGTCGGCCAGGATCCGGGCCAGCCGGTCGGCCGGGTGGGTGGCCAGGACGGCCATGGCCAGGGCGGGCCCGACCCCGTGGGCGGCGAGCAGGCCCTCGAAGGCCACCCGTTCGGCCTTGGTGGTGAACCCGTACAGCTTCTGGTCGGCCTCCCACAGGTGGTGGTGGATGTGGAGCACGACCTCGTCGTCGAGGGCGAACCGGGCCAGGGCGGTGGAGGTGACGTTGACCCGGTAGCCGACCCCACCGACCTCGACGATCACCTCGGGCAGGGTGGCCCGCCCCGCCCCCGACTCCCGATCGACCACCCGTCCCCGCAACCAGCCGATCACGGCCACCATCCCGTCGTCATCGCCCCAGGGTGCCGGGCCGGCGCCGTCATCCGGCCCCCGCGGCCCGTGACCGGGCCCGGGCCACTGGGGCGTGGGCCAGGTGGCACAGGGCCACCGCGGCGGCGTCGGCGGCGTCGGCCGGGCGGGGCGGCTCGGCCAGGCCGAGCAGCATCTGCACCATCGTCTGGACCTGGACCTTGTCGGCCCGGCCGTCCCCGGTGACGGCGGCCTTCACCGCCGAGGGGGAGTATTCGACCACCGCGGCCCCCCGACCGGCCGCTTCGGCCATGGCCAGCCCGGACGCCTGGGCCACCCCGACCACGGTGCGAAGGTTTCGTTGGGCGAACACCCGCTCCAGGGCCAGGACGGAGGGCCGGTAGTCGTCGAACAGGAGGCGCAGCTCGTGGTGCAGCTCAGCCAGGCGTTCGGCAACCGGCCGGTGGGCGGCGGTGCGGATGACCCCGATGGCCACCGGGCGGCACCGGTGGCGGGCCTGGGGTTCGAGCACGGCGTAGCCGCAGCGCGACAGGCCAGGATCGATCCCGAGGACGAACACCTGTACGACGGTAGCCGCCCGATCGGCGCTTGAGGGCGACCATGATCGTGCCGAAGGAAGCGAGGTGTTGGTTTCGCTTCAAAACGTCTCCCGCCGGTTCGGTTCCGTCGACGCCCTCACCGGGGTGACCCTGGACGCCCCGGCCGGATCGATAACGGTGCTGCTCGGCCCCAACGGGGCCGGCAAGACCACGGCCATCCGCCTGGTCACCGGGGCCCTCGGCCCCGATTCCGGTTCCGTCCGGGTGTTCGGACTGGACCCCTGTGACGATGCCGAGGGGGAGGAGGTCCGGCGCCGCTGCGGGGTCTTCTCGGCCAAGCCATCCCTCTACGACCGGCTGTCCGGGTTCGATAATCTCCGCTACGCCGCCCAGCTCTACGGCCTGGGGCGGAGCGACGGAGCCGAGGCCCGGATCCGGGAGGCGGCGTCCCGGTTCGGGATCGTCGACGCCCTCGCCCTCCAGGTAGGCGGCTACTCGACCGGGATGAAGACCCGTCTGGCTCTGAGCCGGGCCGTGCTCCACGAACCCGACCTCCTCCTGTTGGACGAACCCACTTCGGGTCTCGACCCCGAGTCGGCGGCTGCGGTGCTCGAGCTGATCCGGGCCATGACCGACCACGGGGACACCGTCGTGCTGTGCACCCACCTGCTGATCGAGGCCGAGGGCCTGGCCGACCAGGTGGTGGTCATGGAGCAGGGCACGGTCATGACCAGCGGCACCCAGGCCGAGATGGCCGACCGGTACTGGCCGGATCCGGTGGTCACCTTCACCGCCGAACCGGGGGCGGACCTTGGGGTCCTGTCCGGTACCGACGGGGTGCTGGCCTGTCGCCGCACCGACGACGGCGTCGTGGTCACCGTGGACCGGGCGGACCGGATCGGCGACCTGATCCTCCGGCTGAGTGCCGCCGGGGTGCGCCTCCGGGCAGCCGAGCCGTACCACCCGTCGCTGGAGGACATCTACTTCGCCGTGCGGGGTCACCGTCGGGCGGACCGGCCGGCCCCCCAGCGGGAGTGGCCACTCCCGGCCCCACCCGAACCGTCCGAACCGTCCGAACCAGACCCGGTCGGGGCCGGATCGTCCCGGCGCCGGGGCGCGGACAGCGACCTGCCAGCGGTGACCCGGTGAACCGGGACCGTGTCCTCACCGTGGCCCGCATCGAGCTCCAGCAACTGTCGCAGGCCAAGGACTTCTGGCTGCCCATGCTCCTGCTCGGATCCCTGTTCTACGTGGTCGTGCCCACGATCCTGCTCCTGTCGATCACCCGGATCGGCAGCGTGGAGGTGGTGTCGCGGGTGTCCGACGCCCTCGAGGCCCTGCCCGAGGCGGCCCGGTCGCAGATCCGGGGCGACTCACCCGAGGGCCAGACCGGCTACGCCCTGGCCGTGTTCCTGTTCGCACCCGTGGCCGTGATCGTGCCGCTCACCATCTCCACCGCGGTGGGGGCGGCCACCATCGTCGGTGAACGGGAGCGGGGCACCGGCGAGTTCCTGGCCCACTCCCCCGCCTCGGCCCGCGAGATCTACCTGGGCAAGCTGATCGCCAGTCTCATCCCCGGCTACCTGACGGTGGCGGTCGGCTTCGGAGCGTACTCTGTCATCGTCAACCTGCTGGTGGGGCCGTCGGCGGGCGGCTGGTTCTTCCCCACCGCCCAGTGGTGGGTGATGATCCTATGGGTCCTGCCCCCGTTCCTGGCCATCTGCCTGTCCCTGGTGCTGCGGCTCTCGGCCCGGGTCAGTTCGACCGCCGCGGCCCAGCAGGCCTCGGGGCTGGTCAGCCTGCCCCTCATCATGATCGCCTACAGCCAGGCCACGGGGGTCCTGTTCGGGGCCGGCGTCCTCCCCCTCGTGGTGGGGGCGGTGGCCTGGCTCGTCGCCGGGTTCAGCCTGGCCCGGGGACTGCGGGCGGTGACCCGATCGCGCCTGTTGGGCGTGGCCGCCGGCATCTGAACGACCGGGCGCCGGGGACGGTGCGTTCCCGGCCGGTCCGGCGGTTCAGCCGACCGCCTCCAAGACCTCGTCGGGGATGTCCACGTTGGAGAACACGTCCTGTACGTCCTCGTGGTCGTCCAGCAGGTCGATCAGGTTGAGGACTGCCTTGACCTGGGACACCTCGCTGAGGGGCACGGTGTTGGTGGGCAGCATGGGCGTGTCGGAGTCGGTCACCTCGAGTCCGGCCTCCTCCAGGGCCTGGCGGAGGTCGGTGACGTCGCCGGCCTCGCAGGTCACCTGCCAGACCTCGCCGTGGTCCTCGAGGTCCTCGGCCCCGTGGTCGAGGCCGACCATCATGACGTCGTCCTCGTCGGCCGACCGGGCCACCCGGACCACCCCCTTGCGGGCGAACTGCCAGGCCACGGCGCCCGGTTCGGCCAGGGAGCCGCCGTTCTTGGTGAGCAGGGAGCGGATGTCGGAACCGGTGCGGTTGCGGTTGTCGGTGAGGACCTCGATCATCAGCGCCACCCCGCCGGGGGCGTAACCCTCGTAGGTGATGGGCTCGTAGTTGACGCCGTCGAGCTCACCGGTGCCCCGCTTGACCGCCCGCTCGATGGTGTCCAGGGGAACCGAGTTGTCGCGGGCCTTCTGGAACATGGTCCGCAGGGTGGGGTTGGAGTCCGGGTCGCCGCCGCCCTGCCGGGCCGCTACTTCCACCTGCTTGATGAGCTTGGCGAAGAGCTTGCCGCGCTTGATGTCGGCCGCGCCCTTCTTGTGTTTGATGGTTGCCCATTTGGAGTGACCTGACACCGTCTGCTCCCCATTCCTTCGGTTGGCCCACCAAGTCTACTGAACGGCGGGTGCCGGCCGGTCGGCGATCGGGGCCCCGGGGCGGGTCCGGGGTCAGATCACCGTCTCCAGGAAGAGGCGGTGGAGGCGATCGTCACCGGTCAGCTCGGGGTGGAAGGACGAGGCCAGCACCGGGCCGGAGCGCACCAGGACCGGATCGTCGTCCAGGCCGGCCAGGACCTCGACGTCTGGGCCCGCCGTCTCGATCCGGGGGGCCCGGATGAACACCCCCCGGACCGGGGGTGGCCCGACGGCGGCCACGTCGAGGTCGGCCTCGAACGAGTTGATCTGGCGGCCATAGCCGTTGCGGCGGACCTCCACATCGAGGACGGCGAAGCAGAACTGGCCGGGGCGACCGTCGGTGATGGTCGTGGCCAGCAGGATCATGCCGGCGCAGGTCCCGAAGGTGGGCATCCCGTCGGCCAGCCGCTTCCCCACCGGGTCGGTGAGCTCGGACGCGTCGAGCAGGTTGACCATCGTGGTCGACTCCCCGCCGGGGATGACGAGGGCGTCGACCATGTCGAGCGCGGCCGGGGTGCGGACCTCGACGGTGTCGGCTCCGCACCGGTTCAGGGCTTCGACGTGGCGGCGGAACGCCCCCTGGAGGGCGAGCACCCCGACGGTGGCCACGACCGGTTACCAGCCGCGGTCGGCCAGGCGGACGTCGAGATCGTCCATCCCGATGCCCGTCATCGGCGCCCCGAGACCGCGGCTCACCTTGGCCAGGATGTCGGCGTCGTTGTAGTGGGTGGTGGCTTCGACGATGGCCTTGGCCCGCGGGGCCGGGTTACTGCTCTTGAAGATGCCGGACCCGACGAACACCGCTTCGGCCCCGAGTTGCATGGCCAGGGCGGCGTCGGCCGGGGTGGCCAGGCCACCGGCGCAGAAAAGGGGCACTGGCAGCTCCCCCGTCTCGGCGATCTCCTGAACCAGGGGGAGGGGGGCCTGGAGCCGTTTGGCCCAGTCGAACAGCTCGGCCGGGTCGGCCTTGGTGAGGGCCCGGATGTCACCGGTGATGGCCCGGAGGTGGCGGACCGCCTCCACGACGTTACCGGTGCCGGCCTCACCCTTGGAGCGGATCATGCACGCCCCCTCGGAGATCCGCCGCAGCGCCTCACCCAGATTGGTGGCGCCGCACACGAACGGCACGGTGAAGGCGAACTTGTCGATGTGGTGGGCCTCGTCGGCCGGGGTGAGCACCTCGGATTCGTCGACGTAGTCCACCCCGAGGGCCTGCAGGATCTGGGCTTCGACGAAGTGGCCGATCCGGGCCTTGGCCATGACCGGGATGGTGACAGCGGCCTTGATCCCCTCGATCATCTCCGGATCGCTCATCCGGGCCACCCCACCGTCGCGGCGGATGTCGGCCGGGACCCGCTCCAGGGCCATCACCGCCACCGCTCCGGCTTCCTCGGCGACCTTGGCCTGGTCGGGGGTGACCACGTCCATGATCACACCCCCCTTGAGCATCTCGGCCAGCCCACGCTTGACCCGGACGGTGCCGTCGGTCCGCTGGGGCCGGCCGGGTTCGGCCGGGGGAACAGAAGAGGAAGCCATGGCCATGAGTCTACGACCGTGGTTCGGCCGGCCCGCCAGTCGGATTCTCCCCTGCCGGTCCGGCCCGGCCACCTCCCCGGGACCTCTGCGGCCTCCTACGGGACCGCGGTGGGCACCCGGACCTGGCCCTTCTCGGGGTAGAGCACCCAGGTCCGGCCGGCGGTCAGGACGAGGGGTGCTCCGCCGGTGTCCACCAGGGTGGGGGGCTCGGTGGCCGCCTCCCTGGTCCAGGTGCCCTCGATGACCTGTCCGCCGGTGAGAACGAACAGGTCGCCGCCACCGAGCGAGCGGACCTCCGGCGAGGTGACGTCGGCCGAGCTGGTGCCGTAGCTGGTGACCATGATCACCACGTTGGCCGGGGCGATCTGGACCCCGTCGCTGGTCAGGTGAGGGTGGCCGTCCTGGCCCCGGGCCCAGCCGACCCGGGCCGGGTCCCATTCCCAGGTCACCACCGGGCTGCCCCGGAAGTCCACGGTCACGGGCCCGTCGACCGGTCGGCCCACCGATCCGGGTTCCCCGGGGAGGGCGTAGCTGAACCAGGGTGTCGGGCCGGGCAGGTCGCTCAGTTCACTCCCCCAGCGCCTCTCGGCCGCGGCGTACAGGACGGTGGTGTCGACCATCAGGTCGTGGGGTGACCGCCGCGCCGGGTCCCGGTAGTACTCCTCGCGGTCCCAGTTGGTCATGGCGAAGATGGGCAGGCGGCGCAGGCCGTGGATCACCCCGTCGTTGCCCCCCGACGAGCCGTACACGGGATGGTCGAAGCCACTCAGGATGTCGAAGTCGCCGGTACGGCTCGACCGGACCGGGCCCACCGGGTCGGCCAGCTCGGACTGGAACACGGCCGCGAACCGGGTGACCCCTTCGGCCCGGTAGTCGAACACGATGTCGGCCCGGTCGAGGCCGGTCTGGGGCCGGGCGTCCCGATGGTTGTCGACCTTGATGATGACGGCCCGGTTGCCCGCCCGGGCGGGGTCGATGGGCAGACCGGTGAGGGGGGCGGGAACGGTGCCCTCTGGGAACGGGACCGAAATGGCGGGTGCAGCCGTGGTGGGAGGGGCCGACGTCGTGGGGAGCCGGGTGGTCGACGGGGGCGCGGCGGAACTGGGCGCTGCCTCCTCACCTCCCCCGCAACCAGCGACGAGCAGGACGGCGACGGCCGCGGCCCCCAGGCGCGACCGGGAACGACGGGGTGGGGTAGGCATGGAGCGGCGGGATCCCTCCTGGTTGCTGGGACCGGGGGCGGGAACCGGTCTCAGGTTTGTGGCGCCCGACCGGGGTGGCCGGAACGGGCGGTGGGTCAGGTCGAGCTGGTGATCACGACCGGGTCGGTCACAGCTCCGACAGGATGTCCAACCTGAGCGTAAGCGACGATCGGGGTCCGAGGTGGCGACCCCCCCTGGCCTGGGCCGGTGAGACCATCCACAGGGGGTCATCGGCCAGGCGGGAGCGGCCCACGACGACGTTCTCGCCGGCCATGGCGGTCAGGGCTTGGTAGAGACCGGGCGGGTAGCGGGTGAGACCGACGGCGTCACGGTCGGCGATGAGGTCACGGTCCTCGGGCAGTATGGCCCGCAGCCTGGTGTTGATCAGGGGGTCGAGGACGGACCCAACCGGCAGGGATCCCCAGGATCCGAGCAGGTTGGCGCCGGTGGCGGCCGCTTCGGCGTCGCCGTTGCCGATGCGGACCATGGCCTCGGCCACCACGGCCTCGAGGGAGACGAGGTCGAGCGATTCGAGCAGGCCGGTGGTGGCGATGATCACCGAGGTGCCACCTCGGGCGGCCACGGCCACGTTACGGGCCGGATCGTCGATGATCATCAGTTCCGGTTCGGCCACCCCCTCGGCCAGGGCCAGGCCTTGGACCAGGTTGATCAGCCGGGCGTGGCGGGTCTCGTCGGCCGGGGCGGCCCGGAGCCGGCCGACGATCCGTTCGACCGGGTTCCGCAGCATCCACCACACCACCACCCCGGAGACGATGAGGGCCACGGGGACGCCCACCCACCACGGCACGCCGGGCAGCACCGCCGCGAACGCGACGCACACGATCAGGAGGGGTAGGGCCACGATGACGGCGACGGTGGCCACCAGGCCGGTGATGGCCCCGGAGGTGGTGTCGCGACTCGGGCCGATCTGGGCGTCGGAGTCCATGAGCGCAGTCGAGTGTACGGCCGCCGGCTAGGGGCTCAACCGCTCGTATCGGGCCAGGTACAGCTCGGCCAACCGCTCCATCGAGAACTCCTCGGCCCGTTTCCGGCCCGAGGTGATCCGCTCCTCCACCTCCGGGACACGGTCGAGGGCGGCGAGGAGTGCCTTGGCCAGGGCCGGGGAGTCCCCGGTGGGGAACATGGAGGCGTAGGCCCCGTCGCCGGCCACCACCTGGTAGGCGGGCAGGTCGCTGGCGACGATGGGGACCCCGGCCGCCATCCCCTCCAGGAGCACCAGCCCGAAGCTCTCCCCGCCGAGAGAGGGCACGCAGAACGCGCCGACACCCCGCAGGTACCGGCGTTTGTCGAGCTCGGACAGGGGCCCCAACCAGACGATCCGGTCGTCGGCCCGGAAGCGGGCCTGGAGGCCGGCGGTCTCCGGTCCGGATCCGGCCACCAGGATCCGGACGTCGGGGGGAAGCCAACGGGCCGCCTCCAGCAGGACCGACAGGCCCTTGCGGGGTTCGTGGCGGCCGAGGAACAAGATGGTCCGTTCCCGGTTCGGTACCGGTTCCGCCGAGGCGAACCGCTCCACCTCGATGCCGTTGAACAGGACGTCGTAGTCGCCACCAAGGTGCCGCCTGGCCATGTCGGCTGCCTCCGGGGAGACGGCCACCCGCTGGTCGAGCCGGGACGCCATCCGGCTCACCACCGGCCGGAACCACCGGTAGGAGCCGATGTTGCCGGCGGCGTGGAAGGTGCCGAGCAGGGGGGCCGGTTTGACGAACAGGGCGGTCATCGTCGGCCCGGGAGCCAGCGGCTCATGGAGGTGGAGCACGTCGAACTCCTCGTCCCACAGGGCGGCGAGGACCCGGAGCTGGGCGGCCCCGTCGGGGGCCAGGGGGGCCAGGGAACCGTTCTGGGCGTAGGGGATCGAGTTGCCGAGCGGGGTCACCCACGGTTCGGGCGGGGTCCCGTCGCAGGGGGCGAGCACCTGGGTGTCTACCCCCCGGTCCCGGAGGGCCCGTCCGAGCGCCAGCACCTGGGCCTGGACACCACCCCAAACCGCGAGGCTGTAGGGACAGATCAGGCCGACACGCACCCGTGCACACTACTCAGTGCGCGGCGTGAACTCCGGGCGCACCGGCGCGAACCGGCCCGGGGACCCGGATCCGGCGTCAGCGGGCCCCGCCGACCCGGTCCGAGGGCCAGTTGGGTTCCAGGAGGTGCCACTGGTCGGGGGCGTCCCTGATCAGGTCCTCCATGGCCCAGGCGAGCTGCTGGGTCATCCGGGCCACGTCGTCACGCAGCGACAGGGTGTCGTCGGGCCGGACCGCAGGCCCGACCACGGCCAGGTGGGCGGGGCCCCGGAAGTAGACGGCGGTGGGCAGGAGGGGGGCACCGGTCCGTCGGGCCAGGACGGCGGGACCGCCCGGCAGGGTGGTGGTCTCCCCGAAGAACTCCACCTCCACCCCCGAACCGGAGAGGTCACGGTCGCTCAGCAGGCAGACGATCCGGCCTTGGCGAACCGCCTTGACCAGCTGGGCGATGGCCCGGGAGCCCACGGGCACGACGTCGATCCCGTACGAGCGGCGCAGGGCGACGAACCAGTCGAACAGCTCGTGGGGTTCGAGCCGTTCGGCCACCGCGGTGACCTGCTGGTGTTGGACCCGGTTGAGCCAGGCCGCAGCCCATTCCCAGCCCCCGAGGTGGGGCAGGACGAGGATCGGGCCGACCCCGGCGGCCAGGGACGCCTCGATCCGGTCGTAGCCGCTGACCACAAAACCCCGGTCGATGGTGGCCGCCGACAGGGCGGGCAACCGGAACGACTCGGCCCAGTAGCGAGCGTAGGAGCCGATCCCCCGGGCGGCGGCCCCGGCCGCCTCGGCGTCGTCGAGTTTCGGGTCGACCCGCTGGATGTGGGTGGCCAGTTGGGCGGTCCGTTCGGGCAGGAGGCGGGGTCCCAGCCGGGCCCCGGCCCGTTCGGCTAGGGGCCACAGCCAGCGTCGGGGCACCAGCGACACCGCGGCGGCCGCGACGCGGACCGTCCACACAGGCCGCCAGGTGGGGCGGGCCGACCACCGGATCCACCTCCGGGAGGGCACCGACGGACTCGACCTCAGCGGGCCCGGCGGCGGCGCTCGGCCCGTGCCGCGACACGGGCGTCGGCCCGGGCCCGGAAGTCGGCCACCGACCGGGTACGGCGTCGGCGGGTCCGGCGGGCCGCGGCCACGGCCCGGGGGGGCTGGCCGGACGCCTGACGCCAGACCTTGCCGAAGCGGGTGGCGGCGGTGATGGCGGTGAGAACCAGCATGATCCACAGCACCGGCACCAGCAGGGTGTGGAAGACGAGGCCGAAGCCGAGAACGATGAACCGTTCGGCCCGTTCCATCAGGCCGCCCTTGGCCTGGTAGCCGAGTGATTCGGCCTTGGCCCGCTGGTAGGAGACCAGCGAGGCGGCGATGTAGACCCCGAAGGGCAGCAGGGCCCGGCGGGGATCGTCGGTACCGGCCAGGTACCAGGCGCAACCGGCGAACAGGAGGGCGTCGCTCAACCGGTCGCTGACCGAGTCCAGGTAGGCGCCCCGGGGACCGGCCCGGCCCCCGGCCTTGGCCACGGCCCCGTCGAGGGCGTCGGATGCCCCGGTGAGGGCGAGGAAGAGCACGGCCAGCCAGAACCGACCGGTGGCGATGGCCACCGCGGTGGCCGACGCCATGATCACCCCACCGACGGTAATCACGTCGGGGGATACGCCTGCACGCTGCAGACCTTTCCCGATTGGAGCGACCACCCGCTCGAATCCTGTACGAAACGATCCATCGAACAACGTGCTGTCCTAGGTAGGGGTAGATTCCAGGCTCGCGGTCCGACCGAAGCGTTCCGGTTCGAAGCGTTCCGGTTCGGACGCGTCACGGACCCGGCGCTGGATGCGGCGGGACCAGACCCGTCGTCTCCTAAACGGTACCAGACCCCGGCGTCAGTCCCGGATCCGCGGATTCTCCGGTGACATCGGGCTCATCGGACCCACCCGGCCCCTCGGGCTCGGCCCCGTCGGCCTCGACAACACGGTCGGCCCCGTCGGCCTCGACAACACGGTCGGCCCCGTCGGCCCCGTTCTCCTCCGCGTCGGCGTCGGAACCACCGGCCTTCCCGGCCAGCTGCTCGGGTTCGTCGTCGAACTCGGACCAGTCCTCGGGGTTGTCCTCGACCAGGGCCTCCACCACCTCGCCGTCGACCCCGTCCACCAGGACGAAACCCCGCTTGGAGGGGGGCTCATCGGCCGAGTAAAGCAGGATCCGCCAGGTGGGACGGCTCAGCAGACCCCGCCAACCCATCTGGGCCGAGGCGTGCCCCACCGGGAACCCGACCCGAGCCACGGAGGCGACGAGGGCCTCACGCTCGTCCACGTCGAGGTTCCAGCCGGAGGCGATGCTGTAGGCCCCGAACCCACCCAGCAGGACGGCGGCGAACAGGTAGCCGCCGTTCACGTAGGGGGAGTCACGGTAGGCGAGGTAGAGCACCACCAGCGCCAGCGCCACCCCCAGGTAGAGGTAGCCGGGGATGCGACGCCGGTTGTTGTTGGGGAAGATGTAGTCCTCGTGGTCGGCGAGGGCGGGTTGGAGATCTTCGGGGAGCACGTCGGGCGCCGACTCGGCGGGCACCGGTTCGGCCGACCCGGCGGTGGCGTCGCGGTCGTTCACCACCGCCACGGTAGCGGGCCGTCGGGACGCCTCGTCCCGGACCCGCCTACCAGCTGGCCCGGAGCTGCTCCCAGGTCCGTTCCAGGGTCACCGGCAGGATCCGGGTGTCGGCCACCGAGGTCATGAAGTTGGTGTCGGCGCTCCAGCGGGGCACCACGTGGACGTGGAGATGGTCGGGCTCCGACCCGCCGCCGGCCACCCCCTGGTTGATGCCGATGTTGATGCCCTCGGGACTGAAGGCGCGGTTGATGGCACCCAAACCGTGGCGGACGAGGCGCCACAGTTCGGCGAACGTGGCCTCGTCGAGCTCCTCAATGGAGGGCACGGCCCGGCGGGGCAGGACCATGAGGTGACCGGCCGTGTACGGGAAGACGTTGAGGATGGCGAACGTGTGGTCCAACCGGTCGAGGATGTAGGTCTCGTTGTCGGGCCGGCCCGAGGTCTCGATGGCTTCGAACAGGCTCTGACCGGGAGCCGGGGCCACGTCCACGTGAGGGCGCCCGTCGGCGCCCTCACCTTTGGGGTGGCCCATGCGCCAACCCGCGGTCAGGTAGTCCACGTTCGGTCCCCTCCTCGTCGGGATCGGTTCGACACGGCCGGGCCGGTTCAGACCCCGCTGCGCTGCTCCACCTCGCCGGTCAGCCGGGCCACGAAGTCCTCCAGGGGCACGTCGCGCTCCACCTCCCGTCCCCGCGGGTTGACACCCACGGTGCCGGCGGCCACGTCGTCGCCCCCGACCACCAGCACGTAGGGGAGCTTCTGGGTCTTGGCGTTGCGGATCCGCTTGCCCAGCGGGTCGGTGGCCGCAACCACGTCCACCCGCATCCCGACCTGGACCAGGCGGTCGGCCACGGCGCGGGCGTAGGCCTCGTGGTCGGCGGCCACGGGCAGGACCGCCACCTGGACCGGAGCCAACCAGGCCGGGAGGTTGCCGGCGAAATGCTCGAGCAGGACCCCGAAGAACCGTTCCACCGATCCGAACAGGGCCCGGTGCAGCATGATGGGGCGGCGCCGCTCCCCGTCGGCGGCCACGTACTCCAGACCGAACCGTTCGGGCAGGTTGAAGTCGGCCTGGATGGTGGACAGCTGCCAGGAACGCCCGATGGCGTCCTGCACGTCGATGTCGATCTTGGGCCCGTAGAAGGCCCCGCCGCCCTCGTCCACCTCATAGTCGAGCCCGGCGGTCTCGAGGGCCTCCCGCAGGGCGTTGGTGGCCAGCTCCCACACCTCGTCGGTTCCCACTGACTTCTCCGGTGGCCGGGTGGCCAGGCGGGCCGAGAAGTCGGTGAACCCGAACGCCCTCAGGACGCTGAGCACGAACTCGAGCAGGCCGACGATCTCCACGCCGACCTCGTCGGCGGTGGTGAAGATGTGGGCGTCGTCCTGGGTGAAGCCCCGGGTGCGGAGCAGGCCGTGCAGGGTGCCCGCCCGCTCGTACCGGTAGACGGTGCCCAGCTCGAACAGGCGCAGCGGCAGATCCCGGTACGACCGCTGGCGCGACCGGTAGATCAGCACGTGCATCGGGCAGTTCATCGGCTTCGGGTAGTAGACGCCGTTGTCCATCTCCATCGGCGGATACATGCTGTCGGCGTAGAAGTCGAGGTGGCCGGAGGTGGCGAACAGGTCGGACCGGGCCAGGTGCGGGGTGTAGGCGAACTCGTAGCCGCCGTCCTGGTGCCGCTGCCGGGCGTAGTCCTCCATCAGCTTGCGGACGATCGCCCCCTTGGGGTGCCACACGGCCAGACCGCCCCCGAGCTCCGAGGGGAACGAGAGCAGGTCGAGCTCGTTGGCCAGGCGGCGATGATCCCGTTTGGCCGCCTCTTCGAGCCGTTCCAGGTGGGCGGCCAGCGAGGCCGCGTCGGGCCAGGCCGTGCCGTAGATGCGCTGGAGCATCGGGCCGTGCTCGTCGCCCCGCCAGTAGGCCCCGGCCACCTTCATCAGCTTGAAGTGGCCGAGACGGCCGGTGGAGGGCACGTGGGGCCCGACGCACATGTCCACGAAGGCGTCGGAGTTCCGGTAGAAGCTGACGACATCACCCGCCGCGTCCTCGGCCACCTCGGCGCCCAGACCGTCGGCGTCGCCGCTGGTCACCCGGTCGATGATCTCACGCTTGTAGGGGTGCTGGGCCATGAGGACGCGGGCCTCGTCCGGGCCGAGCTCGGAGCGGACGAAGGGCTGGTCGGCGGCCACGATGTCCCGCATCTTGGCCTCGATGCGTTCCAGGTCGTCGTCGGTGAAGGTCTGTCCGTCCGACAGCTCGAAGTCGTAATAGAAGCCGTCGTCGATGGCGGGACCGATGGCGAACGTGGATCCGGGCCACAGTTCGAGGACGGCCTGGGCCAGAACGTGGGCCGTGGAGTGACGCAGGGTGTCGACCCCGAGGGCGGAGCCGGGGGTGACGATCTCCACCTTGGCCCCGTCGGCGAGCGGGGTGGTCAGATCGGTCGGCTGGCCGTCGACCACCGCGATGAGGGCGTCCTTGGCCAGCCGTCGGCCGACCCCGGCGGCCAGATCGGCCGCAGTCGCCCCGGCGTCGAGCTCCCGCTGGGAACCGTCGGGCAAGGTCACACTGATCTGTTCCACGCCCCGATTGTACGGGCCGGGGGGTGGTGCCGAGCCCGAGTTTCGGTTTCGGGACGAGCCGCCACGGCCGAAGAGCCCGCGGCACGGCCGGGGCCGACCGGGGCCCACCCCGACCCGCCCCCGGGCGTCACGGTTCCAGGGGGCCTCGGCCAGGACGGGGCGACCCGAAACTCGACGGATCCAGGGTGACCGGGCCGGCGGCCAGATCCACCCCGAGCAGCATGGCGGCCTCCCCGATCCCCCGCCCCTCCCGGGCGGCGCGGTCGATGGCCTCTACGGCCCGGGGGGTGTTGAGGTCGTCGTCGAGGGCGACGCGCACCTCGTCGAGGGCGGCGTCGCCGGGGCCGGCGTCCAGCCACTGCTCGAGGCGGACCCGAGCCGCCGGCATCCGGTCGTCGGTCCAGTCGAGCTCGTTGCGGTAGTGGTTGTCGACCACGGCCAGCCGGATGGCCCGGGGGTCCCACTCGGAGCGGAGGTCGCTGACGAACACCAGGTTGCCCAGCGACTTCGACATCTTCTCGCCGTCCATGCGGACCATGGCCTGGTGCATCCAGTGCCGCACGAACGGTTCACCGGTGGCCGCCTGGGACTGGGCCAGCTCGCACTCGTGGTGGGGGAAGATCAGGTCGGCGCCGCCACCGTGCAGATCGATGGTGGTGTCGAGCTCCCGCATCGCCAACGCCGAGCACTCGATGTGCCAGCCGGGCCGACCCGGACCCCACAGGGTGTCCCAGGCCGGCTCACCCTCGGCCGACGGCTGCCACAGCACGAAGTCGAGCGGATCCCGCTTGTGGGGGTCGTCCGGGTTGCCGCCCCGTTCGGCCGCCAACTTGAGCATGGTCGGCCGGTCGTAGCCGGACAGCTCGCCGAAGGCCGGCCAGGAGCCCACGTCGAAGTACACGGCCCCACCGGCCTGGTAGGCGTGGCCCCGGTCCAACACCATCCCGATGAAGCCCCGGATGTCGGCGATGGCCGACGTGGCCCGGGGTTCGCTCCAGCTCGGCAGCATCCCGAGCGCCCGCATGTCGTCGTCGAACCGGGCCGTCTCGGCCGCGGCCAGATCGAGGTAGTGGACGTCGAGCTCCCGTGCCTTGCGCAGCAGGTCGTCGTCGACGTCGGTCACGTTGCGCACACAGTGGGTGTCATGGCCGAGGTCACGCAGACGCCGCTGGAGGACGTCGTAGGTGAGGTAGGTGGCCGCGTGCCCGATGTGGGTGGCGTCGTAGGGGGTGATGCCGCAGGTGTAGATGGTGACCAGCGGCCCGGGGGTGAACGGGACGATGGCGTCGCGGGCCGTATCGAAGAGCTGGATCACGGTGGCCGAGGGTAGCTTCCGGGGCGGAGGCGTCGGTAACCGCAGCCCATCACCGACGGTCGAACCCACGTGACCATGCTCGAAGGAAAGAACCTGCTCATCACCGGTGTCCTCACCGACGACTCCCTGGCATACGGGGTGGCCGAACTGGCCCAGGAGCAGGGGGCGAACGTGATCCTGACCGGCTTCGGCCGGGCCCTCCGGCTGACCAGGCGCACCGCGGGCCGCCTGGATCCCGTGCCCGAGGTGCTGGAGCTGGACGTGACCAACCCGGACCACGTCACCGCGGTGGCCGCCGAGCTGGCCGACCGCTGGGGGCGGGTGGACGGTGCCCTCCACTCGATCGGGTTCGCCCCCGAAGCGTGCCTGGGTGAGGACTTCTTCGCCCCGGACTGGGCCGACGTGGCCACCGCCGTGGAGGTGTCGGCCTACTCCCTGCGCACCCTGTCCGACATCGTCACCCCCCTCATGCCCGACGGTGGCTCAATCGTGGGGCTGACCTTCGACGCCACGGTGTCGTGGCCGGCCTACAACTGGATGGGGGTGGCCAAGGCGGCCCTGGAGTCGCTCAACCGCTACCTGGCCCGGGAGTTGGGGCCGCGGCAGATCCGGGTCAACCTGGTGGCCGCCGGGCCGATGAAGACCATCGCCGCCAAGGCCATCCCCGGGTTCTCCGCCTTCGAGGAGGAGTGGGTCAAGCGGGCCCCTCTCGGCTGGGACGTCACCGACTCGGCGGGGGTGGCCAAGGCCTGCGTGGCCCTCCTGTCGGACTGGTTCCCCCAGACCACCGGCTCGGTGATCCACGTGGACGGCGGCTACCACTCCATCGGCGCCTGAACCTCATCGGGTCCCCCGGCTCTTCGGCCAAGGCCTCATCGGGGCGAACCTCAGTACTGGGCGCCCGAGCAGACCGCGGCCGAGTCGGCGAACGGGTTGACCGCCGGAGCACCCTGGCCGCCGGGGTGGATCTCGAAGTGGAGGTGGGGGATGCCGGCCGCGTTGCCGTCGTCGCCGACGTAGCCGATCACCTCACCGGCGGCCACGTCGCCCTGTTTGGCGAAACCGGACATGTGGGTGCCGTACAGGTAGAGACCGTTGGGCCCGAACAGGCGGAACGAGCGGCCACCGAGTGAGTTGGAGTAGTGCTCCACCCGGCCACTGACCGGGGCCACGATCGGTGTGCCCACCGACGCCATTATGTCGACCCCCTGGTGGCGGCGACCGCCGGATCGGGCGAACCCCCACGAGTTGATGAAGTTGTGGGGGCCGGCCACCGGGCACACGTCGAGGTAGTAGCCCTGCCGGCGGCCCCGGACCTGGGCCCGGTTGCTGGCCTGGACCGACGACGCCGTGGCCGAGGCCTGGATCCGCTGCTCCTCCATCTCGCCGAACACGACGGTCTCCTGGTTGAGCCGGGTCTGCAGATCGGCCACCTCCACGTTGGCGTCGGCCACCCACCCCTGGCGCTCCACCACCTCGGCCTGCTGGATCTCCAGGTCCTTGCGGAGGTTGCGGTACGCGTCGAAGCTGGCTGTGTCGGCGGTGATGGCCGCGGTCTCCAGGGTGTCGGCCCGCATGCTCTCCACCAGGTCGTTGGTCTCCAACAACCCGACAGGCAGCTCGCTGCGCTGGTAGCCCCGGATGGCGTAACGGAGGGTGTCCTGCCCCACCTGGTCGGTCTCGACCTCGAGGTCGGCGGCCGACGTGGTGGCCGCGGCGAGGCCCTCGTCGAGCTGGGTCAGCCGGGTCGTCGCCGCGTTCAGGTCCTTGGTGGTCAGATCGATCCGGAGCCGCAGTTCCTCCCGTCCCAGGCCCGAGGGCATGGCCACGCCGTCGCCGGGTAAGGCGCCGGCCGTCTCGGCCAGCCCGGCCATGGCCCGACCCTCGGCCCGGGCCGGTGTAGGGCCGGACACGATCGCGCCCAACGCGACCACCCCGACGAGGGCCATCCCCCTGCCCCGTATCATCCGAAGCCGAGCGCTACGCACAGCCGGTCAGCGTAACGGCGTCGTAACCATGGCCCGACGGGAACCGCTCCGACAATCTTCGACACCGCCACCGCGGATCTCGGCACGGCGGATCGGTGGGTTGGCGTCGGGCCGACCCACCGATCCACCCTGGAGAGCCGTGACCAGTCCCGTTGCCCCCTCATCACCAGCCGACGGAGCCGCGGCCGCCCCGCAGGAGCCCACCTCCGGCGCGGGCTCCCCGGCCTGCCTCGACCTGGTCGGTGTCGGCGTCACCGTGGACGGCCGGGACATCCTCGACGGGGTCACCTGGCGGGTCGAGCCGGGCCAGCACTGGGTGGTGATCGGCCCCAACGGTGGGGGCAAGTCGACCCTGATGGAGGTGGCGGGGGCCCGGCGACGGGCCACCCGGGGTGAGGTGACTGTGCTGGGTGGCCAGGTGGGCCGCACCGATCTGCGGCCGCTCCGGGGCCGGCTCGGGGTCCTGTCGCCGTCGCTCACCGCCGAGCTCCGGGGGGGTCTCGCCGTCATCGACGTGGTGCGTTGTGGACGTTACGGCGCCCTGGAACCGTGGTGGCACCGGTACGACGCCGCCGACACCGAACGGGCCGAGCGCCTCCTGGGCGAGGTGGGTCTGGCCGGGTATGGGGAGCGGACCCTGGCCACCCTGTCGAGCGGGGAACGCCAACGGGCCCTCCTGGCCCGGGTCCTGATGCCGGCCCCGGCGGTGCTGCTGCTGGACGAGCCCACGGCCGGTCTCGACTTCGGCGGCCGGGAGGAGCTGGTGGCCACGCTCGAGTCGCTGGCCACCGCTCCGGACGCGGTGCCCTCGGTGTTGATCACCCACCATGTGGAGGACGTGCCCACCACGGCCACCCACGCCGCGGTGATCGCGGGCGGGCGGATGACGGCATCGGGCCCGATCGCCGAGGTCCTGACCGCCACCAATCTGGGTGCCGCGTTCGGGCTGCCGGTCGAGATCACCGCCGATCGGGGACGCTGGTCGGCCCGGGCCCGACGGCCGGGCTGACCGGATCCGACCCCTCGCCGGCCGGTCACCGCCCTCGCCCGGTCACCGCCCCCGCCAGGTCACCGCCCCCGCCAGGTCACCGCCCACGGGCCCCGGCTCCCGGGACCGGCCGTCATGGTGCCGACGTCGCCCCTTCGTCGCGGCGGAGCACGGTGTCACGGTCCGACACCGACTTGAGCAAGGGGTACGGGTTGACCGGCGAGCCACCACCGGGGTGGAGCTGCAGGTGCAGGTGGGCGGGGGTGGACGCGGCGTTGCCGGAGTTCCCCACCGTGCCCACCACCGTGCCCGCTTCGATGACCTGGCCGACGTGGAGGCCGGGGGCGAACGACAGGAGGTGGGCGTAGTACCAGTCGGTCCCGCTCGCTCCCCGCAGCCAGATCGACAGGCCCCCCAGCCGGTTGCTGCCTACCTTGGTGATCACCCCGCGCTCGGCGGCCAGCAGGAGGGTGCCGGCGGGGGCGAAGATGTCGATCCCCTCGTGCCAGTGGGCATCAGCGGTGCCGGGCATGCGGGGGACCCCGAAGGAGTCGATCAACGGGGTGGCGTAACCCTCGGCGACGGGGAACACGACGTCGGGAATGTAGACGGCGCTGCCGGCCGAGAAGGCCTCGAGCTCGAGCCCGGCCCGTTCCACCGCGGCCGCGGTGACGTCGACCTCGGCGGTCAGGATCACGATCCGGTCGGCGGCGTCGGCCCGGGCCTCCACCGCGGCCGCGGTGTCGGTCTCGAGGCGGGCCCGGAGCTCGACGTAGTCAGCGATCAGCTCGTCATCGACGTCGATCGCGGCGCCGAGCAGGGTGCCGCGCACCCGGTGGTCGAGGGCGGACCCACCGGGCTCGGCGACCAGGGAACCGACCAGCTCCCCGGTGACCGCCTCGTCGGCTACGAAACCGGACACGGCCCGCCGGATCAGGCGATCCCGGGCCCGGTCGAGGTCGACGACGACCCGCTGGGTCCGGGTGTCGAGCTGGCCCAGTTCCTCGTCGAGGGCCCGGTGTTCGGCCTCAGCCGCCCGGAGACCCTCGACGGCGGTCCGGTGGGCGGCCTCGGCCTCGGCCAGCTTGGTCTCGGCGGCCCGAAGGTCGCTCCAGACCACGGCGGGTGGCCGGTAGGTGCCCTGGCCGTGGTAACTCCCATCCCCGGTCGGTGGGGGTACGGTGACGTCGGTCTCAGGTACCGTGTCGCCCGGTCCCTCGTCGGGCACCGGATCGACGGGTGGGGTGAGGGTCTCCCCCGGTGCGGGGACCGACGGGTCGGGGGCCGGGCTGGTCGGACCGGGGCCCGGGGCGCCGGGTCCGCCCGTGGCCGGTGGCCCGGTGGTGGGGGGCGGCACCGTGGTGGGCGGGGTCGACGTCGTCGACATGGTGGACGGGACGGAGCCGCCGGCCGGGTCCGACCCGTCGGGGGCCGGGCCGTCCTGGGCCGCGGTGACGGCGGGGGTGGCGGCCAGGGTGACGGCGGCGCACGCCAGTGCCGCCAGCCCGCGCCGGAACCGCCCACGGGCGGGGCGATGCCGATGGCCCGTCTGATCTGTCCGTGGTGATCCCGACATAGCCGGTCATCCATCGGCGGCTACCCCACCCGGGTTGAGCGAACCCCGGACGAGCCGGGATCGACGGCTGGACGCCCAGGGTTCAGCGATGGTGGGCGTCGCCGGCGAGGACGTCGACCGGCCCAGCGTCGGTCTCCACCCGCAGGGCGCCCGTGTCGGTGACGGTCTGCACCGTCCCGACCAGCGGCCCCGACGGTGTGTCGAGATCGACACGCCGTCCGATAGTGGCGCACCGCGCCCGGTAGGCGTCCATCACCTCACCCACCCGGCCGGTCTCGGCGAGGCGGAGCCAGCCCTCCAGGGCGGTGAGGACCGCGGTGATCAGGGCCGCCCGATCCGGGACGACCGCCAGCGCGACCCCGGCCAGTTCCACCACCTCCTGGAGGGTGGCCGCCCGGGTGGCGATCTCGGGTGGTGGGGGTTCCACCCAGCGGAGGTTCGTCCCCATCCCGACCACGACGGCCACGCCAGCCTCGGTCCCGGTGGTCGCCTCAGCCAGGATGCCGGCCAGCTTCCGTTCGGCCAGGGCGGGCACGATCACGTCGTTTGGCCACTTGAGGCCGACCACCGGATCGGCCGGGCCCGTATCGCCGCCGACGACGGTGTGGACGGCGTCCACCGCGGCCAGGCCCATCAGCAGCGGGACCAGCCCGGCAATCTCCGCGGCCGGCCGCAGCAGGATGGAGAACAGGGCGGCCGAGCCGGGCTCGTCGTGAAAGGACCGGCCCTGCCGGCCCCGTCCCGCGGTCTGATGATCGGTGACCAGCACGACCCCCTCTCGCTCCCCCGTCCGAGCGGCCGCGAGCAGGTCGGCATTGGTGGAACCGGTCTCGTGAACGTAGCGGACTGGCGAAAAACGCGTCCCAGGTACTTCCCTTACGCCTTGCATGTCGGCTAACCATATGCGGGTGTCTGGCAATCGGATGTTCCACAAGGTCCTTATCGCGAACCGGGGCGAGATCGCTGTACGGGTGATCCGCGCCTGCCGTGACCTGGGGATTCCCACGGTCGCGGTCTATTCGGACCTCGATCGCGACGCCCTGCACGTGCGGCTGGCCGACGAGGCCTTCGCCCTGGGAGGCCAGACCGCGGCCGAGAGCTACCTCAACACCGAGGCCATCCTCGACATCATCGAACGGTCCGGGGCCGACGCCGTGCACCCCGGCTACGGGTTCTTCTCCGAGAACGCCGACTTCGCCCGGGCCATCACCGAGCGGGGGGTCGCCTTCATCGGCCCGCCCCCCGAGGCCATCGAGGTCATGGGCGACAAGATCAGCGCCCGGGCCGCGGCGGAGAAGGTCGGGGTGGAGGGCGTACCCGGGAACACCGAGTTCCTGACCGACCCGGCCGAGATCGTGGCCTTTGGCGACGAGCACGGCTGGCCGGTGGCGGTCAAGGCCGCGTTCGGTGGCGGGGGCCGGGGCATGAAGGTGGTGCACTCGGCCGACGAGGCCGCCGACGCCTTGGAGTCGGCCCAGCGGGAGGCCACGGCCTCGTTCGGGCGGGGCGAGTGCTACCTGGAGCGCTACCTCACCAAGCCGCGCCACATTGAGGTGCAGGTCATGTGCGACCAGCACGGCAACGGTGTGTACCTGGGCCAGCGGGACTGTTCCGCCCAGCGACGCCACCAGAAGCTGATCGAGGAAGCACCGGCCCCCAACATCCCGGCCGACACGGTGGCCGCCATGGGCGCCGCCGCGGTGAAGGTGGCCCTCGGCTGTGACTACACCAACGCCGGCACCGTCGAGTTCCTCTACGAGAACGGCTCGTTCAACTACCTGGAGATGAACACCCGCCTCCAGGTGGAGCACCCGGTCACCGAGATGGTCACCGGACTGGACCTGGTGGCCCTCCAGTTGGCGGTGGCCTCGGGGGCGGAACTGCCGCTCAGCCAGGACGAGGTCAGGATCGACGGCCACGCCATCGAGGTCCGGATCAACGCCGAGAATCCGGCCGGGGGGGCATTCATGCCCTCGCCGGGGCGGATCACCCGGCTGCGGGTCCCCTCCGGTTACGGGGTCCGCTGGGACGGCGGCTACGAGGCCGGCGACGAGGTGAGCCAGTTCTACGACAACCTGGTCGGCAAGCTGATCTGTTGGGGGGCCGATCGGCCCACCGCCATCGCCCGGACCCTGCGGGCCCTGGACG
>JBKECK010000079.1:0-65495 GCA_047974625.1 Acidimicrobiales bacterium
GCCGGTGCGGTCGGCGGCGGGATGGTGACGACATGAAGGTGACCGACGTCCAAGTCGTCTCGGTGGTCGCCAACACACTCACCGCCCGGACCCCGCGCCAACCGGCGCCCCGGACCGCCGACGAGGCCGAGACGCAGGTGGCAGCGTTCGTGGCCCTGGTGACCGATCTGCTCGACCGGCCCACCGTGGCGCCCCACGACAAGCTCGACCGTCGCCCGACCACGCTCAAGGTGATCCTGGCTCCCGAGTTCTACTTCCGGTGCCCCGAGGGACAACCCGACGGCAGAGGCCACTTCACCCAGCAGGACTTCATCCAGATCATGGGAACGGTGCGGGCCGAGCTCCGCCAGTTGTTCGACCGCTTCCGGCCGCAGCCGTGGCTGGTGATGCCGGGCACCGTGGTGTGGGGACAGGAGCAGGGGAACAATGGGGTCGCGTTGGTGAACACCATCTTCGGCGTCGACTTCACCGACCCGGCGGTTCCGGCCAAGGACATACTCTGCGACAAGCAGTACTTCTCGGCCATAGACGGTCTGGACCGGTGGAGGAACGCGGCGCAGAACAACCAGGCACGGCCGGCGTCGCTGGGATACCGGTCGGCGCAGACGATCGCCCTGGCCGCCACCACGCAGGCCGGCCAGCCCATCGGGGTGGGGGCGGAGATCTGCCTCGACCACGCCTACGGGGTGCTGCGGTCGGCAGTGACCGACCGCGACCGACCGGCCGACGTCGATCCGCCGCCGGAGCTGCACCTGCACGTGATCCTGGCCTGCGGGATGGACCTGAACCCGCTCCATGCTGCGGTGTCCCCCCGGGTGACCGGGGTAGTGCTCCGGTGCAACGGCAATAGATACAACGCCGACCGGGCGAAGGTGATCCGCTCCGACGTGTATCGCCGGATGCGGATTCCGACCGGCGGGTTCGTCTGGCGGCGAGACCCCGAGGTGCAGGGGCGGGGCCGGATCCGGGCCGTCGACATGGGGCTCCAGCGCCCGTCCCGTCCCGACGGTACCTTCGACGCCATCGGCGTCTCCCCCTCCTACCCCATCGGCTGACCGGGCGGTTGGAGCGGCGGTGGGACTCATGATGGTGGGGGCTGGCGCTGCCAGTGGCAGGGGGCGCAGCGGGTCTGGAGTTCGTCGACGATGGTGCGACGGGTGTCGTGGAACGGGGGGTTGTGGTCGAAGGTGAGGAGGTCGTGACGGCCGCAGTCGACACAGGCCCGGTCTCGTTCCTTCACGACGCGCCGTTGGCGTTCGGTGGGGTGCCGGTGCCGGCCGGAGGCGTTGATCGGTTTCCGCTCGGTGTCGTGGATCATGGCCCGCAGTACCGAGGTGGGGGCGATCCGCTCGACGACGGTGCCCGGGATCGGGGTGCCGTCGTCGAGGGTGGCGCCGTCGCCCCGTACGTGGAGCACGATCTCGGTGGCTACCGGCCCGACGCCGGTGGTGATGAGGTCGGTGAACACGTCTGCGTACTGCTGGGCCACCGAGGGCCAGGTGCCGTCGGGTTCCCGGTGGGACCTGGCCCGCATGATGCGGGCCGAGAGCATTGACGTGAGGTGCGCTCCGGCCAACGGGGGGAGGCGGGCGCTGAACGACACCATCCCGTCGGGATCGGTTCGCCACCGCACCGAGCGGCACGAATGTTGGTGCCGCTCGATCGCCCCGTCATCCCCGTGGCGCTGCCGCCATGCGGCGATCGCCCGGCCCAGTTCGGCGGCCGGGACCGTGGCGGCCAGATCGACCAGGTCCCGCTCGGTGTCGGGCGTGGCCACCCTGGTGAGGATCCGGACCTTGGCGTAGGACAGTTCGCCTCGGGCGAACGCCTCGGCGGACGCGGGCAGATCCTGGAGGCGACGACCGACCCGGATCCACTCCCGCGCCGTCGCCGGTTCCACTCCGGCCACGGCTGACAACCACGACACCGCGGAGACCGCACCGTCCAAGACCCACTCGCCCGACACCGCCAATTCCGCCGCTAGGACCACCAGCTCGTACTGACTCCGGGCCCACAGCTGCGCCGCCATCCGCAGCCGGTCCCGTACCCCCGTCACCGGTACTGCCGTTGCCGTCGTCATCGTGCTTCCCCTTCCCTCGCCGACGTTCGGACCGGATCTCCCGACCCGAACGTTTGTTCGATTCCACCATAGTGGGGGGCGGTGACAACGAAACCACAACCGTCGTTCCGGGCCGTAGAGGTGGTGGTCGCCCAGGGCGTCCCGACGCGTCCGCGGGCGCGTCGATGAGTCGACCCGGGACCCAACGCCACGGCTCCGCGCCGCGTTGGTGGCGCCCGCGTCCGCGGGCGCGCCGGGACGGTGACCGGTGACGGGCCGTGAGGCGGGGTCCTCGGAAGTTCCGGCGGGCCTGCTCCAGACCGCCCCGGCGTGGTCAGGGGCTGGTCGAGCCTCGGCTCGACCAGCCTAACGATGGGCTGTGACACTCCTGATGGAAGTGTCCCCAAGGGTGTCGCCCACCGCCTTCGCCGGGTCGAGGCGCGTCCGCGGACGCGTCGGCCCGACCCCGGGGTGGGCCAGTTCTGGTGGTCAGTGCACGGTGAGGGCACGGTGAGGGCACGGTAGAGCTGGGTGGCGCTGTGGCAGGTGAGGTTGCGTCGGCGTTGGCTGTTGATGATCGCGGCGACGTCATCGACGTGGGTCTGGTTGAGGTTGCCATGGCGAGTGCGGGTCGCAGGACCACACGTCGATGCCCCAGGTAGCAGCGGTGATGGTCTCCCACGCGGCCCATTCCGAGCCTTGGTCGAAGGTGGCCGAGCGCAGCATCCCAGCGGGGATGCGGTCGAGGCCTTCGGTGAGCCCGGCGAGGGTTGCTTGGGCGTCGTAGCCCTCGGGCATGGTGATCGCGAACGTGGAGCAGGTAACGCGCTCGGCGAAGGCGATCAGCGACGACTGGTTGCGGGCGCCGATGATCTGGTCGATCTCTCAGTGACCGCCCTCGAGCCGGTCGTTGACCCCGTGGTCTCACACCGCCCTCGACGTTGTGGTTGGGTCCGGTCATCGATCTATAGTCGGCGTTTGCCGACCGTATGGTCATGCAGATAGTCAGTGCTCAGGCTGTCGGTCAGGCTGGCCTTGATTGACACGGATTTCCCTGATTCGGGATGGTATCAATCCCGATTGCGGGCCACTCAATTGGGGTCAATCGTTTGGGACGTAACGAGGAGGTTGTCCCGTGGATTTTCGCGTGTCAGAGGAGATGGAAGTCAGGCTCTCCATGATCAGTGACTTCATGGAGCGGGAGGTGATTCCCCTCGAAGGGGAGCTCCTCCACGGTGATTCAGAATCCCTGGCCAAAGGGGTCACGGCGGCCCAGGCCAAGGTGAAACAGATGGGCCTGTGGGCCCCCAATCATCCCGTCGAGTTCGGTGGGTTGGGCCTGTCGATGGTGGATCACGGCCTCTTCGCCGAGGCGGTCGGTCGCAGCCCCTTAGGTATGACCGTGTTCGGGACCCAGGCCCCGGATGCCGGTAACATCGAGATCCTTCATCAGCACGGTACCCTCGAACAGAAGGAACGCTGGCTTCGGCCCCTCGTCGAAGGAGAAATCCGGAGCTGCTTCTCCATGACCGAGCCGGAAACAGCCGGTTCCAACCCGGTCCTGTTGGCCACCACTGCCGTCGTCGACGGTGACGACTATGTCATCAACGGCCAGAAGTGGTTCACCTCGTCGGCCGACGGGGCCGCCTTCGCCATCGTCATGGCCGTGACCGACCCCGAGGCGCCACCCCACCTCCGGGCCAGCATGATCATCGTCCCCACCGACACCCCCGGGTTCAACCTGGTCCGGAACGTGAGCGTCATGGGCCATGCCGGGTCCGGACACGACAGTCACGGCGAGGTCATCTACCAGTCGTGCCGGGTGCCCCGGTCCAACCTGCTCGGGGCGGAGGGGGGCGGCTTCGTGATCGCCCAGGACCGGCTCGGCCCGGGCCGGATCCACCACTGCATGCGCTGGCTCGGGATCGCCGCCCGTTCCTTCGAGATGATGTGCCAGCGGGCCAACGAGCGGGCGATCGACGTCGACGGCAACACCCTGGCCGACCGTCAGGTCATCCAGCACTGGGCCGCCGAACTCGACGCCGAGATCCGGGGCGCCCGCCTCCAGGTGCTGCACGCGGCCTGGATGATCGACCAGCACGGCGCCAAGGTGGCCCGGGACGAGATCTCGGCCATCAAGTTTGTGGTGGCCAACACCATGCTCAAGACGGTCGACACGGCCATCCAAGTCCACGGGGCCCTCGGGGTCACCGACGACACCATCCTGGCCTACTGGTACCGACACGAACGGGCCGCCCGGATCTACGACGGCGCCGACGAGGTCCACAAGACCAGCCTGGGCCGGCGGGTCCTGCGCCGCTACGCCGAGGCGCCGTAGCCCCCGCCCCCGGGGGTCAGTATCTCGATGGTGTCGCCGGGGTGTACATCGCAGCGGTCCACCCCGGCCAGGGCCTCCACCGTCCCGTCGGCCCGGATCACCCGGTTCACCCCCACCGCACCCGGCTCGCCGCCGGCCAGGCCGTATGGGGCGACGCGGCGGTGCGACGACAGGATGTTCACCGTCATCGCCTCGTCGAACCGGACCCGGCGCCGGGTGCCGTCGCCGCCCCGGTGCCGTCCGGCCCCACCCGAGCCCCGCCGGATGGCGAACGACTCCAGGCGCACTGGGTGCCGCCACTCCAGCACCTCGGGGTCGGTCAGGCGGGTGTTGGTCATGTGGGTGTGCACGGCGTCGCAGCCGTCGGCCCGGGGGGTGGCCCCGGCCCCACCACAGATCGTCTCGTAGTACTGGTGGCGCTCGTTGCCCCAGATGAAGTTGTTCATCGTGCCCTGGGGGGCGGCCATCACCCCGAGGGCACCGAACAGGGTGTCGACGATGAGCTGGCTGGTCTCCACGTTCCCGGCGATCACGGCGGCCGGATACACCGGGCTGATCATGCTGGGGGTGGGTATGACGATGTCGAGGGGTACCAGGCAGCCGGCGTTGAGGGGGATGTCGTCGTCCACCATCGACCGGAACACGTAGAGCACGGCGGCGCGACACACCGCGGTCGGGGCGTTGAAGTTGCCGGGATGCACCCCACTGGTGCCGGTGAAGTCGATCGTGGCCGACCCGGTCTCCCGGTCGACGGTGATGGCCACCGCCACCCGGTGGCCATCGTCGGTCGGCTGGGTGAACGAGCAGTCCTCCAGGGAACCGACGAGACGCCGGACCGAGGCCACGGCGTTGGCCCGCACATGGCCCATGTAGGCGTGGACGACGTCCAGCCCGTAGTGGTCGATCACTCCGACGAGCTCGGTCGCCCCCTTCTCGCACGCTGCCACCTGGGCCCGCAGGTCGGCGATGTTCTGTTCCGGGTTGCGGGCCGGGTAGGGGCCGGAGGTGAGGACCCGGTGGATCTCCTCGTCGAGGAACCGTCCCCCCGCCACCAGGGTGACGTCGTCGAGCAGCACCCCCTCCTCCTCCACCGTGGTCGAGTCGGCGGGCGACGAACCGGGGGCGCTGCCCCCGATGTCGGCGTGATGACCCCGTGAGGCCACGTAGAAGATGATCCCGTCACCGTCGAACACCGGCTTGATCACGGTCACGTCGGGCAGGTGGGTCCCACCGTTGTAGGGGGCGTTCAGGACGTACGCGTCACCCGGGGCCATGGTGCTCCGTTGGGCGATCACCGCCTTGATCGACTCGCTCATCGAGCCGAGGTGCACCGGCATGTGGGGGGCGTTGGCCACCAACTCCCCGTCGGGGTCGAAGATGGCGCAGGAGAAGTCGAGCCGCTCCTTGATGTTGACCGACGACGCCGTGTTCTCCAGGACCACCCCCATCTGCTCGGCCACGTTCATGAAGAGGTTGTTGAAGATCTCGAGCTGCACCGGGTCGGCGTCGCTGGTGCCGAGGGGGGCCGCCCGGGGCAGGGGGGTGGTGCGGGTGACGACCAGGTTGGCGTGGTCGTCGACGGCGGCCGTCCATCCGGGCTCGACCACCGTGGTGGCGTTGGCCTCCACGATGACGGCCGGACCGGTGATCTCGGCCCCGGGTCCGAGCCGGGCCCGGTCGAGGAACGGGACGGTGACCGGGGCCCCGTCCGCCATGATGGGGTGCCGGCCCACCACCGGGTCCGGATGGTGCCCGGCTGTGGAGGAGGCCACGGCGGCCTCGGACCGACCGACCGCCTCCACCTGCACCGATTCCACGATCAGGGGCCGGTCGGAGACGAACCCGAACCGTGATCGGTGGGCGGCCTCGAACCGTTCCACCATGGTGGAACGGTCGGCCACGGGCACGGCCAGGGCGGTGTCGCTGCCCTGGTACCGGAGGGCGGCCCGGTGCTCCACCACGATCCGGTCGTGGTCGACCCCCTGGCCCACCAGGTGGTCGTGCCGCTCCGCCCCCAGCCGGTCCAGGGTGTCGGCCAGGCCGTCGTGGACCTCGTCGAGCAGCTGTTCGACGGCCTGGTCGGAGAGGGAGCGGACGTCGGCCAGGCCGATGCCCACCGCCGAGAGCACCCCGGCGTCGGGATGGATCAGGATGCTCGTCATCCCGAGACGGTCGGCCACCCGGCAGGCGTGCTGGCCGCCGGCCCCCCCGAAGCACACCAGGGTGTAGTCCGTGACGTCGTGGCCTCGTTGCACCGAGATCCGACGGATGGCGTTGGCCATATTGTCCACCGCGATGGTGAGGAAACCCTCGGCCACCTCCGGCACCGTCATCGGCGTGCCTGTCGCCCTGGTAACCGCCTCGGCCACCGGGGCGAGGCCGGCGTCCACCGCGGCCGTGTTCAGGGGTGCGTCACCGGACTCGCCGAACACCGGGGGGAACAGCTCGGGACGGAGCCGGCCGAGGGCCACGTTGCAGTCGGTGATGGTGACCGGGCCGCCGTTGCCGTAGCAGGCCGGCCCCGGGTCGGAACCCGCCGACTGGGGGCCCACCCGGAGCCGGGCCCCGTCGAAGCGGCAGATCGATCCGCCCCCGGCGGCCACTGTGTGGATCCGCATCATCGGGGCCGTCACTCGGACCCCGGCCATCTCGGTCTCGGTGGTCCGCTCCAGGGCCCCCGCGTAGTGGGAGACGTCGGTGGAGGTTCCCCCCATGTCGAACCCGATCAGCCGCTCATGACCGGCCGCGGTGGCCACCGCCACCATGCCCACCACACCCCCGGCCGGACCGGACAACAGGGCGTCCTTGCCCTGGAAGTGGTGGGCGTCGGTGAGGCCGCCGTTGGACTGCATGAACAGCAGGCGGGGGGCGGGATCGGCGGCGGGCGGGTCGGGCCGGAGGTCGTCCTCCACCTGCTCCACGTAGCGGCGCAGCACCGGTGACAGGTAGGCGTCGACGACAGTGGTGTCGCCCCTGGACACCAGCTTCATCAGGGGGCTCACCTGGTGGCTCACCGACACCTGGGTGAACCCGATCGAGGTGGCGGCCGCGGCCACGGCGGCCTCGTGGGCGGTGTGGCGGTAGCCGTGCACGAAGACGACGGCCACCGAACGGAAGCCCCGCCGGTAGGCGTCGGTGAGCTGCTCCCGGGCTCGGTCCAGGTCGAGTGGGACCAGCACCTTCCCGTGGGCGTCGACCCGCTCGTCGACCTCGATCACTTCCCGGTGGAGCATCTCGGGTAGGACGATGTCGATGGCGAAGATGTCGGGGCGGGCCTGGTAGCCGATTCGCAGGGCATCGGCGAACCCGGCCGTGGTCACCAGCACCGTCGGCTCACCGGTCCGTTCCAACAGGGCGTTGGTGGCCACGGTGGTGCCCATCTTGACCGAGTCGACCAGCCCGGCCGGGATGGGCTCGCCCGGCTCGACCGCCAACAGGTGGCGGATACCGGCCACGGCCGCGTCGCGGTAGTGGCGGGGGTTATCCGACAACAGCTTGTGGGCCACGACCGAACCGTCGGGTCGGCGACCCACCAGATCGGTGAACGTGCCCCCCCGGTCAACCCAGAACTGCCATCCCATCGTGCCGCTCGCCTCCGTTCCCGGGCCCCGGACCCGTCCCGATCCTAGAGTGGGCCCCTGTAACCGTTAGGGTCGGGGCGGCACGGCGCCCACCGCGGGCCGTACCGGGGCAGGGGGAAACCGATGATCACGAACAGCGATCCGCCGAGCAGGGATCTCGACCCGGAGCGGTTCCGCCACCATGTCCGCCGCTTCTTCGACCAGGTGCTTCCGGCCGCCCTGGACGGGGTGACCGGATCGGTCCCCCGGGCCCGGGCCTGGCGGGGGGCGTTGGCCGCCGCCGACCTGGCCGGACCCGAGTACCCGACCGGTCACGGTGGCGCCGGACTCCCCGGGGCCCTGCGGGCGGTGTGGGCCGAGGAGAGCGCCGGTCGGATCCCGCCCGAGGAGTCCGTCTTCGCCATCGGCATCGGGATGGCCCTGCCCACCATCCGTGACCACGCCGGCGATGAGCTGTGCACCCGGTTCCTGCGTCCGGGCCTGCGGGGTGAGGAAATCTGGTGCCAGCTCTACTCCGAACCCGGGGCCGGCTCCGATCTGGCCTCCCTGGCCACCCGGGCCGTCCGGGACGGTGTCGAGTGGGTGGTCACCGGTCAGAAGGTGTGGACCTCCGGGGCCCAGCACTCCCAGCTGGCCATCCTCCTGGCCCGCACCGATCCCGACGCCCCCAAGCACCGGGGGGTGACCATGTTCGTGCTGCCCATGGAACAGGCCGGGGTGACCGTCCGTCCCCTCCGTCAGATGACCGGCAACGCCGAGTTCAACGAGGTGTTCCTCGACGAGGCCCGCCTCCCGGCCTCGTGGGTGGTGGGTGGGGTCAACGACGGCTGGCGGATGGCGGTGGCCCTGCTGGCCCACGAACGGGTCCAGACCGGGGTGGCCTCGATGGCCGACCGGGGGATGGAACGCTCCATGGCCCGGGTACCGATACCGGTGGCCCAGCTCGAGGCGGTGGCCCGAGCCACCGGCCGGCTCGACGACGCCACCGTCCGCCAGGAGCTCACCCGGTTGTGGATGGGGGAACGGGTGGTCGGCTACCTCCGGGGGCGGGGTGACGTCCACCCGTCGATCGGGAAGCTGTGGCGGACTCGGCAGGGCCGGGCCGCGGCCGATCTGGCCGCCCGGCTCCAGTTCCCCACGGGCCCGGCCTGGGCCGCGGACGACGACGACGGCGGCTACTTCGCCTTCCATATCCTGAACTGTCGGGGCATGAGCCTGGGCGGCGGGACCGACGAGATCCAGCGGAACACCCTCGGTGAGCGGGTGCTGGGTCTGCCCCGCGAGCCCGCCGAGGACCGGGACCTCCCCTTCAGCGAGCTCCGGCGGAGCTGACCGCGCGCCGCCGGGTCATTTCATGGCGCCGATGATGGCGGCGACGTCCTCCGGGGTGGTGCGGGGGTTGACGAAACAGAAGCGGAACACCGGCTTCTCCTCGTGACGGGAGGGGACGACGAAGGCCAGGCCCTTGGCCAGCATGTCCTCGGTGCAGTGCTCGTAGTCCTTGGCCGTCCAACCGATCCGTTCGAACACGACGATGCTCAGCGACGGCCCCCACACCAGGCGCAGGTGGTCGGACTCCTCGATCTGGCGGGCCGCCTCCACGGCCAGGTCGAGGGTGGCCTGGATGGCCTCGGCGTAGGCGTCGGTACCGTAGGTGGCGAGGGAGAACCAGAACGGTAGACCCCGGGCCCGGCGGGTCAGGTGCAGGGCGTAGTCGCTCGGGTTCCAGTCGCCGTGGGTGCCGAGGAAGTCCAGGTAGTCGGCGTGCTGGGCGTGGACCCGACGGGCCTGCTCGGGACGGCGCCACAGCAGGGCGCAGCAGTCGAACGGGGCGAAGAGCCACTTGTGGGGGTCGATGATGACCGAGTCGGCCAGTTCGATGCCGTCGAACTGGGGCCGTGACGACGGGCAGGCCAGGGCGGCGCCACCGTAGGCGGCGTCGACGTGGAAGAACACGTCGCGCTCCCGGCAGACCCGGCCCACGGAGTCGAGGTGGTCGATGATGCCCAGGTTGGTGGTGCCGGCGGTGGCCACCACCCCGGCCACCCGGTCCGGGTTGGCGTCGATCACCGCGGCCACCGCCGGGCCGGTCAACCGGCCGTCGGGGCCGGTCTCGGCCAGGAGGACCTCGGCGTCCATCACCGCGGCCCCCGAGGCCACCGACGAGTGGGCGGCCGGGGAGGTGACGAAGGCCCAACGGCCCGGTCGGCCCGTACCCCGCTCGACCAGTCGCTGCTCAGCCGCGCCCCGGGCGCCGACCATGGCCGACAGGTTCCCGGCGGTGCCTCCGGCCACGAACACCCCGCCGGCTTCGTCGTCGAAGCCGCACAGGTCGGTCAGCCACCGGAGGGCCTCGTTCTCGGCGTGGATGGCGCCGGCACCCTCGATCCAGGATCCGCCGTAGATGGAGAAGGCGCTGACCACCATGTCGAACAGGACCGATACCTCGGTGGGCGCGGCCGGCACGAAGGCCAGGTACCGGGTGTAGTCGACCGACAGGCACGACGGGGCGAGGACCTCGGACCAGAGCTGGAGCGCCCGCTCCCCACCCATGCCCTCCGGGGTGATCGTCTCCCCGCAGTGACGGTCGAGGTCCTCGGCGGAACGGGGGTGGTCCAGCGGGATCGGGTCGAGTCGGGTCCGCCACAGGGCGTACTCGACCAGTGACCGGGCCAGGGCCGCCGTCTTGGCGTCCTGGCTGTGCATCGAGCTGCTCACGAGATGGACAACCCGGCGAACTCGGCGTCGAGCTCGTCCTCGTCGGTGCGGCTCAGGCCGCCCCAGGTGTACAGCCTCGATCGGGTGGCCGCGTCGGGGAAGACCAGGGGGTCCTCGGCCAGGGCGGCCAGATCACCACCGGAGCTGGCCAGGATCTCCTGCACGCCCAGCACCGGGGAGATGTAGCCGACGTAGGCGGTGATGGTGGCGGCGACCACCGGGTCGTAGACGTAGTTCATGAATCGTCCTGCGGCCCTCACGTTGGGTGCACCGACGGGGATGACCATGGTGTCGAACCATTGGATGCCACCCTCGTCGGGGATGATGAACTGGATGTCCGGCCGTTCCGCACGGAGCAGGGCCGTGTCGCCCGACCATGCCATGGTGGCCACCAATTCGCCGCTGGACAACAGGTTCGCGAAGTCATCGAACACGATGGCGCCGAACTGGCCCGATTCGACCGCGGCGCTGATCCGGTTCAGGCCGGCGGTGGCCGTCTCGATCGTGGGGCGGGACGGATCGGTGCCGTTGGCCAGCATGGCCATGCCCACCGCCTCTCGCATCTCGCCGACGACCCCCACCCGGCCCTCGAACTCCGAGTCGAACAGGTCCGACACCGAGGTCAGTTCCCGGCCGGTCAGGGCGGGATCGTAGGCGATTCCGGTGATGCCGGCCTGCCACGGCAGCTGAAGCCGAGCCCCTCGGTCCCAGGTGTTGGTCAGGAAGGCGGGGTCCAGGTTGGCGTGGTTGGGGATGATCTCGATCGGCAACGGTGTGGCCCAACCCTGGTCGATCATCTGGGCCGCCCGCCAGTTGGTCGGCACCACGATGTCGTACTCGGGTGGCTGTTGGTCGACGGCCCGGTCGATGATGAGCTGGTAGCCGTCCTCGTTGTCGGTGTACTCCTCGGCGTAGTTGATCGAGATCCCCAGGGCGGTGGACGCTCGGGACACGGTGCCGGGGCCGGTTTCGTCGTCCACGTCGATGTAGTCGCTCCAGGTCAGCATGTTGAGCTCGTCGCCGCCGCCCAGATCGTAGGTGGGGGCCGATCCGGCGTCGGTGGTGCAGGCGGCGAGCCCCACGGCCCCCAGCCCGGCCAGGAACGAGCGGCGGCTGATGGTGCGGCCGGTGGACGGCCGGCCGAGACGTGAGGGGCGTAGACGTGAGGGGCGGGTGGTCATCGGTACTCCTCCAGACGGGCCTGGATCCCGAGGGCGGCGCCGATGACGGCGACCACGGCGAGGACGAAGGCGACGATGGGGAGCCACCGCACAGCCGAAGCGGCCTGGCTGACCCCGTCGTCGAACTGGATCCGGTTGTCAGACAGGACGCTCTCCAGGCTGGTGTTCATCCCGTTGAAGGTCGACAGGCCGGAGCTCTCGAACTGGGTAACCGCGGCGTCCCGGTCGGCGGGCTGGGACGAGAGCTGCAGGATGGACTCGGTGCTGGCCCGGTAGCGGGTCCAGCGGGCCATGGCCTCGTTGGCGGCGGCCTCCTCCCGGGGGGAGTCGGCGGCCTCGACGATCACGCCGAGCCGTGTCTCGATGTCGGCCATGGTCTCACCCTGGTTCCGCCACAGGGCGGAGCCGAGCACGTCGAGGCCCACCCCGGACTGGAGCTCGTAGACCAGGGACTGGACCGAGGCCGTCCGGTCGACGGCCTGGTAGCCGCCCTCGGTGGCGTTGGTCAGGGCGCTGGATCGGGTGGAGGTGGCGGCGAAGGCGTAGACGAGGAGGCCGGCCAGGGCCAGGTTGGCCAGTAGCAGGCCTGGGTTGACCAACCGGTTGGTGCGGCGGAATGTGCCGTACTGGAGCCAAAGCGCCATCCCGAACGCCGGGATCCCGAACAGCCACGACAGGCGGACGAGGTTGCTGGCCCGCCCCTGTTCGGCCTCCAGTTGGGACTGGGCCCGTTCGGTCACCACCCCGGCAGCCGGGGCGATCTCGGAGCGCGACAGGTCGAGGGCGTTGAGCAACTCGTCGTCGTCGCCGGCCGGTCCGGCCCGGGACGCCTCGATATGGCCGTTGTAGGTGACGAGCCCGGACGAGATCGTCTTGAGGGCGTCGTGGGCCTCGTCGTCGTCACCGACGTAGCGGGCCACGTCCTCCACCTGCGACGAGGTGCGTTGCAGGGCGTCGAGGTAGAGGTTCTGCTGGACCCTGGCCCCGGTGGTGCCCGAGCCGGCCAGGTACACCGCCGTGGCTGAGGCGTCGGCCTCGGCCATGCTGGCCCGGACGTTCTGGACCGCCAGCAGTGACGGGGCGGTGTTGGTCTCCAGCTCGTCGGAGGACGTCCGCAGGATCAGGCCGGCCGCGGCCGTGATCGTGGCGTACACGATGGTCAGGATCACCACCGCGGTGGTCATGACCCGGAACCAGCCCGGGGTGGAGCGAGGCGACCAGGCCAGGGCCCTGGACCGGGAAAACGACGCGTCCTCCGCGAGAACCCCGGTGGCCTGGGCATCCGCAGTGGCGGCTGGTGGTGGCGGAAGGGCGGTGGATGTAGCCATTGGCGCACCAGGTTAGGGGGAGACTGGCGAGTAGAATCGCCCACGGTGCCGTCAGCAGCTTCATCACCATGGTCGCCCCCGCCGCCGTCCATGGACGGTTCTGGGTCGCTCGCGCACTACGCCGCCGCCGCGGCGAGTCTCTCCGACGCCCTCGACGAGCTCGACGATTCCCCGTCGTTCCTGGTCGTGATGTCGGACGAGCCGGGTGCGGCCACGGCGGCCCGGCTCGGCGACGCGCCCCGGGTCGCGGCCCGGTTGTGGTCCTGGATCACCGCTCTCCGCCAGGCTGTCGACGACCTGTCCGGGATCGACGCCGAGGCTCGGCCGCAGGAACTGCGGGACGGGTTGACCCGGGCCTGGATCCTCGACCCCGACGACCCGTCGGCGCGCCTCACGATGGCGGAACTGGCCCACCGGGCCCGGGACGGCTTCGACACCGTGAGGGACCAGGTGAGCGCCATCGACCGGACCTGGCGGTCGGTCCTGCCCGACGTGGACGCTGCCCGGTTGACGATCGGCCGTCTGCGGGCCGAGGCCGGGGCGCTGGGGATCGTGGAGCCCCTGCTCGGTCGGGCCGAACAGGTGTGCGCTGATCTCCAGCAGCGCCTCGTGGCTGACCCCCTGTCGGTGGCCGAGGACGAGGGCGACGCCCTGGCCGCCCTGGTGGGCGAGGCGGCCACCGAGCTGGCGCGGGCCCGGGCCGGCCGTGACGGTCTGGCCGACGACCTGGCCGGCGCAGCCCAACAGCTGGCTCTGCTCCGGGCGTTGCGGGCCCGGGCCGAAGCGGCCGGGAACCTGGCCGTCGAGAAGGTTGTCGGCGAGCTCGATGTGGTTCGGGTACCGTCGATCGACGTGCTCGACGGACCAGGGGGGCTGAGCGCCCGCCTCGACGACGTACTCGGTCGGACCGACCAGCTGGACTGGCCCCAGCAGCGCGCCCTGCTCGACGCCTGGACGCTGCTGGCCGACCGGCTGCAACGACAGCTGGAGGCGGCGGAGCAGACGAACCGTGCGCCGTTGGATCGTCGGGACGAGCTCCGGGGCCGCCTGGCCGCCTACCGGGTCAAGGTGGCCGCGGCCGGCCTGTCCGAGGATCCGGCCACCGGTGAGCTGGTCGACGAGATCCGTCACGAGTTGTACACCGCGCCGAGCGATCTCGACGCGGCGGGCGCGACCCTGGAGAAACTGGGAAGGATGTTGCTGGCATGACCGCCTGCACAGAACCGGGGTGCGGGGGCACCATCGCCCCCGACGGCTACTGCGACCGGTGCGGGGCCCGGGCCCCGACCGGTCCGGCCCCCGTGGGGGCGGCCGCGCCCACACCCACGCCCGTTCTGGCCGCGGTGGCTGCCCCGCCGGCCGCCCCTCCTCCCGCCGCGGCGGGACCCGCCGGGGGTCCGGTTGCGCCCGGGCCCGCCGCGGGGCGGGTCTGCGCCGAACCGGGGTGTGGGGGCACCGTCACCGGCGACGGGTACTGTGACATCTGCGGCATGGCGGCCACCCCGACGTCTGGATCGGGCCGTCGTCGGGCCGCCGCCGAGGGGGAGGTCGACCCCCACATATCGAGCCCGACGATCGCCCCGCCGACCTCACCGTCCACCCAGTCCCGGCGCCGGTCCGGCGTCCCCGTCGGTAGCCGTCGGACCGGCAGCACCGGTCCCGGCTCGTCCCGACGTACCGGTCTCGGGGCCGGTCTGGTCTCGATCACCATCACCCCGACCGGTGACCCGAACGAAGTGGTCATGTCGGAGGAGGCGGTCAGGAAGGTTCTCGGGGTGGTACCCGAGGAGGAGCGCGTCTGCGGTGTGTGTGGCCGTCCGGTGGGCCGCACCCAGGACGGTCGGCCCGGTCGGGTCAAGGGGTTCTGCGGCGGCTGCCGCACCCCGTTCGATTTCGTCACCAACGAACCCGGCCTCCGTCGGGGGGAGATCCTGGCCGGCCAGTACGAGATCCTCGGGCCCATGGCCCATGGCGGGATGGGCTGGATCTATCTCGGCCGTGACCGGGCCGTCTCCAACCGCTGGGTGGTCTTGAAGGGCCTCCTCAACGAGACCGACAGTGACGCCGTGCTCGCCGCGGTGGCCGAACGCCAGTTCCTGGCCGAGATCGAACACGCCAACATCGTCAACATCTACAACTTCGTCACCCACCGGGGTTCCGGCTACATCGTGATGGAGATGGTGGGCGGCGAGTCGCTGAACACCAAGCTGAAGCGACGCCGGAGCGAGAACGGCGGTACCCCGAACCCCCTGCCCCCCACCCAGGCCATCGCCTACATCCTCGGGGTGCTGCCCGCCTTCGGGTACCTCCACGACCGGGGCCTGGTCTACAACGACCTGAAACCGGCCAACATCATGGCCGTCGGCGACAACGTGAAACTGATCGACGTCGGGGCCGTGATGCGGATCGAGGACCACCAGGCGGCCATCTTCGGCACCCAGGGCTTCCAGGCCCCCGAGGTGGCGGAGCACGGGCCGTCGATCCCGTCCGACCTATACACCGTCGGCCGCACCCTGGCCATCTTGATGCTGGACTTCGTGTTCCACGACGGTGCCTACCTCCACGCCCTCCCGGGCCGTGACGGCCAGCCTCTGCTCATCCAGTGGGAGTCCCTCCACCGTTTCCTCCTCCGGGCCTGCGCCGTCGACCCCGACGACCGGTTCCAGTCGGCGGTCGAGATGGCCGACCAGCTCACCGGGGTGCTCCGGGAGATCGTGGCGGTGTCGGAGGGCCGGCCCCGTCCGGCCACCTCCGCCCTGTTCGAGGCCGACCAGCTGGTCAACCTGTTGAAGCTCCCCGGCTACGACGTCGGTCAGGCCGACTGGCGGGTGCTGCCGAGCTCCCGGATCGACGAGACCGACCCGGCGGCCACGTTCCTGCTCGGTCTGCCGGTGGGGGAACCCACCCGGGCTCTCGAGCTGTTGGCCGAGGGCCTGCGGACCCAGCAGGTGGACGCCTCCCCCGAGGTCGATCTGCACCAGGCCCGGGAACTGGTGGAGGCGGGCGCCGACCCCGAACCGGCCCTGGTGCGGGTGGAGGAGCGGGACCCGTGGGACTGGCGGATCCAGTGGTACCGGGCGATCCGGCTGCTGCAGGAGGGCCGCTACGTCGAGGCCGCCGACCGGTTCGGCCAGGTCTGGACGGATCTGCCCGGGGAGCCGGCCCCCAAGCTGGCGGTGGCCCTGGCCGCCGAGCTGGCCGGTGACTACCCCCGGGCGGCCGGCATCTACGACCTGGTGATTTCCACCGACACCGCCCACGTCTCGGCGGCTTTCGGCCTGGCCCGCTGCCGGATGAGGATGGGGGACCGGCCCGGGGTGATCGAGGCCCTCGATCGGGTCCCGCCCAGTTCGGCCGCCCACCACGCCGCCCAGGTGGCCACCGCCCGGTCGTTGGCGTCGGGGGGTGGCTCGGGCGAGCCGACCGCGGCCGAGCTGACGGCCGCGGCGGCCACGATCGAGCGGCTCCAGCTCGACCCGCGTCAACGGACCGTCCTGGCCGCGGACGTCCTGGAGCGGGCCCTGGTCGGGCTCCGGACCGGGCGGTTGTCGTCGGGGAGCGAGCAGTTGCTCGGTCGTCGACTCGACGAGCGGGACCTGTGCCGCGGCATCGAGGAGGCCTACCGCACCCAGGCCCGCCTGAGCACCGACCCGGCCCAACGGGTGGAGCTCGTCGACGCCGCCAACCGGATCCGGCCGAGGAGCCTGCTGTGATGGCCTGCCCCACCTGTGGCGAGGCGACTCCGGGGGGTGCGAGCTGGTGCGAGGCCTGCGGGGCCGACCTGTCGAAACCGGAGGCCGGAACGGGCCACGCCCCACCTCCGGCGCCCCAGGCCTGCCCGGTGTGCGGTTCGACCGGTCGGATCGGGGACGGCTCCTGCGACAACTGCGGCCGCCCCGACCCCGACGCCCGGAACCGGGTGGAACTGGTGGACGGTACCGTGACCGCGGTGTCCGACCGGGGTCGCCGGCACCCCCACAACGAGGACGCGGTGGCGGTCGGGACGACCGATGACGGGGTGGTCGTGCTCGTCGTGTGCGACGGGGTGTCGTCCACCCCGGGATCCGCCGCCGCCTCACAGGGAGCCGCCGACGCGGCCCGGGACCGCCTCTTGGCCCTGTACGGCCCGGCGGTGGCCCAGGGCGGCCCGGCCGGGTCGGAGTCCGATCTCGACCCGGTCACCTCGGTGACCGACGCGGCGGCGGTGGCTCAGACGGTCGCCGCCGAAACCGTCGCCTCGGCCGAGGACATCCGCACCGCCCGCTACGGTGTCGACGGCCCGCCGTCGTCCACCCTGGTGGTGGCCGTGGTCGACCCGTCCCGGGCGGAGCCGGGCACGTCGGCCCGGATCACCGTGGGCTGGGTCGGTGACAGCCGGCTCTACTGGGTGAGCGAGACCGACACGATGCTGCTGACCGTGGACCACGAGATCGGTGGGAGTCTCAGCCGCTGGCTGGGGGCCGACAGTATCGACCCGCTGCCCGATGTCGCCGAGATCGACGTGGTCGGGCCCGGTATGGTCATCGCCTGCTCCGACGGATTGTGGCGCTATGCGGATGGTGCCCAGGAGATGGCCGCTCTGGTCCGGGACGGGAGCGGAGGCGACCAGCTGTCCCTCGCCCGTTTCATGGTGGCCCACGCCAACGCGGGCGGCGGTCACGACAACATCACGGTGGCTCTCATGCCCGTTCCCGGTCCGGGTGGAACCCGATGAGATCCGGCCGTGATCAGGGCCGCCATTGGCGTTGGCGCGGTGGCGTAGGTCACCCTGGGGACGAAGCTGTGGCCCGGCATACGATTTCCCCTGGTGGGGATAGTAGCGTGCTCCAGCAGCCTCTGCCTTGGACCGATGATCAGACGGACGCCGTACGAGGGGATCGAACTTGAGCGAGTTCCGTGCCGAAGTGTTTCAGAACGAGTATCTGCCCGCTGGGGCGGACACGGTCGACGCCATCGTGACGGTGGTCGCCGACGGGGTCCGGCCAGCCGCGGCGGGGTCGTCCGCCCGTGAGTTCGTCGAGCTGATCCTGCTCGACACGTCGGGGTCGATGTCCGAGGAGCGCGGCCGCAAGATGCGGGGCGCCATCGAGGCCACGCAGGCGGCTATATCGACCATTGGCGACGGTGTCTATTTCGCTGTGGTGGGTGGCAACAGCGGCGCCTACATGATCTATCCCCGCGAGGGTCTCGCCGTGGCCGATGACCGCACCCGGTCCGAGGCCCGGGACCGGGCCGGTCGAATGGAGGCCTCAGGCGGCACCGCCATAGGCACCTGGCTGCAGGCGGGTGCGTACCTGGCCGGGCTGCAACCGGGCGCCACCGCCCACGCCATCCTGCTCACCGACGGCAAGAACCAGCACGAGGAGCAGTGGGTGCTCGATCAGGCCATCGCCGCCTGTGTCGGGCGGTTCCAGTGCGACGCCCGTGGTGTGGGCGCCGACTGGGACGTGGCCGAGCTGCGCCGGGTGGCTTCGGGTCTGCTGGGCACGGCGGACATCATCCCCAGTCCGGAGGAGATGGCGGCCGAGTTCACCCGGCTCACCGAGACCGCCTTGGGCCGTGATTCGGGGTCGGTGGTGCTACGGCTGTGGACCCCGAAGGGTTCCGACATCGAGTTCGTCAAGCAGGTGGCACCCTCCCTGGAGGACCTCACCGGTTCGGCGGTCGAGGTCGACGATCTGACCAGCGACTTCGCGCTCGGAGCCTGGTCGGCCGGGGAGGAACGGGATTATCACGTCAAGGTCCGCATCCCGGTCGGCGACGTGGGCGACGAGCGCCTAGCCGCCCGGGTGGCCCTGGTGGTCGACGACGAACCGGCCCCGCCGTCCCTGGTCCGGGCGGTGTGGACCGACGACGAGGCCCTGTCCACCCGGATCAACCGTGAGGTGGCCCACTACACCGGCCAGGCCGAACTGGCCGACGTGATCGCCGAAGGTCTGGCGGCACGTGAAGAGGGGGACGAAGTACTCGCTACGATGAAGCTCGGTCGGGCCGTCCAGATCGCCCACGCCGCCGGGAACGACGCCACGGTCCGGTTGCTGCAGAATGTGGTGACCGTCGACGACGCCGACGCCGGCACGGTTCGTCTCCGCCGGGACGTGGCGAAGTCTGACGAGATGATGCTCGATGTGCGATCCACCCGCACGGTCCGGGTGTCGAAGAACTGAGGTGGTAACGGTGGGTGCGGAATCTGGCGAGGTTGGGGTCAACGGACTGGGGGTGGCCGTGAGCGAGACGAGGTGCGGGAACTGCGGAACCGTGCACGACCCGGACGACATCTTCTGCGAGAGCTGCGGCTACGACTTCATCACGGGCTCGATGCCGGGCCCGGCCGAGCTCGATGACAGCTTCCAGCCGGGGGAGGTGCGCCTCGTCCGGCTGGAGGTGGCCGTCGACCACGACTACTTCGTCACGGTGGTGGCGGAGGGGGAGCTCGCCTTTCCGGACCCCGTCCCCGAGGCCCAGGTGCTGGACCTGACCGGCGACGAGATCCACATCGGCCGGACCAGCGCGAGCCGGGCCATCCACCCCGATCTCGACGTGGCCGACCTCACCGGTGACCCCGCTGTGTCCAGCCGCCACGCCGTACTGCGGTACGCCCCGTCGGGGTCCCTGACGGTGGCCGACGTGGGTTCCACCAACGGCACCTACATCGGCACGGTCGAGTCCGAGGCCATCGCCGTCGGACGCCCGGTCACTGTCGCCCCGGGCACCCCCATCTACCTCGGGGCCTGGACCCGGTTGACCACGCTGGACGGCGAGGCCCCCTCCTGAGTCACCTCCTCAACGCCGACCGGATCGGTCTCACCCGGGGCGACCGTCGCCTCCTGGATGGCATCAGCCTGGGGCTCGACGATGGTGACCGGGTGGGCGTGGTCGGGGTGAACGGTGACGGCAAGTCGTCCCTGCTCGGGGTCTTGGCCGGGACCATCCCGCCAGACGAGGGTCGGGTCACCCACCGGGCCGACCTGGCCGTCGGGGCCCTGGCCCAGCACGACCGCCTGCCGGACACCGACCCGGCCGGACGCCCGGCCACGGTAGGGACGGTGGTCCTCGGCGGCGCCCTCGACGACCCGACCCACACCTGGGCTGGTGACGTGCTCGTCCGGGAGGTGCTCAACGGTCTCCTGGGCGACCTGGCCGTCGGGTCCGGTGACCTCGAGGCCCGCCTGGCCGTCCCGGTCGCCCACCTGTCGGGTGGGCAGCGCCGCCGGGTGGCCCTGGCCGCGGTGCTGGTGGGCCGCCACGACGTGGTCCTGCTCGACGAGCCCACCAACCACCTCGACGTCGCTGGGGTGGCCTGGTTGGCCGAGCACTTGCGGGTCCGGTGGCCGGCCGGACGGGGCGGGCTGCTCGTAGTCACTCACGACCGCTGGTTCCTCGACGCCGTCTGCTCCTCGATGTGGGAGGTCCACGACGGGGAGGTGGACGCCTACGAGGGCGGCTACGCCGCCTACGGGCTGGCTCGGGCGGAGCGGTCGCGGGTGGCGGCGGCCACCGAGGCCCGCCGCCAGAACCTGTTGCGCAAGGAGCTCGCCTGGTTGAGGAGGGGGGCACCGGCCCGCACCTCCAAGCCCAAGTTCCGGATCCAGGCCGCCGACGCCCTCATTGCCGACACCCCACCGCCCCGCCACCAGGTGGAACTGATGGCGGCCGCCGCGGCCCGGCTCGGTAACGATGTGCTGGATCTCGACCGGGTGGCCCTGGCCCCCGGTGGGCCCGTAACCGACGGATCCGGCGACCCGGGGGCGGACTCGGCCGGGGTCGGGTCGCCATCGACGGGCAGCGACCACGGCGACCTCGTCCTGCTCGACGCCACCTGGAGCCTGGGGGCCGGGGACAGGGTCGGGATCGTCGGGATCAACGGATCGGGCAAGACCACCGTCCTGCGCCTGCTCGACGGGCGCCTGGCCCCGGTTTCGGGCCGGGTGCGGCGTGGTCGCACCGTCCGCACCGCCCTGCTCACCCAGCACCTCGACGAACTGGCCCCGGTTTCGGGCCTGCGGGTGATCGACGCTCTGGAGGCCGACCGAGAGTGGATGAGCGTCGGTGAGCGGACGGTCACCCCGGTCCAGCTCCTCGACCGCCTCGGTTTCGCCGGCGGCCGGGGCCGGACCCGGGTGGACGAACTCTCAGGTGGTGAACGTCGCCGCCTCCAGCTCGCCCGCCTGCTGTTGGAGGAACCGAACGTCCTCCTCCTCGACGAACCGACCAACGATCTCGACATCGACAGCCTGGCCGCCATGGAGGATCTGCTCGACGGGTTCGCCGGGAGCCTGGTGGTGGTCTCCCACGATCGCTACTTCCTGGAGCGGGTCTGCGATCGGCAGGTCGGTCTCATGGGTGATGGCCGGATCACGGACCTGCCCGGCGGGATCGACCAGTACCTGGGTCGGCTCGCCGCCGGGGGCGGTGCCGCCGAGCGTTCCGGTGGGTCCGGGGCCGTGGGGTCCGGGTCCGTGGGGTCCGGGGGTTCGTCTCCGGCCCCGGCCTCGTCGGCCGCCGACTCCCGGGCCGCCCGCAAGGCCATGGCCCGGTTGGAGCGGGCGTTGGAACGCCTCGACGACCGCCGCGCCGGGATCGAGCAGGCGATGGCCGAGGCGGCCACCGACCACGAACGGCTGATGGAGCTCGACACCGAACGGCGGGCCCTGGACGCCGAACGGGACCAGATCGAGGACGAGTGGCTGGAGGTGGCCGAACGGGCCGACCAGGCCACCAGCCCCTCGCCCTGAGGGTGATCAGGCAGACGGGCCGCCGACCGGGATCACTTCGGCGGCATCCGGATGCCGCCGTCCACCCGGATGGTCTCGCCGTTCATGTACGGGTTGGTGATGAGCTCGGTGACCATGAAGGCCAGCTCCTCGGCGGAGCCGAGTCGCTTCGGGAACAGGACGGACTGGCCGAGGTGGGCCTTGAACTTCTCGGACTGCTCGCCCTCGCCGTAGATGGGGGTATCGATGAGGCCGGGGGCGATGGTGTTGACCCGGATGCCGACCGCGGCGAGGTCGCGGGCGATGGGCAGCGTCATGCCCACCACGCCCCCCTTGGAGGCCGAGTAGGCGGCCTGCCCGATCTGGCCATCGAACGCGGCCACGGAGGCCATGTTGACGATCGCGCCGCGGGAACCGTCGTCGTCCACCGGGTCGGTCTTGGCCATGGCGGCCGCCGACTGGCGCAACATGTTGAACGAGCCCAGCAGGTTGATCCGGACCACGAAGTCGAAGTCGGCCTGGGCCATCGGATCGTTGTTGCGGTCCACGGTGCGACCGGCTCGGCCGAGCCCGGCCGAGTTGACCAAGGCCCGCAGGGGGCCCATCTCCGAAGCGGCGGTAACGGCGGTGGCGCCGTCGTCCTCGCTCGATACGTCGCAGTGCACGAACAGCCCGCCGATCTCGGAAGCCACCTTCTGGCCGAGATCATCGTTCAGGTCGGCGACGACGACTCGGGCGCCGCGCTCGGCGAGCTGACGGGCCGAGGCCTCGCCGATGCCCGAGGCACCGCCGGTCACGATGGCCGAGGCCCCTTCGAGATTCATACGTGGCATGGGGGATCCTTGTCTGATCGGTTATGTCGATGCCGCCGTCGCCGGTCGCGACACGGATGGAGGCCATCGACGGGACCCTTGGACGGTACCGTCCGGACGCAGTTGCGTGGTAGTTGCCGCCGGTCATGATCCGCGAGCGGAGCGGGCATCCGCCGGGGAACGGGGCGCCGAGTGGTCCAACTGCTGAGTGGTCCAACTGCCGAGTGGTCCAACTGCCGAGTGGTCCAACTGCTGAGTGGTCCAACTGCTGAGTGGTCCAACTGCTGAGTGGTCCAACTGCCGAGTGGTCCAACTGCAGGCGGGACCCCGACATTTCGGGGCCTAAAAGCATGCGCTCCTCGGACATCGTCTGGTTCCCGCCGCAACGATGTCCGAGGAGACATACCCAGAACCTCGCCGCCAAGTGTGAACCGAGCGGACGGGTCCTTCGATGCTCCTGGGCTATCTGATTGGCCCGCGGAGCAACGTCCTCTACTGATGTACCGTGTAGTCAACACCGACGGTCGCAGTTTTGTCAAGTTCCAGAATTTGTCCAATCAGCGCACCTCAATCACCCTTTTGGGCTACTCCGTACCGGTTCCCCCAGGTAGGCCGGATGGTGATGGGTGAAATAGCCGATTGGATCGGATAAGGCAGATACCGACCTCACCGACCGGCGATGGTGCCGGTTCGCCTACCTGACCAGGAGTCAACGACCATGCGAGTTGGTGTGCCCCGCGAGATCAAAACCGAGGAGGACCGGGTCGGCCTGACACCAGGCAGTGTCCGTGAGGTCGTCGACCATGGCCACGAGGTCGTGGTGGAGTCCGGGGCCGGGCTCGGGATCGGCGCCGAAGACCAGGTGTACCGAGCGGCCGGGGCCACCGTGGTGGACGGCCCCGAAGCCGTGTTCGAGGCGGCCGAGCTCATCGTCAAGGTCAAGGAACCCCAGGCCGTCGAACGGGCCCGGCTCCGGCCCGAGCACACCCTGTTCACCTACCTCCACCTCGCCCCCGACCCGGAGCAGGCCGCCGATCTGGTGGCCAGCGGCGCCACCTGCATCGCCTATGAGACCGTGACCGACCGGGCCGGCCACCTGCCCCTGCTGGCCCCCATGTCCAAGGTGGCCGGTCGGATGTCGGTCCAGGCCGGGGCCCATTGGCTGGAGTCCCCCCAGGGGGGTATGGGTCGCCTGATGGGTGGAGTCCCCGGGGTGAAACCGGCCCGGGTGGTCGTGATCGGTGGTGGTGTAGTGGGGGAGAACGCCACCCAGATCGCGGTGGGCATGGGAGCCGACGTGGTGGTGGTAGACCGCAACGTCGACGTGCTCGATCACCTGGCCGCCCGGTTCGGGCCGGCCATCGCCACCGCCCACTCCACGGCGGCCACCCTGGAGGAACTGGTGGTAGGGGCCGACCTGGTCATCGGAGCGGTGCTGGTCAAGGGGGCCAGGGCGCCCCGGCTGGTGACCGCTGAGATGGTGAAGGCCATGCGGGCCGGATCGGTCCTGGTCGACGTGGCCATCGACCAGGGCGGTTGTATGGAGACCTCGCATCCGACCACCCACCTGGATCCCGTCTACCTCGTCGACGACGTCATTCACTACGCGGTGGCCAACATGCCGGGCGCGGTGCCGTTGACCTCGGCCCACGCGCTCAACAATTCGACCCTGCCCTTCGTGCTCGCCCTGGCCGACCGAGGCCCGGTGCCGGCCATGCTGGCCGACCCCAACCTGGCCAACGGACTGAACGTCCACCGAGGCCAGATCACCGAGGCGGCCGTGGCCGAGGCCCTCGACCGGCCCTACATCCCACCCCGGGAATCCCTGGACGGGTGACTTCCGGGGTGGGATGCAGGGCGGGGACCGATCGCCGGCTCCGGTGTGGTCCCTAGGCTGGGTCCGATGACGGAGGACGAGGCGTCCGATGCGCGGGGGGAACGGCTCCTGGACCAGGTGGCCGAGGTGGCCGAATCGGTGCTCTGGCCGGCGGCCCAACGGGTCGACCAGGCCGACGCCATCCCCCGGGGCCATTTCGAGGCGTTGGCCGGCACCGGGGCGTTCGGCCTCGCCGCGCCGCGTCCGCTGGGTGGATGCGGGGTCGGTCGGGTCACGGCCGGGGCCGTCTTCCGCCGGCTCGGCGGGGCCTGTGGTGCCACCGCCTTCTCCTTCGCCCAGCATCACGGGGTGGTGGGCGCCCTGGTGACTACCCCCAACGAGGCGCTCCGCCGCCGGTGGTTGGGGCCGCTCTGCCGGGGCACACTGGCCGGTACCGCCTACGCCCACGTGCGTCGCCCGGGGGCCGGGCCGCTGCGGGCCACCCGTAGACCCGGAGGCTGGCGGTTCGACGGGGTGGCCCCCTGGGTCACGTCGTGGGGACGGGCCGAGGTGTTCTCGGTGGCCGCGGTCAGTGCCGACGGGGAGCTGGTCTGGGCCCTCCTACCGACCGACGCCGGGATGGTCCCCTCCGATCCACTGGACCTGGTCGTGTTCGGGGCCACGGGCTCCGTCCGGCTCGAGCTCGCCGGTAGTGACGTTGCCGACGCGGCCGTGCTGGTCGTGGACGACCTGGCCCGGTGGCGGGTCGGCGACCGACCCATGGCCGCCCGCCCCAACCCGATGGCCCTCGGCATCGGGGATCGGGCCATCGCCCTGGTGGCGGCCACCGACCCCGAGGTGGCCGCCGTCCTCGAGGTCGACCAGGAGGACCTGGCCGCCCGGGCCGAGCGGGCCACCGGGGGGATCGGCACGGCGGTGCCGGAGGACGGCGACGCCCTCGTCGGCACGCTGGCGGCCCTGCGGGCCGAGGTGGTCCTGGCCGCCCAGCGGCTGGCCGCAGGGGCCATGGCCGCCGCCGGGGGACGGGGGGCCGAGCTCGCACACCCCGCCCAACGGCTCGGTCGCGAGGCCCTCTTCTACGTGATCCAGGCCCAGAGCGGAGAGGGCCGACTGGCCACCCTTGCGGCCGTCGCCGACGCCCGCGGGCCTGGCTGATACCTGGGGCGGCCCCGCTGCTGGGCCGCGGTGACCTGGGGCGGCCTGTCATTGACGAACAGGTGTTCGGGCCGCGACGATGGGCGGATGACGGTAGCCGAACCTAGGGGCGGGGATCCGGCGCCCGGCACCCCGGGCCGGTCCAATTCGGCCACGGCCGGGCTCATGGTGCAACCGACCCTGCTGGGCTGGGGCGAGCCGGCCTACGACGGCACGTTCGGGTGCCTGCGCCGCACCGAGCTGGGTCGGGGGGCGTGGGTGGAGCACCAGTCGGCCTGGGTGTCGGGCCACGACGAGCTCTTCGCCCGTCTGCTCGATGAGGGCGACTGGCAGGCCACCAGCCGGACCATGTACGACCGGGTGGTCGACGTGCCCCGCCTCCTAGCCCCCGGCCCCCGCTCCGGTCCCACGGCCGAGCTGTTGGGCGGGATGGCCGACCGGCTGAGCCGGCGCTACGGGGTGGTCATGAGCCAGATCACGATGGCCCTCTACCGGACGGGCGCCGACAGTGTCGCCTGGCACGGAGACCGGGTGGCCCGTGAGCGGCTGGTGTCGCTCATGGCCACGGTGTCCCTGGGATCACCCCGCCCCTTCCGGTTGCGGCCCAAGGGTGGGGGAGCGTCGCGCCAGCTGGCCCTCGGGGCCGGTGACCTGGTGGTCATGGGCGGCACCTGCCAGCGGACCTGGGAACACGCGGTGCCCAAGGTGGCCTCGGCCGGTCCCCGGGTGGCGGTCATGTTCCGGCCTGACTGGGGACGCGGCGGGCCATCGGCCGGGCCGGTCCCGGCCGATGGCGACGGGCCGGTCAGCTGAGGCGGGCGTCGGTGGCCGCCAGGCGGGCGGCCAGGGTGGAGGCGATGGCCCGGACCAGTCCGGGGTTGTCGTCGAGGATCTGGTCGAAGCGGTTGTAGGGCAAAATCAGCACCTCCATCGGCGACGTCGACCGCACCGTGGCGGTGGCTGGTTGGCCGGCGAAGTAGCCGAGCTCGCCGACCATGTCACCCGGCCCGATCTCGGCCACCACGGTGCCGCCCACCGTCACCTCGGCGGTGCCCGACTCGACGACGTAGACGTCGTTGTTGAGGTGGCCTTCCTCGATCAGGGCGTGCCCGGCGTCCAGGTCGGCCTCGTCAGCCGCGCCGGCGAGGTGGGCGACGGCGTGCTTGTCGGCGCCGGCGAACATGGGCAACGACCGCAGGCGGGTCTCCTTGGCGTTATTCGACTTGCTCATCGGGATCCTCCGATTCCTGTCCAGACCCGGGGACGGGTGCCGTGGCGGCAACCTAGTCGAGCCACGACCGGACTGTCTCGATCGTGCCTAGCTTGTCGGATCCGAACGGTTCGAGATTGAGGTGGGTCACGCCCACCTCGGCGTACACCTCGAGCCGACTCCGGACGTGGGTCTCGGTGCCGCACAGGGTGGCCAGGTCCAGGTACTCGTCGGGGACGGCGGCGGTGGCCTCGGCCCGCCGGCCCGAGAGGAACAGGTCCTGGATGCGGGCGGCCTCGTCCACCCATCCATACCGCTGGAAGAGCTCGTTGTAGAAGTTCTTCGACCGGGCCCCCATGCCGCCGACGTAGAAGGCGATGTGGGCTCGGGCCGCCTCTCGGGCCTCGGCCACCTCGGGCCCGTTCCCGATGGCCACCATGCCACCGGCCATGATGTCGAGAGGGCCGAGGTCGGGGTTCCGTTTGGCCCGGCCCGCGGCGAGGGCGTCGCCCCACACCTGCTCGAACCGGTCGGGCACGAAGTGGATCGGTTGCCAGCCGTCGGCGAGCTCGGCGGCCAGCTCCACGTTGCGAGGCCCGATCGCCGCCACCACCACGGGGACGTCGGGCCGCTCGATCCGGTTGACGAACTTGAGGGGCTTGCCCAGGCCGGTGCCCTGGTCGGCCGGGAGGGGCAGGGTGACGGCCGCACCGTCGTGGACCACGGGACGGCGTGACCACACCTGGCGGCAGATCTCGATGGTGTCCCGGGTGCGGCCCAGCGGTTTGGTGAACGGCACCCCGTGCCAGCCCTCGATGACCTGGGGCCCCGAGGTCCCGAGGCCGAGCACGAACCGGCCCCCGGAGAGGGCGTCGATGGTGGCCGCGGTCTGACCGATGAGGGCGGGGGAGCGGGAGTAGACCGGCACGATGCCGGTCATGAGCTCCATCCGGTCGGTCACCGCGGCCAGGTAGGCGAGGGTTGAGGTGAGGTCGTACCCGTAGATCTCGCCGCCCCACACCCGGTCGACCCCGACCGATTCGAGGGCCCGCGCCGTTCGCGCCAGCCCCTCCGGATCGCCGTCGAAGGCAATGGTGGTGCTGATCTTCATGGGGGGCACGCTAGCCAACCCAGGGGGAGCGGCCAAGCGGCGGCGGTCCCCGCCCGGGGACGCGCCCATGGGTCTTCCACCCCAGGGGCGGCTGGAGGGACTGTGCCGGGACTGTAGGTATGCCCCCAGTGGCCGTACCATGATCGCCAATGGTGTTGGAGCGATCAGAGATCGACACCGGGTTGGTCCCGGGGCCGGTGGAGTACGCGACGCTCCGCGCCGGCTCGGGCCCCAGCCACGACCTGCCCATCCTGCTCTGGCTCCACGGGGGTGGGGGGAGCTGGCGGTTCCTCGAGACCTGCCGGCAGCACTTCGCCTCGTCGTGGATGGACGGGATCCTGCCCGACCTGATCGCCGTCACCCCCAGCGCCGGCTGGTCGTTCTACCTCGACCGCTACGACGGCTCCGAGCGGTGGGAGCTGTTCCTGCTCGACGAACTGGTGCCCCACATCCGCAAACAGACCGGCTCCACGGCCGGGCCTCTGGTGGTGGGGGGGATCTCGGTCGGCGCCCTGGCCGCCCTGCGGATGGCGTTCCGTCACCCCGAGCTGATCTCGGCGGTGGTGGCCCTTGAACCCACGATCGAGGCCGCCGACCAGGCCGGCTCGGTGCTGATGCGCGACCGGATCCACCAACCCGAGATCGTCCGGCGCCGGCTGTTCGGCGAACCGGTGGACGGTGAGCACTGGCAGGACAACCATCCGCCCAGCCTGGCCGCCCGCAACGGGGCCGCCATCGCCGCCGCCGGGCTGGCCATCTATCTCGAGTGCGGCGATGAGGACCGGATGCACGCCCAGTACGGCGCCGAGCTGCTGCATCGGCGCCTCTTCGACGCCGGGATCCTGCACGAGTACCGCTCCACCCGGGGTGGCAACCATGTGGGCGGGACGATCGGCCCCCGCATGGTGGACGGTCTCCGGTTCCTCGGGCGGGTCCTGCGCCCGGGCCGGGCCGACGGCATGTCGATCGACTCCATCGTGGAGGTCGAGAACTTCAGCACCCAGGTGGCCGAGCTCGAGCGGACGGTCGGCTACCGCCGGACCATCCACGTTCCCGCCCACTCCACCACGGTGCAGGTGCACCTGCAGGGAGAGGGCCCGGCGGTGGTGATGCTGCCCTCCCTGGGGCGCTCGGCGGCCGACTTCGCCGATCTGGCTGATCGCCTGGCCCGGTCGGGCTATACGGCGGTACGTCCGGAACCCCGGGGCATCGGGGGCAGCTCGGCCTCCCTGGATGGGTCGAGCCTGGACGATTTCGCCGGGGACGTGGCCGCGGTGGTGAAGGCGGTCGGGGGCCGGGCCACCATCATGGGTCACGACTTCGGCGGTCAGGTGGCCCAGATGGTGGGCTGCCGCCACCCGGAACTGGTCACCTCGCTGATCCTGCTGGCCGCCCCCGGGCCGATCCAGCCCAAGCCGGAGCCGGCCACCGCCCTGCGGCGGGTTTTCATCCCCGAGCTGAGCGACGAGGAACATCTGGAGGCGGTGGCCCTGGCCCTGTTCGCCGAGGGTAACGACCCCGTAGCCTGGGTGGGCGGTTGGTACCCGACTGTGGCCTTCGCCCAGGCCGAGGCCGAGCGGCACGTCCCGGCCGAGGAGCTGTGGTCCCGGCTGCACTGCCCGGTCCTGGTGCTCCAACCGGCCGCCGACCTGATCGTGCTGCCCGAGAACGCCGAGCTCATGCAAGATCAGCTCGGTGATCAGGTGACCGTGATCGAGATACCGAGGGCCGGTCACGCCCTGCTCCCGGAGCAGCCGGTGGCGGTGGCCACGGCGACCTTGTCCTGGCTCCGTTCCCGTCGCTAGCGTCACCCCTATCGCTACTGCATCGTCCCCACCGACCGGCCCGGGCCGGTATCCACTCGAGGTCCTCGCCCACGGTTTCGGCCTGATCGAGGGTCCGACGTTCGATCCCGCCGGCGGGCTCTACTTCAGCGACGTCCCCAACGGGGGTGTCCATCGGCTCGATCTCGACGCCGGCACGGTCGAGGTGGTCGTGCCCAAACGCCGCGGCGTGGGCGGCATCGCCCGTCACGCCGAGGGGGGCATCGTGATCGGCGGTCGTGACGTCAGCCATGTCCGCGACGGGGTCACCCGGATCGTGGCCGCCCCCGACGCCCCCGGGCTGAACGACCTCACCGTCGACGCCGAGGGTCGCGTCATCTTCGGCACCATCCGCTCCGACCCGTTCGACCTCGAGGCGGACCGAACCTCCGGCGAGGCCTACCGGCTCGGCGCCGACGGTGTCGCCACCGAGCTCTACGAAGGGGTGGGCCTGACCAACGGCATGGGGTTCTCCCCCGACGGGACCACCTTCTACCACGCCGACTCCACCGCCGGCCACCTGATCACCCACCGGGTCGACGGCGACCGGTTCGTCGACCGCGGGGCGTTGAGCCCCGGGGGTCGGTTCACCCCCGATGGCTTGGCCGTGGACGCCGAGGGGCTGATCTGGGTAGCCGACGTGACGGGGGGCTGCGTCCGGGCCCTGGAGCCCACCGGCGGTGAGGTGGACCGGGTCGAGGTGCCCTCCACCATGGTCACCAGCGTCTGCTTCGGCGGCGACGACGGGCGCGATCTGTACATCGTCACCGCCGACAACAGCGCCGACCCGGACCGGGCCGGCTCGATCTTCCGGACCCGGGTGGAGACACCGGGACTCCCCATACCCCTGGCCCGAGTGTGAACCCTGTGACCACCGAAACCCCCGGATACAACCGATCTGCCGTCGAGGCCTGGATCGCCACCCATGTGGACGCCATCACACCCCCGCTCACCTGGGAGCGGCTGGAGGGTGGCCACTCGAACCTGACCTTCGTGCTCACCGACCCCGGGGGGCGCCGGGCTGTGATCCGCCGACCGCCCCTGGGTGAGCTGCTCCCGAAGGCCCACGACATGGTACGGGAGTTCACCGTCATCTCCGGGCTGGGGCCCACCCCGGTGCCGGTACCCCCCGCCCTCGGCCTGTGCACCGACCATGACGTCACCGGGGCCACGTTCTACGTCATGGGCGAGGTGTCGGGCCGGGCGATGTACACCGCGGAAGCGGTGGAGGAGTACTTGTCGATGGAGGCACGGGCCGCGGCCGGGCCGTCTTTCATCGAGACCCTGGCCGCCCTGCACTCGGTCGACCCCGACGAGGTCGGCCTGGGCGAGCTGGGTCGGCGGGACGGATACGTCCAGCGCCAGCTCCGCACCTGGTACGGCTCGTGGCAGGCGTCGATCGCCGGGGCCGACTACGACGACGCCCGGATCCACCGGTTACACGACCTGCTCAACCAGCGGGCCCCGGAACAGGGACCGGCCCGGGTGGTGCACGGCGACTACGGCCTGCACAACTGCCTGCTCGGACCGGATGGTCGGGTGACCGCCGTACTCGACTGGGAGATCGCCACCCTCGGTGACCCCCTGGCCGATTTCGCCTACGCCCTCAACGCCTGGAGTGATCCTGACGACGAGGTCGTGGTCTCCCACGAGACGGCGACCACGGCTCCGGGGTTCTCCCGCCGACAGGCGTTGGCCGACCGCTACGCCGAATTGACCGGCGCGGATCTGGGTTCGCTCGATTACTACCGGGCCTTCAACTACTTCAAGACAGCCTGCATCCTGCACGGGGTGTATGCCCGTTACCTGGAGGGAAAGAAGAGCACCGAAGGCGTGGATGTGGAGGCCCTGCGCACCCGGATGCTGGCCACCATCGACCTGGCCCAGGCCCGGGCCGACGAACTGGCCTGACTGGCGGTCCGGAGACGGCGGCGACCACCCCACCGTCGGGTTCGAGAGCCCGCCTGGGGTGTCTCGGGAACCTCATGGCCCCGGGCCCCGCCCCGGTGATTCTTCCGGTCGCGAGCGGCGGCGATTTGCCGTGATCCGCGTCGATCGGATGGCTCGATATCCATGAACACGCAGGGTGGTGTTTGTTGGCACCTCATTGGTGGCATCCGGCTGCGGGGGTAGCATCCGCCCTATGCCGAATCCACCAGCAGGATGGTACGACGATCCGGCGGGGGATCCGTCGCTCGACCGCTTCTGGAACGGCGATCAATGGACCGAACACACCCGGTCCAGCGAATCCGCCCCGCCCCCTCCGCCCCCGGCGGACGAGTGGGCTGGGTCGGATCAGATCGCCGGAGCCACTGTCGGCGACCACGGATCCCAGGAGGCCGGTTACGAGCCCGGCCATGACGTTGGCTACGGCGACGGGGCCAGCCGTCTGGAAACGGCCGAGCCTTCGTGGCTCGGGTCGTCCGGAGCCGGTGAGATGGCGGCGAGGGCCTACGAGAACGGTGCCGGCTACACGGCCGTGGCCGAGGGCACCCTGGGGACGGCCGTGCCGATCGACGAGGCCGCCGGAACCGGGCTGGAGACCGACGCCGGGCCAGCCGACGGTCCGGGGCTCGCCGATCAACCGTCCGCCGACGACCTGCTCGCCGGGGCCGGCTCCGAGATGGGCGCGGTCACCGAGGTTATGGGTGCCGGCCAGGACGGGTCGACGTCCGGCCACCGGATCCCCGGCCATTTCGAGCACCGCTACGCCGTGGACGGCCTCGACGAGGCGGTCGAACCGGTGGCGTTCGAGGATACCCCGATGGACGAGGAGTCCTGGGCGACCGGAGCCGACGGCACCGCCGCGGCCGCCGATCACCTCGCCGCCCCAGAGGTCCCCGGCGCCGAAGTCCCCGGCGCCGAGGTCCCCGGCGCCGAGGTGGGCGCTTCGGAGATCGCCGCCCCGGACGGCCCGGTGGACCCGTGGCCCGCGGTACGCGACGAGGCCGAGTCGCTGGGCGCCGACGGGGCCGACGCCGGATCGGAAGCTGGGTCGGACGACGGCCAGCGTTCTCCCGGTCGCGAGGACGGTCCGTTCATCGCCGCCCCCGCGGTCGCCGATGTCGCCACGGTTGCCGAGGACGACATCACCGTGGTGTCCGACGCCCTCGTCGGCGAACGGTTCACGGTTTCCGACCCCACCCCTGACCACCCCGACGAGGGGCTGGGTGAACCCGACCAACCCGGCGCCGACCCGGCGCCGGAGCCGTCGTGGACGGCGGCTGCCGCCGAGACCACCGTCCTGCCGAGCGGGCTCGACGAACCCCCAGCCCCCGGCGGCCGCTGGGGCGACTGGCCCGCCGGGGCCGGTGGCGACAAGCCACCGCCTCCGCCGGGCGACCAAGCGCCGTCCGAGCATCAACCGCCACCGCCCCCACCATCGTTCGAATCCCCCATCGTCGGGGGCGCCCCGGATCCGGCCCCTGAACCGGTCGGCGCGGGTACGGCCTGGTCGCCGGGCCCGCCGCCGATCGCCGAAGACGGAACCGGGGTGACACCCGAGGAGTTCGCGGCCGAGCTGGTGACCGAACACGGCACCGATGCGACCGAAATCGCTCGGGTCGTGGACGGTCTCGAGGCCGAGGTGAGCGAGGGTCCCGGACTCACCCGTGATCCGGCCTCGGCCGGCGGGGTCGATCAGGGGTTCGACGGTGTCGGCGGCATGATCGTGGAGCCCGGATCCCCCCTGGCCGCCCCAGCCGACGACGACCGTACCGGCCCGTCCTGGGCCCACGGTGGTTTCGGCGCGGGTGCCGCCGACCGTCCCGCGGTGGCCGACCGTGACGCCGCCGACGGCCCCGGGGTGGATCACACCGTGGCGGACGGCCCCGCGGTGGACCACACCGCGGCGGACGGCCCCGGGGTGGACGGCCTCGCGGTGGACGGTGGCGCGGCCGGGCACGTGCCGGTCGGTGGCGACACCGAGGAGGTCGCCGTAGTCGACACCCCCGCGGCACGGTCGGCGGCGGGCGCCCCGGCCCGTGCCGCCGACGCCGACGCCGCCGAGTCGGCCGATCCCTGGGGCCTGCGGACGGCCGCGGCCCGTCACAACCCGCCCGACCCCGCCGGGCCGGAGGGCCCCGACGGTGCCGACGGGACGGCGGCCGCCGATTCTGGTGCCGCCGACCTGCCGTCCGCCGCCGACGTCGTGGACGCCGCCCCGGCCCCGGACCCCAGTCCCTCCGCGCTCGACCGGCCCCACCCCGACCTGCCCCACCCCGACCTGCCCCCGCCCCCACCGCCCGGCTGGGAGGACCACGCCTTCGGCGAGCCCGTGGCTGCGGCAACCGAGGCCGTCGACCCCCCGACACCCCCGACGCCCGGGGTGGAGATCGGCGGCGTGGCCGCGGTGGCCGCCGGGGCGGGAGCCCTGGCCGCCGGCCCTCACGGTGACGTCGGGCCGGACCATCCGGCCGACGCCCCTGAACCCGGTGATACGGACGGCCCGGTCGGCTCCCCGGTCCTGCCGCCCCCGGCGGCCGGGGACGGGGCGACCCCGCCCCCACCACCGGCCGGGGCCCAAACCGCCACACCCGCCCCGGCTGTGGCGGCCACCGCCGACGGCCAGACGACCCCGTCCGGTGTCTCCGGCACTGTCGGTGGTGCTGGCGGGATCCGCACCGACCTCCTGGACGGGCGCTTCCACGAACGGCCGATCGAGCGGGTCGGCCTCCAGAATCCCCGCATGCTCAAGGTCATGCTCGGTGACGACGTGTTGGCCCGGCAGGGCTCGATGGTGGCCTTCCAGGGCGACATCGACTTCGCCTACGAGGGGGCCGGGGCGGCCCGGTTCCTCAAGAAGGTGGGCACCGGCGAGGGGGTCCCCCTCATGCGCTGCCGCGGTCGGGGCGAGCTTTTCCTGGCCGACGCGGGCGCGCTGGTGCACGTGGTCCACCTCGACGGATCGGCCCTGAGCGTCAACGGGCGGAACGTCCTGGCCTTCGAGACCAGCCTGGAATGGGACATCCACCGCGTGTCGGGGGCCGGCCTAGCCGCCGGCGGTCTCTTCAACACCCGCTTCAGCGGTCACGGCTGGGTAGCCATCACCACCGAGGGCGAACCCCTGATCCTGACCACCGACCAGCCCACCTTCGTCGACACCGACGCCGTCGTGGCCTGGAGCGCCGATCTGACGACCTCGCTGCGGTCCACCATCAAGGCCGGCAGCCTGGTGGGCCGGGGCTCGGGCGAAGCCGTCCAGCTCGCGCTGGAGGGCGACGGGATCGTGATCGTGCAGCCTTCGGAGGGGATCGCCGTCCCCACGGTCTGACCCCCTGCCGCCCCGGATCCGCCGGGCCCGCCGGCCGGCTCAAGTCGTCGCCGGCACCCGGCCGATGAACCGGACCGAACCGATGTGACGGCCGCCCAGAATGCGACGGCCGTCACATTGGTTCTCGACTGGACCTATGGTTGGTTCCGGAACCCGGTTGGTTCCGGAACCCGGTTGGTTCCGGAAAACGTCCGAGGCGGACAAAAGGGGAAGCTCTTCGTGGAGATCAAGATGACGGTCAACGGCGTCGCGCGGTCAGGCGACGCCGAACCGAGAACACTGCTGGTCCACTACCTGCGGGACCATCTCGGTCTCACGGGCACCAACGTCGGTTGCGACACCTCGTCGTGCGGCGCGTGCACCATCCACATCGATGGTGAGTCGGTTAAGTCGTGCACCATGCTCGCCGTCCAGGCCAGGGGGGCCACGGTGACCACCATCGAGGGGATGGCGGGCACGGACGGGACCCTGCACCCGATGCAGCAGGCGTTCATGGAGTGCCACGGCCTGCAGTGCGGCTACTGCACCCCGGGCATGGTGATGGCAGCCACATCCCTGCTGGCCGAGAACCCCGACCCGAGCGAGGCCGAGGTCCGCCTCGGGCTCGAGGGCAACCTGTGCCGCTGCACCGGATACCAGAACATCGTGCGCTCGGTCCTGAGCGCGGCCGGGGGTGTGTCGTGACCGCCGCCGACACCTCCGTACCCGCCGGCGTGGTCGGCACCCCTCGGCTGCGCCGAGAAGATCCGAGACTGCTCACCGGTGAGGGTCGCTTCGTCGACGACATCCAGGCCCCCGGCCAGTTGTGGATGGGGATGGTCCGTTCCACCATGGCTCACGCCACCATCACCGGGATCGACGTCGCCCCGGCCGCGGCCATGCCCGGGGTCCACGCCGTCTACACCGGCGCCGACCTGGCCGGCATGGGGCTCTGGGTAGCCCCCCTGCCCTGCGCCTGGCCGGTGACCCCCGACATGGTCAACCCGCCCCACCATCCCGTGGTCGACGGGGAGGCCCACCATGTCGGCGACATCATCGCCGTGGTGCTGGCCGAGACCCGCTACCAGGCCGCCGATGCCGCCGAACAGGTGGTGGTCGACTACGAGCCGCTGCCGGCGGTGGCGTCCCTGGCCTCGGCCCGGACCGACGACCGCCGGGCCCACAGCAACCTGGCCACCAACAAGGCCTACCGGTGGGAGCTGATCCCCGACCCGGAGGCGCTCGACCGGGCGTTTGCCAACGCCGCCCACCATGTGACATGCGAGTTTACCCAACAACGCCTCATCCCTGCGGCCATGGAACCCCGGGGCGTGCTGGCCGTGCCCGCCCCCTACGGAGGTGATCTGACCCTCTACTCGGTCAGCCAGGTTCCCCACATCCTCAAGGTGATGGTGGCGGCCACCACCGGCATCCCCGAACAGAAGCTCCGGGTGGTCGCCCCCTCGGTAGGGGGCGGTTTCGGGGCCAAGTTGAACGTCAACCCCGACGAGATCCTGGCCGCCTCGCTGGCCAACCACCTCAAGCGTCCGGTGCGGTGGACCGAGACCCGGTCCGAGGCCGCCTTCTCCACCCACCAGGGCCGGGGTCAGCTCCAACGCATCGAACTGGCCGCCGACGCCGAGGGTCGGCTCGCCGGGGTCCGGGTCCACCTCGACGCCGACATGGGCGCCTACATGATGCTGATCACCCCCGGGGTGCCGCTGCTGGGCAGCTTCCTCTACACCGGGGTCTACGACGTCCCCGCCTTCGGGTTCACCTGCGACGGCTGGTTCACCAACCTCACCCCGACCGACGCCTACCGGGGTGCGGGTCGCCCCGAGGCCAGCTACGCCATCGAACGGGCCATGGACCGCCTGGCCGTGGCCGTCGGGGTCGGCCCCGACGAGATCCGACGCCGGAACTACCTGGCCGGCGGCAAACCCTTCGAGGACCTGACCACGGCCTCCGCCCTGGTGTTCGACTCCGGCAACTATGCCCCCAACCTCGATCGGGCCCTCGAGTTGGCCGACTACACCGGGCTCCGGGCCGAGCAGCAGCGCCGCCGGGTCGCCGGGGAGGCCAAACAGCTCGGCATCGGGCTGTGCACCTATGTCGAGATCTGCGGTCTGGCCCCGTCCCGGGCCCTGGGCGGCCTCAACTACGGGGCCGGAGGCTGGGAGCACGCACTGGTCCGGTTCCTGCCCACCGGCAAGGTGGAGGTGGTGTCGGGGTCGACCCCGCACGGCCAGGGCCACGAGACCAGCTGGTCGATGATCGTCGCCGACAAGCTCGGCATCGACCCCGACGATGTCACCGTGCTCCACTCCGACACCGCCATCTCCCCCCTGGGCCTCGACACCTACGGCTCCCGGTCCCTCGCCGTCGGCGGGGTGGCCATCGCCATGGCCTGTGACAAGGTGATCGACAAGGCCCGGGCCATCGCCGCCCACCAGATGGAGGCCAACCCGGACGATCTGGAGTTCGTGGGCGGCTCGTTCGGTGTGAAGGGCTCGCCGGACAAGACGATGCCCATCCAGGCCGTCGCGTTCGGGGCCTTTACCGCCCACGACCTGCCCGACGGGATGGAACCCAACCTGCAGGAGCAGGTCACGTTCGATCCCCCCAACTTCGCCTTCCCGTTCGGGACCCACGTGTGCGTGGTCGAGGTGGAGGAGGCCACCGGGCGGGTGGAGATCGTCGACTATGTGGCCGTCGACGACTGCGGGAACCAGATCAACCCGATGATCGTCGAGGGCCAGGTCCACGGAGGCATCGTCCAGGGGGTCGCCCAGGCCCTATGGGAGGGGGCCAGCTACGACGACGACGGCAATTGCCGGAACCCGTCCTTCCTCGACTATCTGGTGCCCTCGGCGGCTGAGATGCCCTCGATCACCACCGATTTCACGGTGACTCCCTCTACCAGCAATCCGCTCGGGGTGAAGGGGGTCGGTGAGGCCGGCACGATCGGATCGGCCGCGGCGGTCATCAACGCCATCTGTGACGCCCTGTCCCCGTACGGGGTCGACGACGTGGCCATGCCGGCCACCCCCCACCGGGTGTGGAAGACGATCCAGCAGGCGAAAAGCGCCCGGGCCGACGACGGCGGACCGGCCCCGACCACCAGCGGAGGTGCGGCATGATCCCGGCCGCGTTCGAGTACGTCGAAGCCGATTCGGCCGAGGCCGCCCTGGCCGCCCTGACCGAGTACGGCGACGAAGCGAAACTCCTGGCCGGCGGCCACAGTCTCCTGCCCCTGATGAAGTTCCGGCTTGCCACCCCGTCGGTACTGGTCGACATCGGTCGCCTGGCCGACCTGTCGTACATCACCGACGGCGGTGATCATGTGGCCATAGGGGCCCTGACCCGGCACCGGGACCTCGAGGTCAGTGAGCTCCTGGCCGCGGAGGCGCCGATCCTGGCCTCGGTGGCCGGTGAGGTCGGTGACCCCGCCGTGCGCCACCAGGGCACCCTCGGGGGTTCCCTGGCCCACGGCGACCCGGCGTCGGACCTGCCCGCCGCCCTGCTCGCGCTCGAGGGGACCCTGGTGGTGCAGGGGCCAGGGGGGCGCCGGGAGATCCCGGCCGACGACTTCTTCATCGGGTTCCTGGAGACCGCCCTCCAACCCGACGAGCTTTTGTGTGAGATCCAGGTGCCCAAGGTGGGTGGGGTCGGCTGGTCGTACCAGAAGTTCAACCGTCGGGCCCAGGACTGGGCCATCGTGGGGGTCGCCGCCGTCCTGAACGGTTCACCCCGGGTGTCGCTGGTCAATATGGGTCCGAAGCCGATGCGGGCCGCCGCCGTGGAGGCCGCGGTGGCCAGTGGGGCGTCGGCCGCCGATGCCGCCCGGGTGGCCGCGGACGGGTCCCAACCCCCCGAGGACCTCAACGGCGACGCCGAGTACCGGAGCCACCTGGCTCGGGTCCTGGTGGAACGGGCCCTCAACGAGGCTGGTCGAGCCTAGCTCATCGGGTATTCGACCAGGTCAACAGGGTTGCCGAGGCCGGGCCGTTGGTGTGCGCCGGCGGCCCGGCCTCGGTTCCCGCCGGCCCTGGAACCGGGCCCGCGGCCGGTCTGATTCAGGTTTCAATCGTGTTGCGATAGGCGCACACCACGGCCCGGACCTGGTCTGCGGCGGAATCTGCCCCTACGGTCGCGAACCGGACCACAGGGGCCGGCGGGCCCGGGGACGCACCTGAACTCGAAGCTGAGTTCCGGCGCGTCCCGGACGTCGACGGTACGTCGGTCCCCCCGCTCCCGGCCCATATCCCGGCCATGAGGGTTCCCCAGAAACCCGCGAAGGAAGCCATCACCTCCACCTCCCCCACCACAGAGCAACCCCCGGTCGCTGCCGAAGCGGCGACCGACACCCCCGACCCGGATCCGGGGCGGGGCCGGCGGAATCGGCCCGGTTGGCTTCGGCCCCGGACCGTGGCCGCGGTCGGCATGCTCGCGGTGGTCGTCTGGTACCTCTTCGTGGCCGAGACGGCGGCCGACAACAACGTCTGGCATGGGGTGACCACCCTGTTCGACGGCATCGTCGGCCTGCCCGGCCTTGTCGGGGACACCGCGTCCTACCGAAGCTGGTGGGACTTCATGGCCAACGCCGAGGGCTTCGGCAGCATCCTCGGTCATGTGGTCGACCACATCCAACTCGTGGGCGCCTCCATGCTGTTCGCCGGGGTGATCTCGGTGGCGCTCGGGGTGCTGGTGCACCGGGTCACCCCGCTATGGGGCCCCGTCCTCGGGGTGGCGTCGATCCTGCTCACCATCCCGTCCCTGGCCCTGTTCGCCATCTTCATCTCCGTGCCCTGGATCGGGATCGGGGATCGCGGCCCCATCATCGCCCTGGCCATGTACTCGATCCTGCCCATCCTCCGGAACACCGTGCTCGGGCTCGACCAGGTCGACGCGGCCGTGGTGGAGTCGGCCAAGGGGATGGGCCTGCCCGCCTGGCGCCGGCTGACCCGCATCGAGATGCCGTTGGCCTGGCCCATCATCCTCACCGGCATCCGGGTCGCCACCCTGCTCAACATCGGTATCGCCGCCATCGCCGTGCTGGTGGGTGGCACCGGCCTCGGTCACTACATCAACGACGGTCTCCAGCGGTTCCCCGACGTCACCTCGGTGGAGCGGATGTGGACCGGGGTCGCCTTCACCATCGCCCTCGCCCTCGTGGCCGACCTCGGCTTCACCCTCCTGCGCCGCTTCACCACCTCGAAAGGACTCAGGTAAGCGTGAGCGAACCAGCGATCTCCTCCCCCTCCGCCCCCTCCTCCTACGTCCCGACCGCCGATCCGATAGTGGACGACCAGATCGACACCCCAGCGGCCATGATCGAACTCCAGGGCGTCGGCAAGACCTATCCGGGCGCCACCACACCGGCGGTGGCCGAGCTCGACCTGTCGATCCCCCGGGGTGAGATCCTCGTGCTGGTTGGGCCGTCCGGTTGTGGCAAGAGCACGACCCTGCGCCTGATCAACCGGATGATCGAACCGACCCGGGGCCGTATCGTCTTCGACGGCGAGGACGTCACCTCGGTCAACGCCGACCAGCTCCGCCGCCGGATCGGCTACGTCATCCAGCAGATCGGCCTGTTCCCCCACCAGACGATCGCCCAGAACATCGCCACCGTCCCCCGGCTGCTCGGTTGGGACAAGGCGCGCACGTCCCAACGGGTCGACGAGCTCCTGGCCCTGACCGGGCTCGAACCGTCGGTGTTCCGGGACCGGTACCCGAAGGAGCTGTCCGGCGGCCAGGCCCAGCGGGTCGGGGTGGCCCGGGCCCTGGGCGGTGACCCCGAGGTCCTCCTCATGGACGAGCCGTTCGGGGCCATCGACCCGATCACCCGGGACCGGCTCCAGAACGAATTCCTCCGCCTCCAGGAGGAGCTCCGCAAGACGATCGTGTTCGTCACCCACGACATCGACGAAGCCATCAAGATGGGCGATCGGATCGCCATCCTTGGCGAGCAGTCCGTCATCCGTCAGTACGACACCCCGGAACGGATCCTCGCCTTCCCGGTGGACGAGTTCGTCAGTGACTTCATCGGCTCCGGGTCCACCCTCAAGGGCCTCAACTTCGAACGGGTCAGCGACCTCCACCTGGCCGGTGACTGGCCCGTGGTCGAGGAGGGGAGTGATCGGGCCGAGGCCCGCCGCCTCCTCCACGCCTCGTCGGAGAAGTGGATGCTCATCCTCGACCACCAGCGCCGCCCGGTGCGGTGGGTGGATGACCGGCACCTGGCCGACGACCAGCCCCCCCTGGGCCAGGCCGGCCCCCGGGTCGAGGCCACCGTGCTGCCCAACGCCACCCTCCACGACGCCCTGGAGGAGATGCTGCTGTCCAACGCCGGACAGGCCGTGGTGGTGGATGACCGGCAGGAGTATCTCGGCATCCTCGACATAAGCATCCTGGCCGACGTGCTCAAACGGCTCCGTGAACAGGCCAAACGTCACTACGAGCAGTTGGGGGCCATCGAACCCGCCGCCGAGGATCGGGTCGGGCGGTCGGGCCGATGAGCGTCCGGGAACGACCCCGCGCCCTGGGCGCCATCGGGGCCAACCTCGGGCTGATGGTGACCCCGGTCATCGTCGTCATCGGTAGCTACCTGCTGTACCGGGGTTACCAGAACGCCGACAAGATCTTCCAGGACGAGCGGGCCCTCGACTGGGACCGGAACCTGCGTCCCCAGCTCGAACAGCACCTGTCGATCACCCTCTGGTCGACGGTGTTCACCATCCTGTTCGCGGTACCCCTAGGGGTGCTGCTCACCCGGCCCAACTTCAAGCGGCTCGGTGGACCGATCCTGGCCGTGGCCACGTCCGGCCAGGCGGTACCCGCCTTCGGGCTGCTGGTGCTGGCCTACGCCTGGTTGGGGCGGGGACCCTGGACCTCGATCTGGGCCCTGACCTTGTTCACCCTGCTACCCGTGCTCCGCAACACCATGGTCGGTCTCGAACAGGTCGACCCGTCGGTCATCGAGGCGGGCCGGGGAATGGGCCTCACCCGGGGCCAGGCGCTCCGGCAGATCGAACTGCCGCTCGCCGTGCCCGTCATCCTCGCCGGCATCCGCACCGCCCTGGTCATCAATGTGGGCATGGCCGCCCTGGCCTACCTCATCGGGGGAGGCGGGCTCGGCACCACCATCTCCGCCGGCCTCAAGCTGCAACGCGACCTGGTCCTGGTCACCGGAGCGGCTCTCACCGCCCTCGTGGCGTTGTCGGTGGACTGGCTGGCCGCCCTCATCGAGAAGGCGCTCAAACCCCGAGGCCTCTGACCGGCCGTCCACCGGGCCGAACCCAAGTTCCCAAACGAACCCATTGACAAGGGAGACCGAACCATGACATCAACGCGCCCCCTGTTGCGCCTTGCTGCCCTGCTGGCCGTGCTGGGCCTGGTCGCAGCCGCCTGCGGCAGTGACGACACCGACGACACTGCCACCGACGACACTGCCACCGACGACACCAGCAGCGAATCGACCGACGGCACGACCGCGGGCAGCAGCGGAGACGGGACCAGCGAGGACGGGACCACCGAGGACGGTGACGGAGCCTCGGCGGTGTCGGGCACCTGTGAGACAGCCCTCAACGAGGACAACTCGGTCACGAGCCTGACCGAACTGGACTTCAGTGGGGTCACCGTCAACGTCGGCTCCAAGGACTTCGTGGAGCAGTTCGTGCTCGGCGAGCTGGCCATCGTCGGCCTGGAGGCCGGTGGTGCCACCGTCACCGACTCCACCAACCTCGGTGGGACCTCGGTCAACCGGGACGCCCTCCTGGCCGGTGAGATCGACACCTACTTCGAGTACAACGGCACCGGCTGGACCGTGCACCTGGCCAACGAGGACCCCTCGTTCGAGCGTGACGTCCTGACCAACGACGTGTGCGTGGAGGACTACGACCGCAACGCCGTCCGCTGGGTGGGCGTATCGCCGTTCAACGACACCTACGGTTTCGCCACCGCCTCGGATTCGCCGGCCGCCGGCCTTGACCTCCAGGGGATGGCCGACTACATCACCGAGAACCCGGACGCCAGCGTCTGCCTGGAGACCGAGTTCCCGAACCGCCCCGACGGCCTCGTCCTGTTCGAGGACGCCACCGGTGTGGTGATACCCGACAACCAGATCGAGATCCTCGACACCGGGGTCATCTACGACGAGACCGCCTCCGGGAACTGCACCTTCGGTGAGGTCTTCACCACCGACGGCCGGATCCCTGCCCTCGACCTCGACCTGGTCGAGGACCCGGGCGTGTTCATCCTCTACAACGTCTCGATGACCATGACCGACGCCCTCTACCAGCAGGCCCCCGAGCAGTTCGAGGCCCTGGCCGACACCATCCTCGGCGGGCTCGACAACGAGACCATGGCTGAACTGAACCAGCGGGTATCGGCCGGTGGTGAGGACCCGAAGGCGGTGGCCACCGACTACCTGACCCAGCAGGGTCTGCTCTGATCAGCAGGGTCTGCTCTGATCAGCAGGGTCTGCTCTGATCAGCAGGGTCTGCTCTGATCGGAAGGGTCTGCTCTGATCGGACGGGGTGTCCGCCCCGCTTGGTGGTCGGCGGAACCTACCTGATCCCGGACACTCGCCGGGTCGGGGCCGCAGCTGCGGTTTCCGACCCGGCTCCGTGTCGCTCCTAGACTCGCCCGGGTGACCGTGACCGGCCAGGATCCCGTCACCCCACCGGCGGGATCCCTGTTCCAACCGGTGACGGTGACCGCCGACTATCCACCCCCGGCCGGTCGGGTCCACCCCGACCCGGAGCTGGGCTGGCTCCGCCGCCTGGCGCCCCTGGTGCGGGCCCATCGGGGGTTGCTCATCGGGTCCCTGGTCCTGGCCCTGGGGGCGATGCTGATCCAGGTTGCCCTGCCGGCCGTCGTCCGGGCCGCCATCGACGACGCCCTCACCGCCCGGAACGAACCCTTGGCCCCCTACGTGGTCGCCCTGATCGTCCTGGGTGTCAGCCGGGCCGGCCTGACCTTCGCCTTCCGGTCCGGCCTGTACCGGATGGCCTTCTCGATCGAGTCCGACCTGCGGGTCCTGCTCTACCAGCACCTCAACCGGCTGTCGTTCGCCTTCTACGACCGGACGTCGTCGGGCCAGGTGATCTCCCGGGCCAACTCCGACATCCGGTCGGTCCAGCTGTTCCTGATGTTCGCCCCCGTCATCACCATGACCGGGGTGATGTTCGTGGCGGCCATGGGGTTCATGCTGTCGATCCACGTCGGCCTCACCCTGGCCGCCGTGGCCCCCCTGCCCTTCGTCTACCTCCTGGGCAAGCGGCTCCGGGACGACGTATTCCCCCTGTCGTGGATCAACCAGTCCCGACTGGCCGACGTGGCCACCATCGTCGACGAGAACATCAACGGGGTCAGGGTCGTCCGTTCGTTCGCGGCCGAGCGCCGCCAGATCGACGAGCTGGCCGACGCCGCCCTCCGGGTCCGCTGGGCCGGGGTGCGCACCGCCGACGCCCGGGCCACCTACAACCCCGTGATCGAGAACCTGCCCCGGTTGGGGACCCTGATCGTGCTGGTCTACGGCGGCTGGCTGGTCATCGATGGCCGGATCACCGAGGGCACCCTGTTCGCCTTTTCGGCCTACGTCCTGATGCTCCAGGTGCCGTTCCGGACCCTGGGGCTGTTCCTGATGATGGGCCAGCGGGCCCGTGCCTCGGCCGCCCGCATCTTCGAGATCCTCGACACCGAGCCCGAGGTGGTGGACCGCCCCGACGCCGTCGACCTGGTGGACCCCCGCGGCGAGGTGGTCTTCGACGACGTCCACTTCGCCTACGGCCCCGACGACCCACCGGTGCTGCGGGGCTTCAGCCTGCGGATACCGGCCGGGGAGACCGTGGCCATCGTGGGGCGGACCGGCAGTGGCAAGTCCAGCGTCGCCCGCCTGCTAGAACGGTTCTACGACGTCGACGCCGGCGCCGTCCGCCTCGACGGGCACGACGTGCGGGACCTCACCCAGGCCAGTCTCCGGGCCGCCGTCGGCCTGGTTGCCGACGAGCCGTTCCTGGTCTCGACCAGCCTGGGGGGCAATGTGGCCTACGCCCGGCCCGATGCCCTGCCGGAGACGGTGGTGGCCGCGGCTACCGCCGCCGAGGCCGACGAGTTCATCGGCCGGCTCGACGACGGCTACGACACGGTGGTCGGGGAGCGGGGCTACACCCTGTCGGGCGGGCAGCGGCAGCGGGTGGCCCTGGCCCGGGCCCTGCTGGCCGACCCGGCGGTCCTGATCCTCGACGACGCCACCAGCGCGGTCGACGTGGAGGTCGAGGCCCGGATCCACCGGGCCATCGCCGCCACCGGGACCCGCGACCGGACCACCATCCTGATCGCCCACCGGCTCTCCACCATCGCCCAGGCCGACCGGGTGGTCCTCCTCGACCAGGGCCGGGTGGCCGCCACCGGCCGCCACGAGGAACTGCTGGCCGCCGTGCCCCGCTATGTGGAGATCCTGGCCACCCTGGAGGACGCCTCGTGAGCTTCGGCGCGACACCGGGCTTTGCCGGACCGAACGCGGCCCAGACCAGCGCGGCCGCCGGCCTGCCCTTCGCCGGTGTCCCGTCCGAACTGGCCGACGGTGCGAAGCGGATCCTCGCCGAGGAGCCCGACCACCCGCCCGAGCACATCCCGTTCTCCCAGTCCGACTACGACCGCCGGCCCTTCACCCTGCGGACCTTCCTCCGGCCCCACCGCGCCGCTCTCGCCCTGGCCGTGGCCCTGGTGGTGGTGGAGACCGTCGCCTTCCAGGCCGGGCCACTGTTCATCCAGATCGGTCTCGATCGGGGCATCACCCCCCGCCACTTCGACACCGTGCTGGTCGTCGCCGTCGCCTACCTGGCGGCCATCGCCGTCAACGTGGTCACCTCCCGGATCCGGATCCGGTACACGGGCGCCCTGGGCGAACGGCTCATGGCCCGCCTGCGGGTGCGGGTGTTCTCCCACCTCCAGCGCCTGTCCCTCGACTTCTACACCGACCACCAGGCCGGGGTGATCATGACCCGGATGACCAGCGACATCGAGGCGCTGGCGGCCCTGTTCCAGGACGGCCTGGTCAACCTGATGGTGCAGGGCCTGACCCTGGTGGTGATCACCGGGATCCTGGTGGCCCTCGACGTCCGCCTGGCCACCATCACCTTGCTGGTGATCCTGCCGGCCATGGCCGCCCTCACCTGGTGGTTCCGGGGGGCGTCGCAGCGCTCCTACGACCGGGTCCGGGACCGGATCGCCCTCGTCCTGGCCGACCTGTCGGAGAACCTGGCCGGGATCCGGGTGGTGCGGGCCACGAACCGCCAGAGCCACAACGCGGTCGCCCACGCCAATGTGGTCGGCGGCCTGCGGGACGCCAACGTGGAGGCGGCCACCGTCGGTGCCTTCTATGGGCCGGCCAGCGAGGCCGTCGGTGTCCTCGGCCAGGCCGTCCTCTTGGGGGTGGGCGGCACCATGGTCCTGCGGGGCCAGCTCACCGTGGGTGAACTGTTCGCCTTCCTGCTCTACCTCACCGCCTTCTTCGCCCCCATGCAGCAGCTGGTCCAGCTCTACAACGCCTACCAGTCCGGCCAGGCCGCCGTGGTCAAGATCCGGGAACTGCTGGCCACCGAGCCGTCGGTGCCGGAAGCCGCCGATGCCGTCGAGTTGCCGTCGATCACTGGCCGGATCGAACTCCGCGGCGTGCGCTTCGGCTACGACCCCACACGACCCGTGATCGACGGCCTGGACCTGGTCATCGAGCCCGGTGAGACCCTGGCCGTGGTCGGCCCGACCGGGGCCGGGAAGTCGACGGTGGCCAAGCTGATCAGCCGGTTCTACGACCCCCAGGACGGGGCGGTCACCATCGACGGTCACGATCTGCGGTCGGTCACCTTCGCCTCCCTCCGCCGCCAGATCGGCCTCGTCCCCCAGGAGCCGTTCCTGTTCAACCGGTCGCTGGCCGACAACATCGCCTTCGGCCGGCCCGACGCCACCCGGGCCGAGATCGCCGGCGCGTGCCGGGCCGTCGGCCTCGACGAGCTCGTCGACCGCCTCGACGGCGACCTGGACGGCTGGGTGCATGAGCGTGGGGCCAGCCTCTCGGCCGGGGAGCGGCAGCTCCTGGCCCTGGCCCGGGCCTTCCTGGCCCGCCCCCGGGTCCTTGTCCTCGACGAGGCGACCTCCAACCTCGACCTGGCCTCGGAGAGCCGGGTGGAGGCGGCCCTCGACCGGGTCCGTCGGGGGCGGACGGCGATCGTGATCGCCCATCGGCTGGCCACCGCCCAGCGGGCCGACCGGATCGCCGTCGTGGACGGGGGGCGCCTGGTCGAACACGGCAGCCACGACGAGCTGGTGGCGGCCGGGGGGCGCTACGCGGCGATGTTCGATGCCTGGTCCGCTCATCTCGGTGGGGCCCCGACGGGGCCGGACCCCGACGACCGGATCCCCGGCGGGCCGGATACCCGCGTCCCCTGATGACAGGCCCCTGATGGCGTCCGCTGGGGACAAGCCCCTGGTGGCAGTCCCCCGATCAGGGTCGTTGGGTGTCACCTGATTAGGGTAACGGAACGCTCATCGACGGCGGTGCCCCGCCGACCGAGGGGTGATGAGCAGCACGCGGACACCGGCCTCCGGAGCCTCGACCCGGTGGGGATGGCCGGCACGACCAACCATCGGCGCCTGGGCGCGCCGCGTCCCGCCCCTCGCTTCGATCGAGATCGTCGTCGTCCTGGCGGTCCTGGCCTTGGTCCTGGTCGGGGTGCTCATCTACGGGGTCCTGCGGGGACGGCAGCAGCTCCTGGCCTTCGCGGCCACCGACGGGGTCCTGGTGGCGGCGGCCACGCTCGACGATCCCTCCACCGTGGTCGACGAGCGGGTCGAGGCGGCCCGGGCCGCTATCGAGGAGACCCTGTCCCCGCTCGAGCGGGCCTGTGATCCCATCGGCTCGGCCGATGGCTTCAGCTGCGCCATCTCGGTCGTCACCTGCTCCAACGAGCCGGGGCTCTCCTGCATCAGCGTCGAGCTGGCCCACGACAACCGCACCCATCCGATCGTGCCCCTGGTGGCGCCCCTGGCCGACCTCGCCCCGGCGTCGCTCACCGCCGGAGCCGTCGCCGTGGTCAGCGGGGGATTGTGACGGCGGTCGCCGCCCCGCCGGCCGACCGTCGGGGCCTGGTCCTGCCCGTGGTGGCGGTGATGTCGGCCCTCACCCTGGTGGCGGCGGCCCTGGCGGTCGACATCGGGCGTGCCGACGACGCCCGCAACGAGCTCCAGGCGGTGTCGGCCCTGGCCGCCATCGACGCGGCCCGGGTGGTCGACGGTCGTCCGGCTGGTGCGGTTCGGTCCACCGTCGAGGACGCCGCCCTGGCGTCCGCGGCCCGCAACGGCTACGGGACCGAACGGGACGAGCTCGCTGTCGACCTGGGGGCCCTGGATCCCGCCGGCGGATTCGAGGTGGTGGGTCCGAAAGATGTTCCCACCGCGGTCCGGGTCACCGTCGAGCGGCGCCTCGACTACCTGTTCATGCCCGGGGGCCGGACCATCGGCTGGAGCTCGTTGGCCGGTGACTCCGGTGGCCTGGCCGGGATCGAGCTGGGGATGTTCGCCGCCGCGGTTACCGGCCCCAACGTGCCGTCGCTCAACGCCCTGCTCGGCGCCCTGCTCGGCGGCCCGGTCGACCTGGACCTGACCGCCTACCGCCACCTCGCCCGGGCCAGTGTCACGCCGGCCGAGCTCCAGGTGGTGGCCTCGGCGGCCTCGCTCGATGCCCTGCTGGCCCTGACCGTACCCCCGTCTGAGCTGCTCGGTCTCGTGGCGGCCGCCATGGTCGCCCGGGGCGACGGCGACGCCCTGGCCGCGGTGGAGCCCCTGTCGGCGCTACAGGGCGCGACCACCACCCCCGACGCCGTGTCCGTCGGCCGGGTGCTCGGGATCACCCCCGGGGCGGCGGCCCCGTGGGCCCACGCCGAGATCGCCGTCGGGGACCTGGTGCGGAACGTGGCCAACGAGGCCGGTCGGGGAAAGGTGCTCACCCTGGACGTGCCGGTGGAGGCGCCTGGTGTGGAGTCGGCCACCGTCCGGGCGGTGGTGGTCGACGGGGGTCGGCAGGCCTTCGGGGGCGCCGGCACCTTCGTGGAAGGATCCCAGCTCCGGCTGTACCTGGAGCTCGGTCTCGGCGACGTGGCCGGCGGGCCCCTGCAGGTGCCGGTGTCGTTCGATCTGGCCCGACCGTCCGCCACCATCGAATCCGTCTCGTGCGAACCCGACGGTACCGGGCGGGCGGTGTCGGCCACCGTCGATCCGTCCCTGGCCCAGCTGACGGTTGGGAGCCTGACCGATGCCGAGCTCCGGGCCGGGGACCCACCCTCCCCGGCCACCGTGCTCGAGACGCCCGGTGTGGGCCGGATCATCGCCTCGGGTGGCACCACCGTCGACACCGCCTACCGGACCGTCGTCCTGCCGGCCCCGTTCGGGCTCGGGCGCCGCACCCGCATCACCGGCGGGGACGGCCGTTCGAGCCTCCCGGTCGGTGGGCTCGAGCTCTCCCCGGAGCCGCTCGCCGGATCCGGGACCGACCTCGACGCCGACGCCCTCGTCCGTGCTCGGATCGAGGACGCCCTAGCCGGCCTGCCGCCCGTCATCGACCGGCTGGTTGCCGCGGCCGGACTCCTGACCGGGGGAGCCGACATAGCCGTCATCGGCGTGGTCTGCGGCGTCCCCCATCTCATCCCCCACGACGTCCCATGACCGGCGGCACCGATCAGACCGGTCGGCCGGTCGGGGACGGGAGGGCGGCCGAGACGGTGGCGCCTACATCCCGGCTCGACCCCACCCGGTCCGACCCGGCCGCCCCGGAGCCCGGCACCCCCGACCCTCACGGGGAGGTCGACCCGGGCGGCCACAGTGGGCCCCTGGTCCCTGTCCTGTCGGCCACCGGAGGGGCCGGGCGCTCGCTCCTGGCCAGCAACGCCGCCGTCTGGCTGCACCGGAACGGCTACGAGCGGGTGGTCCTCGTCGACCTCGACACCGCCTACGGCAGCCCGTCGACATCGCTGCGGCTCCGTCTGGACCACACCCTGGCCGACGTCTGCCGGCTGGCCGAGTCGGGCCAGGCCGTCGACGACGACGAGCTCTACCACTGCCTCGCCCACCACGCCTCGGGGGTGTGGGTGCTCGGCTCGGCCGGCCACCCGACCGACGCCTTCCCAGACCCGGCCGCCCTGGCCTCGGTACTGGGGGGCCTGCGGCGGACCAGCGACGCGGTGGTACTCGACACCACGGTGGGGCTGGCCCCCCATCTGCTGCCCGTGATGCCCCAGATGACCCGGGCGGTGGTGGTGGCCAGCCTCGACGTGCACGCCGTGCGGGCGGCCCGGCTCCTGCTCGGTGAGCTGGCCGGACACGGCCTCGGCCCAGGACGCCGGACGGTGGTGATCAACCGGGCCGATCCCGGGGTTGGTCTGGACTTCGTCGACACCACCGCCTACCTCGACGACCAGATCGCGGCCTGGCTGCCGAGCTGCGACGAGGTCCGCCGGTCCATGAACGAAGGCCGCCCCCTGGTGGCCAGTCAGCCCCGCCACGCCGTGGTGCGGAGCCTCGAGCCGGTCTTCGCCAGTCTGCAGCCGGACTCCGGGCCCCTCGGGAACCCGGACCCGGCCGCCCTGGCGCCCTCCGCGCGGTGGTGGTCGCTGCGGCGACTCCGGGGTCTCGACGAGGGGAGCAGGTGACGCGATGGGACTGGTGCAACGTAGCTCCGGTCCGGCCCGGTCGGCGGGACGGCCGGGCCCCGGGTCCCCCGACCGGCGCCGGACATCGAGCAGCGGCACGTTCTGCTGCCCCCGAGCTGTTCCACTGGCCGTTGCGGCCCTACCCCGAAGGGTCATGAACCTCAGGTCTCGCTGGGTCCCGCCCCCTCCTCCCTCCATGGGGCCCAGCGGCGCCACCCCGCGGTTGGCGTGTCGGTGCGTCGATGCGTCAACCGTGCGGGTGGATGACGGTCAGAGGCCGGTGTAACGCTCCCGGGCCCGGAACCGCAGGGGGGCCTCCCCGTACTCCTCGGCCCCGTGGGCCAACCAGCCCGCGGCCCGACCGACGGAGAACAGCACCCCACCGGCGTCCGCGGGCATACCGCCGAGGAAGGTGAGGGCCCCCAGGGCGGCGTCGACGTTGGCCAGGTCGCCGCTGCGCTGCCCGATCAGGTCGCGCACCTGGAGTACCAGGCCCAGCCGTGGGTCGCCCGCCCACGCTTCCATCAGGCGGCCCAGGAGGGTGGCGTAGCGGGGGTCGTGGTGGCGGTAGATCCGGTGCCCGATCCCGGGGAAGTGGCCGAGCTGCCGCCGGGCCGCGCCGACCGCCCGGGCCGGATCACCGGAGCGGGCGGCGTCCTCCAGCATCCGGTGGACGGTGGCGCTGGAACCGCCGTGCAGGGGCCCATCGATCACACCGAGCGCGGTGAGCAGCACCGAGTAGGGGTCGGCGCGGACCGAGGCGGCGATCCGGGCCGCGAAGGTGGACGCGGCCAGACCGTGGTCGATCAGCAGGCTCAGGGCGGTGTCGACCGCGGCCACCCGTTCCGGACTGGCCTCCACCGTGGCCAGCCGGCCCCACAGCCGGCCCGCCACCGACCCCTCCGTCGACCCGGTCCCGGCCGGACCGGGGGCGGCGCCGAGGCCGGACGCCATGGCCATGATGAGCCGCCGGCCGAGGGCCCGCACCGACCGGGGAGCCAGGTCGGTGCGGAGCGGGTCCCGGGCCGAGGCCAGGGTCACGATCAGGCGCAGCTCGTCGAGGGGCGACCCGGCCACCCGCCCGGCCAGCCCCGGCAGGGTCAGGGCGGCCAGCTCGGTGTCGACCGACGACCAGGACGGCCAGGCCTCGTCGGCCGGGGCGTCCCAGAGCAGATCGACCACATCGGCGAAACGGGCCCCGCCGGCGACGAAGCCGACCAGATCCCGGCCGCGGACGATCAGGCCGGTGTCGGCCACCCGGGTCAGGCGGGTGCTCAACAGGGTCCGTAGCTCGCCGGCGTCATCGTCGTGGCGGCCGAACCGGAACCGTTCGATCTCGACCGGGTCGAACCGGCTGCTGCGACCGTCGCTGTCGACCCGGCGTTCGATCAGGCCCCGGCTGACGTAGGCGTAGAGGGTCTGCCGTTTGATCCCGAGCCGGGCCGCGGCCTCGGCCGCGCTCAGCGACCACCGGCCCCGGCCGTCCGCGTCGAGCGGGGCTGTGTCGAGCGGGGCTGTGTCGAGCGGGGCTGTGTCGACCGGGGCTGTGTCGACCGGGGCTGTGTCGGGTGCGGGCGGGTTCGCACCGGGGTCGTCGAGGGGGACGGGTTCGGCCACTGTTCCAGGATCCACCCGGCCGGCCGGGGTTTCAACGACCGGCGGGATTTCGACCACCGGCCGGGGTCGGGGCCGTTCGGCCGGGTACAGGGCCTGGCTATACAGGGGGCGTGGCCAACGGACCGGACAGCGACGACGCGGGTTTGACGGGGAACCTGGATGGCATCGAGGCGCTCAGTTTCGACTGCTACGGGACCCTGATCGACTGGGAGACCGGGATCGGACGGGTTCTCGTCCCGTGGGCGCGCCGCTCGGGCCTCGACCTCGACGCCGACACCCTGGTGGACCGGTTCGGGGCCACCGAGACCGGGGTCCAGCTCGACCATCCCACCTGGCCGTACCCCGAGGTGCTGGCCGAGGTGCTGCGCCGGATCGGCTCCGGGCTCGGGGTGCCGGTGAGCGCGGTCGACGCCGAGGCGTTCGGGCGCAGCGTGGGGGCCTGGCCGGCCTTCGACGACTCGGCCGAGGCCCTGCAGCGCCTGGCCGGACGGTTCCGTCTGGTCGTGCTTTCCAATGTGGATCCGGTGTCGTTCCGGCTGTCCAACGACCGGCTGGGGGTCGAGTTCGATCACCTGGTCCTGGCCGGCGACGTGGGGGCCTACAAGCCGGCGTCGGTCATGTTCGACCGGCTCGAGACCACCCTGACCGACCACGGTCTCGATCCCGGAGCCCTGCTCCACGTGGCCGAGAGCCTCTACCACGACCACCTCCCCGCCCTGGCCCGGGGGTGGCGCACGGCCTGGGTCCACCGGCGGCATGCCGTCGGTGGTTTTGGGGCCACCGCACCGGTGGACGTACCGGTCCGGCCGACGGTGACCGTCCCCTCCATGGCCGCCCTGGCCCGGCTCCTCTGCTGAACGGGTTGCGTTGATCAACGTTGACGGAATCAATGTTGTCAACCCGAACCCACCGGTTCACGATCGAACCATGAACGACAACGCACACGGTTTCCTGGTGGCCCCGGCCGGCCTCAAGGGCCTGATCGTGGCCGACACCACCATCGGATCGGTCCAGGGCGGCGAGGGCTTTTACCACTACCGCCAGTATGACGCCGTCGACGTCGCCCGCCACCACACCTTCGAGGAGGCGGCCGCCCTGCTCCTCGACGGTGATCTGACCGCCTCGGAGGCCGACCTCCGGGCCGAGCTCGGGCTCGGTCGCCAGCTCGACCCGTCCACCGGCGCGGCCCTGTTCGACCTGGCCGGAGGGGCCCCGACCCCGCTGGCCGGCCTCCGGGCCGGATTGTCGCTGGTCGCCGCCGACGTCCCCACCGTCGACCAGACGGCCGACCAGCGCCGCCGGGAGGCGGTTCGGCTGGTCGCCGTGACCCCCACCATCCTGGCCGGCCTGCACCGTCGGGCCGCCGGTCGGCCGGTGATCCCGGCCGATCCGGGCCTGCGCATCGCGGCGGACTATCTGCGCATGGTCACCGGCTCCGTCCCCCGGGCCGAGCTGGTCCGGGCGGTGGAGATCTACCTGATCCTCACCGCCGAGCACGGGTTCAACGCCTCCACCTTCACCGCCCGGGTGGTCACCAGCACGGGGGCCTCGATGGGCGCGGCCCTCACCGCCGCGGTCGGGGCCCTCTCCGGACCCCTCCACGGGGGCGCCCCGAGTCGGGTCCTGGACATGATCGAGGACATCGGGGATCCGGCCGGGACCGAGACCTGGGCCCGGCGCCGGGTGGACACGGGCCAGCCGATCATGGGGTTCGGTCACGCCGTCTACCGGGCCGACGACCCACGGTCCGCCCTGCTCCGAGAGGTGGCCGTCGGGCTCGGCGGCCCCCTGGTCGACCGGGCGCTGGAGATCGAACAGCGGATGCTGCGGTTCCTGGCCGGGTGGAAACCGCAGGCCACCCTGGTCACCAACGTGGAGTTCTACGCCGCCGTGGTGCTCCATCTTGCCGGGATCCCCCAGGAGATGTTCACCCCGACCTTCACCGTGAGCCGGATGGTGGGCTGGTCAGCCAATGTGCTGGAGCAGGCGGCCGACAACAAGATCATCCGGCCCGACGCCCGCTACGTGGGCCCTACCCCGTCCCGAGCGGTGCTGTCGGCGTCCGAGGGGTGAGCCCGGCGGCGCCCGCGGCCAGGGCCGCGTCGGCCACCCGGCCGATGACCAGGACCGACGGCGAGGCCACCGGTTCGGTGCCCAGCTGATCGAGCCGGCCCCGCCAGGTGTGCTGGCCGGGCCGGGCGGCGTCGGTGACCACGGCGGCCGGGGTGTCGGGGGAGAGTCCGCCCGCGACCAGGGCGGCGGCGATCCGGGCGGCCCGCCGGGCGCCCATCAGGACCACGATGGTCAGGCCCGACCGGGCCAGGGCCGACCAGTCGACGGGGGTGGACCGGTCGTCCTGATGGGCCGTGACCACACAGAACCCGCTGGCCACGGTGCGGCGGGTCACCGGGATCCCGGCCGCGGCCGGGCCGGCGACGGCCGAGGTGACACCCGGGGTAACCTCCACCGGGATCCCAGCCGCGGCGAGGGCGTCGGCCTCCTCGGCCCCCCGGCCGAACACGAACGGGTCGCCTCCCTTGACCCGCACCACTACCTCCAAGCGCCGACCCAGGTCGACGAGCAGGCGGTTGATCTCGTCCTGGCCGGGTCCGCCGCCCACCCGTTTGCCCACCTCGTACCGTTCGGCCGAGGGGGCGACGAAGTCGGCCACGTCGGCGCCGACCAGGCGGTCGACGACGACGGCGTCGGCCCGGCCCAGGAGACGGACCGCCCGCAAGGTCATCAGGTCGGCCCGGCCGGGCCCGACCCCGACCAGGTGCACGGTCACGGTCGACTACCGGGGCCGGTGGCCGGTGACGACGGGGTGGCCGGCTCCCGGTTGGCCACCCGCCCACCGGCTTCGAGGCCGAGCGCGGTGTCGAAGGAGCGTTCCAGATCGTGGCGTCGACCGGCCGCCGCCAGGGCTAGGGCCTCGTTGTCGAGCACCTCGGCCCAACCCGGTACCTCGGTGGGTCGACCGTCGGCCCGCATCCGTTCCCGCACCGCCGAGGTCACCTCGATCACGGTTCCCGTGGCCTCGTCGAGCAGAGCGTCGATCCGGCGGCGGAGCCAGGAGGCCACGGCCGGGCTGCGGCCCCCGGTCGACACCGCCACCGTGACCCCGTGGCGCTGGCTCACCGCGGGCAGGATCACCGAGCAGTGGTCGGGGTCGTCCGCGGCGTTGCACCAGATGCCGCGGCGCTCGGCTTCGGCGAACACGGCCCCGTCGACCTCGGGATCCCCGGTGGCGGTGATCACGAGCCGGATGCCGTCCAGGTCGCCGGGGACGAACCGGCGGTGGTGACGGGCGGCGATGGGGAGGGCGTCCATCGCGTCACCGTGGTCGGGGGCGACCACGGTGACGTCGGCACCGGCAGCCACGTAGGTGGCCGCCTTGCGGGCGGCGATCCGGCCGGCGCCCACCACGAGCACCGCCCGTCCCTCGACCCGGAGGGCCACCGGGACGACGGCCAGGCCGCTCACCAGTGGATCCCGCACTCGGTCCGTTCCTGCCCGGCCCAGCGGCCCGAGCGAGCGTCGGCGCCGTCAACGACGGGGCTGGTGCACGGCCAGCAACCGATCGACGGGTAGCCCCGGTCACGCAGCGGATTGACGATGATCGACCGCTCCGCCTCGTAGCGGGCTACCTCCTGGTCGGTCCAGTCCACGATGGGGTTGATCTTGGTCAGGCCCCGCCGGTCGGTCTCCACCATGGCCGCCCCGGCCCGGTCCGGACCGTCAGCCCGACGCAGCCCCGAGAGCCACGCCCGCCGGCCGTCCAGGGCCAGCTCCAACTGTTCGACCTTGTGGTCGCCGCAGCAGAAGTCGGGCCGACTGGCCCCGGGCAGGTGACGCCACGGCACCACGATCCTCAGCCGGGGTCGGTACCGACGGGCGATGCGTTCCATCGTCTCGATGGTCTCCGGGAAGTGGAACCCGGTGTCGATGAAAGCGATCTCGATCGCCGGGTCCACGGCGAGAGCCAGGTCGACCAGGACGGCGTCCTGCCCGGAGCAGAGCAGGGTGAGGTCATCGGCACCGAAGGTTTCCACGGCCCAGGCGACCGCCTCGGCGGCCGTGGCCCGTCCGGCCACCGGGGGGGACGGGGCAGGGGAGGGTCCGGATGTGGGGGCGAGGCTGATCATCGGACGGCTCCTCGTCGGGGGCGGGCGAAGTCGGGCAGGTCCCGGGCGATGACCGTCGGGCCCAGGCGATCGGCCCAGGTCCCGAAGCCCTCTCCGGCGGTCCGTTGCTGGACGAACTGGTCGAGCACCGTGGCCAGGACGTCGTCCAGCTTGGCCAGGGGGACCGACTCGATCAGGGGGCGGGCCAGGCGGGTGCCCGCCGGGTCGCCGCCGACCCACAGGTCGTAGGCGGTCTTGGTGCGTCCGACGATGCCCAGCTCGGCCACGTAGGGCCGGGCGCAGCCGTTGGGACACCCGGTCATGCGGGTCTCGATGGCGAGGTCGTCGAGACCCCGGTCGGCGAGTAGGCCGTCGATGAGGTCGGTGACCTCGGGCAGGACCCGTTCGGCCTCGCCGAGGGCCTGGCCGCAGGTGGGCAGGGCCGGGCAGGCCATAGTGGACAGCACGGTCAGGGACAGCTCCCGGGCCTGCCGGACCCCGTGCTCGGCCAGGATGGCGTCGACGGCAGCCTGGTCGCCGGGGCGGACCCCGCAGATCAGTACGTCCTGGTGGGGGGTGATCCGGATCTCGTCGGCCAGGGTCTCCAGCACGGCCCGTAGCGCGGCCCGGGGCCGGGAGCGCTCGTCGTCGACGAGGCGGCCGGACGGGATGGGCAGGTGAAGAAACCAGCGGGGCTCGCCGTCGAGGCCGTCGCGCTGGCGCTGCCAGCCGAAGCTCCGGGTGCGGGAGCTCCAGGGCGGCAGGTCGACCGGCGGGGTCAGCGGGCGGCCGATCCGTTCCTCCACCTCGGCCCGTAGCCACCCGATTCCCCGTTCGGCGACCAGGTACTTGAGCCGGGCGTGGCTGCGGTCGGAGCGGTTGCCGTGATCCCGAAAGGTGGTGACCACGGCTTCGGCCACCTGGCCGATCTCCTCGTCGGGCACCCAGGCCAGGGGTTCGGCCAGCCAAGGGAACGTGCTGTCGTCGGTGTGGCTGCGGCCGAGGCCACCGCCGGCGAGAAACACGGCGCCGTCCCGGCCGTCGGCCCCGGGCACGAGTACCAGGCCCAGGTCCTGGGAGTGGACGTCGATCGAGTGATCACCGGGCCAGGCGACGCCGATCTTGAACTTCCGGGGCAGGTAGGTGTCGCCGTAGATCGGTTCCACCCCTTCGACCGGGGCGGAGGCCGGGCCGGCCGACACGGCGCGCTCGCCGTCGAGCCAGAGTTCCCAGTAGGCGGCGGAACGAGGCCGCAGCCTGCCCACCAGCGAGCGGGTGACAGACTCGATACGGGGAAGGTCGCGCTCGGGGGTGGGGGCCGTGGTGGCCATGATGTTGCGAACCACGTCGCCGCAGGCCGCGTAGGTGGTGACCAGGCCCTCGTTGAGGGCGGCCACCAGCTCCCGCACATCGCCCTTGTGGACGAAGTGGTACTGGACGCCCTGGCGGGTGGTCAGCCGGAGGCTGCCGTCGCCGATCTGGTCGGCGAGGGCGTCGATAGTCAGCCATTGGCTACGGCGCAGGACTCCACCGGGCACTGAGCACCGCACCATGCACGAGTAGGCCAGGTCGAGACCCTGCCGTTTGCGTTCGCGCCGTTGGTCCCGGTCGTCCTGGGCGTAGATGCCGTGGAACTTGAGTACCTGAGCGGCGTCGGCGCTGAACCGGTCCGTTCCGGTATCGGCCAATTCGGCCGCGAGCGGGCCGCGCAGGTGGCGACTGGTGGCCTTGAGCGTCTCGGCCGCGCTGGGGGTGACGGTCATGGGGGAGGGCTCCTGATTCCTGACCAGCTTGATCAGGAATGGACCCTACGGGTCAATCCCGACAATATCAATCAGATTTACGGACTTTATCGGCGACTTGTCCGACCGTCAGTCGCCGACCGGGACGTTCACCTGGTCACCGGGGGTGGCGCTCAGCCAGCCGAGATTGGCCGGATCGCTCCAGACGATGGCGACGTCGTCCTCGGTGAACGGACACGGCCCCTGGCCGTTCAAATGCCGGTAGAAGCCGAGCTGCATGCAGCCGTTTGAGGGTCCCTGGTGGCCGAGCCCGTAGAGGTGGCCGAGCTCGTGGAGCGCTGTATCGAGGCAGTCGGCGGGATACTCGCTCTCGTAGGGTACGGTGTCCCGCTCGGTGCCGATGCAGGCAAGGTCGTCGCCGTCCATGACGGCGTCGTCGTACCGGTTGGCCCCCACCAGGCCGTTGATCGTGCCGGCCGGGTAGATGAACAGCCGGGCCGGCTCGTCGTCGCCGAGGCCGAGCGCGGCCCGGGCCTCGGATCGGATGTTGCGGAGGCGGAACCAGTGGGGGTCGTCACCGTTGACGGTGGCGGGGTACCAACGGGCGGTATGTTCGCCGTACACCACGCGGACCACGGGATCGGCCAGGGTGAAGGTGCCGCCGAACGCATCGTGCCAAGCCGCCTGCATGGCCCGGGCCTGCTGCTCGATCCGTTCCGGCGCGGTAGGGTCCGGCGTCTGATCGGCCTCCACGAAGTACACGAACCGGAGCCCGCCCGGATCGGCCGGATGCGAGGCCATCTGCTCCTTGGATGGCGTCGGACGGACCGGTCTGGCCGCCGCGTGCTCGCTCGACGGTGCGGATCCGGCGCCCTCGGGGGGAAGGGTGTGGGGGTAGTCGGAATTGAGAGCGGGACGGAGGCCAGCGGCGCGTGACGCCATCATCGGCGGACCGGGGGTGGGTGCCAGGGCCAGCAGGCCGACCGTCGCGACCACCGTGGCGAGGGCACCTGCGGCCAACCCCCGGGGCACCCACTCGGGCCCGCGGCGTCGACCCGGCGCCGACCTCGACCGGTGGCCGACGGTGCTCCGGGCCGACCCGGGTGTGCGTCCCCCCTGTTCGGCCACCGGACCTCCATCTGCCTTCCGGGGGCGGGCCCGAACCACCCGGGCGGGCCGTTCGGAACCGGCCACAGCCGGTCCAGCCATCCCCTTGGAGACGACCGGAATCAGATTCAAACCTTAGCTGACCTAATGAGGCCGCGACATCGGCCGCTGAGGAGCCCACTCATAGACGTCCGGGTGGGAGTAGACCCTCATGACCGAAACGACGCTAGCAGCGGAAGCGCCCTCCACCAGCCGCGTGGCTCGCCGGAGGGGCGCCGCCAGTGCCTGGGCAGCGTGGCGATCAGCGGTGGCGCTGATGTTGGTGACCGCCGGCATCGCTGTCGTACCGGCGTCGGTGGCGGTCGCCGACACAGATCCCTTGGCCGACAGCGTCGAATGCGCCACGCCACCCTTGTTGTCGGTGGCCAACGTCTCCCCGTCGGTCTACCTGCGGTACTTCTCCGCCGGCGCCACCCCGGCAACGTGGAACACAACTCAGATCGAGACCAACCCGTCATCCGTCGTCCTCGGCGTCGGTGAGGGCAGTGAGGAGGCTGGGGCCTGGGTGGACCTCACCGGCGACGGGATCTCCGATTGGGTCAACCTGAACGACAACTCGGCCGTCCACCAGGCCACGGTGTTCCCCGGGCGCGCCGACGGGACCTTCGCCACCACGCCGGTTACCACCGTGTTCCCGACCGCGGCCGCCTTCCACACCGGCGTCAACATCAACGAGTCGACTGGACTCGTCGACGTCAACAATGACGGGATCATCGACATCGCCTACGCCGAGGCCGTGTTCGGTACCTACAGCCGGCTGGTCACGTACCCGGGCAATGGGGACGGCACGTTCCGCACCGAGGCCACCGTCACCGACGTGCTCCCGATGAACTCCCTCCGGGCCGGTGACGCCGCCAGCGAGGCTGGCTTCTGGGCCGACGTCGATCGCGACGGCAACATCGACTATGTCAATGCCGACGGAACCGGTGACCGGGTCGACGTTCACCGTGGCCTGGGAAACGGGACCTTCTCGGCGACCGCGGTCACCTCCACCATGCCGGCGGCGTTCACCGCCGGCAGTGTCGGTACCGCCGTCATCACCGGGCTGCGGGACCTTACCGGTGACGGCATCCTCGATCTTGTATCAGCCAACTCCGGACCCAAGACGTTCCAGGTGTGGCCCGGGGTGGGCGACGGGACGTTCTCCAACAGTGCCATCACCACCACTGTGACCGGCACCCTGACCACGGCCCGAGACAGTGTTCAGACCGGCTGGTACGTCGACGTCAACGCAGACGGCAAGGTCGACTACGTCAACGCCGGCAGCAGCATCGAGATGTATGCCGGTAACGGCGACGGCACGTTCGCCACCGCCTCCACCTCGTTCACGATCCCGATGTTCACCCCGGGCGTGACCACCCAGAGATACGCGGCGTTCAACCTCGGCGCCATCGATACCGACGGCGACGGCCTGTTCAACTGCCAGGACGACGACGACGACAACGACGGCATCCTCACCGTCGATGAGCTCGGGCCCGGGGGCACGATCATCGACAGTGACGCGGACGGCGTGCCCGACTACCTCGATCGCGATCCGACCGCCCCCGTCGACCGCGACGGCGACGGCGTACCTGATCCGGTCGAGTGCGTTGCCCCCACCCCGGTCTACCTGAGGGAGACCGTCGGTGCCGCGTTCTATCCAGTGAACCGGTTCGGCGGGGTCGACACCCCGGCCGTCGACGATCCCAATGTCGCGGCCGGCTTCCTGGTCGGCTTCCAGACCGCCCGATTCGCCGACGTCCGCGACCTGAACGGTGACGGTCGGGTCGATCTGCTGACCGCCACAGACACCACCGCGCCCAAGATCGTGGTTTACCTGGGGGACGGCCCCAACTCCTTCGACTTCGCCAATCCGGTCACGACCACCTACACCGTTGGCGCGATCAATATCGGCGACGGCACCGCGGAGAGCACCGGCCTCCTCGACATGACCGGGGACGGACGCCTCGACCTTGTGTGGGCCAACTCCACCGGCACGGTCGAGGTGATCGCGGGCAACGGCGACGGAACCTTCGCCGCCACCCGGGTGACGAGCACCCTGACCAGCCCCGGTGCCGGCTACGCCTCCGGCTACAGCACCTATTTCGCCGACACCAACCATGACGGCATCGGCGACGTCGTCTACGCTCCCGACGCCGGCACCGTCCGGGTCTGGCGGGGCATAGCGGGCGGCATCGTCACCTCCACGCCGGTGACCACCGTGATGGCGTCGAGCGGCGCCGACCGGTTCCTCAGTGGTACCGACGCCACCATCGAGGGCAGCTTCCTGGCCGATGTGAACGGCGACGGCAGCCCCGATCTGATCAACGGGATCAACACCGGCACCATCTCGGTCTGGTTGGGCAACGGCGACAGCACCTTCTCCACAACCGTCATCACCACCCTGGTCGAGTCCACCCTGTTCAAGCCGTACCTGTACGCCTTCGCTGCGACCATGCTCGGCGACTTCAACGCGGACGGCCGCAACGACATCGTCGTCGGTCTCGACAACAGCCAGATCACCGTTTGGTTCGGAGCCGGTGACGGCACCTTCGGCGCCGGTCGTGTCACCAACAGCGTCGGCGCTGCGAACATCAGGTGGGGGGCCGACACCAGCCGGGTGACCCGACTCGACACCAGCGGTTCGGACGCCGACGGTGACGGGATCCCGAACTGCTCGGACGCCGACGACGACAACGACGGCATTCTCACCCGGTACGAGATCGGCTCGGGCGGATCGCTGACCGACACCGACGGTGACGGGATCCCCGACTACCGCGACCCTGACGACGACAACGACAGCCTGCTGACCCGGGATGAGAACCCGGACCCGAACCATGACGGGAACCCAGCCGACGCCGCCGACGTGGACGCCAACGGCGTGCCCGACTACCGGCAGATGCCGCCCGACACCGACGGTGACGGGATCCCCGACTCGGCCGACCTCGACGACGACGGTGACGGGATCCCCGACACCGCGGAGGGCTCCGGGGCGGTCGACACCGACGGCGACACGATTCCCGACAGCCTCGACGCAGATTCCGACGGCGACTCGATCCCCGACTGGCTCGAGGCCGGCGGCGCGGATGCCAACTCCGACGGTCACGCCGATGGCGCGGATGCCAACTCCGACGGTGTGATCGACACGCCCCTCGACCCCACATCGGCCGACACCGACACCGACACCATCCCCAACTGGCGGGATCCGGACGATGACGGCGATGGGGTACCGAGCCTCACCGAGTTCAACGACGCCAACTCCGATGGCGTCGCCGACATCGTGGCGTCGGGGACCGACGCCAACGGCAACGGCTTGGACGACGCCTTCGAGGTGCCCCGGATCCCGCCCGACACCGACGGCGACACCGTCCCCAACCACCTCGATCCCGATGACGACGGCGATGGCACCCCGACCCTGACCGAAGGCACCGGCAACACCTTCGGCGGCCCGGCCCCCGACTACCTCGAGTTCAACGACGTCACCCCGCCTGCGCCGGCCGTGATCACCAGCCCAACCGACGGGTCGACCCTGGCCACCACCGCCCCGATCGTGTCCGGCACGGTCGAGCCGGGGGCCACGGTGCAGGTGAAGGATGCCGGGGGGACGACCCTGTGCACCGCCACCGCGACCGGCAGCGGGGACTGGTCTTGTGTGGCCGAGGGGCTGTCCCAGGGGGCCGGCACCCTCACCGCCTGGGCCAGTGACCCGTCCGGCAACCAGGCCGCCCCGTCGACGCCGGTTGCTGTCACCGTAGACAGTCTCGCCCCCGAGCGGCCGGTCATCACCGACCCGGCGGCCACCACATCGTGGAACTACCCGACGCCGACGATCCGGGGCACCGGCGAGCCGGGCGCCACCATCACCGTGACTGAAGGCACCCAGACCCTGTGCACCACCACCGTTTCTGTCGGGGGCAGTTGGAGCTGCCTCCCCACTCCACTGGCCGACGGTGTCCACAGCATCGTCGCCACGGCCACTGACCCCGCCGGCAACGTCTCGCCGACCAGTAGCGCCGTCGATTTCGTGATCGACCAGGTGCCTCCCGTTGATCCGGTCATCACCGCCCCGGTGGAGGGCTCGACGGTGGGAACCGGATCGGTGCTCATCGAAGGGACGGCCGAACCGGGGAGCAACATCACCGTCAGCTCCAACTATGACGCGATCTGTTTCACGCTGACCAGCACCACCGGATACTGGAGCTGTATACCCCCCATCCCGCTGACGGAGGGCTTGCACACGATCGAGGCCACCAGCACCGACAACGGCGGGAACGTCGCCAATCTGAGCACCCAGGTCACCTTCACCGTGGCCACGGGCACTCCGTATGTGCAGATCACATCCCCGGTTCACGGCATGGTCACCAACAATCCGACGGTGACGATCAGCGGTACCACCTCCGTCGTCAGCGGCACCGTCGACGTTCTCGAGGCCGGCTCTATCGTATGTAGTGCGGTGGTGAGCGGCGGGCAATGGACGTGCACCCCCGCTGCTCCCTTCACCCTTGGTGATCACACGGTTACGGCCGACAGCGGCGGCACGATGAGCACGCCGATCGTGTTCACCATCGATCAGACTGCCCCGGCGCCCCCCACCCTGGTCGGACCCAGAGGCGTGACGCATGAAGCACAACCGGCCTTGCAGGGCACGGGTGAGCCGGGGGCGACCGTCACCGTCACCGACAGCGGGGGCACAACCTGGTGTAGCGCCCTTGTCACCCCCGACGGTCTGTGGACCTGCAACCCAACGGTACCGAAGCCCGACGCGACCTATTCGCTGACGTTGACCCAGACCGACGCGGCCGGCAACGTAAGCCCGCCTGCCGGGGGGTCGTTGACCATCGACACCGCGCCGCCGGCCGCGCCCACCCTCGATCCCGTCGGCGTTACCACCGACACGACACCGACATTCTCGGGCACCGGTGAGCCAGGGGCTACCGTGACGGTGACCGTCGACGGGTCCGTCGCCTGCACCGCATTGGTGGACGGCGGCGGCGCCTGGACCTGTGACGCCACCACCGCCCTGACCGACGGGGTCCACAGCGTGGGCGCCTCCCAGGTCGACGCTGCGGGTCATCCCTCGCCGACGATCAACGCGTCGTTGACGGTGGATAGCACCGCCCCGACAGCGCCCACGGTTTCCTCGCCCAGCGAGGGGGCCATACTGGCGACCACTACGCCGACTGTGAGCGGTACCGCTGAACCGGGCAGCACGGTAACGGTGACCGATGGTTCGTCCACCCTCTGCACTGCGACCGTGGACGTGAACGGGAACTGGAGCTGTATCACGTCGGCGTTGCCGGAGGGCTCCACGACGTTGAGCGTCACGGCCACGGATGCGGCCGGGAACGTGTCGTCGCCCACGACCCGTTCGGTGACCGTGGACACGACGGCGCCGACAGCGCCTACGGTGACGTCGCCAGGCGACGGCGCCACGGTTGGCACCACGACGCCGACCGTTACCGGCACAGCCGAGCCGGGGAGCACCGTGAGCGTGTCCGGCAGCGGAGGCACGATCCTGTGCACGACGACCGTTGATGTGAACGGTGATTGGAGTTGTGTGACGTCGGTGTTGCCGGAGGGCCCGACAACCCTCACGGTCACGGCCACCGACTCGGTTGGCAACGTCTCGTTGCCGACGACGAGCTCGGTGATCGTCGATACGACGGCGCCCAGTGCGCCGATTGTGACCGCCCCGGCTGACGGAGCGACGGTCGGGCCGACGCCGACGGTGGTGGGTACGGCAGAGCCGGGGAGCACCGTGACGGTGACGGATGGTTCGACGACCTTGTGTGCGGCGACCGCTGATGTGAACGGTGATTGGAGTTGTGTGACGTCGGCGTTGCCGGAGGGGACCTCGACGTTGAGCGTCTCGGCGACCGATACCGCGGGCAATGTGTCGGCGCCGACCAGTCGGAGGGTGGTGGTCGATACGACGGCGCCCAGTGGGCCGATTGTGACCGCTCCGGCTGAGGGGGCGACGGTGGCTACCGTGACGCCGACGGTGGTGGGTACGGCGGAGCCGGGGAGCACCGTGACGGTGA
>JBKECK010000080.1:0-18351 GCA_047974625.1 Acidimicrobiales bacterium
AGGAACGGTCGGGGCGGCGCTGATGGCCACCACCACCGAATCCCGACCCGGCAGCCGGGCCCAGGTCCGCTACGTGCGGATGTCGGCTTCGAAGGTCCGGGTCGTGTTGAACCTGATCCGGGGCAAGCACGTGATCGAGGCCAGCCAGATCCTCGGGTTCAGCGAGCGCGGGGCGGCCGAGGTCGTCGGCAAGGGCCTCCGGTCCGCGGTGGCCAACGCCACCCACAACGAGGACATCCCGGTCGACGAGCTGTACGTCTCGGCCTGCTACGCCGACGAGGGCCCGAGCCTGCGCCGCTACCGGCCCCGGGCCCGGGGCCGGGCCGGCCGGATCCGCAAGCAGACCTGCCACATCACCATCGAGGTGCAGCGCTACAGCACCGAGGAGCTCGACGACCAGCGCAACCGGGCCGAGCTGCGGGGCAGCACCAGCGCCCGGTCGGCTGACGCCGACCGTCGTCGCCGGGTGGCTCGCAGCCGCCAGGCCGACCAGCCGGACGAGGTCGAGGGGGCCGACGAGACGGCTGCCACGACGGACACGGCTGCCACGACGGACACGGCTGCCACCCCCGAAACCGGTGCGCCCACCCCGGCTGACGAGGCCACAACCGATCCGGTGACCGACACCGTCGAATCGGAAACCGACGAGACCGAGGAGACCAGCTGATGGGCCAGAAAGTTCACCCGTACGGCTTCCGTCTCGGTGTGATCACCGACTGGAAGTCGCGCTGGATCGCCGACCGGCAGGAGTACCGGGACTACCTCCTGGAGGACTACCACATCCGCCGGTACCTGATGACCGAGCTGCCCAACGCGGCGATCAGCCGGGTCGAGGTGGAACGGACCCGGGACCGGCTCCAAGTCGACGTGCACACCGCCCGCCCCGGCATCGTGATCGGCCGCAAGGGCTCCGAGGCGGACCGTCTCCGGCAGGGCCTCACCAAGCTGACCGGCAACCCCCGGGTCAAGCTCAACATCATCGAGATCAAGCAGCCCGAGCTCGACGCCGCCCTGATCGCCCAGGGTGTCGCCGACCAGTTGGCCGGCCGGATGGCTTTCCGGCGGGCCATGAAGCGGGCCATGCAGAACGCCACCAAGGCCGGAGCCAAGGGCATCCGGATCCAGTCGTCGGGCCGTCTCGGCGGGGCCGAGATGGGCCGGACCGAGTGGTACCGCGAAGGTCGGGTCCCCCTGCACACCCTGCGGGCCGACGTCGACTACGGGCTCCGCGAGGCCCACACCACCTACGGGCGCATCGGCGTCAAGGTCTGGCTCTACAAGGGCGACATCCTCCCCTACAAGGCAACCACCGACAAGGCAGCCAAGGAAGCAGCCATGGCGGTGGGTGAGGCGGCCGGCCCCAGCGACGCCCCCCGACCGGTGGTGTCCTCGTCCCGGCGCCCCCGCTCCGTGCCCGAGGCCCCCGCCCCCGCCCCCGCCGAGCCGGCCCCTGTGGTCGAGGTGACCGACGTGGTGGCCCCCGACGGGACGGTGGCCGAGATCGCCGATGTGGTGGCCCCCGACGGGACGGTGGCCGAGATCGCAGATGTGGTGACCCCGGACGGCGCCGAGACCGTGGTGGCCGACGTGGTGGCTCCGGACGGCACCGAGACCGTGGTGACCGAGGAGGCCGCCCCCCTGATCAAGGAAGCCGACCCGGAGTTCGAACGACTCCTGGCCGAGGAAGAGGCCATCGAGGACAGCCTGAACAAGGGCAAGTCCGCCGAGCCCCTCCACTTCCGTCCCGAGGACGGTGACTGACCCATGTTGATGCCGCGCAAGGTAAAGCACCGCAAGACCCACCGGGGTCGCACGCGGGGCCAGGCCAAGGGAGCCACCGCCGTCAACTACGGCGATTACGGCATCCAGGTACTTGAGCCCGGCTGGATTACTGCCCGCCAGATCGAGGCCGCCCGTATCGCCATGACCCGCCACGTCCGACGGGGCGGGAAGGTGTGGATCAACGTCTTCCCCGACAAGCCCGTGACCGCCAAGCCGGCCGAGACCCGCATGGGGTCGGGCAAGGGCAACCCCGAGCACTGGGTGGCCGTGGTCCGTCCCGGCCGGGTGGTGTTCGAGCTGTCCTACCCGGACGACACCGTCGCCCGGGAGGCCCTGCGGCGGGCCATCCAGACACTGCCGGTCAAAGCCCGGATCATCACACGAGTGGAGGGGTTCGATGGCTGACGAGAAGCTGGCCGAGATGTCGGGCCAGAGCCTCATCGAGGAGCTGGGTACCGCCAAACGTGAGCTGTTCAATCTGCGGTTCCAGCTGGCCACCGGCCAGCTGGAGAACACCGCCCGTATGAAGCAGGTGCGCAAGCACGTGGCCCGGGTCCGGACCGAGATCCGGGCCCGCGAGATCACCGCTGCCGAGACGGCCACCGCATCGACCACCCGAGGTGACTCGTGATGTCCGACCAGACGACCGAGAACGTCGCCACCGAAGCCCCGCCGGCCGGGGAGGCCTCCGTCGCCACCGACCGGTCCCTCAGCCGGAAGACCCGGGACGGCCTGGTGGTGTCGACCAAGATGGACAAGACGGCCGTGGTCGAGGTGACCCGGCGGTCCCGCCATCCCCAGTACAACAAGACCGTCCAGCAGCGGAAGAAGTACTACGCCCACGACGAGGACAACACCCTCAACGTGGGGGACCGGGTCCGGATCATCGAGACCCGGCCCTTGTCGGCCAAGAAGCGTTGGCGGCTGCTCGAGATCCTGGAGCGGGCCCGATGATCCAGCAGGAGAGCCGCCTGCGGGTGGCCGACAACTCCGGTGCCCGCGAGGTGCTGTGCATCAAGGTGCTGGGCGGTTCCCGGCGCCGCTACGCCGGGATCGGCGACATCTTCGTCGCCACCGTCAAGGACGCCATCCCCGGCGCGGCCGTTAAGAAGGGCGACGTCGTCAAGTGCGTCGTGGTTCGGACCAAGAAGGAACGCCGTCGTCCCGACGGTTCCTACATCCGCTTCGACGAGAACGCGGCCGTGCTCATCAACGAGCAGCAGCAGCCGCGTGGCACCCGCATCTTCGGCCCCGTGGGCCGGGAACTGCGGGACAAGCGCTTCATGCGCATCGTGTCGCTCGCCCCGGAGGTGTTGTGATGAAGATCCAGAAAGGCGACACGGTTCGTGTGCTCTCCGGCAAGGACCGTGACCGCGAAGGCCGGGTACTCAAGGCGTTCCCGGCCAAGGGCAAGGTCATCGTCGAAGGCGTCAACACCGCCAAGCGCCACACCAAGCCCCGTTCCGCCGAGGACCCCGGGGGCATTATCAGCAAGGACATGCCCATCGACGTGTCCAACGTGGCCGTACTGAGCCCGTCGGACGGCAAGCCGACCCGGATCGGCTACAAGACGGTTGACGGTCGCAAGATTCGGGTGTGCCGCCGCACCGGGGCCGAGAGTCCGGAGGTGTCGTCATGACCGCCACCGACACCAGGCCCCGCCTGAAGGCCCGCTATTTCGACGAGTTCCAGTCGGCCCTGCAGGGCCAGCTCGAGCTGGGCAACATCATGCAGGTGCCCCGCCTGGAGAAGATCGTCATCAACATGGGTGTGGGCGAGGCCCTCACCAACTCCAAGAACCTGGAGTCGGCCATGGCTGATCTGACCCTCATCGCGGGCCAGAAACCGGTGCCGACCCGGGCCAAGAAGTCGCTGGCTAGTTTCAAGCTGCGGCAAGGCAACGCCATCGGTACCAAGGTGACCCTCCGGGGCGACCGGATGTGGGAGTTCTTCGACCGGCTCGTGACGCTGGCCATCCCCCGGATCCGTGACTTCCGTGGCCTCAATCCCCGGGCCTTCGACGGCCGAGGCAACTACACCTTCGGTCTGGCCGAGCAGCTCATGTTCCCCGAGATCGACTACGACACCGTCGACACCCCGCGGGGTATGGACATCACGATCGTCACCACGGCAACCAATGACGCCGAAGGGCGCGCCCTGCTGGACGCCTTCGGTTTCCCGTTCCGTCGCGAAGGGCAGGCCCAGTAATGGCCAAGAAGGCACTCATCAACAAGCAGCGGCGCACGCCGAAGTACAAGGTCCGGGCCTACACCCGGTGCCAACGCTGTGGCCGGCCCCGGGCCGTCTACCGCCGCTTCAACCTGTGCCGGATCTGCTTCCGGGAAATGGCGCACGCCGGCGAAGTGCCGGGTGTGACCAAGGCCAGCTGGTGAGAGGGACGGTGATCCGAAATGTCCATGACTGACCCCATCGCCGACATGCTCACCCGCATCCGCAACGCCAACGTCGCCATGCACGACGAGGTGAGCATGCCGTCCTCGAAGCTGAAGGTGGCTCTGGCCGAGGTCCTCCACAAGGAGGGCTACATCGGTGACTTCCACGCGATCGACAACGTCGATCGCCCCGGGTCCACCCTGACCATCAACATGAAGTACTCGCCGGAGCGGGAACGGGTGATCAGCGGGATCAAGCGGATCTCCAAGCCCGGTCTCCGGGTCTACACCAAGAGCGACCAGATCCCCCGGGTTCTCGGCGGTCTGGGTGTGGCCGTGCTCTCGACCAGCAATGGGCTCATCACCGACCGGGCGGCCCGCCAGGCCAAGGTCGGTGGCGAGGTCCTCTGCTACGTCTGGTAGGAGGAACGATGTCTCGCATCGGTAAGTCGCCCATCACGGTGCCCTCCGGCGTCGACGTCAAGCTTGACGGCGCCTCGGTCACCGTCAAGGGCCCCAAGGGTGAGCTGGTCCACCAGGTCCCGGCCGGGATCACCGTCGCCGTCGACGACGGCACCGTCACGGTGGACCGGGCCAACGACGAACGCCAGAACCGGGCCCTCCACGGGCTCACCCGGTCCCTGGTCAACAACATGGTCATCGGGGTGAGCGAAGGGTTCCGCAAGGACCTGGAGATCATCGGGGTGGGCTACCGGGCCATCGCCAAGGGCCCCGGCAAGCTGGAGCTCGCCCTGGGTTTCAGCCACCCGGTGGTGGTCGACGCCCCCGACGGTGTCACCTTCGACGTCCCCGAACCCACCAAGATCGGCGTGATCGGCATCGATAAGCAGGTCGTAGGCCAGGTGGCGGCTGAGATCCGCTCCCACCGCAAGCCCGAGCCCTACAAGGGCAAGGGGGTCCGCTACGTCGGCGAGCGGGTGATCCGCAAAGCCGGGAAGGCGAGCAAGTGATGTCAGCCAGGTCCAACCCCCAGGCCGCCCGCCGTCGCCGTCAGCGCCGGGTCCGCAAGAAGGTGGTCGGGACGGTCGAACGGCCTCGTTTGGCCGTGTTCCGGTCGAACCGCCACATCAGTGCCCAGATCATCGACGACTCCCGGGGCCACACCCTGGCCTCGGCGTCGTCCTACGAGAGCACGGTCCGTGGGGCCGGCTCGACCGGATCGAAGACGGCCGCCGACGCGGTCGGTCGCCTGCTCGGCGAGCGGGCCGGCGATGCCGGAGTCAAGGCCGTGGTGTTCGACCGCGGCGGGAATCGCTACCACGGGCGAGTGGCCGCTTTGGCCGACGGCGCCCGCGCCGCCGGACTCGAGTTCTAGGAGAGACACATGGCCAACGATCGCAATGATCGCGGTGACGGCCGGGAATCCCGGGTCATCACCATCAACCGGGTGGCCAAGGTGGTCAAGGGCGGCCGTCGGTTCGCCTTCACCGCACTGGTCGTGCTCGGTGACGGCAACGGCCGGGTGGGCCTCGGTTACGGGAAGGCGAAGGAGGTGCCCCTGGCCATCCAGAAGGGCACCGAGGAAGCCCGCCGCCTGATGTTCGAGGTCCCCATGGCCGGTGGCACGGTCACCCACCCCATCATTGGTGAGCAGGGGGCTGGTCGGGTCCTGCTGAAGCCGGCCGCGCCCGGTACCGGCGTGATCGCCGGTGGCGCCGCCCGCGCCGTGCTGGAGGAGGCCGGGATCAGCGACGTGCTGTGCAAGTCGCTGGGGTCGGCCAACCAGATCAACGTGGCCCGGGCCACCATCAACGCCCTGGCCAGCCTCAAACGACCCGACGAGGTCGCCCGGCTGCGTGGTCTCGACGCCAGCGAGTTCACCCCCAAAGGGATGCTCGAGGCCTACAACGAACGGAAGCGGTCGATGGCCCTGGCCTCGACCGAGGGCACGGAGGGCCGCTGATGTCCGGCCAGCTCGAAGTGACCCAGGTCCGATCGGCGATCGGCACCAAACCGAAGCAGCGCGGCTGCCTGCGCGCCCTGGGTCTGGGCCGGATCGGCCGCACCAACGTCTTGCCCGACCGGCCTGAGATCCGCGGCATGATCGCCCGGGTCCCGCACCTCGTCGAGGTGCGCCCGGTGGGTGGGGCCACCGTCCAGGAGGACGCAGACGCATGAAGCTCCACGATCTGAAACCAGCCGAGGGGTCGAAGACCCGGCGCAAGCGCGTCGGGCGCGGCATCGGCGGCAAGGGCGGCAAGACCGCCGGCCGGGGCACCAAGGGCCAAAAGGCGCGCAACACCGTGCCGGTCGGCTTCGAAGGTGGCCAGCTGCCCATCCAGCAGCGGCTCCCCAAGCTGCGGGGCTTCACCAACCCGTTCCGGGTCGAGTACCAGGCCATCAACCTGGACACGATCGCCGAGTCGGGCCTCGACGAGGTCACTCCCGACACCCTCCTGGCCAAGGGTCTGGTGGGCAAGGGCTCCCTGGTCAAGGTGCTCGGCCGGGGTGAGCTGAACCGGGCGGTGACCGTGCGGGCCCACGCCTTCTCGGCCTCGGCCGAGGCTGCGATCACCGCCGCCGGCGGCAGGGCTGAGAAACTGGACCTGCCGTTCAAGGTCCGTCCCGCGGCCAAGGGCAACGCCCACACCAACCGCTGACCGTCGGCGCGGCTGCGCCGAACCCGCCGTCGGGCCGGAGTGAATCCCCAGCCCGAGCACGCAGCAACCGAGGGAGCCGTCGTGTCGACCCTGACCAACATCTTCCGGAGCCCGGAACTTCGGAACAAGATCCTGTTCACGATCTTCGTGATCGCCGTCTACCGACTCGGTGTCCAGATCCCGGCCCCGGGGGTTAGCCTCGACGCGCTCGAGAGCCTCCGGTCCCAGGCCGACGAGACGACGGGCGGGGTCTTCGGCTACCTCAACCTGATGAGCGGCGGGGGCCTCAGCGCCCTGTCGCTGTTCTCCCTGGGCGTCATGCCGTACATCACGGCGTCGATCATCATCCAGATCCTCACCGTGGCGGTACCCAAGCTGGAGGAATGGCAGGCCCAGGGCGCGGTCGGTCAGCGCAAGATCACCCAGTGGACGCGCTACATCTCGATGCTCCTGGCCCTGATCCAGGCCACCGGGATCGTGTTCATGATGGCCCGCAACCCCGAGCAGCTGCTCCAGACCACCTCAACCGTCAACCTGTTCCCGGATGGATCACCGGGTCGGATCTTCCTCGCCGTGATGTGCATGACGGTCGGTACCGCCATCGTCATGTGGATGGGTGAGCTGGTCACCGAGCGGGGGGTCGGCAACGGGATGTCGTTGCTGATCTTCGCCTCGGTCATCAGCGGGCTACCCACCCTCGGCATCCGGATCAACGCCGTGTCCGGGCCGGTTTGGCTGGCGGTCTCACTGGCTCTGCTGGCCGTCCTGTGCGCCGGGATCGTGTTCGTCGAACAGGGCCAGCGGCGCATCCCGGTCCACTTCGCCAAGCGGGTGGTGGGGCGCAAGCAGTACGGCGGCAACAACACCTACATCCCGCTCAAGGTCAACCAGGCCGGCGTGATCCCGGTCATCTTCGCCACATCCCTGCTCCAGCTGCCGGCGTTGATCGTCAACATCCTGCCCACTAGCGGTGACCTGGCGAACCCGAACTGGGGCGACCAGGTGCGAGACTTCATGAACAGCTTCCTGTTCCAGCCCGACAATATTGGCTACATCCTCGTGCTGGGGCTGCTGATCGTCGGTTTCGCCTACTTCTACAACGCGATCGCCTTCGACCCGGCCCGCCGGGCCGACGAGCTCCGCAAGTCGGGCGGCTTCATCCCTGGGGTCCGCCCCGGCCCCCAGACCGAGCGTTACCTCCAGAAGATCCTCAACCGGATCACCCTCCCTGGCGCCCTGTTCCTGGCCGTGGTGGCCGTCATCCCGTCCGCGGCCCTGGCCCGCCTGCTGGGGGGCGGTGGCACCTCGGCCTCGGTGGTGGGCTTCTCCGGGGTATCGGTGCTGATCGCGGTCGGAGTTGCACTGGAGATCATGAAGCAGATCAACTCACAGTTGATGGCCAAGAATTACGACGGCTTCCTCAAATGACGGGGACCGTTTAGCAGAACTCGCCACCGAGGGAGGACGACTCGATGGGAACGCCAATCCGGCTGGTGATCTTCGGACGCCAAGGGGCCGGCAAGGGCACGCAATGCCAAAATCTGGTGGAACGCTACGGCGTGATCCACATCAGCACCGGGGACATGCTCCGGGCCGAGCGGGCGGCGGGCACCGAACTGGGTGAACGGGCCGGCAAGATCATGGACGCCGGCGGACTGGTCGGGGACGACATCATGATCCCCGTCGCCGCAAACCGCCTGGCCGAGGACGATGCCCGGGCCGCCGGGTTCGTCCTGGATGGCTTCCCCCGGACGATCGAGCAGGCCGAGGGTCTGCTGGACGCGCTCGGCACCGACCAGCTGCACGCCGCGGTCGATCTGGAGGTGCCGATCGACGAGGTCATGGCCCGCATGAAAGCCCGGGCTCGTGAGGACGACACCGACGAGGCCATAGCCCAACGTCTGGCCCTCTACGAGGAACAGACCCGTCCGGTTCTCGACTTCTTCGCCGACCGCGGCATGATGCGGGTGGTCGACGGCCTCGGAACCGAAACCCAGGTCCGTGATCGCCTCTTCACCGCCGTCGACGAGGCCTTGGCCGACGAATAGGGGGCTTGACCACCGGGGCGACCAGGTTGGACCGTCGGTATCTGGCGCTAGCCTGGGCTGTTGGGTCTGTGGCGTGCCACTCCCGCTCGGGTGTCGCCCGCTCGACCATACCAGGGTCGGCGGAAGGCCCTGGGACCGTACGGGCCGGTCACCGACCCTGGGGTCGGTCGGTACCTGCCGCTTCGGCCCACCGTAGTCTCGATCTGGAGGATCGTCCTGCCAAAGCACAAGGAAGATGCGATCGTGCTCGAAGGCACGGTCACCGAATCGCTCCCCAACGCAATGTTCCGGGTCGAGCTCGAGAACGGGCACAGCGTGCTCGGTCACATCTCGGGCAAGATGCGGCGCCACTACATCCGGATCCTTCCGGGTGACCGGGTGCAGGTGGAGCTCACCCCCTACGACCTCACCAAGGGTCGCATCACGTACCGCTACAAGTAGGGCGGCAGGCAAGTAGGGCCGTATCCGCAGGTACGGCGAACCGCCACGAGCTGCCGGTACGAGCAGCCAGATGAAGAACCGTTCGTGGGCCCGCCGGCCACGAACCCGCCAATCCGCCCGCGAAGCGCCCTCCCCGGATCCCGCCCCGATTCCCCCGTTCGCCGTCAACGTCACCCACAGGAACCCCGATGAAGGTTCGTCCCAGCGTCAAACCGATGTGTGAGAAGTGCAAGGTCATCCGCCGCCACCGGCGCGTGATGGTGATCTGCGAGAATCCACGCCACAAGCAAAGGCAGGGCTGAGTCCATGGCTCGTATCGCCGGCGTCGACATCCCCCGCGACAAGCGGGTCGAGGTGTCGCTGACCTACGTCTTCGGGGTGGGTCCGTCCACCGCCAAGGTCATCACCGAAGCCACCGGGGTCGATCCCAACACCCGGGTCAAGGATCTGACCGATGATGAGGTCATGCGGATCCGGGCGTGGATCGACACGAACCTCAAGACCGAGGGTGATCTACGACGCGAGGTCTCCCAGGACATCAAGCGGAAGATGGAGATCGGGTGCCACCAGGGCATCCGGCACCGCAAGGGCCTCCCGGTTCGGGGCCAGCGGACGCAGACGAACGCCCGGACCCGGAAGGGTCCGAAGAAGACCGTTGCCGGCAAGAAGAAGGTCACCAAGTAAGCCATGGCCAAGCCAAGTTCTGGGGGTCGTCGACCCCGCAAGCGCGAGCGCAAGCACGTCACCCACGGGGTGGCCCACATCAAGTCGAGCTTCAACAACACGATCATCGCCATCTCCGATCAGGAGGGGAACGTGTTGTCGTGGGCCTCGTCCGGAAACGTCGGGTTCAAGGGATCCCGCAAGTCCACCCCGTACGCCGCCCAGCAGGCGGCCGAGGCCGCGGCCCGGCGAGCGATGGAGCACGGCGTGCGCAAGGTCGACGTCCAAGTGAAGGGTCCCGGTTCCGGCCGGGAGACGGCCATCCGGTCGATCCAGAACGCCGGGATCGAGGTCACGGGCATCAAGGACGTGACCCCGGTGCCCCACAACGGCTGCCGTCCCCCCAAGCGTCGGAGGGTTTGATCGATGTCCCGCTACACCGGCCCCCGCGCCCGGGTCTCCCGCCGTCTCGGTACCAATATCTTCGGTACCCGCGGTGAGGCGATCGCCCTCGACAAGCGGCCGTTTCCCCCTGGGATCCACGGTCGCACCCGTCGCCGGGGCAACAACAACAGTGAGTACCTCCTGCAGCTGCAGGAGAAGCAGAAGGCCCGATTCACCTACGGGCTGAACGAACGGCAGTTCCGCAAGGTGTACGAGGAGGCGTCGCGCCGCAGCGGCGTGACCGGCGAGAACATGCTCCGGTCCCTCGAGCTCCGCCTCGACAATGTCGTGTACCGGGCCGGTTGGGCCTCGACCCGCCCCCAGGGCCGCCAGTTCGTGTCCCACGGTCACGTGCTCGTCAACGGCAAGCGGGTGAACGTCCCCTCCTACCGCGTCCGCAAGGGCGACGTGGTGGAGATCAAGGAGAAGACCCGGACCAACGCCATCGTGCAGTGGAACTCCGACGTGCTCGACCGCACCCCGCCGGCCTGGCTGGACCGCACCGAGCCGTTCAAGGTCAGCGTCTACGCCGAGCCGATCCGGGAACAGATCGACGTGCCCCTGCGTGAGCAGCTCATCGTCGAGCTCTACAGCAAGTAGGAGAACCACATGCTGGTCATTCAGCGACCCTCGGTCGAGCAGCTCGACGACGGGCACACCAACCGGGGCTCGTTCGCCATCGGCCCGTTGGAACACGGATTCGGCCACACCCTGGGCAACTCACTGCGCCGCACCCTGCTGTCGTCGGTCCCCGGCGCCGCCATCGTGTCGGTTCGGTTCGACGACGCCCTCCACGAGTTCGACACCATCACCGGTGCCGTCGAGGACGTCACCGACATCATCCTGAACCTGAAGGATGTGGTGGTGACCAGCGAGTCCGACGAGGAGGTCGTCCTCCGGCTCGACGCCCGCGGGCCTGGTTCGGTCACCGCGGGTGATATCTCGTGTCCGCCCGAGGTCGAGGTCCTCAACCCGGACTGCCTGATCGCCACCCTGGACGACAAGGGCCGCCTCGGCGTCGACCTCACGGTCAGCCGGGGTCGGGGCTGGATGTCGTCCTCCCAGTCCAGCGAGTCCTCCACCATCGGAGTCATCCCGATCGACGCCATCTTCAGCCCGATCCGTCGGGTCTCCATCTCGGTGGAACCGACCCGGGTCGAGATGTCGACCGACTACGACCGTCTGGTCCTCGACATCGAGACCGACGGCTCGATCACCCCCCGCGACGCCCTGGCGTCGGCCGGGGCCACCCTCCGCTCGCTGATCCAGCTGGTGGAGGAGATGAGCGACGAGCCCGAGGGCCTGCCGCTGAGCGAGGCCACGGCGGCCGCGTCGGGATCCCCGGACCTCGATCTGGCCATCGAGGACCTCGACCTCTCCGAGCGGCCCCGGAACTGCCTGAAGCGGGCCCAGGTGAACACCATTGGTGAGCTGCTGACCAAGACCGAGGACGACCTGCTGGCCATCACCAACTTCGGCCAGAAGTCCCTCGACGAGGTCATTGCCAAGCTCGATGAGCGGGGCCTGACCCTGCGCGGCTCGAGGAGCTGAGATGCCCGGACGTCCACGCCAAGCCCGCCGTTTCGGCGGTTCCGCTTCGCACCAGAAGCTGATGATGGCCAACCTGGTCGCCTCCCTGGTGGCGGCCGAGGGCATCGTCACCACCGAGGCCAAGGCCAAGGCCATGCGGCCGGTGGCCGAGCGCCTCATCACCAAGGCCCGCAAGGGCGGTCTCCACAACTTCCGCCAGGTGCTCGCCTACCTGGGTGATGTCGAGATGACCACCAAGATGTTCGACGAGCTCGGCCCCCGCTACGAGAGCCGGCCCGGGGGATACACCCGGGTGCTGAAGCTCGGGCCCCGCAAGGGCGACAACGCCCCCATGGCCCGTATCGAGCTGGTCTGACCACCGACCCGGCCCGTCCCCCTTCCTCCGATCGTCGGCCGGCCCCTTCGGGGTCGGCCACGTTCGCGTTCGTGGTCGCCTACCGCGGTGGTGGGTTCCGGGGTCTGGCCCCCAACCCGGGGGTGCGGACCGTGGTGGGGGAGTTGCAGCGCGTCCTCGAACCACTGGTCGGGTTCGTGCCCGGCCTGGTGATGTCGGGCCGGACCGACGCCGGTGTCCACGCCTGGGGTCAGGTCCTGTCGGCTGAGCTGCCCGCCGAGGTCGACCCGGCCCGCCTGCAGCGGAGCGTGAACGCCCGGCTCGGACCCGAGGTGGTGGTCCGCTCGGTCGGGGTGGCCCCACCCGGCTTCTCGGCCCGATTCTCGGCCCGGGGCCGCCGGTACCGGTACCTGATCGTGAACCGCCCGGTCCCGGATCCGTTCCTGGCCGACACCGCCTGGTGGGTCCCCGACCCGCTCGACCTGGACGCCATGACCGGGGCGGCCCTCCCCCTGGTGGGCCAACACGACTTCTCGTCGTTCTGCCGCCGGCCCCGGCGGGGCGAGGACGATCCCCCCGTCTCCCTGGTCCGCCGGGTGACCGGGGCCCGCTGGCGGCGCCTAGACCCCGGCGACGTGCTCCGGTTCGAGATCGAAGGGACGGCATTCTGCCACCAGATGGTGCGCAGCATCGTCGGGTACCTGGTCTCGGTGGGACGGGGTCGCCGCCCGGCCGACGGGACCACCGCGGTGCTGGCCGCCCGGGACCGGGCGGCCGCCGGGTCCCCGGCCCCACCCCACGGACTGACCCTTTGGGGCGTCGACTACCCGGACCGCTAGTCGCATCTCGGTCGGCGCCGAGGAAAAAAACCCCTGTCGACGGGAACGATCCGGTCGTCCCGGACGTCACACTCCATTGAGCAACGGGGGACGTGACACCGACGATGACCGCACAAGCCACGACCGGACGATCAATCGGTCGGTCGACCGTCCGGCGCCGACAAGGGGGGTGCCGATGAGGCGGGCGCCGGTAGAGCTGGCGCTGCTGAGGCGGGTGCTTCCGGTGGGTCGGGCGCCGGCCCGGATCGGGGCGGTCGTCGCCCTCCTGATCGCCGCGGTGGCCTTCGGAGGCTCCCCCTCGGCCGCCCAGGGCGGCGCCGACCTGGAGGACGTGGTGGTGGAGGCGTCGACCGCGTCGGACGGCTGGTTCACCATCGGCCGGCCCCTGGTGGTGGCGGTGACGGTCCGCGGCACCGCCGCCCGCTCGGGCCGGGTCCGGCTCCTGGCCGACGGCACCGAGGTGGCGTCGACCCCACTGGATCTGGCCGGCGGATCGGCCAAGACGGTCCATCTGGTTCTCCCGGCCCAGTTCTGGCCGCCGGTGCTGATCGCCGAGTTCGTCACCGCGGAGGGGGTCGCGGACCGGTTGATCGGGCTCGAGCAGGCGACCGGAGACGAGATCGTGGCCGTGCTGCCGGCGGCGGCGGGGGCCTCGCCACCCGAGACGGCGGATCTGTCCGTACCGGTCGGCTTGGCCCGGTTGAGCACCCTCGATCCCGCCCTGCTCGCTCTCGGTCCGGTGGCCGTGGCGACCTACAGCCAGATGGTGGCCACCCCCGCTGACCTGGACGCCCTCGACCCGGCGGCCGAGAATCTCCTGGCCCGCTGGGTGTCGGCGGCGGGCGGCCGCCTCGTGGTGGTGGCGCCGGACGGGGTCGCCGCCGACGGGCCCCTCCCGCTCGGCCTGGTCGCCTCGGCCGACCCCGCCCCCGCGACGGTGGGCGCGATCGCTCCCCCGACCCGGGTCGGTCTCGGTTCGGTGCAGCTCGTGGCGACACCGACGGCGGCCGGGAACCTCGACGGTGTGCTCCAGCCCCAGCCGATGTCGATGCCGACCCCGGCCGGCGGGATACCGGGAACGCTGGCCCTGGCCCACGACGCCCGGGTCAGTCCGCCCGAGATCCTCAGCCTGGTGGCGGGAGTGGCCGGGTACGGCGGGTTGGTGGCGGTGGTGTGGCTGGTGCTGCGCCGATCCCGGCGTGAGCCCACGGTGTGGCTGGTGCTGCCGGTGCTGGCTCTGGTCACCACGGCCGTGGTCTACGGAGTGGGCCAGCTGATCCGGTCTGACGCCTCGCTGGCCCACGCCACGGTCGTCGCCGATCTCCCCGGGGCGCGCCTGGAGGAGACCTGGGTGATGGTGACCGCACCCGGTGGGGGCGACCGCGGGGTCCACCTCGATGCGGGGTGGGAGGAGTCGACGTCGAGCCAGGACGCCTGGTTCGTCGAGGGCCGGCCGGAGGCTTGGGCCCTTCCGGCTCGCCGCGGTGACGACCTGGTGGTCGACCTGCCCCCGGGTGGGGTGGGTACGGTGTCGGCGGCCCGGGAGGCCGGGGCCGAGGTCCCCAACTGGAACGTGAGCTTCGAACCCGGCGACGACGGTGGTCTGAAGGCGGTGGTCACCAACGCCACCCGCCACCTCCTGGACGAGGTGTTCGTGCTGCAGGGGACGTCGGTGGACCGCCTAGGTTCGGTCGAGCCCGGGGCGGTGGAGACGGTCTCCGTGCCCGCCCGACCCGAGCCGGTCCTGATGGTCGACCCCTGGTTGGACGAGATGATGAACCGGGCCGATCCGTCCACCGACAACGGCCGGGTCAACTATGGTCTGATCAACGAGTGGATGGCCCGGCACCCCGAGGCCCGTCGCCCCGACGCCGTCACGGTGATCGGGTGGACGCGAGATCGGCCGGGCCCGCTCACCACCCTCGACGGGGCCACGGTGACGGTCGGGCGCACCGCCCTGGTGACCGTGGTGCCCTCGCCGGGCCCGGCCACCGGGCTCCAGGTGATCAGCAGCGACCTCGCCGGGGGGCAGCCCGAACCGGTGGACGACGCCGACCCGGGGTTGAACCGGTGCGTCGGGCCGTCCGTCACCGGTCGGTGGCCGGTCGCCGACGGGCCCGGCCCCCACCAGGTTTCCGGATCGACCCGGGACGTGGTCGGTCTCGACCTCCTGGTCGCCGGGTCGTGGACGGCGACGGAGTTCACCGCCAACGAGGGCACCGTCGCGGTACCCGAGGGTGGGGTCGCCCCCGACGGGTACGTGTACACCCGGTTCTCGATCTCGTGCGACGTCTGGGGTGGCGAGGATCTGAGCCCGGTCCTGGAGCCGGTGCCCGGGCCCACCGGTGAGGGAGAGGGCCCCGTCGATGGCTGACGGTCACCCCGAGGAGCCGCTGGTGGACGTCGAACTGGTCCCCGTATCGCCCCCACCCCCTCCCGGTCCCGGGGGCCCCGGGCCCGCCCCGCTCGTCTCCACCCGGGGCCTGACGAAACGCTACGGGTCGCTGGTGGCCCTCGACGCCCTCGATCTGGATGTGCCGGCGGGGTCGGTGTTCGGGATGATCGGCCCCAACGGGGCCGGCAAGTCGACCACCTTCGCCATCCTGGCCACCTTGCTCATCCCCACCGCGGGCACCGCCACCGTCTGCGGGGCCGATCCGGTGCGCTCACCCCGGGAGGTGCGCCGCCGCCTCGGCTACATGCCCGACGTCATGGGCGTGTACGAGAGCCTGAAGGTGGGCGAGTACCTGGAGTTCCACGCCGCCGCCTACCGGCTCCCCCGGGACGAGTGGCCGGAGCTGATCGACGGCCTGCTCGCCCTGGTCGACCTCGACGTCAAGCGGAGCGCCATGGTCGATTCGCTGTCCCGGGGCATGAAGCAGCGGTTGTCGCTGGCCCGGGCCCTGATCCACGACCCCGACCTGCTCATCCTGGACGAACCCGCCTCCGGGCTCGACCCCCGGGCCCGGATCGAGCTCCGTGAGCTGCTGGCCGAACTGGCCGCGATGGGCAAGACCATCCTGATCAGCTCCCACATCCTCACCGAGCTCCAGCAGATGTGCTCCCGGTTGGCCGTGATCGAGGCGGGCCGGCTCCTGGCCGCCGGTTCCCCCGACGAGATCCTGGGCCAGCTCGGCTCCGGTCGCCGGGCCACGGTCCGGTTCCTCGACGGGACCGTCGCCGAGTTCCCGGTGGCCGACGAGGCCGACCAGGCCGCCCTCGTGGCTCGGCTGGTGGCCGAGGGCCGGGAGGTGGTGGAGTGCCGCAGCGCGTCCCACGATCTGGAGGAGCTCTTCCTCACCCTCACCAAGGGGATCGTCCAGTGAGCCTGTCGCAGGTCAACCCCGTCCTCGACCTCGAGCTGCGCCAGCGCAGCCGGCGGATCTGGTCCCTGATCGTCCTCCTCGGGTTCCTCCTGTTCGCGGTCGGGATCCTGGTGCTGGCCTACGAGGGGGAGAAGGCCGGATCGGCCTACGCGTACGACCCGGTGGCCGCCCTCAGCCAGAACATCGGCCGTTCGATGGTGGAGTGGGTGTTGGCTTGCGAGCTGGGCGTCCTGCTGCTCGTCGTACCCGGGATCAGCGCCGCCTCGGTGGCCTCCGAGCGGTCCCGCCAGACCCTGATACCGCTCCAGATCACCCTGCTCCGGCCGTGGCAGATCTATTCGGGCAAGGTCCTCGCCTCAAGCGCCTTCGTCCTGCTGCTGCTGGTGGTGTCGATGCCGGTGCTGGCCGTCCCGTACCTGATCGGGGGTGTGTCGATCGGTGGCATCGTGGCCGGGGTGGGGTCGGCCCTGTTCGTCGGGGTGGTGTATTCGGCGATCGGGGTGGCCTGTTCCACGGTGTTCCGGCGGGTCCAGACGGCCATCCTCGCCGCCTACACGATCGTGGCCGTCTTCACCGTTGGCGCCGTGGTCGCCCTGGTGGCCACCATCGTCGTCGACCAGAGCCGGGGCTCCGACAACGCAGAGCCGGTGATCGAGGTGCTCTATCCGAGCCCGCTGGTGTTCGTGGCCTCGGTGACCGGCGACAACGAGCTGAACGGGGGCAGCGCCCCCCTCAGCGCCCTCCGCCACGAGATGGACTACTTCAGGCGCGGTGGGGCTGCCGACACCGGGCTGATGGACGGCGGCTTCGAGGAGGGGGCGGTGTTCGTCGGTGACGGGCCGGTCGAGTTCGTCGCGGACGAGCCGGTAGGCGACGGCGGCCAGCCCGAACCGGGGCCCCGTCGGACGTGGCTGTGGTCCGGGCTGGCCCAGCTCGCCCTGCTCGGGGTGGCCTCCGTGGTCGGCGTGCGTCGCCTGCAGACGCCCCAGGCGGAGCTCGACGTCTGATGGGGGCCTTCCTGGACCGGCTCCGCCGCCGCCTCCGGGCGGTGTGGGCGTTGGCCACCGGGGCGGTGGTGGCCCCGCTGGTGGCCGTCGTGGCCTTGGCGTCGGTGGTGACGGGATGGCTTCGCCCGTGGGACTGGCCGGAACCGGTGGCCCTGGCCGTGGTGGTGGCGGCGGTGCTGGCGGTGGCCGTGGCCGCGGTGGCCCAACCGCTCCCGGCGGCGATCGTCGCCCGGGTGGCCGACCGGGGCCTGGCCACCAAGGACGCCTTCGAGACCGCGGTGGAGTACCGGGACCGTCCCGACGACTTCGGGGCCCGGATCCGGCACCGGGCCGAGGGTCTGGCTCGGACCGCGGTGCCGGCCGCGGCCGCGCCGTGGCCCCGCTCGCCCCGGCGGTGGCGGGTGGCGGCGGGGGTGGGCCTGGGGGCGCTCGGACTCGCCGTAGCTCCCAATCCGCAGGATCGGGTGCGGGCGGATCTGGCCGCCGAGCAGGCCCGCCGGGACCTGGCCGCCGATGATCTGGAGGCCGCCGCCGACGAGCTGGCCGGACACCCGGCCAACGCGGCGGTGGCCGATCGGTTGTGGGAGCTGGCCGAGGACCTGAGGTCGGCCGACGATCGGGCCGCGGCCGAGACCCTGCTCGACGAGGCCCGGGCCGAGCTCGACGCCGCCCGTCCCGCCGATCAGACGGCGCGCCAGGCGGCCACCACCGGTCTGGCCCGGAGCCTGGCCCAGCGGCCGCTCCCGGGCGGCGACGGCCTGTCGGCGGAGGAGCAGTTGGCCGCGGCGGGGGAACAGTTGGCGGAGATGTCCCCGGCCGAGCAGGAGGCCCTGGCCGACCGGCTGGCCGACCTGGGCGCCACCCAGGAGGCCGGCAATCCGGATCTGGCCGCCGCCCTGGCC
>JBKECK010000081.1:0-8784 GCA_047974625.1 Acidimicrobiales bacterium
TCGACGTACTCGACATTGTCGGTGGCCAGAGGACTGATCTTCTTCTTGGCCTTGCGGCCGTTGTCCTTCGGCTTGCTTCGCTTGCGGTTGCTCGACTTGGCCATTAGAAGGGCTCCTCATCGGGGTTGTAGGCCGGGGCCTGGCCACCGCCACCCCCGGAGCGTTGGCCACTGTTGCCGCCGTAGCCTCCGCCGTCGGACCGTTCGTTCTTCTGCACCGAGGCGGTGGCCCACCGGAGGCTCACGGCCACGTCATCGGCCACGATCTCCACCTTCGAGCGCTTGTCGCCTTCGGGGGTTTCCCAACTCCGCTGGTCGAGCCTCCCGGTGATCGTCACCCGGGTGCCCTTCCCCACGGACTCGGCCACGTTCTCGGCCAGTTGGGCCCAGGTGGTGATGTCGAAGAACGACACCGCCTCCTCCCACTCCTGGGTCTGTCGGTTCTGCCAACGCCGGTTGACGGCCACCCCGAAGCTGGCAACGGCCTGCCCCGACGGGGTGAACCGAAGCTCGGGCTCGCGGGTGGCGTTCCCGGTGACAGTGACATTGTTGTCGATGGCCATCGGAGGACTCCTCAGGCGGTAGCTCCGGCCAATCCCCGACGATGGGCTTCGTCGAGGGGGAGCCGGATGAACTTGTGGCGGATCACCTCGTCCGCGAGGCGGAGGGTTCGATCGACCTCGGTGAGGGCGGCGGGAGACAGGAACTCGACCACCACGTAGAACCCCTCACGGGCCTTGTTGATCTCGTAGGCGAAGCGGCGCACCCCCCACTTCTCCAACTTCTCCAGGGATCCGTCGACCTGCTTGGCCATGTCGCCGAGACGGTTGACGAACATCTGGACGGCCGACTCCTCGGTGTCGGCCTTGAAAATGATCATCAGTTCGTAGGCCCGCACCGGGCACCACCTCCCTCCGGATCCACCCGCTTCGGGTGGAGCCCCCGACGGTCGGGGGCAGGGTTGTTGCTATTCACTTGGATTCCCCGACCCCTCGGGATCGGCCGGGATTCGGGCCGTTCAGGAACCGGCCCGGCTGGGAACCGGATGCTTAGGTTACCGGAGGGGGTGGCCAATGGGACGTGTCGCCCCCGTCCCCGGGTGGTGGGGCCAACGCCCTGGCCGGGTCCGGCGGGGGCGTGCGCAGCCGCCGGACCCCGACCATCACAAGGCCCGACCCGGCCAGGGTCCAAGCCAGCGACCACCACCACAACCTCGACGCCGGCCGGTCCGGGAAGGGGCCTGCGGGTTCCGCGGTGGGCACGGTGCGGGCCCAGGCCAGGAAGGCGTCCCCGACCGGAAGCACGCCGAGTGCGTAGCGCCGTCCGGGCACCCCGAGACCGGACGGCCAGCCGACGGCCTCCACCTCCCGGTCGAGGGTGGCGGCGAGACGGTCGTCGCCCACCCGACGGGCGGCCCCCATGGTGACCACGGTGGCGCTGGCCGACATCCCGGCCACCAGCGGCCCGGTGTCGACATCGCTCCCCCCGGGCACCCCGGCCGGATACTCGGCCACCCCGACCAGCCCCCACCGCCGGACCAGGAAGGCGTCGAGGTGGCGCCGGTATTGGTCGGAGGCGGTGTCGGGGGCGATGTCGGGCCAGAAGACGGCGATGATCGAGCTCGAGGTGGCGCGGGGACCTTCCACGGCCCGGCCGGTCCCGTCGCTGCGGTGCGGGAACAGCCCCAGGGTGGGGTCGAGGGCAGGTTCGGCCGCGGCCCGCCAGTCGGCGATGAGGCCAGCCGACGCGTCGGTCCCGGTGACGGCGTCGAGCTGGGCCAGGGCGGCCACGGCCACCACGGTGTCCACCGGCCAGACCTGGTCCGGGTACGACGGCAGGAACGGCCGCCCCCGCTCGAGGGAGGCGGCGACGGACGCCCGGAGGCGGTCACCGCGGGCCTCGGCGTCGGCCCGTTCGGCCGGGCCGCCCAGCTGGGCCCGGCCCACGGCCACAAGCAACGTCCAGCCCTGGAGGAAGACCCCGCCGGGTGGTTCGGTCACCCCGAACCGGGCGGCGGTGGCCGGCCGGTCCAGGACCTCAAGGGCGGCCGCGGCCGACGCCAGGGCATCGGGCGGGGCCGTCCGGTGGGACCCGACCAGCTGCAGGTCGGCCAGGGCGGTGAGCAAGACGGTGAACTCCTCCCCCTCCGGGAACTGGGCGCCCATCTCGGCCGCGCCCCCGTTCGCCACCACGGACCGGAGATACACCACCTGGTCGGCGGCCACCGCTCCGGCGTCCACGGGCCCGACGGCAGCAACCGTGGTCCGCACCCCGGTCGCCACCATGACGGCGCCGACCACGACGGCGAACACGGCCGACACCACCCCGGCCGGGCCCCGACGGCCCGATCGACCCCGGGGCGGGTCCGGGCGGTCGGGTGGGCCCGCCGGCGACGGCGGGTCGACCCCTGTGGCCGTCGGGGCCGACCTCTCCGGACCGACCGACGCGGCCAACGGGTCAGCCGCCGGTGTTGGGTGGGACCCCGGGAACGCCGCCCCCGTTCCGGCCGCCACCCCGACCATTACCGGCCCCATTGTCGGGCGGGCCGGGGTTGATGGTCGTGCTCGGGAACACCGGGGTGGGAACGGGGAAGTCAGGATCGGTGGTGACCGTCGTCGACCCGTCGTTGGGGTCGGTGGTGGTCGTAGTCGTCTCGGCGTCCGGGTCCGCCGTGGTGGTGGAATCCCCCGACTCGTCCGGCATCGACGTCGTCGGCCCGGCCGGTGAGGTGGCGGGCGGGGAGTGCGCGGCGATCCACTGGTCGAGGGGTACGCAGTCGGTCTGGGCCCCCGAGGCGGACGGCTGGAAGTCGGCCGGGGTGTCGCCCACCGGCTGACCGTTGTCGTCGAGGAGCACCCCGCACGGGGGGAGGGAGGCCGTTGTCAACTCGGAGTTCCGGACCGAACCGGTGAAGTCGTCGGACACGTCGAGACCCTCGCACGGAGGCTTGTCGGCCGTGGCCGCCTCCATGTAGGCCTGCCAGATCCAGGTGGGCAGGTTACCGCCCTGCACGTTGGGCCAGCCCCGAGAGTCGATCGGGTCACCGTTGCCGTCGGTGGCGAACCCGGTCGACCCGTCGGGCAACGGACGCCGGAAGTCGATCATCGGCTTCTCGTCCGGGTACCCGACCCACACCACGGTGGTGTAGTCGCAGCTGAAACCGGCGAACCAGGCGTCACGCTCCTGCTGGGAGGTGCCCGTTTTGCCGGCCACGGGCTGATCCCTCGACCAGGGGGCGCTCCGCCCCGTTCCCTTGGCTGTCACCTGGGTCATGACGTAGTTGACCTGGCGGGCCACGTCCGGGTCGATGGCCTGCTGGCCGGGACGGGCCGAGTCGGGAGCGCACACCCCGTTCTTCGGGTACCAGCAGATCACGTTGCCGTTCGAGTCCTCCACCCGCTCGATCAGGACCGGATCCTGGCGGATGCCGGCCCGCCACAGGGTGGAGAAGGCCGAGGCCATGTCGATCACGGGTGCCCCCTGGGAGCCCAGCACCGCCGAGCACGGGGTCACGATCTGACCGTCGGCGCCGGCGACCCCCAACGGGGAGGTGATCCCGAGACGGTGGGCGGTGTCGGCCATCTGGTCGGGGCCGATGTCCACCACCAGTTCGGCGAAGACCACGTTGGACGACCAGGTGAGCGCGTCGATCAGGTCACGGTGACCGCTGTTGGTGCCCCCACCGCTCACCCGCCACGGCCGGCCCGAACCGTCCGCACAGGCGCCACCGATCTCGGCCACCCCACGGGCGGCCGGGTACTGCGACCGGGGGGAGATGTCCTGGTCGATGGCGGTGGCCAGGGCGAACACCTTGAACGTGGAGCCCGGCTGGCGACCCTCCCCCCCACTACTGGTGGCGAGGTTGAACTCCGTCTCCTGGAAGTTGGTGCCGCCGAGCATGGCCACCACCCGGCCGTCCCGGTCCAGCGAGACGAGGGCGGCCGCCGGATCGTCGGGGTTGTTGGGGTCGAGGTAGGTGGGGCCCAGCTCGGGCAGGCCCCGCTCGTTGAGGTTCTCGTCCGGCTTGGGCGCGTGGGCGGCGTTGTAGGCGGCCTGCTGGAGGTTCTGATCCAGGGTGGTGTACACCCTCAGGCCGCTCGAGTAGATCTGACCGTTCGGGTAGATCCGGTCGAGCTCGAGGCGGACCTCCTCGACGAAGTACTCGCTGCCGAACTCGCTGCCCCGGACCTCACCCAGCCCCTCCCGGTTCTGGCGGGGCCGGACCGCCCATGGCTCGGCCTTGGCCGCCTCGGCCTCCTCCGGGGTGAGGTAGCCCTGTTCGGCCATCAGGTCCAGGCCCACGTTGCGGCGCCGCTCCGCCTCGGGCAGGTTCGTCTCGGGGTCGGCGCCGTTCGGGTTCCGCAGCAGACCGGCCAGGAAGGCCGATTCGGCCGCGGTCAGCTGGCCCACATCCTTGCTGAAGTAGGCCTGGGCGGCCGCCTGCACACCGGCCGCCCCCCGGCCGAAGTAGGCCCGGTTGAGGTAGCGGGTCAGGATCTCGTGCTTGGCGCACTGCTGGGGGTCCATCCCCTGGGTGGCCGGGGTGGAGGCGCAGACCTGGGCCAGCTCCTGTTCGAGCTTGACCGCCCGGGTCACCTCACGGGCCTTCCGGGTGAGGGTGTCCTCCTGGTCGTCGAAGGCCAGCTTCACGTACTGCTGGGTGATGGTGGACCCCCCCTGCATCACCCCCTGCTGACGGGTGTACCGGTAGGCCGCCCGGACGATCCCCTGGGGGTCGACCCCACGGTGGGTGAAGAAGTGCTGGTCCTCGGTGGCTACCACCGCGTTGATGAGCTGGGGGGGCAGCTGGTCGTAGGTGATCAGCTCGCGGTCCTCGCCGGCGGCCGAGAACGAGGCCGTGGCGTTGTCGGGGCCGCAATCCTGGCTGACCTCGGCGGTGCACACGTAGGAGGTCTGGGCCAGCTGGTCGAAGTTGTCGGCCGGCAGGTCCGTCCGACTGAAGGCGTACAGCACCGACCCGGCCCCGACCACGGCCAGCAGGGCCAGCACAAAAAAGAAGCGGCGGAACCGCCAGAACGGATTGCGACGCCGGTTCCTCGGGTTTGACGGCCCCGACAGGGGGTCGATGACCTGTTGAATCGACGTCATAGGGAACTCAGCTCCACTCCACGCTTCCGGTTGATGTCGGGCTACCCCGAAACGGCGAACGACTCTCGCAGATGATTCCACCAGCAGTGACGGCAGACCTCGACCAGGTAGCAGGTGGCCGGACGTCCCCGCCGACGCAGCTTCCGCATCTCGCCACTGTCGGCCAGGACCCGGCCCGCCTTGGGGAGTCCGGGACCGAAGGCGAAGGTGACCACCACCAGATCGTCGCCCTCGCAGATCGGGCACGGCTCGTGGATCGGGGTGGCGCAGGTGTGGGCGACCCGCCTCAGCTCGGGCTGGGCGTCACAGATCTCCTCGACGGTCCGACGACCACGCTCGAACGCGTCGACCAGACGTTGCCGGGCCAGGCGGTAACTGACCACTCCGACCGGGGCCGAGGAGTTCGGCGCTGCACTCACGGTGTACAAGCGTAGCGATCCGGTCGGGCCGGCTCCTCTCACCCCCGTGGGGAGCCGGCGGCCCCGGGCCTCCGGCATCGTCCGGGTGGCCGGGGTGAGGGTGGCCCAGGTCGGAGTGGGGCTGCCCGGATCGGGCCGGCCGGTCAGTGGGGGGCGGAACGGGCCCGCCACCAGCGATCAAGCAACCGGTACGCCCCGGCGGCGTCGAACGGGCCGGAGGCCAGACGGTGGTTACGGAGCATGGTCAGGGCCTGGCCGACCACGGGTCCCGGGCCGAGGTCGAGATGGTCCATGACCTGCTGACCCGACAGGGGCGGCCCGAGGTCGGTCAGGTCCTCGCCCGCCCGGAGCCGGAAGAGTTCGGCCTCGAACCCGGCCGGTGACGGGTGGCCGGAGGCCTCCAGAGCCCGGGCCAGCGTCACCGTGTCGGTCAGGCGGGACAACCCGATCCGGGCCACGGTCCGCCGGACGTGTTCGGCGCTGACCACCGGATCGGCCACGAGGGGCAGGCCGAACAGCACGGTGGTGGTGTCGTCGACGGCCTGGTTGCTGTAGCGCAGCCGCCGCAGCGCCTTCCCCGCCCCCTCGGGGCCCAGCGGGTGCAGCAGGCCGGCCCGCCGGGACAGGCTGGCGGGGACAGCGGCGGCCACCGCCACCCCGGCCGCGACCGCGTCGGGCCGCTCCAGGTACTCGGGCACGAGCCGGCCCAGCAGGCCGGTGGTGACGAGCAGATCGAGGCCGGGCCCCGGATCGGGCAGGGCCAGAAGCCGTTCCAACTCATCGCTGATCCGCTCCGCCGACACGATCTCGATGCGGGGGGCCAGGTCGGTGGCTGCTCGGACGAGGTCCGGTTCGGGTCGGAGGCCGAACCTCGCCGTGAACCGGGCCGCCCTCAGGATCCGCAGGGGGTCGTCGACGAAGGATTCCACCGGTGACCCAGGGGTGACGAGCCGGTGTTCGGCCAGGTGCATGCGCCCGTGGTAGGGGTCGAACAGCTCATACGACGGCAGGGCCACGGCCATGGCGTTGATGGTGAAGTCACGGCGGAACAGGTCGTCCTCGATCGACGAACCGAAGGTGACGATCGGTTGCCGGGAATCGTCCCGGTAGAGCTCGGCCCGGTGGGTGGTGATCTCCACGGTGCGGCCCTCGACACTGGCCCCGATGGTGCCGAACCGTTCCCCCTGCGTCCACAGCACCCCGGCCACGGGCTCGAGGAGGGTCTTGATGGCGTCCGGTTCGGCGTCGGTGGTCAGGTCGAGATCGTCGGTCGGGGAGACCTGGTCGAGGATGAGGTCCCGCACCATACCCCCCACCAGGTACAGCCCATGGCCGGCCTCGTCGAAGGCGGCGGCGAGCCGTTCGACCACGGCCGCGCCCGAGCCCAGGGGGGCCAGATCCAGTCGGATCACGCTCTGCACCGGGCCCGGACGATCACCCGTCGAGCTGGTGCTCGACGTGGATGCGACGGGCGTCCTCGACGGCCCCGTCGCCCGGGCCTCCACTGGTGGCCTTCTCCGGCCGGGCCCGTTCCCCGGCGACGGCGGACAGGACGGCGGCCGTCGAGTTCTTGAGGGCACGGAGGTCGTAGCCGCCTTCGAGGAACATCAGCCGCCGGCCGGCCGGCACGAACTGGAGCAGGTCGAACACAATGTCGCCGAAGTCACCCGAGGTGAGCCCGAGCTCGGTGAGGGGGTCGTCGCGGTGGCCGTCGAACCCGAGGGAGACGAGCATCCAGGTGGGCTCGAACGTGGCCAGCACCGGGGCGACGACCTGCTCGATCCCGGTCCGGTAGACGTCGCCGGTGGCCCCGGACGGGACGGGGATGTTCACGGTGGCGTAACGGCCATCCCCCTCCCCGATCTCGCCGGCCGCTCCGCTGAAGGGGTACCAGGGCCACTGGTGGAAGCTGATGAACAGGACGTTGCCGTCCCGGTAGAAGATGTCCTGGGTGCCGTTGCCGTGGTGGGCGTCGACGTCGACCACGACCACCCGTTCCCCCCGCGAGGCCAGGGCCCGGGCGGCCACCGCCACGTTGTTGACCAGGCAGAACCCCATCTGACGGGTGGCGGTGGCGTGGTGGCCCGGCGGCCGGACCACCGACCAGCCCACCGACCCCTCACCCCGCTCCAGGCGGTCGATCAGGTCCAGGCCGGCGCCTGCGGCCCGTCGGGCCGCCTCGGCCGATCCCTCGGACACCCCGGTGTCGGCGTCGATGGCCCCGCCCCCGGTCCGGCTCATTTCCTCCAGCCGGACCAGCAGGGACGCCGGGTGCACCGCGGTCAGGGCCTCGGTGGGTACGGTCGGGGCCTCCACGAAGTCGACGGCGTCCTGCACCCCGCTGACCTCGATGCCCTGGCACACCGCGGTGAGCCGTGAGGCCCGCTCGGGGTGGTAGAGGCCGGGGTCGTGAAGCAGGCACACCTCGTGGGTGGAGATCAGGATCCGGTCGGCGGGACCACGGTCGGTGGGCGTGCCCATATCGGCACGGTAGCAAGCGAGCCGCAGGCCCGAACGACCGGGAGGCCCGTCCCCCACGATGAGGGGGACGGGTCGGGTGCCCGGCGTTAGGCTGACCCCGGTGTCGCGCACCACTTCGCACGTCACCCGACAGGGGTTGGGCCGAGGACTGGCCTCCTCCGTCGGCGGGAGCCGCCTGAAGGTCGCGCCCTGGCACGGCCGCGACGACGTGGTCGTGGTGAGCCCCGGACGGATCGGGCGCCGGGCCAACCGGCACGACGTGCGGCGCTGCGTCCAGCAGCTCACCCACCGGGGGGTGAGCCAGGCGGTCACCCCGGCCCTCAACCTGTTCGAGGCCGAGCCCTTCTTCCAGGCCGGCTTCATCCTCCAGGAGGAGCTCCACCTCCTGGCCCGGCCCGTCGTGTCCACCCCGCCCGAACCGACCCGGCCCCTGCGGCGGGCCCGGCCCTGGGACCGCCGGTCCGTCCTGGCCGTGGACGCCAAGGCCTTCGATGCCTTCTGGCGGTTCGACGCGCCCGCCCTCCCCGAGGCCAAGCCTCAACCACTCCCCCTCAAGCCTCAAGCCCACCCTCTGACACCCCACGTCCCCAGCCGCAACCCCGCATCTTGCCGCGCTCCCTTGTCTGGTTCTATTTCCAATTAGGCTGGAATTGGGTTCGATTGAGAGTTGAAAATAGCTCGACGAATTAATTGACTCGCTCCTTGTGCGGAATGCCTTGAGTCAACTTTGAAAGCGACCGAACCCAGTCATTCTTGCACTAGATAATCAGCACAAA
>JBKECK010000082.1:0-19471 GCA_047974625.1 Acidimicrobiales bacterium
CAACGGAACCCATACATAGTCGACTCGGCCGTCGCACGACCGCCGATACAGCTCACTGGTCACACCACCCTCTGTCCGCAGCAAGTCCCCCGCATCATGGCCGGTCGTCTCCTCGAACCCCCCACGGACCCTCCACGTGCAGGCGGGCTGGCCGGACGATCCGCCCTCGTCCCGACCGCCGGACCTGACGCGCACGGATCCGCTGAAGGTGTCGCCGTTGGAATCGGTGCTGGCGTCAACTATCGCTGCGCCGCCGTCAGCGCCGGCAGAACCTGGACCGAATATCAAAAGAGCCCCGATTACCCCCAGTACGACTAGCCCTCGTGACCAGAGCACGACACCTCCCCATCAAGACGCTCAACCAGAATCGTCTCGTAAACGCGCCAACGACCGTCCTCACCGATCCGCATATCAAGATCAGCGACTACGGTTGAGATTCCGTCGCTTACAATGACATCATCGCCGTCGGGTCCGGCACCGCGATCAACTATCATCAGAGTGTCCACTTCGCAGATCCGGACCACCGCCTCACCAGGAAATACATCGTCAATTTCTGAACCAAGAATCTCCCATCTGGCAGGCCCAGCTGCAGGATTTGCTGCAATCGCATAATCCTCTGTCTTCCACGCTTCGATCGTGGCGACTAGCCCCTCTAGAGACTCGCCTTCGTTTGTGGGAGACAGCGCCGCCCACGGATCACATTCGGGTGGATTAAGCGCACATCTATACCACGCATCGGACCGAGCCAATGCGGCGTCCGCCGCGGCCTGGGCAGGGTCAGTGGTGGTTGTAGTGCCCATAGTCGTGGTCGGCCGATCCTCGGAGGGAATGGGACCGAGCGATACAGGCGTGCTCGGCGGGTTGGTGATGTCGGCGCCATCAGCGTTCTCACCACTGCAGGCAGTCGCCAGGAGCATCCACAACATGAGCATCGCCAGAGCACGCCGGAGCCGCCTCGGGCGCGCCGAATCCAGCCGCGCGGCAATTCGTCGAGACAGAATGGCTCCCCTCCTCACCGGCCGCGGCGTGCCCACGCCGCGCGTTCGGTCTCCCCCGGCGGTGTGGCCCGACCACCCCGCGAAGAGGCACACTATAACCCGCTGACCAGGGAAAGCTGCGACAACCACCAACAGGATCCGCCCGCCGTCGTGGAATATCGATCGCCCGCCGGTACCTTCAGCATCGACTCCTCGAAGCTCGGCTTCCAACCAGTCCTTTACCGTTGGAAGGAGGAGCCGGATGACGTCAGCGTCAGCCGATCCGATCTTCACCGAGATCGCCGAGCGACTCCGATCGATTCCGGTCGACCACCTGACGGCGCCTGAACTTCACGGTGTCGTTGTCGGGCTGCGCCATGTGCAATGGGCCACCGACCATCTGTTGACCCGTGTCGGCGACGGTTTCGACCGGGCCTCGGCCGCCGGAGAGGGCCCCGCCTCCATCGACGGGCTCTTGGGCGACGGTCAGGTAAGTGCCCGGCGTGCCCGGATCGAGGCCGCCCGAACCGCCCTGGTACGGGACCTTGGCGGCCTCGCCGAGGCCTTGGAGACGGCAGCGATCGGGGGCGAGCACGTGGACGTCCTCGTCTCGGCCAGGCGGAGACTGCTCCCGGCTGAACGCGAACAGCTGGGCGCCCGCTCCGCCGCCCTGGTCTCGGCCGCCGCCGACCGGAGCGTGGACGCCTTCGCCCGCCACGTCGACGCCGTCGTGGCCGAGATCCGGGCCGACCGGGTCGGAAACGACCGTCCCGACCAGGAAGAATCGGAAGCAGCGAGCCATTTGCGCTGGTGGCGCGACCGGGCTGGGATGGGACACCTCCACGCCCGCCTCGACGCGCTGCGATTCGAAAGCGTGATTCAGGCCATCGAGAACGCCAAGCGTTCGCTCCAGGCCGCCAAGAATCGCCGGAACGATGAGACACCCTTTGACGGGCGCCTGGCCGCCGACGCCCTCGTGCATCTGTTGACGGACCGCGAAGCACCCGGCCGGAATCACCCCAAGCTCATCGTTGTGATCAAGCCGGACGGGACCGCCGAAACCTCGACGGGGACCCCGGTCCCACCCGAGGAGTTGGCTCTGCTCGGCTGTGATGCCGCGATCCAGGCGGTGCTGCTCGATACTGACGGCCGGCCGTTGCGGGTCGGCCGCGCTTACCGTACGGCCACCGATGCCCAGTGGGCGGCGCTACAAGCCCTGTATCGCACCTGCGCCTGGCACCAGTGCGATCAGCCCATGGTGCGCTGCCAAGCACACCATGTCCGGACGTGGGACAACGACGGCCTCACAGACATCGAGAACCTGGTGCCGCTCTGTTATCGCCACCACCGGCTGGTTCACCGCTCCCGCTGGGGCCTCACCCTGAGCGCCGACCGCGAGCTCCGGATCCACCAGCCGGACGGTCGCCTGTGGCGCACCTCGTTCCCCGACCGCTTGGCCGGCGGGCACCCCGGGTTTGACCCCGGCCGCACCTCCCGGACCGGCTCGGGGTCCTCACCGGAGCGGGGCGGCACCGAGCGGGCTGGTCATGGCGGTGGCACCTCGCCGAGCGGCGACTCCCCCACTAGCGTTACGCGTCCGCCATAACAACCGCGACACGTGGAGGGGTCTCCGATGCCGGCAAACACCGATCAGAGCGAGCGGACCGGAGGAGACGTCGTTGTCGATGCCCTCAGGGCCCAGGGCATCGACACCATTTTCGCCCTCCCAGGAATCCAGCTCGACGGTCTGTTCGACGCTTTGGCCAAGGCGGGCGACATCCGAGTCGTTCACACCCGCCACGAGCAGGCGGCCGGGTACATGGCCGACGGCTACTCGCGGGCGACGGGTCGGGTCGGGGTGTGCGTCGTCGTGCCCGGACCCGGGGTGCTCAACGTCGGCGCCGCTCTCTCGACCGCCCACGCCACCGGATCCCAGGTGTTGTGCATCGCCGGTCACCTGTTCGGCGGTGACGGGGCCATCGGCAGCGGGGCCCTGCACGAGATCCCCAACCAGTCGGCGGTGCTGGAGGGAACGATCGGTTGGACCCGGCGGGTGCGATCGGTGGACGGTATCGGACCGGCCTTCACCGACGCGGTTCAGCGTCTCCACGCCAGCCCCCACCGTCCGGCCGCCATCGAGATCGGTCCCGAGGTGCTCGTCGCCCCGACGACGGCGACGATCGACCGGATCGACGCCGCCGCCCCGGAGGTCGCGCTCGACGCGGCCGCCATCGAGGATGCCGTTGCCCAATTGGCCGACCGGCGGCGGCCCATCATCGTGGCCGGCGGCGGCACCATCGAGGCTGGGCCGGAGTTGACCGATCTCGCCAACGCGTTGGGCGCCCCGATCGTGCTCACCGCGTCCGGGAAAGGAGCCGTCGACGCCACCGCCGACCGGGTCCTGCCCCAGGTGGCGGTCTACCAACTCCTCGAAGACTGCGACGCCCTCATCGTTGTAGGCAGCCGGTTCACGACCACCGACGGCCCGCCTCCGGTCGACGCCGGGACGAAGGTGATCAGGATCGACTCCAACCCGGACCGGCTCACCGACTGGGCCACCGTGAACATCCGGGGCGACGCCGCCGACAGTTGCCGGGCCCTGGCCACCGGCCTGTCCGAGGTCCGTCCCGTCGACGAGGAACGCGACCAGCTGTACCTGAACCGCGTCAGCGAGATCCGGGCCTCGATCTGGTCCGGCCTGGCCCGTCGCTTTCCTGACACCTGGTCGTACTCCCAGGCCCTCCGCGAGGCGATGGACGACGACGCGATCCTCGTCGACGAGATGACACAGGTCGGCTACATGGCCCGGCACGCCTATCCGGCCCGCCTGCCCCGCACCTATATCGGCTCCGGCTACCAGGGCACGCTCGGTTTCGGATATCCGACGTCGCTCGGGGTGAAGGTCGGGCGGCCCGACCGGACGGTCGTGTCGATCAGCGGCGACGGTGGCTTCCTGTTCAACCTGGGTGAACTGGCCACCGCTGTCCATCACCACATCGCCGTCGTCGCCGTGGTGTTCACCGACAACGCCTACGGCAACGTCAAGGGCATCCAGCGACGTACCTACGGCCGGGAGATCGCCTCCACGCTCACCAACCCCGACCTGGTGGCGGTCGCAGCCGGATTCGGGATTCGGGGATGGCGGACCACGGGGGGCGCCCCCGAATTGGTGGAGCATCTCCGTGAGGCGATCGCGCTCGACGAGCCGGCCCTCATCGAGGTCCCGATCGACGACCAACCAGACCTGATCTCGGTGCTATACGGTCGGCGGCCGCTGTAGCCGTCGGGACTCGTCACGCGATCAGTCGTCGTCGGCGTCCTTCAAGGCACAGGCCACGACCGGATCAAGCGACCCCCGGCCGGGAGCCTGGTGATGCTCGGCCGTCCACGCCACCGTCAACGGGTCCGATCCGGCCTCGGCCAGGATCCGGGCCCCGATCTCGGGGTGGCAACGGTACTGACCGAGCCGACGCTGGATCCGTCCCGTCACCGTGTCCGGGGCACCGTCGGCCCAGTGCCGCGCCAGATCGTCGTCGACCACGGCCCAGATCACCGTGGCCCCGACCCGGGCGAAGGTGCCCAGCCCGGAGACGGTCTTGCCCGAATCGTGGAGGAGGGCCGCCGCGACCACGGGCCGGTCGGCGCGTTCCCCGAGCGAGTCGACGGTGCGTCGGGCCACATCGATGGCGTGGCGACGATCGGGATTGGTCATCGCCGCCCACACCTCGAGCTCGCCGGGGGTGAGCTGCCGCCGGGCCCAGGCCTCGTCGGGTTCACTCGGCGCCGCCGGTGAAAGCGACCCGGCGAAGCGGGTCGCCAGGTGCCACAGGTGGCCGATGGCCGGGCTCACCAACCGAGACGACGGGCCGCGGCGAGAATGCCGGCGATGGATTTGGCGTCAGTGATACGGCCATCGAGGGCCATGGCGACCGCCTCCGCGGCCGGCACCCGGGCCACGGTCATGGCCAGCTCCTCGGGCCCGTCCAGCCGCTGCTCCACCGGGGTCAACCCGCGAGCCAGGAAGATATAGCCGTATTCGTCGCAGAAGCCGGGCGAGTGGTACAGCTCGAGCAGAGGCTCGATCACGTCGGGTCGGCGGCCGACTTCCTCCTCGAGTTCTCGCGCCGCGGTGACTTCGGGCGGTTCGTCGGCCACGTCGCGCTTGCCAGCGGGGATCTCCCACAGTTCCGCGTTGACGCAGGCCCGAAACTGACGCACCAGAAACACGTGGTCGTCATCGTCGACGGCCACAGCGGCGACCGCTCCCGGGTGCCGAACGATGTCCCGGTCGAACTGGTCCCCGTCGGGGCCTTCGAACCGGCCCTTGTAGACGCTGATGATCCAGCCCTGGTAGATCAGTTCCTCGCTGACGGGCCGGAACGGGGGCTCGGTCGGTGCGGTCGCCTCTCCCGTCACGACGTGTGCACCCGCTGCCCGGCTACCTCGACCGACGACACATCGGCGGGCACGAACCTGGCCGGATCGAGGCGTTCCGCCCAGGCCAACGCGGCCTCCATGAACGCCCTGAACAGGGGGGCCGGCCGGTCGGGCCGGCTCTTCAGTTCGGGGTGGGCCTGAGTACCGATCCAGAACGGGTGGTCGTCGAGTTCGATGAACTCGACCAGCAACGAATCCGGGGACGTCCCCGAACAGCGGAACCCGGCCGCTTCGAATTTCGAGCGGAACCGGGGATTGAACTCGTAGCGGTGGCGGTGCCGTTCACTGACCACCGTGTCACCGTAGATCCGGGCCACCTGGGAACCTTCCGCCAGCACCGCCACGTAGGCGCCAAGCCGCATCGTTCCCCCGAGGTCGACGACCTCGTGCTGGGATTCCATGAGGTCGATCACCGGGTAAGGGGTTTCGTGGTCGGGGGTGTTGAACTCGCTGGAGTGGGCGCCCAGCAAACCCAGGGCGTTCCGGGCGAACTCGACGGTCATGACCTGCATCCCGAGGCAGAGACCGAGGCAGGGAACCTGACGATCCCGGGCGTACCCGGCCGCAGCGATTTTTCCCTCGACCCCCCGGACCCCGAACCCCCCGGGCAGGACGATGCCGTCGAGACCATGGAGCATCTCGTCGGCCATGAGCCCCTCCACGTCCTCCGACGCGATCCACTCGATCTGGAGGTCGACGTCGAGGGGTATGGCGGAATGCCGCAGGGCCTCGGCCACCGACAGGTAGGCGTCAGGCAGGCTCACGTACTTGCCCACGATGCCGATCCGGAGCGGCTTCCAGGCCCGCCGGGTCTTCTCGACCATGAGGGCCCAGGCGGTCAGATCGGGCTCGGGGGAGGTGAGGCCGAGCAGGTCGCAGACGTAACGGTCGAACCCGGCCGCGTGCATGGTCAACGGGATGTCGTACAGACTGTCGGCGTCGGCGGCGTTGATCACCCCCTCGAGGGGTACGTCGCACAGGCTGGAGATCTTGTGGCGCAGACCGTCGGAGATCGGCCGGTCCGATCGGCACACGATCACGTCGGGCTGGACCCCCCGACTTCGCAGCTCGGTCACCGAGTGCTGGGTCGGCTTGGTCTTCAGCTCCCCGGCCGGACCGATGAACGGAACCAGGGTGACATGCACGAAACAGACGTTCTGGCGCCCGATGTCGAGCCGGAACTGCCGGATCGCCTCCAGGAACGGGAGAATCTCGATGTCGCCGACCGTCCCCCCCACCTCGGTGATGACCACGTCGACGTCATCGGTGGCCAACTGGGCGATGCGCCGCTTGATCTCGTCGGTCACGTGGGGGATGACCTGGACGGTCTTACCCAGGTACACGCCCCGCCGTTCCGAGGCGATGACCGAGGAGTAGATCGAACCGGTCGTCGCGTTCGACGCCCGGGACAGGTTCTCGTCGATGAAGCGTTCGTAGTGGCCGAGGTCGAGGTCGGTTTCTCCCCCGTCGTCGGTGACGAAGACCTCACCGTGCTCGAACGGGTTCATCGTGCCGGGATCGACGTTGATGTACGGGTCGAGCTTCTGCATCGTCACCCGGAGACCCCGGGCCTTGAGCAGCCGGCCGAGAGATGACGCAGTCAGACCCTTGCCCAGGGAACTGACCACACCCCCGGTCACGAATATGTGCTTCGTCATAACACTCCTGTCGGGTGGCTCGACCCAACCTAGCGGCTGGGATTCCCCGCTCGGCGTCCATCCCGAGGATGGCCCGGCCCGGCCCGGGCGACGATCTCCCCGGGCGTTCGGTTGGCCTGCCCCGTCCGTGGGTGCCTAGCTTCTGGGCCCATGACCTTCACCGCTCTCGTGCTCGACCGCCGTGACGACACGGTCACCGCGGATCTCGCCCAGCTCGACGACAACCAGCTCCCCCCCGGCGATGTGACCATCGACGTGGAATGGTCGTCACTGAACTACAAGGATGGCCTGATCCTGCTGGGCCAGGGCCGGCTGGTGCGCGACTACCCCCACGTGCCCGGGATCGACCTGGCCGGCGTGGTCACCAAATCAGCCGATGATCGTTTCCGGCCGGGTGACCGGGTCGTCGTGACCGGCTGGCGGATGGGCGAGATCCACTGGGGTGGCTACGCCCAACGGGCCCGGGTCCCCGCGGACTGGGTCGTTCCCATCCCCGCCTCGCTCACCACCCGTCAGGCGATGGCGGTCGGCACCGCCGGGTTCACCGCCATGCAGGCCCTGATCGGCCTGGAAGGCCACGGAGTGACCGGCACCGAGGACACCCCCCTGCTCGTGACGGGCGCGTCCGGTGGCGTCGGGGGCTCGGCGATCGCCTGGGCGGCCGCGGCCGGCCATGTGGTGGCCGCCTCGACGGGCCGACCCGAGAACGCCGACGAATTGGCCGATCTGGGCGCCGAGACGATCATCGACCGGGCCGAACTGGCCGACGCTCCCGGTCGCCCCCTGCTCACCGAACGTTGGGCCGGTGTCATCGACGCGGTCGGCGGAGCCACCCTGGCCCACGTTCTGGCCGAAGTGGCGTACGGAGGTTCGGTGGCCGCCTGCGGCCTGGCCGGCGGCAACGGGCTCGACACCACGGTGATCCCGTTCCTGCTGCGGGGCGTCAACCTGCTCGGAATCGACTCCGTCATGTGTCCGGCCGCCCAACGCATCGAGGTGTGGCAGCGGATCAGCGAGGCCGACGCCACCAAGGCCCTCGACGCCCTGACCCACGAGGTCGGCCTGTCCGAGGTCGCCGGCCTCGCCCCCGAGATCCTCGCCGGCCGGGTGAAGGGCCGCACCGTCGTCGACTGCTCCCGGTAGGGCACCCGGCGGCCGGGGCGCTGGCGTCGTCCCGGCGTCGGCGGGCAGGATGGTCGCCATGACCGTCGAGCTGTCCGTATCCGATCCCACCGAGCTGGGCCTCGACCCCGACCGGCTCCAACGAGTCGACCGTTTCATCGCCGAGCGGTATCTTGACACCGGCAAGTTCCCTGGCTTCACCCTGCTGGTGAGCCGCCGGGGCCGGATCGGGCACCTGTCGACCCAGGGGTTCCGCTCCGCCGAGACCGAAGCCCCGATGACACCCGACACCCTGCTGCGCATCTATTCGATGAGCAAGCCGATCACCTCGGTGGCCATGCTCACCCTGTACGAGCAGGGCAGGTACCGGCTCGATCAGCCGGTGTCCGACTTCATCCCGTCCTGGGATGGCCTGCGGGTCTGGTCCGATGGGAATCCGAGCGCGTACGCCACCACCTACCCGGAACGACCGATGACGATCCGGGATCTGTTCACCCACACCTCAGGACTGACCTACGCCTGGATGCAGCGACACCCGGTCGACGCGCTTTACCGGGAGAAGGGGGTCGACGGCGAGCACAAGCTCGAGGACTGGGTGGAGCTCCTGGCCGGCATGCCCCTGCTGTTCTCCCCCGGCTCCCAGTGGTCCTACAGCGTGGCGACCGATGTCCTCGGACGCCTGGTCGAGGTCATTTCCGGTCAACCGTTCGACCGGTACCTGAGCGAGGCGATCTTCGACCCCCTCGGCATGTCCGACACCGGGTTCTGGGTGGACGACGACCGCGCCGACCGGTTCGCGTCGAACTACTGCGTCCCCGCCCTGTCCCCGTTCGGTGTCCCGCCGGGGGCGGAGGGGTCCGAGAAGGTCCTTCTCGACGACGGCGGACCCGACAGCCCGTTCCGGAAGCCACCGGTGTTCCAGTCCGGTGGTGGAGGCCTGGTCTCGACCGTCGCCGACTACCACCGCTTCACCCAGATGCTGCTCCAGGGCGGGGCGCTCGACGGGAACCGGGTGCTCGGCCCGAAGACGATCCGCTACGCCACCCGGAACCACCTTCCCGGGGGACGGGACCTGGCCGACATGGGTCAGGCGGTGTTCAGTGAAACCAACTACGACGGGATCGGTTTCGGGCTCGGGTTCTCGGTGGTGCTCGACCCGGCGGAGGCCCAGGTGATCACGTCGCCCGGCGAGTTCGCCTGGGGCGGCGCCGCCTCGACCTTGTTCTGGATCGACCCGGCCGAAGAGCTGGTAGTGATCGGTCTCACCCAGTTGATGCCGTCGTCGGCCTATCCGATCCGGGCCCAGCTCCGGCCGATGATCTACGCGGCGCTGACCGATTGACCGGTCAGCCGGCGCCGGTGGGGTTCCGGTGAACGTCACTGGCCATATCGCAGTCGCCGCCCTGGCCGCGGCCCCGGCAACGGCTCGCCCCACCGGCGCCGGTTCGCGGCCCGTGACCGCTCCCCCGGTAGTGGCGTTGGGGGCCGCCCTCCCGGATCTGGCCTCGATGGGCCGTTTCCGGCTCCTCGGGCGCGCCCGCGCCGGGTCGGATCTCGCCGTCGGTATCGACGCCCACCACACCACCGACGCCCGTTTCCACCGCCACCCCTGGTTCATGGATCTGAGCCGGGCCACGGCGACCGCACTGGAACGGGGCGGCCTCCCCCGGGGTGCGGCCCGAGCCTGCGGACACGTTGGGGTCGAGCTCCTGATCGACGGTCGCCTGTGGCGGGAACCCGGCGTGCGGACCGCCTCGGCGTCCGCCTTCGGGCAGCTCGCGTCGATGCTCGACCGGGACGGCGCCGAGTTCGCCGCGCTCGTGGTCCCGGATCGTCGGGTCGCCTGGCTCGCTCATCTCCGCCGCCTGACCACGGTGGAACCGCCGGAGGACCACGACGATCCGGCCGTCACCGCCGGGCGGCTGTTCCGCATCCTGGCGGACCGGCCCCGGCTGCGGTTCGACCGCGGGGCGATCCCCCTCGTGGCCACGGCTCTCGACCGGGTGAACCCGGCCATCACCGCCGGCAGCGTCGACCTGGTGGAGGAGCTCGCCGACGGGGCCCTCCAACCACGCCACTGAGGACGCTAGGTCGGTACGGGCCGGACGGTCAGTCGACCCGGCGGGCCTTCGCCGCGTCGGCCACCAGTTCCTGGGCGTGCTGACGGGCCGAGGTCGAGTCGGGCCGGCCCGACAGCATCCGGGCCAATTCCACCGTCCGGTCGTCGTCGTCCAAGAGCTGCACCTCGGACACCGTCGCGTGGTCGGCCTGCCGTTTGACCACCGCCAGGTGGGCGTCGGCGAAGGCGGCCACCTGGGGCAGGTGGGTGACCACCAGGACCTGGTGCCGGTCGCCCAGCTGGCTGAGCGACCGGCCGACAGCGAAACCGGCCTCACCACCGATCCCGGCGTCCACCTCGTCGAAGACGAGGACGGGTGGCGCCTCGGACAGCACGCTCCGCAGGGCCAGCATCGTCCGGGCCAGCTCACCCCCCGACGCCACCTTGGCCAGGGACTGGAGCGACGAGCCGGGGTTGGCGGCCAGTTGGAACACGACGTCCTGGCCTTCATCGCCGGCCACCGAGATCCCGACCCGGGCCTTGGCCATCGCCAGGTCCCTTAGGTGACGTTCGATCGCCTCGGCCAGTTCGGGGGCGGCCCCCCGCCGGGCCCTGGCCACGTCGTCGCGGGCCACGGCCCGGGCCGCCTCGGCCTGGGCTCGGCGGGCGTCGAGCTCGGCCGCCCGCCGGTCGTGATCCTCGAGTTCGGCCAGCCGGGCGGCGAGGGTGTCCCGCTCCTCGATCACCTCGGCCAGGGTGTCGCCGTACTTCCGACACAACTGGTGGAGCAGCTGCCGCCGTTCCACCACCTGGGCCAGGCGGTCGGGATCGGGCTCGAGCTGTTCCCCCAGGCCGCGGAGCTCGTCACCGAGGTCGTCCAGTTCGGCGATCAGGTCGGCCAACCGGTGGTGGGTGGCCGCGAACGGGGGCTGGTTGTCGATCCGGACCAGGGCCGCGGCCAGTCGGTCCCGGGCGCCGTCGTCCCCGATGAGGGTCTCGACCGCCACCTCGGCCGCCTCCTGGTGGTTGACCGCACTACCGAGCCGCTCCTCGTCCCGGGCCAGCTCGTCGGCCTCGTCGGGGTGGGTGAGACCGGCGGCCACCAGTTCGTCGACCTGGTACCGGAGCAGGTCAAGCTCCCGGGCCCGGGAGCGCTCATCGCCCCCCATCTCGTCGAGGGCGGCCACCACCGCCTGCACCTCCCGCTCCGCTTGCTCCAGGGCGGACCGGTCGACCTTCCCGAACGTGTCGAGGGCGTCTCGCTGGGCCTCGACCCCCAGCAGAGACTGGTGGGCGTGCTGGCCGTGGAGGTCGACGAGGCGCCGTCCCACCTCGGCCAGGGCCGAGGCCGTCACCGGGCGGCCGTTGATGTAGGCCCGGGAGCGACCCTCGGCGGCGACCACCCGGGTCAGGATGATCTCCTCACCATCGAGCAGGAACCGACCGTCGATCACGGCCTCGGTGGCGCCGGGCCGGACCAAGCCCGCGTCAGCCCGGCCACCGACGAGGAGCTCGATGGCGTCGACCACGAGGGTCTTGCCGGCCCCCGTCTCCCCGGTCAGGGCGATCATCCCCGGCGGCACCGTGATGGTGAGTCGGTCGATCACCCCGAGATCGGCTACGGCGAGTTCAACGAGCATCAGCGGTCCCGGATCCCGAACTTCTCCTTGAGGACCTGGTGGAAGTCCCGGTCGCCGCGCACCAGGACCGTGGCCTCCACCGGTGATGCCCGGCAGACCACGGCCTCCCCGGGCCGCAACTCCCGCACGGACGCACCGTCCAGGCTGACCACGCCCGAACGGTGACCGACGATCGTCAGCCTGATCTCGCTGTCCGGGGCGAGCACCATGGGCCGGTTGAACACCGTGTGGGCGGCGATGGGGGTGAGCAACAGGGTCCGGAAGTCGGGTTCGACGATCGGTCCACCGGCCGACAACGAATAGGCGGTGCTCCCGGTCGGTGTGGCCACGATGAGCCCGTCGGCCAGGAAGGTGATGAACTCGCGACCGTTGATCTCGACCGCCACCTCGACGGCGCGGCCGCTCTCGGACCGGTCGACCACCGCCTCGTTGAGGGCCCGACCGACCAGTTCACCCCCAGGTTCGACGGTGGCTTCCACCATCATCCGCCGCTCGGCCCTGAGCTCCCCGTTCCGCCACCAGCCGAGCGCCGCGACGAGCTGGTCGGGATCGACCTCGGCCAGGTAGCCGAGATGCCCGGCGTTGACCCCCAGGATCGGTACGCCGTGGTCGGCGACGAGGGCGGTGGCCCGCAGCATCGTCCCGTCCCCTCCGAGGCTGAGGCAGGCATTGAGCTCCGGCCCGAACCGCTCGTCGGGCACGGCCAGTTCGGGCCGCCCGACCAGTTCGGCGTCGGTCTCCGGCATGACCGCGACCGTTTCGGCTCCGCACCAGTCGAGGGCGGCCTTGGCCAGGTCAAGGACCTCCGATCGGTAGTGGTGGATGACCAGACCCAGTCGTTCAGGCATCGGTTTGGTCCCTCGAGTCAGCGCGTCGGCCCGGGCCACGGCGTCGGGAAAAAGGTCGGGGAGAAGAGGTCGGGAGAAGGAACGGTACCAAGCGCGGCCGTGGGCGAACGACCGGACCGGTCGGGGCGGCTCACGGATCCCGTCGTCGCCCGGGCCAGCCGATGGTGCGGACCAACCGTCGCCGTTCCGCCCGGGCCAGGGAACTGGCCTGCCGGGCCACCCCCACCAGGTCAGCGATCAGCCCGGCCGGATTGAGGCAGCCGGCGGGGATGGGCGCCGGGTCCGGGGCGGGCCCGGGGTTGGACGGCCCAGGGTTCGTGTCAGCCACACGCCCAGGGTACGGCCCGCCGCGGCCCGCGACCGCACCCCACCGCCGATCGATCCGATCCCGCCGGGGAGATCCCCCCGGGTTCGCCCCGGAGCGGACCGCGGCCGTGCCGACCCCCAATAGGATGTGTCAGCCCATCGCGCCTCCCCAACCGGAGGCCCGGTGATGCGGCGGAAGGGGCACCAGGCCGGCTTCCGGCGCGGAACACCCCCCAGCGTGAACACCCCCCAGAATCCCCGCAACGCGAGATCGCGGCGTGGCGTCGTCATCGCCTGCTGTCTGGCCGCCGGCGCCCTGTTCGGCGTCCTCGCGTTGCGAACCGGTCTGAGGTCCGGCGGCGAGTACCGGGCCCGAGGCGAGACGGTCACTACGACCGCCCGGGGAACGTCCCGCCCGGACGGGGCCGCGACCAATGACCGGGCGGGCGCGTCGTCGCCCCAACCGGTTCCGACCACGACCACCCCCTCGGCGGCGTCGGCCGGGTTGGGGGTCACCTGGCCGCACGCCACCTTCGAGGTGTCCGACCCCGGAGAGTGGGACGACGCGGTCCGGGCCGCCCGGCCCGGTGACGTGATCCGCCTCGTGGCCACCATTGGCCGGCCCCTCTCGTACCGGGGTTCGTCGGCCCCCCGGGCCGACGTTCGGGGCGGCGGCGGAACCGCAGCCCGTCCGCTGACCATCACCGCCGCGTCCGGGGTCTGGATCGACCCGGGCGACACCTCCAACGACAAGCCCGGACTCGACGTCATGTACACGAGCCATGTGAACGTGGTCGGGGTCAACGTCCGCAACAGCCAGTTCGGCATCCGGGTCCAGAACTCGACCGGGACCGCGGCCGCCCCCATCCGGGTGGCCGACAACCAGGTGACCGACATCGGCCACGCCGGGATCCACGTCGGCGGGGACGTGATCGACCACACCCCGAGCCGTCACGTGACGGTGGAGGCCAACACCGTGTCGCGGACGGGTCGGACCGCTCCCGAGTACGGCGAGGGCATCTACATCGGCTACGGCGGCCGGGAGTGGGCCGACACCACATCCGACGTCACCGTGGTGGACAACGAGATCGCCGAGACCGGGGCTGAAGGAGTCGACATCAAGCCCGGCACCCGCAACATCACCGTCGAGGACAACCGCATCCACGACCTGTCACCACTGTCTGGGGGCGCGATCTCCGCCCACTATGTCGGCGAGGTCACCAACCCGGACCTGGACCGCTCCGGGAACATCATGATCCGGGGCAACCGGATCTGGAACATCACCCTCGACGGACGGCCGGGATCCAACAACTGGGCGATCTGGGTCGGTCACGGTGGGGTGACCATCACCGAGAACCTCATCTGGGGGCTCCGGGACGATCCGGGCGCTACCCGAGCGGTTCGGGTCCGGTCGCCGATGTCCTTCGGCCCGAATCCGATCGTGATCACCGACAACGTCTTCTGGACCGCGACAGGATGGGTGGCCGAGGGCCAGCCAGCCGGGGCCGGGCTCGTCCAGGCCAGCGGCAACCGGGGGCCGGCCGGAGCCGACGGGGTGGAGACCCCCATCGAGCCCCCGGGCGCCCCCGCCCTCGGCCGTTCCGGGCCCGCCGACGCCGGCGCCGGGCCCGGCTCGGTGTTCAACCAATCCCTGGGAGCGTCACCATGACCCGACGGCAATGGCCGAAGCCACGAGAGCTGGCCCCCCTGCTCCAACCGAAGCGGCCGGTACTCAGCCCTACCCGCCGCCGGCTCGACGGCGCTCACACGATCGCCGACCTCCGGGCGATCGCCCGCCGGAGGACGCCCCGAGCCCCGTTCGACTACACCGACGGCGCCGCCGAGGGTGAGGTGTCGCTCGCCCGGGCCCGACAGGCGTTCCAGGACATCGAGTTCCATCCCGACGTGCTCCGCGACGTCGAGACGGTCGCCACCGGGGTCACCGTGCTCGGCGGGCCCAGCCGTTACCCGTTCGGTATCGCCCCCACCGGATTCGCCCGCATGATGCACACCGAGGGGGAACGGGCGGGCGCCGGCGCCGCCGGTGCGGCCGGGATCCCGTTCACCCTGTCGACCATGGGCACCACCTCGATCGAGGACGTGGCGGCGGCCAATCCCGGCGGACGCAACTGGTTCCAGCTGTACATGTGGAACGACCGGGACCGGTCCATGGCGCTGGTCGAGCGGGCGCTCGGCGCCGGCTACGACGCCTTGGTGATCACGGTGGACGTGCCGGTAGGCGGAGCCCGGCTGCGTGACCGTCGCAACGGGCTCACGATCCCCCCGGCCCTCACCGCGAGAACCGTGCTGAACGCCATCCCCCGACCGGGTTGGTGGTTCGATTTCCTCACCACCGAGCCCCTCCAGTTCGCCAGTCTCGACCGCTGGGATGGGACCGTGGCCGAGCTGATCGACTCGATGTTCGACCCCACGGTCGACTTCGACGACCTGGCCTGGATCATCGAACAATGGCCGGGACCGGTCGCCGTCAAGGGGATCCAGACCGTGCCGGATGCCAAGCGAGTGGCCGAGCTCGGGGTGGACGCGATGATCCTGTCGAATCACGGCGGTCGCCAGCTCGATCGGGCCCCGGTTCCGTTCCATCTCCTGCCCGACGTCGTCGCCGAGGTGGGCTCCTCGACGGAGATCATGGTGGACACCGGCATCATGTCGGGGGCCGACATCGTGGCCTGTCTCGCCCTCGGGGCCCGGTTCACCCTCGTCGGGCGGGCCTATCTGTACGGTCTGATGGCCGGGGGCCGCCGCGGCGTGGAGCGCGCCATCGCTATTCTCGCCGACGAGGTCGAGCGCACCATGCGGTTGCTGGGGGTGGCCGACATCGACGAACTCGCCCCCCGACACGTCACCCAACTCGAGCGGCTCATACCCCGGCCCCGCCCCTGAGGCAGGCCGCCGTCAGCCGCCCTGCTGGTAGGCGAGCGCCCGGTAGTTGCGGCGCGACGCCATCTCGACCACCCGGCCGGGCCGTCGCCGCAACAGTTCCGCCTCGATGCGACCCAGGACACTGGCCCGTCCGGTGAGGAGCAACGACCGACGCCCCCGCCGGTCCAGGTGACGCACGATCTCGGCCCTGACCCACGGCAGGTGGGCCCGGTCCCCGGCGTGGAGGGCGAGCATGGTGACGGTGTCGAGCGTGCTGTCGGCCACCGTCACCGCATGTTGGAGCAATGGTGGAGTCGGCCCGGACGGCCCCACCGAGGCGAGCAGCCGTTGGCTGGCCCGCAAGGCCAACAGATCTCGGGACACCAGGGACCGCACATGGTGCCCGTGGCGTCCGAGGAGGAGGGCCCGGTGTCCTTGGCCCGGCTCCACCACGACGGCCGGCTGAGCCTGGAGCCGACCGGCGACCCGGTCGAGGAGCTCCGTCGCCAGGCTGAGCGAGTCGAACTCGTCGACGCCGGTGACCGTCGTGGCCCGCCACCGGGTCCGACCCGTGGCGAACTCGACGGCGGCTCGGTCGTAGACGCCCCGGTCGAACGCGCCCACGGTCGCCTCCTCGCCGGACGGATCCGTCGGGGCGACCGTCCCGCCCTCCGGCATACGGGCCACGACGACCTGGTACGCCGTGGTCGTCCGCTCCTCGAGCGGTTCGGCGCCGGTGGCGGCCACCGCCGCCGCGACCTCGGCCCCCAAGGGCCGCACCACGACCAGACCCAGGATCGCGCCCGGCGCGGCCCGTCGGGCCGCCTCGGCGATCAGATCGTCGAGGACGGCCACCCCGGCCTTGCCGGGCAAGTTGGCTACGACCAGGTCGAACTGGTCCTCCGAACTCAGCTGGTCCCAACCGAGCGACGGTACGATCCGGTACCGGTCTTCGACCAGGCTGTTGAGGCCAAGATTGTGGCGGGTGGCCGAGCACGCGAGGGCGTCGCGGTCGGTGAACGTTACCGACCGGGTCGAATCGAGACCGGCGAGGACGATGCCGAGGACGCCGTGGCCGCAGCCGAGATCGAGGACCCGGCCGCCGGTGGGGGGCGACGCAGCCTGGACGTAGCGGAGCAGGAGGGCGGTACCGGTGTCGATGCCGGCGCTGGAGAACACTGTGGTGTAGAGGTCGAACTCGGGTCTGGTCCGGTGGAACGCGAACGAGGTCCGGCCGGAGCCGAAGAGCCCAAGGGCAGCCGGATCGCTCACCCGACCGCCGCGGCCCGCTCGGCGGCGTCGCCGAAATCTGGTTGGGCCGAGGCGATTTCTGTGAAGATTCGCCGGGCTCGGGAAACTTCACCGGCGCGCTCGTACAGATCGGCAAGCGTGTACCACCGGCGCAGGTGATGAACCTGGGGTTCTCCTCCTGGGGCCGGAGCCCGTTCCAACAGTCGGATGGCCTCCGCCATCCGACCCCGATCGGCCAGGCCGCCGGCCTGCACGATCCTCCCTTCCTCCACGACGTCCGCCGCCGGGGAAGCGTCACGGAGCTCCCGCCACGCTTCTTCGGCGTCCTGCCAGCGGCCGAGGGCGCGGTAGCAGTCGGCCATCACCGGGTTCTGTTCGGTCGAACCGGTCATCGCCGCGAACGCTTCGAGATCGGCCAGCGCCCGGTTCCACCGACCGAGCCGGTAGTGGGTCAGCCCCCGGAGCTCGTGTACTTCGGCCTGCCCGGGGGCCAGCCGCTCGATGGAGGCCAGGAGCCGTTCCGCGTCGGCGAACCGCTCGGCCTGGAACGCCCCGGCCGCCTCGCCGAGTCGGCGTTGCAGCTTGGCCGCGGTCTCATCCGGGACTCCGTCGAACGCGACGTGGGCAACGTCCACCACCGTCCGGTCCCTCCTCCGGCCAGGCTTCCGGGTGCGGGGCCTTGGCTCCTCCTCCACCCGTTCGATGGTCACCTCGTCGCGGAGCACCGGTGGTGGCGGGATCCGCTTACCCCCGCGCCGGGGCCCTACCGACCGCGAGCCCCCCGGCCCGTACCGGCCACGCCCGCCCTTACCTTTCAGCCCGCGACCGTAGTTCTGTTCTTCGTCGCGTTCAGCCGATCCGTCGCGACGAGCCGGCCGGCGTCGGCCGTTTCCGTCCCGCCCTCCGCCAGGACCGCCCCGACCTCCCGCCGACGACCAGCGTTGGCCACCGCCGACGCGCCCAGGGTTGCCCTGTCGTGCCGGTCGTGGGCCCTCACCCCGTGAATCTTGGCTGCGTCGACGTTGACTGCGGGGATCGTCATCGCGGGAAGCTGAACGATAGCCGCCTCCGGCCCCAGACGGCCTACCGGTTCTACCTCCACGACCCGAGCCCGACGAAGCCCCGGGCCGTCCGTTGCCACTGGTCCGCTGCCGACCCCCGGAGCCGCCCTTGGCGGCCGATCGGCCCGGTCCCCCACCTTGGCCGTCCCGTCCCCGCCCCGTTCCTGGGCGGATGTTGCCCCCGGGCACCGAACGCCGAGGTCCGGAACTCCGGGACCCGCCCCGGGTAGGAGCCGAGCCCCAGGTCCCACCGGACCGAGGCCGATCACGGTCTTCGTGGTCTCCCGGCCGGGAGTTCGATCGGTCGTCCGGTGCACTCATGGACATGAGGCTACTGGCCGCCGCATCCGCTCTGATTCTGCCGGCCGTGGCCGGCCGCATCTGGGTTCCCGCCGCCCAGTGCTTACCCAGACCACCGCCGGCAACGGTCCTTCGTGACTGGCTTCCGCCCAACCACCAGCGGTAACACCAAAGAGGCAGGCCCCGTCACAGGGCCTGCCTCTTAGTGAGAAATCCGGCGGCGTCCTACTCTCCCAGGTCGTCTCCGACCAAGTACCATCGGCGCTGGAGGGCTTAACTTCCGTGTTCGGAATGGGAACGGGTGTGACCCCTCCGCAATCGCCACCGAAAATATGTCGGACTCGGCGCACCCAAACTGAAGGCGGGCCGAGCCGTCACGATCAACGAATCTATGAGAACTGAATAGCGAGCACGAGCGAAAGCAAATACAACACAAGCCCTCGGCCGATTAGTACCGGTCAGCTGAACACATTGCTGTGCTTACACATCCGGCCTATCAACGTAATCACCTATTACGGGCCTTACCCGGTTACCCGGTGGGAGATCTCATCTTGAAACAGGTTTCCCACTTAGATGCTTTCAGCGGTTACCCTGTCCGCAGGTCGCCAACCAGCCATGCCCCTGGCGGGACAACTGGCACACGAGAGCTACGTCCAACCCGGTCCTCTCGTACTAGGGTCAGATCTTCTCAAATTCCCTCCGGCTGCAGAGGATAGGGACCGAACTGTCTCACGACGTTCTAAACCCAGCTCGCGAACCACTTTAAATGGAGAAAAGCCATACCCTTGGGACAGACTTCATCCCAAGGATGTGATGAGCCGACATCTAGGTGCCATACACCGCCGTCGATATGAACTCTTGGGACGTATCAGCCTGTTATCACCGCAGTACATTTTATCCGTTTAGCGATGGCCATTCCATTCATAAAC
>JBKECK010000083.1:0-42736 GCA_047974625.1 Acidimicrobiales bacterium
GTGGCCGGACAACCGGTCACCGTGAACATCCTCAACAACGACGACTTCCGGCCCGGAGCCAGCACCACCATCACCAGGATCGGGGGGACCGCCACCGGAACCCTCACCCTTGATCCGCTCACCGGCGAGCTCCGCTACACCCCACAACCCAACTCGACCGGCGACGACACCATCGTCTACGAGGTCTGCCACCAGGTCACCGGGGTCTGCGCCCAAGCCACCGTGACCGTGACCGGCGACTGGGACAACGACGGCACCCCCGACACCGCCGACCTCGACGACGACAACGACGGCATCCCCGACACCACCGAAGCCGGCCCCGACCCCACCAGCCCCGTCGACACCGACAACGACGGCACCCCCGACCACCGCGACACCGACTCCGACAACGACGGCAATCCGGACTCCACCGACCCCCACCGACTCGCCCCAACCGCCACCAACGACACCGCCGTATCACCCGGGCGGCAGGCGGTGACCGTCGACATCCTGGCCAACGACGACCATCGGCCCGGCCCGGGCACCACCATCACCCGGATCGGCGGTACGGCGGCGGGCACGGTCGGCTTCGACCCGCTCACCGGCCGGGCCACCTACGTTCCCGCCCCCGGCGAGGATGGGGACGTGACCATCGTCTACCGGGTGTGCAACACGGTCACCCAGGTGTGTGCCGAGGCCACCCTGACCGTCACCACCGACATCAACCCCGACGACGACAACGACGGCATCCCCGACACCACCGAGGTCGGCCCCGACCCCAACCACCCCGTGGACACCGACAACGACGGCACCCCCGACTACCTCGACCCCGATTCCGACGGGGACGGGAACCCCGACGGCACCGACCCCCACCGGATCGCACCCACCGCGACCGATGACCGGATGACCGTCTCCGGTACCGATCCGGTGACCATCCAGATCCTGGCCAACGACGACTTCCTTCCCGGGCCGGGCACCACCATCATCCGGGTCGGCGGCACCGGCGGCGGGCGGGCCAGCTTCAACCCCCTGACCGGAGAGGCCACCTACCTTCCCGCCCCCGGCGAGACCGGGGACGTGACCATCGTCTACCGGGTGTGCACCACCTCTACCGGGGTCTGCCGTGACGCCACGATCACGGTGACGGTGAACGCCCCCGGAGCCGGGACCGCACCGGGGGCCGGTCCCGGAGCCGGGTCGGCCCCGGGCACCCTGGCACGGACCGGGGGAACGGTAGGCCTCCGTGGGCTCGTCCTGCTGCTCGTCGGGGCGGGGCTGGTGGTCGTCCGCCGGCTCCCTCCCGGCGGACGAGGCCGACGACGCCTGCTCCGGCTCCCACTCAGGGCTCGATGACGACCTTGCCCACGGCCTTGCGGTCCATCAGTGAGCGGAGGGCCTTGGAGGCGTCGTCGAGTGAGTAGCGGCCGGAGACGTGGGGGGTCAGCTTGCCCGACGCGGTCAGGTCGATCAGCTCCTCGGAGACCTTGTCGCGCAGCTCCGGATCCCGGGCCGTCATACCCCCGTAGAACACCCCGACGATCTGGCAGCTCTTCAGCAGGGTCAGGTTGAGGGGGATCGACGGTATCCCAGCCGTGAAGCCGATGACCAGGAACCGCCCGCCCCAGCCGATGGCCCGCAGGGCCTGCTCGGCGTAGGCGCCGCCGACACAGTCGTAGACCATGTCCACCCCTTTCCCGTCAGTGAGCTCCTTGGCCCGCTCCTTGAGGTCTTCGGTGGCGTAGTTGATGGTGTCGTCCGCACCCCGCTGGCGACACAGGTCCAGCTTCTCCTCGGTGGAGGCGCCGGCGATGACCCGGGCCCCCATGAGCTTGCCCAGCTCGACAGCCGACATGCCCACGTTGCCACCGGCGCCGAGGACCAGTAAGGACTCGCCGGCCTGGAGCTGGCCCCGGTACTTGAGGCCGTAAAGGGTGGTGCCGTAGGCGTAGTTCAGGCCGGTGGACTCGGCGAAACCGACACTGTCGGGCAGGATCCGGGATCCGGCCGCCGGAACGGCGGCCAGCTCGGCGAATCCGCCGGTGACCCCAAGCCCACCGACCACCCGGTCACCCACCGAGAACCCGTGGACGCCGGATCCGACGGCGATCACCTCGCCGGCCACCTCACCGCCGGGGACGTAGGGGGGCGGGGCCTTGAACTGGTACTTGTCCTCCAGCATCAGGGTGTCGGGGAACGTGACCGCGGCCGCCCGGACCTGCACCAACAGCTCGTTCTCGTCGGGTTTCGGGTCGGGGCGCTCCTCCACGACGAGATCCTCGGGCGGACCAAACTGCTTGCAGACGACAACCCTCACGGTGTGCTTCCTTCCCGTTGGGTCCACGATCCGGGCGCTGGCACGCTCCGGACCGAGGACGGATCCGGAATCTCCGGAGACCTGATCGAGCTGCCAGTATCAGTCGGGACGGCGGGTGGCCACAAGGTGAACCGGTGACCGGTGGGGGTCACCAGCGGAGGGTGGCAGCCAGGGCGTAGTGGTCGCTGAGGTGGAACCGGTGGCCGTCCACCTCAAGGGGGACCGAGCGCACGTCGAACGCCGTGGCCGACACCCCGCCGGCCACCAGGACCCGGGTGAAGGAGGCGACGAAGGACACGCCGTCGACGTGGAACCGGTTCCGGCGGCTGTCCCAGGTGGGGCCGGGGAGCTCCGGGGCCTGCAGGCCGAGCTCGCCGGCCAGGGCGTCCAGCTCCCGAGCCCGGGTGTTGGTGTCGCCCACCACGGCCAGGCGTTCGGTGGGGCTGGCCGCCACCACGGCGGCCAGCTGCTCGAACCGGTCTGCCTCGTTGCCCGGACCCGGGGCCAGGTGGACGTTGGCCACCGTCACCGGGGGCACCGTTACCGGGGTCGCCGCCACCGGGGTCGCACCGTCCAGCTCCGGTGGCGCCACCGTGGTGAGCACCGCGGTGTGGGGAACCACCCGAACGGGGGGCTCGGTGGACATCAGCCGGTGGGTGAGGAGGGTGGCCAGGTTGCCGCTGTGGCTGGCCGGATTGGCCCGGACCATGTCGTGGGTGTCGACGTAGGGCACCAGGCCGGGTAGTTCCTGGTACGCGATCAGGTCGGGCCGGAGGGCCACCACCTCCTCCCGGATCCGTTCCTCGGTCTGGTCCTGGCGCCAGCCGACCGGGGCGGCCGCGGATCGGGCCAGGAGGGCGAGGTTCCAGGTCAGGACCCGGAGTGACGCCGTCACCCGTGCGACCGCAGGGTGCGGAGCTGGCGACGCTCGGGGACGGATTCGAATCGTTCGGTGAGCGTGGCGATCGTGGTCTGCAGGGCGGCGAGGAGCCGGTCGGGGGCCATCGGGTTGAGCCCCATGGCCTCGGCGATGGTCCCGTCCGGTTGGAGCAGGAGGGTGTCGATGCCCCGGCGGCGGAGGCGGGTCATCTCCGTCCTGGCCTGGAGGGCGGGGAAGGCCCGCACCAGGGTGGTGGACGGCGACCGCTGAGCCCGGTTGACCGATAGTGGTGAGAGGACCACGGCCAGATCCAGGGGGACCCGGGCCAGAACGTCGCTGTTCAGGGCGGAGCGGACGCCCCCGTCGACATAGCGGCGCCCGTTGATCTCCACCGGGTCGAACAGGCCGGGCACGGCGCAGCTGGCCTGGACGGCGGTGGCCACCGGCACCGGCCCGGGGTCCCGGCCGAACACGGCCCGGCGACCGGTACGGGCGTCGACCGCGGTGATCCACAGCGGGGCGTGGGGCCAGACGTCGCCGTGGAGCCGGCCGGCGGCCTCGCTCAGGGTGCCGGCCGGTATCTCGTCGACATCGGCAGGGGCGGTGGGTGCGGTGGGGGCCGACGGTCGTCCGGCGCCGGTGCGGGCCCGGCGTCTCCGCTCGGAGGACCGGCGCCGGAGCTCGGCCAGGATCCGGCTGATCGGCGCCGGGGTGGGCCCCTGGGGCACCGCCACCGGGCGGTCGCCCAGGGCGACCCGCCGCAGCCGGGCCATGGCCTCGGGGTCTCCGGGCAAGGCCATGATGCGCTCCACCAGGGCCGTGGTGGTGACCCCGCCCCGGAGCAGGGCGGCCACCGCGGACCCGGCCGAGGTGCCCACGATCACGTCCGCGTCGCGGGGATCCCAGCCGGTGGCGGCCTCCAGGGCGGCGAGTGCCCCGGCGTGGAAGCCGTAGCCGGTCACGCCTCCCCCACCCAGCACCAGGCCGATGCGGGGCCGGCGGACCTCCGATGCGGTCCCGTCGTCGGTCACCATCCCCCTCCCTCGGGTCAGCCCCAGAAGATACCGGTCGGGTCGACCCGGACCTCTTCGATCAGGGCCTCGATGTGTGGGGTCGGGTCGACCTGGTCGTACAGGTGGAAGCGATTGCTCGCGTCCTGCCAGTACAGGGCCCACTCCCGCCGAGTCGCCGTGTACCGGAAACGGCACACGGCGATCTTGTCCCACTGGTCGTCGGCCGGGTTGTTCAACCGTGACTCGTAGACGGTGATGGCCCGGTCGGTGAGGTCGATCTCGAAGCGGAGCTTCTCCCGCAGGTGCGTGGGCAGTTCACCGTTCCGACCGTCGATCCAACGTCGGACCCGGGCGAGATCGAGATCGGGAATCACGGGCTGCCCCCTTTCACGCATCGTCTGCGCGACCCCGCACCACACGAGTCCGAGGCCTGGATCTTCCGGACGACACCCAAATGGCGTCGATCCGCCATTGGTGACACCTTAACGGGCCGGCCACCTGGTCGAACCACAGGTGTCGAGGAGCGGGCAGGGCCGGACCCAGCCGCCACCGGCCTCACGACCGACTCGGAGCTTGTTCCCAGGAAAGTCCCAGGCTCGACGGCGACACTGGACCCCGGGTCGGCGGTCGGCTCCGTCCGAGCCGGCGACCCCACCCCACCACCCGAGACCTTACCCCCACAAGGCAGGACCCGATGGCCCGCATCCCCCTCTCCCCCACCCCGGACGACCCCGCCGGGCACGACGACTTCGGCGGTCTCCGGCGGGACACCACCGCCCTGCTGAGCCGGCGCCGGGCGCTGCGGTGGGTAGCCGGGATCGGGCTGGCCGGTGTAGCGGTGGCCTGCGGGGCCGACGTCGACACCGACACCGCCTCGTCCACCACCTCCGGGACCAGCGGCACCTCCGGCACGGGCGGCACCTCCGCGAGCACTTCCACCAGCGGCACCGGCACGACCACCGGGTCGGGCGTCGGGGAGGAGATCCCCCAGGAGACCGCCGGCCCATACCCGGCCGACGGGACGAACGGCCCGAACGTCCTCGGCACGGAGGGGCTGGAACGGTCCGACATGACCGCGAGCTTCGGTGACTACTCCGGCACAGCGGACGGGATCCCGACCACGATGCAGTACACGGTGGTGGACGCGGCCACCGGTGACCCGGTGGCCGGGGCCGCCTTCTATCTGTGGCACTGCACCGCGGACGGGCAGTACTCGCTCTACGAGGTCCAGGATCAAAACTACCTCCGGGCCCTGCAGGTGACCGACGACGCCGGCAAGGTCTCCTTCACCAGCGTCTTCCCGGGCTGCTACTCAGGACGGTGGCCCCACACCCACTTCGAGATCTACACCTCGGTGGACGAAGCGACCAACGGTCGGGAGGCCCTTCGGACCTCCCAGCTCGCCCTCCCCCAGGCCGACTGCGAGGTGGTCTACGGGGACAACCGGTACGGCAACAGCCTCTCCAACCTGGGCCGCCTGTCGCTGGCCACCGACAACATCTTCTCCGACGGCTGGGAGAGCCAGCTCGGCACCGTGTCGGGCTCGAACGACGACGGCTACACCGTCTCGCTGCTGGTCCGGGTCTGATCCCCCCGGTCGACGGGCCGGCCGGTGGCCACACCGGCCGGCCCGTCCCGGGGCGTGGGGGTCAGGACCCGGTCCACTCCGGGGCCCGCTTCTCGGCGAACGCCTTGGGGCCCTCGGCCGCATCGTTCGACGAGAACACCGTCTTCTGCATGGGCTCCTGCAGCTTCCAGAAGTCGTCCTCGGTGATCCCCTGGGTGGCCTTGATCAGCTGCTTCGAGGCCGTGACCGCCAGGGGGGCGTTCTTGGCCACCCGGTCGGCCAGTTCCAGGGCCACCTCCACCGCGGCCCCCTTGTCGGCGACCCGGGCGACCAGCCCGTACTCGGCGGCCTCCTCGGCCGTGATCGGATCGGCGGTGATGGCCATCTCCATGGCCTTGCCGTAGCCGACCCGGCTGGGGAGCCGCAGCAGACCGCCACCGGCGGCGAACAGGCCCACGCCCGCCTCGGGAATGCCGAGTTTCACGCCCTTGGCCGCCACCAGCAGATCGCACGACAGGGCCAGCTCCAGCCCACCGGCGAGAGCGAATCCCTCGATGGCCCCGATCAGGGGCTTCTGCGCCCCCTGGCGGATGAATGTCATCATCGGCCCGATGTCCTCGCCCCGGGCGAAGGCCTTCAAGTCCATGCCGGCGCAGAAGCCCCGCCCGGCCCCGGTCAACACCCCGGCGGTGAGCCCGGGATCGTTGTCGAGCTGCTCCACGGCGGCGACCAGGCCCGAGGACAGAGCGCCGTTGATGGCGTTCATGGCGTCCGGCCGATTGAGGGTGATCAGCAGCACACGGCCGCGCTGCTCGGTGAGTACGGCGTCTTCGGTGGGTACAGCTTCCTGGTCGCTCATGGTTGAACGGGGTGTCCTTCTGGTCGGTTGTCGTGGTCTCGTCTGGTTCGGCCGGTCACCATGACCGGGCCATTGAGCGACGGTAGCCGCCAGGGCCCGGCCCGATCGATGTGGCGGTCCAGTTACCACCCCGCCGGCCCCGATCGGGGTCCACTAGAGTTGGCCAGCAGAGGTGCCGGATGACCGCCAGCCCAGGCGACAACCCAGCCGTGATCGACCTGCGGGGCGTGGTCAAACACTTCGGTTCTGTCCGAGCCCTCGACGGTCTCGATCTGCAGGTCCGGGCCGGTGAGGTGCACGGCTTTCTGGGGCCCAACGGGGCGGGCAAGACCACCGCCATCCGGGTCCTGCTCGGCCTGATCCGGGCCGACGAGGGCACCACCGCGCTGCTGGGGGCCGACCCGTGGTCGGACGCGGTGGCCCTCCACTCCCGCCTCGCCTACGTCCCCGGTGACGTGGCCCTGTGGCCGACCCTCACCGGCGGGGAGACGATCGACCTGTTGCGCCGTATGCGGGGCGACCGGGACCGGGCCACCCGCGACGGGCTGATCGAACGGTTCGAGCTCGACCCCACCCGGAAGGCCCGCACCTACTCCAAGGGGAACCGGCAGAAGGTGGGCCTGATCGCCGCCCTGGCCTCCGACGCCGAGCTGTTCCTGCTCGACGAACCCACCTCGGGGCTCGACCCCCTGATGGAGGCCGAGTTCCAGCGGTGCGTCGAGGAGGTCAAGGCGGAGGGCCGTACCGTCCTGCTGTCCAGCCACATCCTGGCCGAGGTGGAGGCACTGTGCGACCGGGTCAGCATCATCCGGGCCGGACGCACCGTCGAGCACGGCACCCTCGACCAGCTACGCCACCTCACCCGCACCTCGGTGGAGGCCGAGACCGCCCACCCGGTGGACCTGGGCGGTGTGCCGGGCGTTCACGACCTGAGGGTGGACGGGGCCCGGATCGAGTGCCAGGTGGACAACGCGGCCCTGGGCGAGGTGGTCAGCCGACTCAGCGCCCAGGGGGTGGTGTCCCTGATCTCCCGGCCACCGTCGCTCGAACAGCTGTTCCTCCGTCACTACGGTGACGAGGCCGCCGACCCCGCGGTCACCTGAGATGGCCGGGTCGGACGATCTGGCGGCCACCCCCCTGGTGACCCGGATGGCGATCCGGCGCGACCGGATCCGGATCGTGGTGTGGATCGCCGCCCTCATCGCTCTAGTGGCGGTGTCGGCCAGCAGTGTGGAGGGCCTATTCCCCACCCAGGCCGACCTGGAGCAGGCCGCCATCGCCTCCGACAATCCGGCCATCATTGTGTTCAACGGGCCGGCCCAGGCCCTCGACACCCTGGGGGGCCAGGTCGCCTTCCAGATCGGCTCGTTCGGCCTGGTCATGGCGGCCATCATGGGGATCATGTTGACGGGTCGGCTGACCCGAGGGGAGGAGCAGTCGGGCCGGTTGGAGCTACTCCGCTCCCTACCGGTGGGCCGCCAGGCCCCGACCGCGGCGGCCGTTATCGTCGTGGGCGGGACGGCCGTGGCCACTGGGGCCCTGATCTCCGCCTCCCTACTCGCTCTCGGCCTGCCGGTGGCCGGATCGGTGTCGTTCGGCCTCGGCTACCTGCTCACCACCGTCCTGTTCGGGGCCGTGACCCTGGTGGCGGCCCAGCTCTTCGACAACGCCCGGTCCGTGTACGGGTGGTCGCTGGCCGTTCTGGGTGTCGCCTACGGCCTACGGGCGGTGGGCGACATCACGGGTGGTGGCCTCAGCTGGCTGTCGCCGATCGGCTGGATGCAGAAGGCGCGGCCCTTCGCCGGGGAACGGTGGTGGCCGTTCCTGCTGGCGGCGGCCACCGTCGCCGCCCTCACCGTGACGGCCGGCGCCCTGCTCCGCCGCCGCGACCTCGGCGCCGGTCTCCTCCCCGACCGGCCGGGTCCGGCCCGGGCCCCGGAACGGCTGCGGGGACCGACCACCCTCACCCTGCGCCTGCAGCGGACCACCGTGCTCGGCTGGGCGGCGGGGGCACTGGCGGCCGGCGGCGCCTACGGTTTGGTCGCCCCCACCATCGAGACGTTCGTGACCGACAACCAGGCCATGGCCGACATCCTGACTGGTGATCTCGCCGGAGACCTGATCTCCAGGTTCCTCAGCCAGGCCATGCAGCTTCTGGCCCTGCTCGCGGCGGCGGCCGCCGTCCAGTCTCTGCTGCGCTTCCGGTCCGATGAGCGGTCGACCTTCACCGAGGCCGTCCTGGCCCGCCCGGTGTCCCGCTGGTCCCTGTTCGGCGGGGCGGTCGGGGTGGCGGCGGCCGTCTCGGTGGTGGTCATCGGGGTCGGGGCCCTCGCCGCCGGCGTCGGCGCCGCCGCCGCCCTGGACGATCCGGACCGGACCGCTCAGACCCTGGAGGCGGCGGTCGCCCTGCTGCCCGCGGTGTGGATCGTCGGAGCGGTGACCGCCCTCCTCATCGGGGTGGTCCCCCGCTGGTCCACCGTGTCGTGGGTGGTGGTGGTGTGGTCGCTGGTGGTGATGATGTTCGGGACCCTCCTCGACCTGCCCTCGTGGCTGGCCGCCACCTCCCCGTTCGATCACGTGCCCCCCGTCCCGGCCGAACCGTCGGCCCCCCTCACCGCAGCGGTCATGACCGCGGTGGCCGCCGGCCTGACCGCGATCGGGGCCTACGGGTTCCGCCGCCGCGACCTCACCAACTGACGGCTCACCAACTGACGGCTCACCAACTGACGGCTCACGCCCGATCCGGCCCCGGAGGGGGTCAGACCGCGGCGCCGGTCAGGTTGCCCACCGCGACCGAGATGAGCAGGGCGGCCAGGCCGCCCACGAGCACCCGGATCACGGCCCGCCCCAGCGGGGCACCCCCGAGGCGGGCGCTCACCGTCCCCAGGGCACCGAGGCCGACGAGGGTGACGACCACGATGGCGATCAGCCACGACGATTCCGGGGCGATGAGCACGGTAGCCACCGGCAGGACAGCGCCGACCGCGAAGCTGAGGGCGGAGACCACGGCCGCCTCCACCGGCTTGGCCAGCTCGTCGACGTCGATACCCAGCTCGTCCCGGGCGTGAATCCGCTCCAAGTCATCCCGCTCCGACAGTTCGGCCGCCACCTGCCGGGCCAAACCGTCGCTCAGGCCGCGGTCACGGTAGATCTCGTACAGCTCGTGCTTCTCGGCCTCCGGGTACCGTTCCAGCTCCCGACGCTCCCGGGCCAGGTCGGCCAGCTCGGTGTCGCGCTGGGAGCTGACCGACACGTACTCGCCGGCCGCCATCGACAGGGCGCCCGCGGTGAGGGCGGCCACCCCGGCGATGATCACCTCGGCCCGGCCCGAACTGGCGGCGGCCACCCCGGCCACCAGGCTCGAGGTGGAGATCAGGCCGTCGTTGGCGCCGAGCACGCCGGCCCGGAGCCACGACCCCCGCGAGGAGTAGTGCTTCTCGGCCCCGTGGGCCCGTGGTGGTCGCATGGGCCCATTATTATCCCGGCCCGGCCGCAAGATGCCCGGCCACAAGATGCCCGGCCACAAGATGCCCGGCACCCGTACCGCCCACCGGCACGGCCCGCGGCCGGTTCCCAGGAGGTTCCCAGCCAACTCCCAGCCGGGGCAGCCATTATGGAGCGATGGCCTCCCCCCACCTCCTGATCGTCGACGACGAACCCAACCTGCGATCGATGCTGCGCGCCGCCCTCAGCCACCACGGCTTCGAGATCTCCGAGGCCGACAACGGCCGGGCCGCCCTGGATGCCGTGGCCCGGGAACACCCGGACCTGGTGGTGCTGGACGTCATGATGCCCGAGCTGGACGGATTCGAGGTATGCCGGCGCCTCCGGGCCGAGGGCGACCACACCCCGGTCCTGTTCCTGACCGCGGCCGACGAGACCGAGGACAAGGTGCGGGGGCTCACCCTCGGGGCCGACGACTACCTCCAGAAGCCCTTCAGCCTCGATGAACTGGTGGCCCGGGCCACCGCGGTGCTGCGACGGGCCGGCACCGCGTCGACCGGCACCGTCCACGAACTGGCCGACCTGGCCATGGACGACGACGCCCACCGGGTCACCCGGGCCGGCGAGGAGATCTCCCTGTCGCCCACGGAGTACAACCTGGCCCGCTACCTGCTCATCAACCAGGGCCGGGTGCTGTCCAAGGCCCAGATCCTCGACCACGTCTGGCAGTACGATTTCGACGGTGACGGTGGGGTGGTGGAGACCTACATCGGGTACCTCCGCAAGAAGCTGGACACCACCGAGCCGAAGCTGATCCACACGATCCGCGGTGTGGGCTACACGATGCGGCTCCGCTAGCCACACTGAAGAGTCCCGTGTCCTCCCTCTCCCTCCGCACCCGGGTCTTCGCCGGCCTGCTCGTGGTGGCCCTGGCGGTCGCGGCCATGGTGGCCCTGGTCACCACCACCACCCGGGCCTACCTGGTGGACCAGATCGACGGTCAGCTCCGGGCCGCGGCCGGCACCGACCGGGACGGGAGCCTGCGGGTTCCCAACGGTCACCGTCCCCGTCCCGGCGGTCCCGTCGGCACCCTCCAGGGCTTCAGCTCGATGTACGAGGCCGTCGTCGACGACGACGGCGCCATCGAGGTCGTCTACACCCCCAACCTGCCCGGCAAAACCTACTCCCCGCCGGATCTGAGCCAGGTTGACCTGGCCGAGGCCACCCGGCCGGTCACCGTCGACGCCCAGGACGGCCGGACCCGTTACCGGTTGCTGAGCTCCGGGTACGGGCACGGCGCCGTGATCCGGGCCATCCCCCTCTCCGACGTCGACGCCACCACCGGCCGCCTCCTGGCCTACCAGGCCGTGGGCCTGGTGGCCGTCATCGCCCTGCTGGCCGCCGTGGCCTGGTGGGTGGACCGGCTCGGCGTGGCCCCCATCAAGCGGATGACCCGTACCGCCGCGGAGATCGCCGCCGGCGACCTCGACGCCCGGGTGGACGAGAGCTCCCCGGGGACCGAGTCGGGCGAGCTGGCCCGGTCCCTGAACGTGATGCTGAGCCGGATCTCGGCCGCAGTCGACGACCAGCAGCGGTCCGAGCAGCGCCTCCGCCGTTTCGTGGCCGACGCCTCCCACGAACTGCGCACCCCCCTGACCACGATCGGCGGGTACGCCCAGCTCTACACCATCGGGGGCCTCGACGAACGGTCCGCCATGGACGACGCCATGCGCCGCACCGGCCAGGAGGCCGACCGGATGGGCCGGCTGGTTGAGGAGATGCTGACCCTGGCCAAGCTGGATCAGCACCGCCCGCTCGATCGGCGCCCGGTGGACGTGTCGAACCTCGCCGCCGACGTGGCCGCCGACGCCCAGGTCACCAACCCGGACCGGACCGTCACCACCGACATCGTCTCCGGGATCACCGTCACCGGTGACGAGGACCGGATCCGGCAGGTCATGGCCAACGTGGTCGGCAACGCCACCACCCACACCCCCCCGGGGACCCCGGTGCGCATCACGGTGGGGGCCGACGGGCCGACGGCCCGCATCGAGGTGCACGACGACGGGCCGGGCATGGCCCCCGAGGTGGCGTCACGGATCACCGAGCGGTTCTACCGGGCCGACGTGTCCCGGTCCCGCCAGAACGGTGGCAGTGGCCTGGGGATGGCCATCGTGGCCGCCGTGGTCGAAGCCCACCACGGCGACCTGGCCGTGTCCAGCGCCCCCGGGGACGGCACCACCATCACCGTCCGCCTCCCCCTCGTCCCGACGGCCACGGAGGCCGCATCGGAACGGCCCGGCCCGGCCGGAAGGCCGGGCCGGGCGGTCGGCCCCTGACGGTGGGGCGGTAGGACCGATCAGGTGGAGACCAGGGCGTCGAGGATGTCCACCCGGGCGGCCCGGCGGGCGGGTCGCACGGCGGCGACCACCCCGACCACGGCCCCGACCACCGCCACCAGGGCCAGGGGCAGCACCGGCACGGTCATCTGGCCGAGACCCTCGGCGGCGAGGGCCCGGACCAGACCCCAACCCAGGCCGGTTCCTAGGGCGATGCCGCCGACGGTGCCAAACACCGCCACGATGACGGCCTCGCCCCGCACGGTGGCCCGGACCTGGCGCCGGGTCTGACCGACCGCCCGCAACAACCCCAGCTCCCGGCGCCGCTCGTGCACGGCCAGGCCCAGGGCGTTGCTGATCCCGATGAGGGCGATCACCACGGACACACCGAGCAGGCCGTAGATGAGGCCGAGGGCGGAGTTCATGGCGTCGGCCTGGGATTCGAGGAACTCGTCCCGGGTCTCGACCATGGCCCCCGGCGACCCGGCCTCCACCACCGCGGCGACCGCATCCCGACCGGCTTCGGTCGACACCCCGTCGGCCAGACCGATCAGGTCGACCAGGCTGATCCGGGGGTCGGCCCGGCCTTCCCAGGCCGAGGCCGGACCGATCAGGGCTGAGAACAGCAGTTCGTTGTCGAAGGTGGCCGCCACCGTGAGCTCCACCGGCCCGTCCACCCGGCCGACGGTGACCGCGTCGCCCACCTGGAGACCGTGTTCCTCCGCGTAGCGGACACCGACGGCGATCTGGTCCGGGCCGAGGGTGGCCAGGTCGGCGTCCACCGCACCGAGATCGATCTGGCTGGTGAGCCGGGCCAGGTCGGCCACCGTCAGGTCCTCCGCCCGGCCGTCGACCATGGTGGACACGAAGCTCACGTCGGCGGCGACGTCCACCTCGGGGAGCCCTTCGAGCTCGGAGGCCAGGGCCGGGTCGAGACCGGCTCCGGAGAAGCCGGGGGTGCTGACCACCAGGTCGCCACCGAAGTTCCGGCGGACCGTCTCGTCGATGGTGGCCTGGGCGGAGCTGGCCACCACGGTGAACAGGGTCACCACGGCCACCCCGAGCATGAGGGCCGCCGCCGTTCCCGAGGAGCGGCGCGGATTGCGCACCGTGTTGTTGCGGGCCAGCTCACCGGTGACACCGGACCGGGCCAGGGGCCACCCGATGGTCCGGGCGGCGGGGATGATCACGACCGGACCCAGCATCACGGCGGCCACGACCACCACGAGCGAGCCCAGGCCGGCCACCGTCATGGTCGAGTCCGTCCGGGTGGCCGCCGCCACCAGGCCGACCCCGACGATCAGGCCGACCGTGCCGACCCCGACCCGCAGGCGACTCACCCGGTCCGGTTCCACCTCGGTCTCACCCATGGCGGCCACGGGCCGGACCCGGGAGCCGGTCACCGCCGGGACGGTCGCGGCCACGACGGTGGAGACGACCCCGACGACCACTCCGGCGACCACCGTGGTGGCCGTCACGACCAGGGTGGAACCCAGCCCGTTGAACACCTGGTCGACCACGGCGTGGAGTGCGTAGCCGACCCCGATGCCGGCCACCACGCCGACCAGTGAGGCGAGCGTCCCGATCACGGTGGCCTCGATCAGGGCTCCGGCCACGATCTGACGCCGCGACGCCCCGATCGACCGCAGCATGGCCGATTCCCGGGACCGTTGGGCGGTGACCACGGCGAAGGTGTTGCCGATGCTGAACGCGGCGACCACCAGGGCCACCCCGGCGAACACGGTCAGGAAGGAGGTGAAGCTGTCGAGGAAGTCGACGGCGATCGCGTCGTACTGCTCCTCGGCCAGCTCCGGGCCGCTGATGACGGCCGCCCCGGGAGGCACGACGGCCTCGACGGCGGCCCGGACCGACGCCCCGTCCGCATCGGGGGCGTAGGCCACCCGGATGTCGCTCACCCCGGTACCGGCATCGAACCACCGGCCGGCGTCGTCGAGGGTCCCGGCGATGAGGACATTGGGGGCGACGGCATCCGGGTCGGCGAAGGCAGCCACCCCGACGACGGTGACGGGATGGACGGCGGGGGTCAGCAGGACACTGGAGGAGCCGACGTCGAGGTCGCCCGCGGTGGCGGTGGCCTCGTCGATCACCACCTCACCGTCGGCCTCGGGGGCCCGGCCCTCGACGATCCGCCACGGGGTGAACCGTGGGTCCGGCTGCCAGGACGACCCGACGACTGGGGGACCGTTGCCCCCGATGACGTTGCCGTCGGCGCCGACGAGTTGGGCCGAACCGATGATCTCGGGGCCGACCGCGTCCACCCCGTCGACCGCGACCACCTCGCCGCTGAGGGCCCGCTCGACGGGGCCGTGGGTGACGACATCGTTGCCGGTGGCTGAACCGCCCCGCACGACCAGGTCGGTTCCGGCGTTGGTGACGACGTAGCCGGACCGGAATCCGGCCCGGAGGGTGTCACCGAGGGCGAGGGTGCCCACGAGGAAGGCCACGCCGACCGCGATGGCGATGGCCAGGCCGGCGGTGCGCCGGCGGGTGGCCCGCATGCGGGCCAGACTGAAGCGGATCATCGGACCGCCTCCTTCAGTGAATCGTGGTCGGACACCTGGTGCAGCCCGGGCGGGCGCTGGAAGTCCCGCATGCGCCGGAACACAGCATCCACGGTCGGAGATACGAGCTCGTCGACGATGTCGCCGTCGGCGAGGAACAGGACCCGATCGGCGTAGGCGGCGGCCACCGGGTCGTGGGTGACCATGACGATGGTCTGGCCGACGTCGTCGACGGCCCGGCGGAGGAACCCGAGGATCTCGGCCCCGGAGGCCGAGTCGAGGTTGCCGGTCGGCTCGTCGGCGAACAGGACGTCGGGGCGGGTGATCAGGGCCCGGGCCACGGCCACCCGCTGCTGCTGGCCGCCGGAGAGCTCGGAGGGCCGGTGCTGGAGCCGGGCGGCGAGACCGACCGCGTCCACCACCCGGGCCATCCACTCCGGATCCGGCCGGCGACGGGCCAGGCGGAGGGGGAGCACGATGTTCTCCTCGGCGGTCAGGGACGGGATCAGGTTGAAGGCCTGGAACACGAAACCGAGCCGATCCCGCCGAAGCTGGGTGAGCCGGCGGTCCGACAGGCCCGACAGGTCGACGGCACCGATGAAGGTCTGGCCACCGGACAGCTCGTCGAGCCCGGCCATGCACTGGAGCAGGGTGGACTTGCCCGAGCCCGACGGGCCCATGATGGCCACCAGCTCCCCGCTCGGGATCTCGACGGTCACCCGGTCCAGGGCTCGGACCTCGGTGGGCCCGGAGCCGTAGGTCTTGATCGCGTCGACGGTGCGGGCGGCCGGAGGGCGGGGGCCGGGGCCGACCTCGGCCCGGCGGCCGGGAGGGGGGTTCACGGTTCGTTCCATACTCCGAACCTTAAAAACTCCCTGGTCAGGCGGGAATGGAGCGCTCAGGTGTCCCGATGGTGGGGTAAACCCCACCATCGGGAGCTCAGCCGACGGCGGCGGTGGCCACCCCGAGCTCGTCGCGGACGGTCACACTGATCGGGCGGGTGTCCTCGGGCAGCTCGAAGACCACCGAAACCTCCCGGGTGCCCCCCGGTGGGATCGCTGGGGACGGATCGGGATCGGCCGGGTCGACGATGGCTTCGTAGGTATTCCCGTCGGCGTCGGCGGCGGTGATCCGACCGGGCGTCAGGGTCTGGTCAGTCGGGTTGGTGGCCAGCAGATCGACGGCCCACAACTGCCGGCCCGGTCCGGCCTCGACCGCCCCGACCGAGCTGACCCGATTGGATCCGACGGCCTGGTACCGGAAGGTGACGACCAGGTCGTCGAGGCCCTCCTCCACCACGTCCGCGGCGCGCCAGGCGAACACCCCGGCCCCGACGCCGAGCACGGTGCAACCGCCCCCGATGACCAGGAACAGGGCCACGAAGATCACGACCAGCCAGGCCGACCTGTCGCTGGGCGGCGGAAGCGGACCCGGCCGAGGGGCCATGGGGGGTGGGGCGACCGGCGGTGGGAGGGCCGCCCGGCGCTGGTCGGTCCAGAGCTCCCCGTCCCAGTAGCGCTGCCGGCCGGGCTCACCCGGCGACTCGTACCATCCCGCGGGAGCCGTCATGCCTTTCCGTCGTTCCCTTCCCGACCCGCTGGCCGACGCATCACGTCCGTCACCGCCGACCCTAACGGGAATCGGCTCGCCGGGCGGATCACGGGCACGGCGCGGGTACCCCAACCCAGGCCGTTCCCAGTGAGTCCCGGTAGAGGTTGCTCAGTCGGCCCCGATCACCCGGATCTGCCCGGTTTCGCTGCGGAGATCCAGGTCGTGGGGACTGTCCGGATCTTGGACCACCCCGATCTCGGCCCGGTCCGTCCCGGCGGAGACCGCCACCCGGTACCGGTTCTCACCGCCGGGCACCACGATGCGCACGTTCCCGTCGGCGGAGACGACCTCCACCCGGTCCGGTGGGGTGGTGAAATCCACCGAGATGTTCCCCCAGTCGCTGGTGGCCGACCACTCCGACGCGGCGATCCGCTGGCCGGTGACGCTGCCGGAGTCCGTCGTGGCCGTCACCGGCCCGGACAGATCATCCAGTTGGATGTCCCCGGAGTCGCTCCGCACCGTGACCGGAGCGTCGACCCCGGTCAACGTGACCGGACCCGAGTCGCCGGAGACGTCGACCGGCTCCTCGATCGATTCCACCGAGACGGCGTCCGGGGTGCTGACGGTGACCGGCACCGCCGACGGAACCGACACGGTGACCGCGGCCGAGCACCGCTGGGTCGTACCCCACGGGCAGTCGGCGGTGATCACCAGGGTCGACCCCTCGAGTTCGGCCCGGTAGTCGGTGGTGAGGAGACCGTGTGCCACCGTCGCCGACACGGTCGCCCGGTCCGGGGCTCCGCCGATCACCTCCACCGGCCCGCCCTCGGAACGGACCTCCACCGCGGTCACCGAATCGGCGGGGAACGAGGTGTCGACGGTCTCGGTGGACCGGGCCAGTTCCACCAGGGCCGACGGCCCCCAGGACAGGACATGGAGGGCAGCCGCGACCACACCGAGGAGGATCCACACCAGCCGGACGGCGGGCCGCACCGGCGGACGGGCGGCGTCGAATCCGGCCTCGGTCATGGACCCGGCGGTGGCAGCGGTCGGGACGGTCACGAGGTCAGCCCCTGGTCCAGCGGAGCACGGCCAGGACCCGGCGGTGGCCCTCGTCGTCCGGGGTCAGGCCGAGCTTGGTGAAGATGTTGCCGATGTGCTTCTCGACCGCACCGTCGCTCACCACCAGCTCGGCGGCGATCGACGCGTTCGACCGGCCCTCGGCCATCAGGGCCAGAACCTCCCGCTCCCGCGGGGTGAGCCGGTCGAGCGGGTCCTGCCGGCGGGACCGGGCCAGGAGCTGCCCGATCACGTCCGGATCGAGCGCGGTGCCCCCGGCCCCGACCCGGTCGACGGCGTCGAGGAAGTCGGCCACATCGGCCACCCGGTCCTTCAGGAGGTAGCCGACACCGGCGGTGTCATCCGCGATCAGTTCGGTGGCGTACCGCTCCTCCACGTATTGGGAGAGGACCAGGATGGTGGTGTCCGGCCACCGCCGCCGCACCTCGATGGCGGCCCGCAGACCCTCGTCGGTGAACGAAGGCGGCATCCGCACGTCGACCACGGCCAGGTCGGGCCGGTGCTCGGCCACGGCGGCCACCAGGCCCTCGCCGGTGTCGGTGGTGGCCACCACCTCGTGACCGGAGTCGGTCAGCAACCGGTTGATCCCATCCCGCAACAGGACGGAGTCCTCGGCGATCACTATTCGCATGGCAATCCCACCTCGATCGTCGTCGGCCCGCCCGGCGGGCTCACCACCGTCATCCTCCCGCCGAGACCCCTGACCCGGTCCTGCAGACCGGCCAAGCCAGAGCCGGCGCCGGCCGCGGCCCCGCCGTGACCGTCGTCGCCGACCACGATCGACAGCTCCTCGGCGCCCCCCGCCCGCCCCCGTCGGCCGGCCCGCCGCCGGGGTGGAGGGTCGGTCTCGACCACCCTGATCGTCACCTCCGCCCGGGTCGCCCCGGCGTGCTTGGCCACATTGGTCAGCGCCTCGGTGACCACGTAGTAGGCGGTCAACTCCACGGGGCGGGGGAAGCGCCGGTCGGACACGGCCACGGAAACCGGGAACGGGAGGCGGGCCACCACCGACGACAGGGCCGGATCGAGGCCGCGGTCCTCCAGGATGGCGGGCTGGATGCCCCGAACGACGGCCCGCAGGTCGGCGATCACGGCCCGGATCTCGTCGTGGGCGGCCCCCACTACCGCCTCCCCCTCGGCCGGGTCGGCGGCCAGGCGGCGACGGGCCAGGCCGAGCTCCATCCCGAGGGCTACCAGCCGGGCCTGGACCCCGTCGTGCAGGTCCCGCTCGATCCGTCGCCGTTCGAGATCGGCGGCGTCGACCACGGCCCGCCGCCGCTGCTCGGCCTCCTGGGCCCGGGCCTCGGCCGCCCCCGCCCCCGGCCCGAGCAGGGCCCGAGCCGTGACCGTGTCGAGCCAGGCCGTGGCCATGGTCATCCACGGCGCCACCACCGCCGCCGTCACCAGGCCGATCCCGGCCAACCCGGCCACCTCCGGCCCGGTGTCGATCGACCAGGACAGGAGCTGGAGGGGGCGACCGATGGCGGCGTGGATCAGGGGGGCGGCCAGCAGGATCAGGCCGACGATCCAGGTCGACACCGGCACCAGGGCGACCAGGCCGAGCCCGAGCAGCAGGACCTGGTAGAGCACCTGGGTCCAGCGTCGCGGCTCGCTCAATACCTGCCACTGCCGACCGAACCAGGTGTCGGCGGTGAGGCCCGGGGTGCCGTCCGGGATGCGCACCCCCAGCAGGGAGGCGTAGCGGCTGCGTTCGGCGGTGGTGAATGCCGGTGTGGCCACCAGCAGCAGCCACAACACCGGCAGCCCGACCCCGATCACCGGGGTCAGGCCGACCCCGACGACAACCAGGGAGACCGCCACACTGAAGGTGAGGGCCCCGAGGCACAGGTCGAGGGACACGTGCAGCAAGGCGAGCAGGACCCGTCCCCGCCGCCACGGGGCGAACAGCCCCGCCCACCGCCGACGGTTCGGGGCGGGCGGCTCCACTCCCACCAGGGGGATCGGCGTGTCGTCGGTCGGCACGACCACCACCGTACGGCGACGATCCGGTTCTGTCCGTGGTGGCCACCGGAGTTTCCCCCGGGGGGATAGCCCTACCCCGACTAGGCTCTCAATCGGCTCTTCGGCCTTATCACGAGAGGAGGCCTCATCGCAGTCCTGTCGGCTCTTCGGCCTTATCGCAGTCCTGTCGGCTCTTCGGCCAAGGCCTCATCGCAGTCCTGTCGGCTCTTCGGCCTCACCACAAGAGGAGGCCTCATCGCAAAAAAGGGAGTCCGACCCATCATCCCTGGAGGACCGGTCACCGAGGTGCACATCGACGACGATCAGCGGCGGGCCCGGTTGGCCCGACGCCACGCCCTCACCGCCGACGACCGGGTCGGCGGCACCCTGGAGGCGGCGGAGGCGGTGGTGGCCCTCCACGCCACCGAACCGGCCTCCGTCTATCTCTCGGCCCAGGCTCGGGCCGAGGTCACGATGGAGGACGTCGAGGCCGCCATCTACCGGGACCGCAGCGTGGTCAGACAACTGGCCATGCGACGGACGGTGTTCGCCTTCCCCCGCCGGCTCCTGCCCGCTGTGTGGGGTTCGGCCGCGGCCCGGGTGGCCGCCCAACAGCGGGCCCAGCTCGCCCGAGACCTGCTCCGCCACGGCGACCTGGACGCCGACCCGGCCGGAGCGGCGGCATGGGTGGACGACGCCACCGGGGCCGCGTTCCGCTACCTGGCCGACCACGGCCCGACCACCACCATGGACCTCCGGGCCGCCCTCCCCCGGCTCGACACCCGGATCACCCGTAGCCCTGGCACCCGCTACGGCGGCACGTTCCCGGTGGCCCCCAACGTCATGACCGTCCTGGCCGCCGGTGGGACCGTGGTGCGGGGCACCAACGATGGGAACTGGCGGACGTCACGGCCCCGGTGGACCACGACCGCCGACTGGCTCGGCGAGCCGGCCCGGCCGACCACCCCGGAGGAGGGCTACCGGATCCTGGTCGAGGCCTGGCTGCGGAGGTTCGGGCCCGGCACCGAGGACGACCTGGTGTGGTGGCTCGGTGCCACCAAGGGCGCGGTCCGGCAGGCCATCCGCTCCCTCGACGTCGTCACCGTCACCGTCGACGCCCATCCCCACGACCGGGGCCCCGGCCCCGACGGTCTGGTCCGCGACGCCCTCCTGATGGCCGACGACACCGACCCCGTGGATCCCCCCGAGCCGTGGGCGGCCCTGCTGCCGGTCCTCGACCCGACCACGATGGGCTGGAAGCACCGCGGCTTCTACCTCGGCCCCCACCGCGACCGGCTCTTCGACCGTAACGGCAACGCCGGGTCTACGGCCTGGTGGAACGGCCGGATCGTGGGCGGCTGGGCCCAGCGACCCGACGGCGAGGTTGTGGTACTCCCCATCGGGGACGTCGGCGCCGAGGCCGAGGCCGCGCTCGAACGGGAGGCCGAGCGCCTAACCACCTTCCTCGCCGGCGACGTGGTCGGATCGGTCTACCACTCCCCCCTGGTGCGGGCCTGGACGGCCGACCAAGAGGAGCCCTGATCACCGCTCCTCCGACGCTCGGGACCGTCACCGCGGCCCGGCCGCGACCGCGGTGGACGCACGGCCGCGCCGGGGTCCGGGATCATAGCCCGGGCCAGATTGTCCAGGACCTGGTCGAGACCGAGGGCGGGGGCGTAGTGCCAGCCCTGGAGTTCGGTGAAGCCCACCGAGCGGGCCTCGGCCCGCTGCTCGTCGGTCTCCACCCCCTCGGCCACCACCCCCAACCCCAGGTCGGAGGCCAGGCTGACCACGGCCTTGGCGATCGAGTGCTCGGTGGTGCCCGGGTTCAGGCGGGCCACAAAGCTCCGGTCGACCTTGACCGCGGCCAGGGGCAGTTCCCTCAGGTGGGACAGGGACGAGTAGCCGGTGCCGAAATCGTCGAGGGCCAGGGAGATCCCGGCCCTGGCCAGGATGCGGAGGTGATCGGTGGCGGTGTCGCCGACGTCGAACGCGGCGCTCTCGGTGATCTCCACCCAGATGGCGGCCGTGTCGAGCCGGTGCCGGGCGATGGTGTCCAGCACCACGGAGCAGAAATCCGGTTGGAGGATGCTCAGGGCGGAGAAGTTCGACGCCACCCATACCGACGGGGCCACCGTCCGGAGCCGGGCCGCGGCCTGGCACGTCAGTTCGAACGCCTTCCGGTCGAACTCCCACACCAGACCGCTGCGCTGGGCGACCCCCAGGAAGTCCGACGGCGGCACCAGGTTCCCGACCTCGTCGACGCAGCGGGCCAGGGCCTCGAAGCCGACGATCGATCCCGTCACCGCGTTGACCAGCGGTTGGAAGTGCATGACGAGCTGGTCCAGATCGATGGCGCGGCGGAGCAGCTCCCGCTGGCGTGACTCGGCCTCGACCACGTCGGCCAGGTCGGTGTCGTACAGGGCGACCCGGTCCCGCCCCTTGGCCTTGGCCGCGTAGAGGGCGATGTCGGCCTCCTTCAGCAGTGCGTCCTCCTCGATGTCCACCGGGCGTATCAGGGCCACCCCGATCGAGCAGCTGAGGGTGAAGGGCCGCTCCCGGGCCAGCAGGGGTGCGGCCAGGCGGGTCCGGACCTCCTCGGCCCGCTCCAGGGCCTCTGCGGTGGTGGCCACCCGGGCCAGGAGGAGGAACTCGTCCCCGCCGAGACGGACCAGCAGGTCGCCCCGCCGGCGGGCGGCCGAGAACAGCCGATCGGCCACCCCGCGGATCACGGCGTCACCGGTCCGGTGCCCGTAGGTGTCGTTGATCAGCTTGAAGTTGTCGAGATCGATCAGGCAGCCGGCGATCAGGCGCGGGTCGGTACCGTCGGCGGCCACGGCGGCCAGGTGCTCCTCCAGATGGCGGCGGTTGGCCAGTCCGGTGAGCTGATCGTGCAGGGCCCGCCGCCTCAGCTCCCGTTCGGCCCGCCGGTTCTCGGTCACGTCGTGAAACCCGAGCACGGCGCCGATGACCTCGTTATCCCCGTCGACGATGGGACGACCGTTGACCACCAACTGGCGGGCGGACGCGTCGGCCACCACCGAGACGAACCGGCCGCTGAGCTGGCCACCGTCGGTGACCTGGCGGAGCGGATGGTCCTCGGCGGCCAGGGCCAGGCCGTCCTCGTCGAGGAACCGGATCGAGTCCACGTCCAGTTCGGGGGTGGCCAGATCCGGCGGCAGGCCGAGCAGGGTCCGGGCGGCGTCGTTGACCACCAAGGCCGTGCCCAGATGATCGACGGCGATGACCCCGTCGTGGAGCTGTTCCAGGGCGGCGTTGGCCACCTGCCGGTTGCGCTGGATGTCGTGGAACATCTCCACGTCGGCGTCGCCACTGCGCAACGACACCACCAGACCGCCGACCACCGGATCGCCGGTCCGGTCGTTACCCGTGGCCTCCACCCGCACATAGGCGCCGGTGCCGTCGAGGACCCTGATCATCAGCCGGTACACCTGGTCGCCGTTGGACAAGCGGATCATGGCCGCCAGGGTCGCCTCCACGTCGTCGGGGTGGATGAGGCTCACCGCCTCGGTCCCCACGAGCTCGCTCGGAGGCCGGCCGAGCAGGGTGGCGGTGGCCCGGGAGGCGTAGCGGATCTTCAGGTCGGGGCCGATCACCACCACCGCGTCGCGCATGGCCTCGACGATGCCGGTGCACAGTTCCCCGGTGTTGGAGGGCTGGGTCCCCAACGCGGTGCCGCACAGGCGGGCCAGGCCGTGGAGGACCTCGGCGGGGATGTCCTCGCCGGACCGGACGCTCAACGAACCGACCAGACCGGCGTCCGGGTCGACGATGGCCACCGCGGTCCAGCCGCCGGCGGTGACCCGGCCCCTCCCCTGCTCCAGGAGCTCCGCCTCGGCCAGGAGGAGACGGCGGGGCTGGAGGATGGCGGGTCCGAACCCGCCGACCACGGTGGCCCGATCGTGCTCGTACACGATCACCTCGGCCTCGTGGCCGCCGAGGGTCCGGGCCACCCTGACCACATCGATCACGATCGGGTGGCCCCCCAGCACGGACGCGGCGGGGTGCCGCCGTTCGGTCCCAATACTCACGCCAACGCCATCGGCATCCGGCCGGCGTCACCTGAGAGCCAACCGGCCCGGCGGGCCGGGCCGGTCAGCTGATGGAGGTGGCGTGCCCCTCCCAGTACGGGGCGCGCAGCTCCCGCTTCAGCACCTTGCCGGGGCCGGACTGGGGCAGCGGCTCGATCCGGAACTCGACCGAGCGAGGCACCTTGTAACCGGCGATAATGCCCCGGCAGTGGGCGATCAGGTCGTCGGCCTCTACCCCGGCGCCGTCCCGGCGGACCACCACGGCGTGGACGGCCTCCCCCCACTCGTCGCTAGGGATGCCGAACACGGTGGCCTCCAGGACCGCCGGGTGGGTGTAGAGGGCGTCCTCAACCTCGGTGCAGTAGACGTTCTCCCCACCCGAGATGATCATGTCCTTCGAGCGGTCGAGGAGGAAGAGGTAGCCGGCGTCGTCGAGCCGGCCGACGTCGCCGGACCAGTACCAGCCGTCGCGGAGCGCGAGCCGGGTCTGCTCCGGCTTGTTCCAGTACCCGGCCATGACGTTGGCCCCCCGGATGGTGACCTCGCCCGCCTCCCCTGTGGGCTGGGGCTCACCGTCGGGGTTGCGGATGACCACCTCGACCCCCATGACGGGCTGGCCGGCGGAGCGGGCCCGATCGTGGTCGTCGGCCACCAGCGCCGCCTCCCCGGGCAGGCCGGTGACCAGGGGGGCCGTCTCGGTCGCACCGTAGAGATGGAGGAACTGGGCTCGGGGGAAGGCAGTGAGGCCCCGGCGTAGGACCTCGTTGGCGATCGGGGAGCCGCCGTGGGCGAACACCTTGAGGCTCGACACGTCCCGGGGGTTGGTGAGCTGCTCCTCCACCGCGGCGGCCACCATGGTGGGCACACCCAGGGTCTGGGTGATCCGCTCGTTCTCCACCAGGTCGAGCATCGTGCCCGGAGCGAACGCCGGCAGGACGACCTGGGTGGCCCCCACGTACACCGACTGCAGCAGGCTTATCGACCCGGCGGCGTGAAACATGGGGGCCATGACCAGGTAGCGGTCGTCCCCGTTCATGGGCTGGACGAACTGGGTGTGGACGGCGTTCGACACGAGGTTCCGGTGGGTCAGCATCACCCCCTTGCTGACCCCGGTGGTCCCCCCGGTGTAGAACAGCCCGGCCAGGTCGGACTCGGCCACCGACCCTTCGTCGAAGGGGACGGGTTCAGCGCCGGCCAGAAGGGCCTCGTAGCCACCCTCGTCGATCCGGAAGATCCGGTCCACCAGGTCGGCCAGGGGGCCGGGGTCACGGTCGCAGAACAGGATCCGGGCCCCGGAGTCCTTCAGGGCGTAGGCGAGCTCGGGCTCGGCCCAGCGGAAGTTGAGCGGCACCTGGACCCGGCCCGCCATCGACACCCCGAGGTAGAGCTCGGCGAAGGCGATCGAGTTGAACGACAGGATGGCGATCCGGTCGCCCGGGGCGGTGCCCAGGCCGATCAGGGCGCCGTGGAGCTGCCGGAGCCGGCCACCGAGCTGGGCGTAGGTGAGGCGGGCGCCGTCACAGACCAGGGCCTCGTGGCCGGGGGCCAGGGTCTCGGCCCGGCGGAGCGAGTGGATGAACGTCTGCACGTCCCGAGTATCGCGCGCGGCTGTGTCGCCCGACACCTGGCCGCGTACGGAGTCAGCCGGGCCGTCCCCGGTCGGGGCCGGCGTCGTCGCTGTGCTCGAGTTGGGCCTCGACCTCGCCCACGAACCCGCGGTGGGCGGCCCGGGTCACCCGCTCCACGATCAGGTACGACAGGGCCCCTAGGGGGATGGGCAGCCAGAAGTTGATGAGACGGTAGGCGACCACCCCGATGGACGCCTCGGCCCGTGGCGTGCCGAAACCGACCAGGGTGGGGATCAGGACCGCCTCGATCACCCCGAGCCCGCCCGGGCTGACGGGGATGGCGGCCAACACGTTGGCCAGCCCGTAGGCCACCAGCACACCGACCACACCGGGTCGGTGGCCGAAGGCGGCCAGCATCAGCCACAGGGCGGCGGCGTCGAGCAGCCAGTTGGCGGCGGCCAGGCCGATCACCAGTCGGAGCAGGTGCCGGTCGGCGGCCAGCAGGCGGAGCTGATCGGCCAGGCCGATGATGGTCTCCCGCACCCGATCGCCGCTGAGCCCAGGAAGGCGCCCCACCACCTCGGACACCTGGTCGGCGAGTCGGGTCCGGTGGCGGAGCATGTTCACCACCGCGACCGAGAACACCCCGATGAGGACCGCTCCGATGAAGGCCGCTGTGGCGTAGATCGGATGGAAGCCGGTGACCGGTATCGAGATGGTGAGCGCCAGCCACAGGATGCCGTTCAGCACCACGGCCGAACCGACGGCCTGCAGTCCGAGGGCGGCCGACAGGGAGTGGGTGGGCACGCCGGCCTGGGACAGCAACCGGTAGTTGACCGCGGCGGTGGTGGCCGCACCGCCGGGAACGACATGGCTCACCCCGGTCGAGGCCATGATCGTCCCGAAGGCCACGCCGAGCCCGGGACGGTGGTCGGCGGGCAGGAGGAGCTGGACCAGGCGGGCGTAGGCCAGCAGGCACAGCATCTCAAGGACGAACGCGCCGATCAGGAACCAGGGGTTGACCGATCCGATGACGTTGAGGGCTCGGCGGACCCCGCCGATCTGGGGGATGACGAACAGGTGGATGACCAGTCCGAAAACCAGCAGCTTGACGGCCCGACGGGCCGAGTTGACCAGGACGTGGCTCACGGGGGGTTACGGGGGATCGGGGGCGCCGACGGTTCTCCCGTGACCCTTGTCGGCCGACCCGAGATTCCGTCGCCCGGCGAGTGTAGGTTCTGTAGACCGCTGCCGCGGTGACTCGGACCGTGCCGACCCCGGGCGTGGTTCGGGAGACGGCCGTCCGGGGACGCGAGGTCATGAGCAGCCAGTCTGACAAGCCGTCCGCCCGCGACCCGTGGAGTGGGTACGGGTCGGGTCGCACCTGGATCGAACGTGACCTGCCGCTGGCCCGAATGGTCGGGCGTCCGGTCCGCGAGTTCCTACACGTCGAAACGGCCAGCGGGTTCGTCCTGCTGGCCGCCACCATCGCCGCCCTGGTGTTGGCCAACACCGCCTGGGGTGACGACATCGCCCGGTTCTGGGACACCGAGCTGGTCCTGTTCGAGATGGGCGACTTCCACCTGGCCGAGACGGTCGGGCACTGGATCAACGACGGTCTGATGGCCATCTTCTTCTTCGTGGTCGGCCTCGAGATCAAGCGGGAGCTCGTCGACGGTGAGCTGACCGACCGGAGGCGGGCCGCCATGCCGGCCATCGCCGCCCTCGGGGGGATCATCGTGCCCGCCACCATCTACCTGGCCCTGAACGCCGGCGGGGCGGGGGCCAACGGGTGGGGAATCCCCATGGCCACCGACATCGCCTTCGCCGTGGGCGTCCTGGCCCTGCTCGGCGACCGGATCCCCGGCCCGCTCAAGGTGTTCCTCCTGACCCTGGCCATCGTCGACGACATCGCCGCCATCACCGTCATCGCCCTGTTCTACTCCTCGGGCATCGACCTCGCCTGGCTGGCCGGCGGGGCCGCCCTCTTCCTGGTCATGTTCGGCATGCGGATGGCCCGGATCTGGTACATCCCGCTGTACGTCGTGGTCGGGTTCGGGGTGTGGCTGTGCTTCCTCGAGTCCGGGGTCCACGCCACCATCGCCGGGGTCCTGCTCGGGGTGCTGACCCCGGCCAAGCCGCTGCGTCCGCAGACCACCGTGATCGAGGTCGAGTCGGACAGCTCGTGGTCGACCATCCGGTCCACCCTGTTCGACGCCAAGGAGACCATCCCGGTGGCCACCCGCCTGGAACAGTCCATCCACCCGTGGTCGGCCTTCGTCATCCTCCCCCTGTTCGCCTTCGCCAACGCCGGCCTGGTGCTCACCTCCGAGGGGATCCGCAACGCGGTCAGCTCGCCGGTCACCCTCGGCGTGGTGGCCGGCCTGGTCATCGGCAAGCCGGTGGGGGTCCTGGCCGCCTCGTGGCTGACCGAGAAGCTCAATGTCGGGGTCCGGCCCGATGGGGTCTCCTGGACCCACATCCTGGGCGCCGGCGGGTTGGCCGGTATCGGCTTCACCGTGGCCCTGTTCGTGACCGGCCTCGCCTTCGACGATCCGGGCCTGGCCGACGAGGCGAAGCTCGGGGTCCTGGCCGCATCGGTGCTTGCCGCCATCGTCGGGGCCGTCATCCTGGTCCGGAGCAGCGTCGCCACCCCGGACCAGGCCGGGGACGCTCCGGCCGAGAGGTCCACCCCCGACCACGCCCCGGTCGGTGCGTAGGGGGACGGCGCCCGCCGGCCCGTCAGGCCCGATCGGGCAGATCGACCAGCGGGCAGGCGAACGAGACCTCGTGCCCGTCCGGGTCACGCAGGTGGAAGTAGCGCTCGCCCCAGGCCGCGTCCCGGGGCGGGAACTCGGGCCGGTAGCCGGCGTCCACGGCGGCCCGGTAGGCGGCGTCGGGGTCGACCACGTGGATGATGAACCGCCCCCAACGCACCTCGGGTTCGCCCTGCTGGAGGTTGATGAACTGGCCGCCCACCTCGAGGGTGGTGAACGGCTCGGCCTCCCCGCCGTAGACCACGGGGAACCCGAACGTCCGGTAGAAGGTCACCGCCGGAGCCATGTCGGAGACGATCAGGGTGACGGCGCTCAGCGACGGCATGCCGACGAAGGCTAGCGGCCCGGACCCCCGGCGCCCGGGGGTCCGGCGCCCTCAGCGTGGGGCTTCCGACACCCCGTCCACCCTCAGCTTGCGGGTGGCCACGTGGCCGGACTCCCATCCGCCGAGGGCCTTGTCGAGCTCGTCGATCTCCCACCGGCCGTCGGTCTCGGCCTCGTCGATCCGGGTCCACTCGAGGTAGCGGGCCACCTTGTTGGATCCCACCCAGTAGACCTGGGCGGTGGCCGGGCAGTTCTCGGTGCACAGCCAGGCCACCAGGGGCGAGATGTTGGCCGGGTCCCAGACGTCGAAGCTCCCGTCGGTGGGTGCGGCGATCCGCTCGCCCAGGCCGGGGGTGGCCAGGGTCATCCGGGTGCGGGCCGACGGGGCGATGGCATTGACCCGCACCCCGTAGCGGCCGAGCTCCTGAGCGGCGATGATCGACATGGTGGCGATCGCCGACTTCGCCGCCCCGTAGTTGGCCTGACCCGGGTTGGAGTGGAGCCCCGACGTCGAGGAGGTGTTGACGATCGACGCCTTGACCTCGTGGCCGGCCTTGGTCCGTTCCCGCCAGTAGGCGGCGGCGTGGCGCATCGTCAGCCAGGTGCCCTTGAGGTGGACGTCGATGACAGCGTCGAACTCGGCCTCCGTCATGTTCACGAGCATCCGGTCCCGCAGGATCCCGGCGTTGTTGACCACCCCGTGGAGGTCGCCGAAGGCCTCGATCGCCGAGTTGACGATCCGCTGGGCGCCCTCCCAGTCGGCCACCGAGTCGCCGTTGGCCACCGCCGTTCCACCGGCCGCGGTGATCTCGTCCACAACCTCCTGGGCCGGGCCGCTGGAGCGACCGGTGCCGTCCTGCTCCCCGCCGAGGTCGTTGACCACCACGCTCGCCCCCTCGGCCGCCATGAGCAGGGCGTGCTCCCGGCCCACCCCCCGGCCGGCGCCGGTGACGATCACAATCCGTCCGTCCAGATGACCCATGACGATTCCCCTGTCCTTCGATCTACCTTCAACTTGCCTTCAACTTGCCTTCAACTTGCCCCGCCGACCGGCCCGTCCGCTGACGCGGCCGGTCTGCCCCGGGTCTACCAAGGATCGACGGGGCGGAGCCAGCGGACGACGGATCAGCCCCCGTTGCCGTGGCCGGTGGCGGTGCCGGTCAGGCCGGAGGACTCGTGGGGTCCCACCACGAGCTGCTCCACCACGCCCCAACCGGTGCGGTCACCCCAGGTGGCCCGGGACAGGGCCTGGATGTGGATCATGGTCGGGTCCTCGGGGTCGACGGCCTTGAGGTCGATCTCGTCCCGGGTCTGGGCGTCGTCGCCGATCCAGGCGCCATGACGCCAGACCGGATGGCCGTAGCCGATACCGCTCATGTGGAAGCGCAACACCGGCTCGTAGGTGACCACCACCGGCTCGGCGTTCCATCGTTCCAGGGTGGAGGTGATGGTCGACACCCAGCGGGTGCCCGGTTCCCAGGTGAAGGCCACGTCCACGCCGGTGCCGCGACTCACCCGGCTGTCGTCGATGGCGGGGTCGCCTGGGCCGATCCGGGCCGTGGCCACGCCCGAGGAATGCCAGGGTTGGCCCGAGGCGTCGTCGTTGCGGGCGAAGTGGGTGCAGGCGTCGTCGAACACGGTCGGGCCCCACAGCCAGAAGAACTGGCCTCGGGAGTTGGGGCCGTCGATGCGGTGGCCCACGGCCCGCACCCCCCAGGACCGGTCCCTGACCCCGGTGGCGGTGTCGATGGTGATGCGGTCGCCGTCGAGCTCGATCCAGCCGGTCCAGCGGCCGAACTGGGTGAGCCGGGTGTAGTCCATGACGAGACGGTTCCCGGCGTGGCGGATGAAGCGGGGCTCTTCGATGGCCGGCGAGATCGAGGTCCACTCCAGGTCGGCGGTCAGGCCCTGGTCGCCGTCGACGATGAGGCGGTGGCGCCGCATCGGTTCGATGATCTCGACGGTCACCGGACCGGCGGTGGTCCGGGTCCGGTCGAGCGGGCACCGCCGGGAACCGCGCACGTTGACCTGGCGGTCACCCCGCACCACGCTGAACGCCCCGTCCATGACCTGCCGGTTCGGGTAGACACCGAAGGCGGCCGCGAAGAACACTTCGGGGGTACCGGCGTCGTCGAGCTGGTGACCGTTGTAGAAGAAGCGGTCGTAGGCGTTGGGCGATTCGGTAAGGGTGTGGAGGAACGGTTCGGGGGTCTGGTGGAGCGGGTGGTCGTCGAACGGATGGAGCACAGGTCCCTCCTGGGGGGGTTTGGAGGCCGGTCCAGCGGCACTGGATCCGGGCCGGGTCAGGGGCGGTCAGCCCAAAAGGTCGAGCAGGCCGAGCCGACGGCCCTGGTCGGCGTGGCCGGACGCCATGGCCACGAACATCGCGTCGCCCCGGTCGGTCTGGCCGACGATCTGTGAGGCGACCACCGCCATGGTGTAGCCCGTGAACGAGCCGAGCACGTACTGGCGGCGGATCCGGTCGGCGTCGACGGCCACCCCCCGGGCCCTGAGCCCGTCGAGGTAGCGGGACAGGAGGCCGTCCTCGGCCTCCGCTCGCAGGCCGGGCCGGAGACCGGCCCCGACGAAGTAGGCCACGTCGGCGGGACCGGAGCCGATGGACACCGTCTGCCAGTCGACCACCGTGACCGGAGCCACAGGCCCAGGTTCGGCCCGGGAGGATCCGGCGTCGGGGGCGAACAGCATGTTGTCGAGCCGGTAGTCACCGTGCGCCAGGCTCCAGTCGCGGCCGGGGTCGTCCTGCCCGTAGCCGGCCTCGAACCAGCGCTCGAGCCGCTCGCCCATCACCTCGCCGAAGGTGATGTCATCGGCCGACAGCACGGAGCGGTAGCGGTCCACGAAGCGGGGGAACACGGCCCGGTACAGACCAAACCGGGAGGCGGCGCTCTCGGCGCTGGGGGCCGACAGCCAGTCGGTCCGGTCGATCAGGTCGAGCCGGCCCCAGCTCGAACCGTGCAGGGCGGCGGCCTGGTCGACGGCCAGCTCGGCGTGCTCCACCGGGCAGCCGGTGAGCTGGTCGCCCTGGACGGCCGGGGCGAGGTCGCCCATCAACAGGGTGAAATCGTTGCGGTCACGGTCCTCGGCGACGTACCAGACGGTGGGGATGCTGATCTCCACCTCGTCGGCCAGGTCCCGGTAGAAGCCCACCTCCCGGATGTAGGTGGACGTGGCCGCCGCTGTGGACCGGCTGGTGTCGTCGTCCGAGGGGAACTTCCCGACCAGGGTGGCCGGCAGACCCCGCCCGGTCACCTCCCCGGCCGGTATCGACCAGGTCAGGGCGAAGCGGACGTTCTGGCCCACCTGCCCGGTGCCGATCCCGCCCCCGTCCACGGCCACCACCTCGGCGTCCAGGCCGACGCCGGCCCGGTGCAGCACCCGGGTGACTAGCTCGGGGGTCACCTCGGCAGGACCGATGACGGGATCGGTCGGCCGGTTCGGGGACGTGCCGGTGGTCACCGTTGGCTCAGCCATCGGTGCAGCATCCCAGTCCGCGGTCACTACTGCCAGTTTTCCTCACCCACGCCGCGGCGGGCCAGGCCACACGCCGGTCAGCCCGGGCCGAGGACGTCGTTGGGCGTCTCCGTCCGCCCCCGGCGGGACAGGTAGCCGTGCCAGAGGATCCGGGCCGCCACCGAACGCCACGGCCGCCACCGCTCCCCGATTGCGTCCAGGTCGGCCGCGGTCGGGACGTCGGCCAGGCCCAGGGCCTCGGCGGAGGCAACCTGGAGGGACCGGTCCCCGGTCGGCCACAGGTCCGGATAGCCGAGGCAGGCGAGCAGGTAGATGTCGGCTGTCCACCGGCCGATCCCGGGGATGGCCGTCAGGGCCGCCCTGGCGTCGCACTCTGCCGCGGCGGCCAGGGCGGTGAGGTCGAGCCGGCCGGAGTTGACGGCCTCACCGAGCTCGCGGAGACATCGGGCCTTCTGTCGGCTCACGCCCGCGGTCCGCATGACGTCGGGATCCATCGCGGCCACGGGACCGGGGGCCACCACACCGGTCCGTTCCGCCAACCGCCGATAGGTGGCCGCGGCCGAGGCCAACGACACCTGCTGCTCGAGGATGAACAACACGAGACTGGCGAAACCGGGGGGTCGGGTCCAGAACGGTGGCCAACCGTGGCCGGCAACCGCCGCGGCCAGATCGGCGTCGCCGGTAATGAGGTCTCGGGCCGCGGCGTCGAAACGGGCCTCGTCCAGTCCCGGGGGAGGCGGTGGACCGGATGGGCCGGCATCGGGGGACGGGAACACAACGCTGCTCAACCTACTGCGTTCAGAAGTACTGCGTTCGGAAGTACTGCGTTCGGAAGTACTGCGTTCGGTACTACTGCGACCTCCGGCCCGGATGTCCATCGTCCCCATCGTTCGGGCACAACTGAATCGTCAACACTCAGAGCAGATGCGCTGCCATACATTGTAAATCCAGCGCGATGGAGGCTCGGCAATTCCGGCCACCGGTCGACGCCAACAACCTCACCGAATCGCCGGATCTGATCGAGTTCATAAACGGACCCGACGATTACCACCAACATGAATAGATACCAGCGTATCCCTTAATCAAAAGTCAGAACATAGTGACCCGAGCATCTCACTTGTGTTCCAGCAGAAGATTCGTCGGGATCGATTGTCATGACACGAGGGAGAGCACCCGACGCGGCAATCGTAATCACCATCGAGGGGCCCGTCGCCGCAGCGCGCCGACCGCCCATCGACGTCGACGACACGGCTACTCCCACGAGCCCACAGTTGCGGGAGCGGGCCGCCTCCATCAGACATCCTTGTTCGACATCCGCCGTGCTCCGACGGTGAGCTTCCCCACCCATGTCTTGCCGATATTTGCTATCGCTCGGGTGCAGCACCCTCGGACAATTTTCTAAATCCGTCCCGCTCACCCCCATCAGATCGGGCCATTCGGATCCATATCCGTCCAATCTCTGGAAAAAAAGTTAGAAAGAGTAAGGTCGGAAAGCCACATTCCACCTTGCCCGGGACGGTACGATCGGTAATCGTTTCCCAAAAGGACACTTGATGGTCGAATCCCCATCGAAATCTGGAGGAAAAGGTGTAACCTGATCGGGTGAGCGCCGCCCCACGCAATGACCCATCGTCCGGTGGATTTCCTTCGAGCGACGTGGACAGTTCCGTCGCCGCCCGAACCCGGGATCGTGCCCGGGGTCGGAGGAAGACCGATGCCGGCCCGAGCCCCGAACCGACCAAGGCGGAGTCGAGACCCGGGTCTCGGCCGGCATCGGTTGTCGAACGCCGATCCCGGCCCCGTCCAGGGGGCACCGAACGCCGTCGGCAGTCCCGGGCCGGGCGAGGCCAACGGGGGGCCACGGCCACCAAGGCCCGCCTCCTCGATGCGGCGGCCACCGTCATCGCCCGCGACGGTGTCGGCGGCTCACGCCTGGCCGACATCGGCGCCGAAGCCCACGTCCAGGCGCCAGCCATCTACTACCACTACGAGTCACGGGAGGCGTTGGTCAGCGAGGTGATGCAGACCGGCGCCACCGCCATCCTCAACCATCTCCGCACCACGCTCGACAACCTCGGCCCGGACGCCGACCCACTGGAGCGCCTGTCGGCCTCGATCGAGGCCCATGTGCGGAGCGAGCTCGACATGTCCGACTACACCCGGGCCATCATCCGGAACTTCTCCCACCTCTCACCCGCCATCCGGGACGAGGTCCAGGACATCCTGCTCCAGTACCACGGGATGTGGCGCGACCTGCTCAACGATCTCGACGCCGCCGGGCTGCTCCGGGAGCAGATGAACCGGGGCTCGATCCGCATGCTGGTGTTCGGTGCGCTGAACTCGGCAGCCGAGTGGTACGACGACGAGCACGGCACTGTCGACGACGTGGTCGACGCCGCCCGGGACCTACTAATGGCCGCCCTGATCGACGATCGCCAGCCGGTGCCGATCCGGCCGAACCATCCGATCGCCGACTGAGGTCCGGAGCGGTCCTCGCCGACCGGGCCCCTAACCGTGCTGGCCGGACGGCGCCCGTCGTGGGCCCGCCCCGTCCGGCGACACCCGCCGGCTAGCTCCCGTGGCTGGACATGTCGGCGCCTCCGGCCGGAGCCGCCGGGGGCGCGGCCGCGGCCCCATTCGACCAGTCGGCGGACCCGCGGTCACGGTGACCGTGGCCGCCTCGACCGCGTTCGGGGAGCGCCGGAACGGCGGATCCAGCGCCGGTGGCACCGTCCGCCGAACCCCCGAAAGGGGCCTGATCGGCGGTTGGATCGGACGACCGGGTGGCACCGGACGTCCCAGTGGTGGCGACGGTGTCCCCGGCCCCGTCCGTGCCACCGGCGCTGGCCTGATCGGCCGAGGAGACGGCGACGGCAGCGCCGAGGGCCACGACGGCGCCGACCGCCGCCACCCCCGCCACCAGGCGCGCCCGTCGGGCCGGGTGGTCACGACCGGAACCGGCCGCAACCGCTCCCGACCGGCCGTAGGCCGGATCCGGCGCCGGCGAGACGGCCGGGGGCTGGACGGGTCCGGACCGGGCGCCCGGCCGGGGAGCCTCCTGGGAGGGGGCCGGAGCTACGCCGCTGGGCTCGGATGGGGACGATCCGTGATCGGGTGTGGTTGTCATGGTGATGGACCCTCCTTGCCGGCGGCGCGTCGTCGCCGGCGGGGGACGGAAGCTGGACATGGACTGGCGAGGTTCGACCCCGCCGGTCACCGGGGCGACGAGGCCCGGGGAGAACGGCGGGGAACAGGGGCGACCGGGGCCCCCGGTGGAGCGGTCAGCGGGGCGGGACGGTGACCGGGGGCCGGCTCGGCGCCCCGGTCGGCACCGGCACCACGGCCGGCGCCGTCAACGGGACGGTCACCGGGTTCGGTCCGGCCGGCCACCCACCCGCCGGAATCCGGTCTCCACCCCGGTCACCGGACCGGGGTGCGGTGGGGACCCGGGTCGGCCGGGGGGCGGGATGGCTGCTCTGGTCGATCCGGGCCGCGGCGAGGGCAAAGACCACCACCAGGGAGGCGGCCATCGTCACCCGCAGGGGTGTGCCGGTGTCGGTTCCCGCGGTCAGGCCGTGCACGGTGGCGAGGAGATACAGCGGGAAGCTCAACAGGTGCGTGGCCCGCCAGACCCGCCGTGGGATCCGGCGTCGGAGCATGGAGGTGATCTCGATGGCGGCCAGGAGGTAGAGGGCAACGATGCCCCAGGCCACCGCCCCCGGCCGGTAATCCGCCGCGAACGGCACCAGCAGTTGGACGATCCCGAAATCGACGTAGGTGTCGAGCACCAGGCCGGCAAGATGGACGCCGGTGAAGACCACCGCCAGCCCGCCGAGGAACCGGTGCAGATCGAGCAACCAGGCCGGTCGGGGCCGGGAACCCATCAGCCTGGTGCTGAGCAGGAGACCCCACACGACACTGGCCGTCACCAGGGCCCAGGCCACGATGCCGCTGGACCGGGCCAGGTACCACCACAGTTGACTCGTCATGACGATCGCTCCATTTCCGGGGTCGGGGGACGGCCGACCGCCGCCGTCGACCCGGCGGGGTACGGGTTGGTGCTCGGGGTCACGGTGACGACCCCGTCGACGGCGAGCCCGCCGGTGAACCGGGCGAACCCGCCGCTGGTCACGACCCGGGCCCGGTAGGGGGGCCGGTCGGTCAGCGGACCGGCGGGGTCGCCGGCCGGCCGGTCGGCTGCCTCCGGCAGGACGGCCAGGGCCTCGACGCCGCGGTGGCGGGGGCCGGCGAGGACCGCCGGCCCCCCGGCCAACAGGACGGCCTTGGCCGCGGTCTCGGCCTGCCATCCCGAACCGGCGACGGCGCCGGCCAGTTCCACCGGCGAGGCCGCCGGCCGGCCGGTGGTGGGATCGATCAGGTGGTGCCGGCGGCGGCCGTCCCGGCCGGTCCAGGTCCGCCGCAGCGTGGTGGAGGTGGCGACCGCCCCATCGACCAGGCCCACCAGGGCCAACGGCCGGTCGACATGGGGATGGTCGATCGAGACCGTCCAGGTTCCGCCATCGGGGGCGAGCCCGGCCAGGCGGACATCGCCGCCGAGGGCCACGCACACCCCGACCGCACCGGCGTCAAGCAGTTCGCCCACGACCAGATCGGCGGCCAGGCCCTTGCCCACACCACCGGGGTCGAAGCCGACCCCCGGTGGCATGGTCACGGTGGACCCGGCGACCACGATGTCGCCCGGTCCGAACAGGGCCGGTGGGGGCACCGCCCGGGTCCCGCCCGGGGCTACGCCGTCCACACCGAGCCGTTCGAACGACCGGTCGTAGCCGGCGGCCAGCAGGGCACCGAGGGTGGTGCAATCGACCAGGCCGCCGCTCACGTCCCAGGCCTGGACGGCCCGGTTGACCAGGGTGATCGTGTCGGTCGAGACCTCCACAGGTCGGGCCGGAGTGGCGTTCATCCGACTCACGTCGCTGGAGGGCACGAAACGGGACCAATGCGCCTCCAGCCGGGCTATCGAACCCCGGGCCCGTTCCACCAGGTCGCCCGGGGCCGGCCCGTTGGGGTGGCCGACCACGATCAGGTGGACGTCCGAGCCCATGGCCTGGCCTCGCCGTTCGACCGAGGTCAGCTCAGCTGCCATGGCTGGAGCCCGATGCCCGGGTCGACGGCTGCGCCGCCGTGGCCGCCGTGCTGTTGGTGGCGGTGCTGCTGGTGGTCGTGCTGCTGGTGGTCGTGCTGCTGGTGGTGGCCGCCGCCGTGGTACTGGTGGCGGCGGCCGCCGTTTCCTGGCCGTCGTCGGCGGTGAACGCGAGGGCGCCAGTGACGGCCAGGGTGGCGCAGACGCTGGCGACGGCGGCAACCATACGGGCCCGTGCCGCGGGGTGAGGTCTCCGATTGGCCATGACCTGCTCCTCAGAAGTCGTCCGGTTGGATACCTCCACCTTCGAAGCGGAACCTGAGGGTCAGCTGGGAGCCGGATGGGAATCTGCGGCGTATTCAGCCGAAGAGCCGACAGACCCGCGATGAGGCCTCGGCCGAAGAGCCGACAGACCCGCGATGAGGCCTCGGCCGAAGAGCCGACAGACCCGCGTCAGCTCCGGCCGGCCTGCCGGAAGCGGCGTACGGCCAGGGGGGCGAACACGGCGATGATGAGCACGCTCCAGCCCAGGGTGTAGGCGACGGGATGCTGCAATGACCACACCGTCGGCTCCGGTGTTCCGGGCGGGATGTTCCCGAACCGCTGCCGGGCCGCCTCGGTGACCGACGACACCGGGTTCCATTCGGCGATGACCTGGAACGGTCCGGCCAGGCTCTCGGTGGGGACGAAGGTGTTGGCGATGAACGTGAGGGGCATGATGACCATGAACGAAGCCTGGTTGATCACGTCCGGGCTGGGCACCAGCAGGCCGACCAGGGCCATGATCCACGAGATCGCGTAGCCGAAGCACAGCATCACCGCGAACCCGATCAGGGCGTCACCGATTGAACCCCTGATCCGCCAACCCACGAGCAGGCCGGTGATGGTCATGATGATGATCGACAGGATGTTGTAGATCACGTCGCTCAGGGTCCGGCCCACCAGCACCGCGGACTGCGACATCGGCAGCGACCGGAACCGGTCGATGATCCCCTTCTGCATGTCCTCGGCGATGCCCGCGCCGGTGAACGTGGAGCCGAACACGACGGTCTGGGCGAAGATGCCGGCCATGAGGAACTCTCGGTAGCTCGAGCCCGGCACGTCGATGGCTCCGCCGAACACGTAGGCGAACAGCACCACGAACATGATCGGGGACAGCAGCACGAAGATCAGGACCTCGGGGACCCGGACGATCTTGATCATGTTCCGCTGGGCGATGACGGCGGAGTCGACCACGAAGTCGGTGAACCGGCTCATACCCGGGCCTCCGGCCCTACCGGGCCGCGTTCGCCCCGGGCGTCCGGCTCATCCGGTCCCGCCGGCGGCTCGTCCGGCTCGGTCCGGTGGCCGGTGAGGCTGAGGAAGACGTCGTCGAGGGTGGGGCGGCGCAGGCCCACGTCCCGCACGGCCACATCAGCCCCGTCGAACGCCCGGAGTGCCTCCATCAGCCGTTCGGCCCCACCGCTCACCGGAGCGAGCAGCCGTCCCGTCGCCGGCGTCACCTCCACCTCCCCGACGGCCAGCGGGCCCAGCAGGGCGGCGGCCTGGTCGAGCTGTTGCCGGTCGGTCACCGTCACCTCGATCCGTTCGCCTCCGACCTTCGTCTTCAGCTCGTCGGCGGTGCCCCGGGCGATGGCCTGGCCGCGGTCGATGACCAGGATCTCGTCGGCCAGCTGGTCGGCCTCCTCCAGGTACTGGGTGGTCAGCAGCAGGGTGGTGCCGTCGGCCACCAGGGCCCGGATGACTGCCCACAGGTCGAGCCGGCTCCGGGGGTCGAGCCCGGTGGTCGGCTCGTCCAGGAACAGCACCGGGGGCCGGGCCACCAGGGCGCAGGCCAGGTCGAGGCGGCGCCGCATCCCACCCGAGTAGCCCTTCACCGGCCGGTCCCCGGCGTCGGTGAGGTCAAACTGGGCCAGGAGCTGAACGGCCCGTTCCCGGGCCTCGACCCGGCCCAGCCGGTAGAGGCGGCCGATCATGGACAGGTTCTCCCGCCCGGTCAGCACCTCGTCCACGGCCGCGTACTGGCCGGACAGGCCGATGAGGCTCCGGACTCGGGCGGGGTCGGCGATCACGTCGACCCCGGCCACGGTGGCCCCACCCGAGTCCGGGACCAGCAGGGTGGCCAGGATCGATACCGCCGTCGTCTTGCCCGCCCCGTTGGGGCCGAGGAGGCCCATCACGGAGCCTTCGGCGACGTCGAGGTCGAGGCCATCCAGGGCCAGGACGTCGCCGTACCGTTTGGTGAGACCACGGGCCGACACGGCGGCGGAGGCGGACATCTTCGGAACTGTAGAGGCACGAGCGGCCGTTGACGGTCCGGTTATCCGGGTGCCGTCGTCGACGGTGGCCCGGATCGGGCCGGCCGGATCTCAGCGACGGTCGGGGTGCTGCTCCCGCCCCGGGTCCGTCAACCGACGACCCGGCGGCGCAGGATGGGTACGCCGTCACCGACGAGGGCGTCGAAACCGGCTGGGCGGCCGTTCAGCGCCGCCAGCAGGTCACTCACCGAACCCGTCACGGTGGGGCCCCCGCCAACGTGCCAGTCGAGGTCGGTCGCCTCCAGCCGCACGCCCCGGGTGGCCTTCTTCGAGGTGAAGCCGGGCAGGCCTGTGGCCAACCTGGTGAGCACTGTCCCGGCGGCATCGTCGGTGTGTAGGCCGGGCAGCCCGAGCGGACGCTGGATGTCGACCGAGTGGGTCAGCACGTCGGCGAGGGGGGCCGCCGGCCCCACGAAGGGGATGCCGCGTTTCGACCCGGCCAGCGACCGATAGTCGTCGACCAACGTTCGGGGCTCGTTCGCCCCGAACGTTGGTCGATTTCGCCCGCCCGCCGGTCAAAGCGCTTCATGCCGTAGACGCCGACCATGAACTTCCAGGTCGGCAGGGCCTGCAGCGACACGAGATGGCCGAGGACGTCGCGCACCCGCCACCCGGCGCACAGCGACGATGCGTTCCACTGCTCGTCGGTCAGGCCGTCGAGTTGGTCGCACAGCGCCAGGCGGTGCGCTCTCAGCGCGTGGAGTATCTCCTCGTCGTCCATGACCGTGTGACACTACCGCGCCCCGGCCCGCCGACTGCCCTCCGGCCGGGGCCGGGGCCGGGGCCGGGGTCAGGCGGCGGGCAGGAGGTAGGAGGTCATCGACAGGGAGCCCATCTGATAGCCCTCGGTGATCGTCTCGACCGTCGAGCCCGCCGCGTCCGCCATCCCGGCCAGGTAATACAGGGGCAGGAGGTGGTCCGGGGTGGGGGCGGCCATCCGGTAGGAGTTGCGCCCACCCAGTTCGACGAGATCGCCGGGCCGTTCGGTCACGAGGGCCCGTGCCGCGTCATCGAAATCGTGGGCCCAGGCATAGCCCTCGTCGGCCTGCCGGGGATCGAGCAGACGGAGGTTGTGGACCACATTGCCGCTGGCCACCACCAGTACGCCCCGGCGACGGAGCGGTTCGATCGCCGCCCCTAGGGCCAGATGATCCTCGGCCGGTTTGCCGGCGTGGACCGACAGTTGCACGACCGGCACATCTGCCTCGGGGAAGAGATGGGTCAGCACCGACCAGGTGCCGTGATCGAGCCCCCAGCTGTCCCGGTCGAGCCCGACGTAGTCCGGGGCGACCAGTTCGGCCACCTCGGCGGCCAGTTCCGGCGAACCGGCCGCCGGGTACTGGAAGGCGAACAGCTCCTCGGGGAACCCGTAGAAGTCGTGGATTGTCTGGGGCGTGGGCATCGCCGTCACCGCGGTGATGTTGACGAACCAGTGGGCCGACACGGCCAGGATCGCCCGGGGCCGGGGCAGCTCCGCCCCGAGCTCCCGCCACCGGTTCGTGTACCGGTTGTGCTCCAGGGTGTTCATCGGGCTTCCGTGCCCGATGAACAGTGCCGGCATGACCTCGTCACGGCCCTCCGCTGGTTCGGGACTGGTTGCCGGGTTCGGGATGGTCATGGCCTTCTTCTCCTTGGCCTGCTCCTTGGCCGTCTCCTCGGCCTGCTCCTTGGGGTGTCCCCGCCAGTTCCGCCGGCGGGGACACCAGGGCGGCCGGCCGCGCCAGCGGCACGGTCGGCCGCCCTGGTGGTGTCGGGTCAGTCGCCGCTGCGGACCGCCGACACCTCGAACTCCAGGGTGATCTTGTCGCTGATGAGGACGCCGCCGGCCTCGAGGGCCGCGTTGTAGGTGAGGCCCCAGTCCTTTCGGCTGATGGCACCCACCCCATCCAGGCCCATGCGGATGTTGCCCCACGGGTCCACGGCCGTACCGGAGAGCTCAGCGTCGAGGGTGATCGGCTTGGTGACGTCCTTGATCGTCAGGTCACCGGTGATCCGGTAGTCCCCGGCGTCGGCGTCGACAGCCTCGATCCCGGTGGAGACGAAGGTGATGGTGGGGAAGGCCTCGGCCTCGAAAAAGTCGCCGGTGCGGAGGTGGGCGTCCCGGTCGGAGTTGCGGGTGTCGACGCTGGCGGTCTGCATCGTCACCGACAGCGACGACTGGGTGGGATCGGTGGCGTCGAACCGGCCCGTACCCTCCACCTCGTTGAACGAGCCACGAACCTTGGTGACCATGGCGTGACGGGCCACGAACCCAATCCGGGTGTGGGTGGGATCAATGGTGTAGGCGCCAGTGGTGGCAGCGGCGTCGCTGGTAGTGCTCACGGTAGGTCCTCGTAAGGTCGGGGCGCCGGCGGACCGACGCCAGAACAGTTGATACGTCATCATCTTACCGATTTATTGTGATACGTCAACCAGTTGGGCTGGGTTCCCACCCCCCCGATCGACGGCAACCGAGCGAGCCGTGCCACCCAAGGGGTACAAATGTCCGAACTTTTCCTTGTCCGGATGAGCAAACAGCCGTATCCTGGCGGCATGGTCTGGGAAGTGGTCGCCATCATCCTCGGTCTCGGGGTCGGGCTCTCGCTCGGCGCCCTCGGGGGTGGCGGTTCGACCCTGGCCGTGCCGATCCTGGTGTTCGTGGCCGGAATGGCCACCCAAGCGGCCACCACGGCGTCCCTGCTCGTGGTGGGGGCGGCGGCCGCCATCGGGGCCTGGCGGCACTACGGCAACGGGAACGTCCGGCTGGGGGCCGGGTTGGCGTTCGGGGCGGCCGGGATTGTGGGGGCCAGGGTGGGCACCACGCTCAACCACTCCCTCGGCGAGAACGTCCTCCTGCTGGCCTTCTCCGCCCTGATCCTGTTCGTGGCCGTCCGCATGTATCGCAGCGCCAGCCCCCACCGGGCCCCGGCCTGCCCCCCGGTGGGTCCCGATCACCCGGCCGTCGTCGGGCTCCAGGCCGGTGACGGGCCGGGATCGAACGGTTCGCCCGGGCCGGTGGCCGTGGCCGCCCCTTCGCTGCGCCGGGCCGGCTTGGAGCTCTCGGCCGCCTCCCTGACCAAACTGGCCGCGGCGGCCACCCTGGTGGGCCTGTTGACGGGCCTGTTCGGCGTCGGCGGCGGGTTCGCCATCGTCCCCGCCCTCACCCTCCTCCTCGGCTTCTCCACCAGGGACGCCATCGGCACCTCCCTGGTCGTCATCGCCATGAACGCCGCCATCGCCCTGACGATGCGGATGGGTGCCGTCACCATCGACTGGCCCGTCGTGCTCCCGTTCCTGGCCACCGTGGTGCTGGGCGTGCTGCTCGGCACCCGCCTGGCCCGCAGCATCGACGCCGACCGCCTCACCCGGGCGTTCGCGCTGATGCTGACCCTGGTGGCCGCCTACACCGCCATCACCACGGCCATGGCCTAACCAGGGCCCATCAACACGGCCATGGCCTAACCAGGGCCCATCAACACGGCCATGGCCTAACCAGGGCCCATCAACACGGCCATGGTCTAACCAGGGCCCATCAACACGGCCATGGCCTAACCAGGGCCCAACAACACGGCCATGGCCTAACCAGGGCCCATCAAAACGGCCAAGGCCTAACCA
>JBKECK010000084.1:0-17354 GCA_047974625.1 Acidimicrobiales bacterium
CTCATGACTCACCCGCCGGCCCGACAGGTGTGGGTAGACGCCGTTAGGGCCTGACGCGATTTAAGTCGCGCGGTTGGTGGGTGTGATGGTGTAGTTCCAGTCGCCGTGGAAGTCGTGCCGGTGGATGGGGAGTGCGTTGAATTCTCGGTCGGTGATCTTGACGCCTTTGGGGTACCAGTTGGGGTCGTGGTCGGCGTGTACGACCAGGCCGGTGGTGGTGGTCGTGTTCGAGATCAGCTCGATGATGGTCCGGAGATCGGTGAGGGGCCGGCCTCGCCAGTTCATCGAGATGAACGAGAACAGCCGGTGCTCGATCTTGTTCCACTTCGAGGTGCCGGGCGGGTAGTGGCAGACGGTGATCTCCAGCCCGGTCTCGGTAGCGAGTTCGGCGAGGTGTTTCTTCCAGGCTCGGACCCGGTAGCCGTTGGACCCGCCTGCATCCGCGGTGATCAACAGGCGACGAGTGTCACCAAAACGGGCTTGGCCGTGACGTTGCCACCAGCGTCGGATCGACTCGACCGCGAACTCGGCGGTGTCTGCGGTGTCGCCAACGCTGACCCAGCCCTCGTTGTTGGCCAGGTCGAACACCCCGTAGGGGATGGCCTTGGCATACTCACCAAGCGCGGGGTCTGGGAAGTCGTGCACGTCGGTGCGTTCGGGCTCACCAGCGGGTTGCCACTCCCGCCCACCGTTGCTGTAGCCACCAATCAGTTCCTTCTTCTTGGTGTCCACGCTGATCACCGGGTCGCCAGCATCGAGGAAACCTGCACTGGTGTCGTTCAAGTAGCGGAACTGGGCGTCACGATCAGGATGCTGGGAGCCCTCGTTCTGCTTCGCGGTGCCCTGCAGCGAGTAGCCCAGCATCGCCAGCTTGTGACGCACCGTCTCCTGCGAGATCCGAAACCCCTTCTCGGCCAACTCAGCAGCCAGGGTCCGAGTCGACTTCAACGTCCACCCCAACGGCGACATCGGATTCCCACGGGTGGCCGGATGCACCAACTCATCCAAGGCCTCCAACAGCCCAGGCTGCGCCTCCTCAGCCGGCTTCTTACCCCCACCCGGGGCCCGCTGCCGGCCAGTGACCTCGAACCCCTCGCGCAACTCACGCATCGCCCGCGACATCGTCGCTGTCGAGATCCCAGTCGCCTCCACCACCCGAGCCGACCCACCACGGCCCACCGCCTGCGCCATCGCCGAACACACCACCCGCCGCTGACGCTCATCCAGATGCGGCATCACCACCCCAAAGAACCCCGCCAACGCATCCTCAGACAGCTCCACACCCAAACACTACACCACGCGCCTTAAATTCTGACGAACCCTAACCACTCAACCGGAGCGACCCACATCCGACAAACTCAACATTTCCCCTAGTCAGAGTGGTGCCCGGGGCGGGAGTCGAACCCGCACGATCCGAGGGGTTTAAGCCTCACCCAGGCCATACAGACAGCCCCACCCTGTCCGGCCCGTACGCCCTCACCTGGGTAAACAATCCGCACCATCCCCTGGAGCCGCCCCGTCCGCTGCCGTACCGGCGAATCCCGTGCACTTTTCGTGCGCGCAGACCCGCGATGCTTGAGGCCATCCCGTGGAGGGCACGACGCGTCCCGAATCCGGAGTCAGGGGTAAGAGGGTCAGGCGTCACTACAGAGCCACAGGGACGTGCGCCTGTGCGTGGCATTTGGGACCACCGCGTGGGCGGTGAGGCGCGCCCGGCTCCGGCTCAGGGATCAGGTCCACAGAATACCCAAACCGGTTCGTTGAGCTTCCCGCGCTACGCTCCCCGCAAACGTCCCAACTCTAACTGGCCGATCCGACGAGTCAGGCGGTCAACGACATCCCCCAATGCGGCTTCATCGAACTGGTAGCCGAGGCTCTGCACAATCGACCGTCGTAGGTCTGCTGTGCATTCCACGTCCCGGCCCTGCATGAGGACGACAAATTCACGAACCACGTCGTCATACTCGCCGGTATTTCCCGGATAGACGACGTCGAACGGATCAACTTCGTCAAAAACGGCTGATATTTCATCTAGCAGGTCCCCAAAGCGCCGGAAAAGCAGCCCTCGAACGACCTCAAACTCATCGAGAGTCTCCAGCCTCCAAAACCCACCATGATCGCCCATCATCTGGCAACCAACACAGTCTTCAATACCGCCACTCCATTGGCCCGGATCACGGTCTGTCGAACAGCCAGCTGTCCGGCGTCGAGGTCGACGTCGGACCACCTCAGGCCGAGGACCTCGCCCCGTCGCATACCAGTAGTGGCAGCCACCACATACGCGGCGGCGTAGCGATCGTCGGCGACGTGCGCAAAGAACTGGACAAGCTGATCAGAATCCCAGGTCTGATAGTCCTTGGTCCTCACCGTCGGCGGCTTGGCGGCCGCTGCGGCATTCCGAGGGACCAGACCGAGGCGCTCGGCGTCCGACAGCGCCTTGCGGAGCACGACATGAGTGTTGCGGACACTCTTCGCGCTCAGCGGCTTTCCGGCCCTACTGCCCGTCTCAGCGAGCTCGGCGTAGAACCGCTCAATGTCCAACGGAGCCAACGCCGTCAGCTTGCTCGCTCCCAGGCCGCCTTTGATCCGGTTGACCGCCACCTCATAACTCGACCAGGTCGTCTCCTTCAAGCGCCGACGCTCACCAACAAGCCAGTCATCCAGAAACGCAGCCAACGACATCGACTGACGACCAACAGCAGTCCCCTCCCGAACCTCGGCCAGAGCCCGCTCCAGCGCGGCTTCGGCGGCCTTCTTCGTCGGGAACCCCTGCTTGTTGTACTGGCGGCGCCTCCCAGTGGCCGGATCGGGGCCGAGATCGACCCGCAGGGCATAGCCGCCGTGACGACGGAAGATCGAGCCTCTCGCCATGGGCAGATCGTAGCGTCTGTGCACTTTCGTGCACTTTTGCCATCACCGCACTTCCGCCCGACTTGCCCCTGATCAACATTTCCCCTAGTCAGAGTGGTGCCCGGGGCGGGAGTCGAACCCGCACGATCCAAGGATCCGAGGGGTTTAAGCCCTCTGCGTCTGCCGTTTCGCCACCCGGGCTTTCGGTTCGACCGTAAACGATCGGACAGCCGGAACGATCGCGGGTCAGGAAACCCGCTCCGCGGGCTCTGTCACCCGTTCGGCCACCGGTTCGGCCAACACCCTGACGGCCGAACTTGCCGCGCCGATTTGAAGCACGAACGACATCAACCGGATGATCCGGTAAAGCCCGCCCTTGGGCACGTCACCGAGCGGAACGGTCAGGGGCTGGGTGGGGTCGGCGGCCAAGGCGGCCGCGGTGGCCTCGTCGAACGGGGCGTCCACCTCGGCCTCGACGGATCCGTCGGCGCTGGTGGCCGGTTCCACCGTGGACGGGCCGAAGGTGCACTCGCCACCGGTCCACCCCAGCAGGGTGAACCGCTTGGTTCGCTCGTAACCCTCGACCTGCCGATCGAGCGGCTCACCAAAGTCGGCGCACACCTGCCGGGTGGCGAGGTTCTCGATTGGGCCGGTGACCACCCGGGCCAGCGCGATGGCCAGCAGGGCGGCGACGGCCAGGATGCCGATCACCGTCCATCGGGCGGAATCGAGATTGGCGATCTGGTTACGTATGTCAGGCCTGGCCGGCGTGGTCGTCAACGTGGGTCCCATCCACCCGGGGCAGCCATGCTGTCTGCCCAACCTGTGGCTCACGCCCAGTATGCAGGCCCGGGTGGGGCGACCCAACCGGACGTCGCCGTCTGTGATGATGTCGCGACCTCGAGCCCGGGGTCTGGTGGTGGTTACGCCGCGGCGTGGCCGCCGGTGGGCAGCCGCGATAGGGCCCGGACGATCTCGGCGTCGATCAGTTCGGCCACCGAACGCCACAGGACGTCGCGGGTGAGGCCGGCTTCGGGGCCCGTGCGACCGGCGGCGACCACGATCCCGTCGATCATGTCCCCGATCACGGCCACCGCCGGACGATCCCGCAGGGCGACCGACACGGTGGCCGACCCGTCCGGCTCGCGCCGGATGGTGCGCGACGTACCCCCGCTCCGGGGCGGGCTCCGGAAGGCCGGAGGGGCCAGGCCCTCGGATCGGGCCGTCTCCCCCAACCGGCGGGCGACGGTAGCGAACCGTACCGACGAGAGCTCCCCGGCGAGCGGGGCGAGCTCCACGGGCGGCCTCACGGCGTGACCGACCGGCTCACCGGGGGTGGGGCCGGACGGCTCCACCCCAACAGCTGGCTCCGCCCCACCGGCTGGGCCGGCCCGGCCGGTGGCCGCGGTCGGCGATTCTGGGTTGGTTTCCGGATTCGTTGCACTCGTCATCACTCCTGCCCTCGTCAGTCTCCGAGCGGGTCCACGGTCCGCACGGTCAAACGCTCTGCCCGTGATCCCAGTATGGGTACCCGCAGTGACAGGCAACGGACCGGGCGGCCGGCGCCGTCGGGCGGTCCGCGAGTCGGGCCGGGAGCTGCCGTACCCTCGCGTTGACGTCCGGGCTGCGGGAGCCGGGACCACGGAAGCCACCCGAGCGGAGCATGAGCGATCTCGCCCCACCCCGGCTCAACCCAGCCCAGCAACGGATCACCGAGACCATCGGGGCCACACCGGCCGAGCGGCCGTCGTTCCCCGACAACCTCGGTGAGGTGCTTCGGGCCCGCCTCACCGAAACCCTCGACCCCCTGCTCGACAAGATCGACGACGACGTGTTCGTCTCGAAACGGGCGTTGGCCCTGCTTCACGCCTGTGAGCAGCGGTACGTGGCCGACCAGGATGAGGAGTTCACCTGGACGATCGCCGTCGCCCGGGGGGTGGTGGCCCACAAGGCCATCGAGCTGCTGGTGACCTGGCGGGGCCAGCCCACCCCGTTGGAGCTGGTGGCCCGGGCCATGGACCGTCTCGAGGCCGACGATCGGGGGGTGGGCCCCTACCTCCAGCAGCTGGACGCGGCGCAACGGGCTGAGCTGGCCGGGTTCGCCAACGACCAGGTGGCCACGTTCTGCGAGACCTTTCCGCCCCTGCGACGCCATTGGGTGCCGGTGGCCGAATCCCGGGTCCGGGCCGAACTGTGCGACGACCGGCTGGCCCTGTTGGGCAAGGTCGATCTCACCCTCGGCCGGGCCGACGGCAATGTGGCCGGCAAGGTCCTCATCGACCTCAAGACCGGACGTCCGTCTCCCACCCACGGCGACGACCTCCGCTTCTACGCCCTGCTGGAGACCCTCAAGGTCGGCGTCCCGCCCCGGCTCCTGGTCAGCTACTACCTGGACTCCGGCGAGCCTCGCACCGAGGCGGTCACCATCGATCTGCTGGAGGCGGCGTCCCGCCGGGTCGTCGATGCGGTGGCCAAACTGGTCGACATCACGGGGCCTGGGGCCCGGATCCCCGGGCGGACGTCAGGACCGGGCTGCCGGTGGTGCCCGGCCCTGACGAACTGCGACGACGGCCGGCGCGCCCTCGCCCGGCTCGACGACCCCGACCACGACGGATGTCCCGACCTCGGCCAGGGTGCCGGCCGATGAGCCCCGGGCCGCGACCGGCCGTCGGGTGACGGGTGTCGGCCGAAGCGCCGGTGGCCTGGGGCGGGAGCGGTGGTCGGCTCCGGCCCCCCAGGGGGCTCAGACCGAGACGTCGACCTGGTCCGGGGCGTCGACGCGGGCCGGGCCCCCCGGATACCGCCGCCGGAACAGGAATCCGGCCACGAAACCGCTGACCACCGGGAACCACAGCGACACCATCCGGTAGGCGATCGTGGCCAGGCCCGCGTCGCGGGCGGGGATGCCCGACACGACCAGCGTGGAGTACAGCCCCACCTCGACGAACCCGATGCCCCCCGGGGTGAGCGGCACCATGGCCAGGACGGCGGCGGCCGCGTAGGCCAGCAGGACGAGGCTCAGGCGGGGCTCGGCCCCCACGGCGTAGAGGGCGGCGATGAGGGCCAGGTAGTCGAACACCCAGTTCCCGGCCGCGGCCACCAGGGCCCGGGGCCAGCGGTACTCCAGCACCGCCACCACCCGGTCACGCTCTGCCATCAGGTCGTCGGGGTCGAAGGTCCAGGCCCGGCGGAACACTCGGGACACGGGCCGCAGCAGGGTGTCGACCCCCCGCCCCACCGCGTACAGGGGCCGGCTGAACGTCATCGCCGTGCCGCCGGCCACGATCAGCAGGACGAAGATGCCGCCCCCGGCGATCGCCGCCGGGAGAAGCCGCTCCGGGATAGGCGCCCCGGCCAGGGCGAGCAGACCGGCGATGGTGGGGATGGCGAACAGCAGGGCGTTGCTGATCATCGTCGTGGCGGCCAGGGCGCTCGCCGCCTGGGGCGGGCTGATCCCGCCCACCGACAGCATCCGGTACAGGGCGGCCCCGCCGGCCGCCGCCCCACCGGGTACGACCCGGCTGATCGAGTTGGACACGAGCTGGCTGGTGGACACCACGAACCAGGACGATCCCGGCAACGTCTGGCGGATCAGGGCCCACATCGACACGAAGCTGGCCGCCTCCAACGCCATCATGACCAGGAACCAGATGGGCTGGATCTCCCGCAACCGGTCGGCGGAGAGCAACACCTCCGACAGCTGCTGCTGCATGAGGTAGAGCAGGCCGACCCCGACGGCCAAGACCACGCCCCGGCTGAGCAGGCGACGGATGTGTTGGGCCCCGATGGGGAGATCACGGATCTCGTCGACCAGGGCCGCGGTCCGCCGCCGGTCGCTCATGGTGATCCAGCCCAGATCGACAGGGGCCAGCCCAGCTCGCGGCTGAGACGGTCGAGGGTGCTCACCGGGAGGCCCACGATGCCGTGGAAGGTGCCGTCGATGCGTTCCACGAACACCCCGGCCCGGCCCTGGATGGCGTAGGAGCCGGCCACGTCCAGCGGTTCACCGGTGGCCACGTAGGCGTCGATCTCGGCGTCGTCCAGCTTCCGGAACCAGACGGTCGACCGGTCCAGATCCACCACGCAGCGCGACCCGTCGGCCACGGCCACGGCGCTGACCACCTGGTGGGACCGGCCCGACAGACGCCGCAGCATCTCGGCCGCGTGGGCGGCGTCCACCGGCTTGCCCAGGATCTCCCCGTCGAGGTCGATCACCGTGTCACCGCCGATCACCACCGCGGCCACCGGATCCGGTCGGCGGGCGTGCCCGGTGACCGCCTTGGTCTCGGCCAGACGGCGGGCCAGGGCGGCGGGCGTTTCCCCCGGCCGGGCGCCCTCGTCGACGTCGACCGGGGCCACCTCGACGGTGATGCCGAGATCGGCCAGGAGGTGACGCCGACGGGGGGACGCCGAGGCCAGGATCAACTGGGGTCTCGACACCGTCTCGACAACCGTCGAGACCATCGGCCCGGCACTCACGCCATTGGGAGCCATGATGCCCAAAACTAGCCGCTACCGGGAAGGACTGCGGGCGCGGGCACGGGCGGGTGGGTCCCACCTGGAGTCCGTCGGTGCGGGGTGCCACACTTGCTGCCCATGAATCTGGTCCGCGTGGAAACCGCCGACGGTGTCGGCACCATCACCCTTTCCGACCCCGACCGCCGCAACGCGGTCACCTTGGAGATGTGCGCCGAGCTCGACGACGCCGTCACCAAGCTCGAGGCGGATCCCTCGGTGAATTCCCTGGTCATCACGGGTGCACCGCCGGCGTTCTGCGCCGGCGCCGACCTCAGCCACCTGGGTGACTCGGCCGAGGAGGGCCTGCTGGCGATCTACGAGGGCTTCCTGCGGGTGGGCCGTTCCCCCCTGCCCACTATCGCGGCGGTGAACGGCGCCGCCGTGGGCGCCGGCATGAACCTGGCCCTGATCTGTGACGTTCGGCTCGCGGGCCGTTCCGCCCGTTTCGACGACCGTTTCCTGAACCTCGGGATCCATCCTGGTGGGGGGCACACCTGGATGTTCCAGAACATCACCGGCCCCCAGGCGGCCGCGGCGGCGGTGTTGTTCAGCACGGTTATGGACGGGCCGGAGGCCGAACGAGTCGGCCTGGCCTACAAGTGCTACGAGGACGGCGATCTGCTCGAGGCTGCCCACGAGATGGCCGCCCGGGCCGGTTCGGTCCCCCGCGACCTCCTGCTCAAGACCAAGCAGACCATGCAGGACATCCGCCATGTCGCCACCCAGCGGGCCGCGGTGGATCATGAGCTCGGCCCCCAGGCCTGGTCCACCCGCCAACCGGCGTTCCGCGACAAGCTGGCCGCCCTCAAGGCCAAGATCTCCAGCCGCTGAGACCTCGGGGCCGGCCGGGGGTTCCCGCCGGCCCCGTCAGAGCCAGTCGTTGACCAGTTCGTCGCGACGGAGGGCCCACTCCTCGGAGGTCATGGCGTAGCGGATGTGATCCTCCCAGACCCCGTTGATCTCGAGGTACCGCTCGGCGATGCCCTCGGCCCGGACGGCCAGCTTCTCCACCACCCGCCGGGAGGCCGCGTTGCGGGGCACGATGGAGATCTGGATCCGGTGCAGCCGTTGCACCTCGAAGGCGTACCGGGCGACCACCACGACGGCCTCGGGCATGTAGCCGTGGCCGGCATGGGCCTCGTCGATCCAGTAGCCGACGTAGGCGTTCTGGTAGGCCCCCCGCTGCACCGAGTTGAGGTTGATCTCGCCGGCCAGGGCCCGGTCGACGAAGATGCCGAACCCGTAGCCAGCCCCGAGCTGCCACTCCCGCTCCCGGGCGTGGCACCGGAGGCTGAAGGCGTTGCGGTCCTCGACCACGTCGGGGCCGTGGGGCGCCCGGGCGGGCTCCCACTTCGTCAGCCAGTCGGTGTTGCGGCGCCTGACCTCGCGCCAGGCTTCGAAATCGCCCGGTACGAGGCGTCGGAGAACGATTCGGCGCCCGACCAGGGTGTTGGATGACACACCACGCAGCCTAGCCACGGGCGGTCGGTCCGGCCGCCGCGAGCACCCCGTCGGCCAGGCCCCGTTGGGAGACGACCACCTGGCCCACGTCCAACCGTCGCATCACCTCCACCAGCAGCCCGCACGAGCCGACGATGTCGTGCACCCGGCTGGCGGGCAGGCCCGGGTTGTGGCGGCGATCGTCGGCGGCCTCGGTGGCCACCGTGCGGAAGACGTCCTCCACCGCGTCGCGGCCGAGTACGAACCCGTGGACGGGCCCATCACCGGGGCCGTTGAGTGGGTCGTCGAGAAGACCGATCTCCACCGCGGCCACGGTGATCACGGCCCCCGTGGCCAGCATGGGGGCCCCAGCCCCGAGCGCCTCGATCACCGGCGGCACCTCGCGCCGGACGTCATCGACGTGGAGCTCCACCACCGACAGGGCGGCCGAGAGCTCCTCGGGCGCCGGCGGGTCGGCGTGCAGGTAAGTGGCGCTCAGGAGCCGGCCCCCGATCGGCAGCGACCGTCCGGCCCCGACCCCGGCGGCCACCGTTCCCGTGGCCACCTCGGTCGAGGCCCCGCCCAGGTCGAGGGTCACCACCGGTCCGGTCCCGGCCAGGGCCGGGTCGGACACGGCCCCGAGGAACCCGAGCCGGGCCTCGTCGTCCCCGCTGAGCACGGTCAGCTCCACCGAGAGGCGATCGCGGACCAAGGCCCGGAGACGGTCGAGGTCGGTGGCCGATCGGGCCCCGGCCGTTCCCACCACGGTCAGGGCCGACGGGTCACCGGTCAGTCCCCGTTCGGCCAGGACGCGACCGAACTCGGTGAGGGCCCCGTCCACCCGTTCGAGAGCCTCGTCGCCGAAGGGCCGGCCGGTGACCGCACCGACCATGGACATGGCGGACCCGCCCATGATCGTGTCGAGGCTGCGCCGCAGGCGCCCCCCAGTGTCGACGACGAGCAACTTGCTCGACACCGAGCCCAGATCGATGACCGCTCTGCCCGTCACGCGCCCGGTTCGCTGGGGTCGTAGTGGTGGCCGGACTCGGCCAGGCGGGCCACCACCCATGCCCCGACGGGGTCGTCGTGGCCAGCCAGGTGGTTGGCCAGATGGGCGTGGAGGCACTTGACGCCGGTCCGGGTACCGCCCACCCCCCCGGAGGGCCGGGGGCCGTCGTGGCCGGGGTCGACCAGGGTGTCGCGTTCGGCCGCGTAGCGGTCGTGGGCGGCCCGGATCAGGGCCGGATCGATCTCGGCCTCGGCCCGTTTCACCCCGCCCTCCGATTCGAGGGTCCCGGCCGCCCTGGTCAGGGCCCGGTCGACCAGCCAGAACCGGGTCGGCATGGGGCGCCCGGTTTCCAGCAGGGGGGCGTTGGCCACCACCACCGGCGAACCGTCGTCACGCCGGACGACCACCTCGAACTCGCCCTGCGGGGCCCGTCCGAGCAGCCGGGTCACCGCCACCCGGTCGGCGTCCGGGGACGGGGGTTCGGCGGTGACGGACGGGGAAGGCTCGACGGTCAATCGCGTCGGCCGAGGAGCCAGTACAGGACCACCAGCAGCAGGGCGACACCGCCGGCCACCGGCAGGGCCCGCTTGGCCATCGAACCGCCGGAGACCGACAGCAGGTCAACCGGTTCGGGCTCGGGGCTGTCGATCTTGCGGACCCCGGACGATCCCTCGGAGGAGGAGCCGGCGCCCGAGCCGCCGGCCGACGACGGACCGACACCGGCGACCGAGCCGGCGTTCGACGACCGGGTCCCGGTGGTGGCCGGCTTGGCCGGAGCCGTGGCCGAACCCGACGCGGTGGCCGTGGGGGCCGTTGCCGCGGTGGCCGTCGGGGCGGGGGCCGGGTCGGAGGAGGCGGTGCCGGCACCGGAGGAGGTGGCGGTGGTCGTGGTGTCGGCCAGCTTGTCCCGGAGGTTGTCGGTGAACTGGCCGAGGATCTTCTTCGACACGTCCTCGATGGCGCCGCGACCGAAGCTGGCGATCTTGCCGCTGAGGCTCAGGTCGGTCTGGATCGAGACGTTGGTGGCGTCGTCACCCACCGGGGTCATGGTGGCGGTCACCATGGCGTTGGCGTTGCCCTGGCGGGGGTCCCGACCCTCGGCCTTCAGCTTGGCCACCTTGTTGGCCTCGTCCTGCTCGACGAAGCTCGCCTTGCCCTTGTACTGGGCCGTGATCGGGCCGACCTTGACCTTGACGATCCCGCGGTATTCGTCGCCCTCGACCTCTTGGAGCTGAGCGCCCGGCATGCACGGGGCGATGAACTCCAGGTCATTGAGGATCTTCCACGTCTCGTCGACGTTTCGGTCGATCTTGAACTCGTTCGTCAGTTCCATCGTCGAAGATCCTCCAACGTGTCAATATCAATCGGATTTCCACTGCACGGTATCTCTGAAACCAGCTGGGGTTGCCCGCGCCACCACTGCCGGGCCCCCTCATCCCCGGTGCGGGGGATCTGGGCCCACACCTTACGGTGAAGACGGACCGGCGGTCGACGCAGCCCACCGAAACTGGCCACGACGATCGGCGTGGTGGCCGCGGCCACCGACGCCCAGGCCGACGCCGGGATCATCGGCTGATCACCCAGACCGATGACGACCGCATCGTGGCCGTCGGCGGCGGCCCGGTCGAGGGCCGTGCCCACGGAGCTGGCCTGGCCCTCGGCCCAGCGCGGGTTGGCCACCAGCTGGGCCCCGGCACCGGGACGGTCCGTGCCGACGCCCTCGGCGACCGGCCGGTCGGCGAGGGCATCGGTCAGATCGACGGCACCGGTGATCACGTACACAGCGTCGAGACCGGCCTCCAGGGCTGCCTCGACCGCCCACCACACCACGGGCCGCCCCCGGAACGGAGCCAGGAGCTTGTGGCCGGGCCCGGCGAAGCGGCTTCCCTGGCCGGCGGCCAACACGGCGGCGGCGACGGTCACGAATGGATGTCGCCGGAGCCGTCCCGCAGTGACGGGGCGAGGCGCCCCGAGCGCAGGGCGATGATCTCGGCGCAGATCGACACCGCTGTCTCCTCAGGGGTGCGGGCACCGAGGTCGAGCCCGATCGGGGCCATGATGCGGGTGATCTCGTCGTCGGTGACGCCCTCCTCACGAAGGCGCCGGTTCCGGTCGTCGGTGGTGCGGCGCGAGCCCATGGCGCCCAGGTAGCCGACGTCGGTCCGCAGGGCCGAGATCACGGCCGGGACGTCGAACTTCGGGTCGTGGGTCAGTACGCACACCGCGTCGCGGGGCCCCAGACTCTCCCCCACCTTGTCGAGCAGCCGGTGGGGCCAGTCCACGACCACCTCGTCGGCGTAGGGGAACCGTTGGGGGGTGGCGAACACGGGGCGGGCGTCGCACACCGTCACCCGGTAACCGAGCACCTTGGCCACCCGGCTCAGGGCGGCGGTGAAGTCGACCGCTCCGAAGATCAGCATCCGAGGTGGCGGGGCGAACGACTCGATGAAGACGGTGACGTCCTCCTGGCGGGCCTCCCCGTCGGGGCCGTAGTGGCGGACCCCGGTGGTGCCGGCGGCGAGCTCGCCCCGGGCGTCCCGTTCGACCACCCGGTCGAGACCGTCGGCGCCGAGCGAGCCCCGCACCGTCCCGTCCCCGGTGATCAGGAGCTTGCCGCCCACCCCGATCCCGTCGATCACGGTGGCCAGTACGGCCGGCTCCTCGGCGGCGACAGCGGCGGCCAGCCGATCGAACAGGGAATCGCCGTGGCCTCCCCCGGCGTTGGCGTCGGTCATCCGGCTACCAGTCGAGCGGTTCGAGATACAGGTGGATAGTTCCCCCGCAGGTCAGGCCCACGGCGAACGCCTCGTCGTCGCTGTAGCCGAAGGTCACCATCTTCGGCCGGTCGGCCTCCAGCACGGCCAGCGCCTCGGTGACGACGGCCCCTTCGACACAGCCACCCGACACCGAGCCGGCCACCTCACCGTTCTCGGTGACGGCCATGGCCGCCCCCGGTTCACGGGGGCCCGACCCGTCGACGTCGACCACCCGGGCCAGGGCGACCCGTGTCCCCTGGCCCCGCCACCGCTGCAGATCGTCGAGGATGTCCCGCATATGGCTCAGGATACCGGCGGGACCGGCCGCGCCTGGAACTGGCGCCAGGCGGCGATGGTCCCGGCCATGACCTCCACCCCGTCGACGAGGCGGGGCCCGGGACGGACCACGTGGGCGTCGCCGTCGAGGGGCCGGACCCAGCCCGTCATCACCGCCGGGAGTTCCGCCAGCTCGGGCCGGGCCAGTACCGATTCGGTCTGACGGGCCGCCTCGGCCCGGTCGAAACCACAGGGGGCGACGAACACGATGTCGGCCGCCGAGGCCGCCACCTGCTCCCAGGCCACCGCGCTGGACCGCCCGCCGGGATGGGCCAGCACCGGGTTCCCGCCCGCGGCCACGATCTGGTCGGGGATCCAGTGGCCGGCCACGTAGGCCGGGTCGGTCCACTCCAGCAGCAGGACCCGGGGGGCGGGGCCCGACGCCGCCTTGCGGATCCGCTCCAAGCGGGCGGCCACGGCGTCGACCCGGCTGGTGGCGTCGCCGCCGGCACCCGCCTGGGCGGCCAGTTCCCGCATGGCGTCGAACACCGACGGCAGGGTCATCGGATCGTAGGAGAACACCTCGGCCCGGCAGCCCAGCTCGGCCAAGGCGGCGTCCACGTCACCGGCCGGGAGGGCGCACACCCGGCACAGGTCCTGGGTGACGATCAGGTCGGGATCGAGCCGGTTGAGGAGATCGCGGTCGAGCCGGTAGAGGGGGCGGTCGTCCGCGACGGCCGCGGCGATGATCCGGTCGATCTCGGCCGGCTCGGCCCCCTCCGGCACGATGGTGTCGGTGACCTTGGGTCGGGTCGCCGCCTCGGGCGGCACCAGGCATTCGTAGGTGACCCCGACCACCCGGTCACCGAGGCCCAGGAACCAGAGGACCTCGGTGGCCGAGGGAAGCAGGGAGACGATCCGTTGCGTCATCGGCCCACCGAGATCCCGGGCCGGGGACTCAGCTGATCCCGGCCGCGGCCAACGCTCGCCGGGTCAGTACCCGGGCCAGGTGCTGCCGGTATTCCACGCTGGCGTTCAGGTCGCTCGAGGGGGACATGCCCTCCGCCGCCTGGTCGGCCGCGTCGGCGGCGCTGGCCCCGCTGGCCAAGGCCTCCTCGACGGCGGTGGCCCGTATCGGGGTGGGGTGCATGTTGACCAGGGCCACGTTGGCCCCATTGTCGGTGCGCTGGGCCGAGACCCCGACGATGGCCCAGTCCTGGGCCCGACGGTTGAACTTCTGGAAGTTCCAACCCGACCCGGTGTGCTTGGGCACCCGCAGCTCGGTGATCATCTCGGTCGGTTCCAGGGACGATTCGAGGAAGCCAGAGAAGAGGTCGGCCCCGCTGATCACCCGTTCCCCGTCGGGGCCCCGCACGACGACGGAGGCGTCGAGGGCCAGGAACACCGACGGCTGGTCGGCGGCCGCGTCGGCGTGGGCCAACGCCCCGCCGATGGTGCCCCGGTGGCGGACCTGGGGGTCACCGACCTGGCCGGTGGCCCCCGACAGCAGGGGGGCGTGGGTGGCCACCAGCTCGCTGGTCTCGATGTCACGGTGGCGGGTGAGGGCACCGATGGCCAGATGGTCGCCGGCGTCGTTGATGTAGGACAGGTCATTGAGGCGGCCTATGTCGACCAGCACCGACGGGTAGGCCAGCCGGAGCTTCATCATCGGCAGCAGCGAATGGCCGCCGGCGATGAGCTTGGCCTCGTCGCCGTGTTCGGCCAGGGCGGCCAAGGCCTCGTCGGCCGACGTGGCCCGGACGTAGTCGAAGGCGACGGGGATCACTGGTCCACCCCCGAGGCGCTGAGCACGGCCTTGACAATGTTGTGGTAGCCCGTGCAGCGGCAGAGGTTGCCCTCCAGACCCTCACGGACCTCACCCTCGGTGGGCCGCGGGTTCTCGTCGAGCAGGGAGACGGAGGCCATGACCATTCCCGGGGTGCAGTAGCCGCACTGCAGGGCGTGGCAGTCCATGAACGCCTGCTGCATCGGGTGCAGGGTGCCGTCGGAGGCGGCCAGGCCCTCGATGGTGGTGAGCTCCTGCCCGTCGGCCTGGACGGCGAGCACCGTGCAGGACTTCACGGCTTCGCCGTTGAGGTGCACCGTGCACGCTCCACACGATGAGGTGTCACATCCGATGTTGGTCCCGGTCAGGCCGACCTGGTCCCGGATGAAGTGGACCAGCAGCGTCCGCGGCTCGACATCGGCGGCGTGACTGGTTCCGTTGACGACAACGGATATCTCCACGGCATCCCCTTTTCGTTGGTCGGGTGTCGGTTTGTCCAGGGCGGATTCTGGCACGGATCGAGGTCGATCCTCATCTCTGCGGGACAAATCCCGGCCTCGAACCGACCCGGACCCTCCCATCAGGTGTTTTAGTCCACATCTGGATCTTTCTGAAAAACCTCGCGACCAGACGCCGCGCCCCGACGTCATGTAGCTGACGGTGGTCAACGATGCTCACCGATCAAGATCTCGCTGGCCGAATCCCTCCCGGCCGGCGACACCCGGGCGGCGGGTCCGGGCAAGATCCGGACCCGCCGCCTGTTCCCCAGACGGGAACGGACCGGCCGACACGTTGGGCGACTGTCGGCCGGTCCGGGTTCTCGGGATGATCCGCTTCACCCCACCGGGCCCACGGCCCGAGCGATGAGGCCCCCGGCCCCGGCCGAAGAGCCATCGGCAACGATGAGGCCCCCGGGCCGAAGAGCCATCGGCAACGATGAGGCCCCCGGCCGAAGAGCCATCGGCAACGACACCCCTGGCGGCCCCGTCAGCCCGACTCGGGCAGGGGCTCGGCCTGGAGCGGGTTGGCGGTGTCGGTGTCCGGCTCCGGGGTGGGCGCCGCGCCGGTGGCGGGAGGGAGGACCCGGTAGCTCTCCTCCCCTGGGAACACCAGGTCGAAGTCGGCCCGGGCCCGCCGCTCGATCTCCTCGTCGGTGGCCATGAGATCGAGTTCGGCCTGGAGGACCTCGACGTCAGCCCGGGTGTCCTCGAGTTCGGCCCGGGTCTCCATCATGTCGGACCGTTGGGCCCACCAGGTACGGGCCGGCAGTACGGCCAGTCCGGCCAGGACAGCGAGGCCGAGGGCGGTCATCACCGTGAGGGTGAGGTAGTGCCGCCACGGCTCGAACCGTCTGGCGGCGCCGGTTCCGACGGCGAGACCGTCGCGCGCCCAGCCAGCCCCCATTGCTGGTCGGGACGACCTGGCCCCGACCGTGGGGCGGCGTACCGGCCGGTCACCGGTGTTGGCTCTGGTCAGACGGATCGAGGGCCGCGCCTCGGCCCGATCCGTCGCTTCAGACCGGGAGCCGTCCGGGCGCCGGCCGGCCATCAGAGGCTCCGCTTAAGGGCGGCCATCCCCGGGAAGACCGCCTGATCTCCGAGGTCGGCCTCGATGCGCAGGAGCTGGTTGTACTTGGCCACCCGGTCGCTGCGGGCCGGGGCGCCCGTCTTGATCTGGCCGCAGTTGGTGGCCACGGCCAGATCAGCGATTGTGGTGTCCTCGGTCTCGCCAGAGCGGTGGGACATGACCGACCGGTAGGCGTTGATGGTGGCCAGTCCCACGGTGTCGAGGGTCTCGCTCAGGGAGCCGATCTGGTTGACCTTGATCAGGATGGCGTTGGCTACCCCGGCGTCGATCCCCCGGGCCAGTCGCTCGGTGTTGGTGACGTACAGGTCGTCGCCGACCAGCTGGCACCGATCACCCAGCGACTTGGTGTGGGCGGCCCAACCGTCCCAGTCGTCCTCGGCCATCCCGTCCTCGATCGACACGATCGGGAACCGGTCGACCAGCTCGGCTAGGAGGTCGGCCATCTCGTCCGACGACAGGGTCCGGCCCTCGCCCGCCAGTTCATAGCTGCCGTCGACGTAGAACTCGGTGGCGGCCACGTCCATGGCCAGCACCATGTCGGTTCCGGGTTCAAGACCGGTGGCGGTGATGGCTTCCTGCAGCAGTTCGACCGCCTCGGTGTTGGAACCGAGCGACGGGGCGAACCCGCCCTCGTCGCCGATGGCGGTGGCCAGGCCCCGCGACCCGAGGACCTTCTTGAGGCTGTGGTAGCACTCAACGCCCCACCGCACTGCCTCGGAGAAGGTGGAGGCACCCACCGGCATCAACATGAACTCCTGGAAGTCGCTGTTGTTGTCGGCGTGGGCCCCGCCGTTGAGGACGTTCATCATCGGCACCGGTCGGACGTGGGCGGTGGTCCCGCCCACGAACCGGTACAGGGGCACCTGGGGGGCGTCGGGCGTGGCCCGGGCCACGGCCAGGCTGGCGCCGAGGATGGCGTTGGCCCCCAACCGGGCCTTGTTCGGGGTGCCGTCGAGGTCGATCAGCATCCGGTCGATCAGGCGCTGGTCCAGCGCGTCCATCCCGATGAGGGCATCCGCGATGGCCGAATTGACGTGCTCGACCGCGTCCAGCACACCCTTGCCGCCGTACCGCTCGCCGCCGTCGCGCAGTTCGACGGCCTCGTACTGTCCCGTGGAGGCGCCGGACGGGA
>JBKECK010000085.1:0-10504 GCA_047974625.1 Acidimicrobiales bacterium
AGCGGTGTGTGCCGCAGCCGTTCGTGCAGACCGGTCACCCGGCCTGGGGTGATCCGGTGAACCATCCGTGGACCACGGGTTTGCAGATGTCGTACTCGACCGAGGCCATCCTGTGGGGCAACTGGATCAAGGAGAACATGGCCGACTCGCTGCCGGTGACGGTGGGGGCGCTGGTCATGGATAACGACTTCGGGGCCGCCTACTCCGAGAGCTTCGAACACTGGGCCGAGGAGAACCCTGACGTCATCGCCGAGTTCAAGCCCGTGCCGCACGATCCGGCCGCGGCCACGGTGACCAACGAGATGACCACCATCGCCTCGGGCAATCCGGAGGTGTTCATCTCCATGACCACGGGTCAGGCCTGTCTGCTGGCTATCCAGGAGGCCAGCAATTCCGGTCTGAGTGAGTCGGCTCAGGTCCTGTTCACCCCGTCGGTGTGCAAGGATCCGCAAGCGTTCACCATCCCGGCCGGTGACTCCGCCGACGGGTGGATGATCGTCGGTGGTGGCCAGCGGGTAAACACCGACCCGCAGTACGCCGACGATCCCTACATCAGCTTCATGAACGAGACCCTCGACGCCGAGGGCCTCGATCACACCATCGGGAACTACGGGACCGGATTCAGCTACTTCGCTTGGCCGACGATCGAGACCCTGCGGATCGCCTCCGCACTCGAGGGCGGCTTGACGAGAAGCAACTTCATCCTCGCCCTTCATACCCTGAACCTGCATCACCCGGGCCTGCTGCCGGGGGTGTCGTTCGCGGTGAACGGGGCCGACGACGCCTACTTCATCGAAGGATCCGACTTCAGCAAGTACGACGCCGCGGCCCAGTCGTGGGTCTCGGAGGGCGAGGTCATCGACCTCAACGGTTCCTCGGCCAACTGCGCCTGGAACGGCTCCTCCTGCGGCTGACCGGCCCCGGGCCATCAGAGCGGGGACCTGCGGTGACGGGTCCCCGCTGACGAGACCGAAGGGCCCGCGCCACCAGCGCGGGTCCTTCGCTCATTTTTCGGCCCTCCGGCTCTTCGGCCGGGGGCTCAGTGGGGGGTGATGGTGGGCGATCGTCGACACATCGTCATACGAGTATTGCGACGTTCGTCACATCCCGTACCTAGACTCCCTAGAACTTCTGAGATCCGAACTGAGCGCGGTCTCGGCAAGAGGGGAGAATCCAACCTATGAAGCGAATGTTCCGATTGTTGAGCCTGCTGCTCGCTCTGGCCATGCTGGCCGCGGCCTGCGGTGGGGGCGACGACAGCAGCGACGGAGAGGACGCAGGGGGAGGCGGGGTCAACAACGACGCCGCTTCCGAGGCGATGACCGACGACGAGGGGGACTCGTCGGATTCGACCGACACCACCGAACCGGTGGTCGAGCCGGCCACGTTTGAGGAGTACGAGGCCCTGTGGGAGACCGAACGGCAGGCCATCATCGACGAGCTCAACTCGGGTGACTACGGGATCGGGGAGGACAACATCCTCCGCGGCCCCGGGGGTCTAGAGATCGATCTCAACAACTGTCCGTCGGACTGGAACGAGACTGAGGGCATCACCGACACCACGATCACCATGGGCCTTTCCACGGCCCAGTCCGGGAACCTTGCGTCCTATGGCTACATCGCCCAGGGCATGCAGGCCTACTTCGACTGGGTGAACGAGACCCAGGGCGGTGTCGACGGTAAGAACGTCCAGCTGATCGTCAAGGACGACGCCTACGTGGCGGCGCAGACCATCGAGATGGTCAACGAGATGCTCCAGGCGGACAAGCCGTTCACGATCTCCACGCTGGGTTCGCCGAACACGTTGGCTACCTATGACACCCTGAACGAGCGGTGTGTGCCGCAGCCGTTCGTGCAGACCGGTCACCCGGCCTGGGGTGATCCGGTGAACCATCCGTGGACCACGGGTTTGCAGATGTCGTACTCGACCGAGGCCATCCTGTGGGGCAACTGGATCAAGGAGAACATGGCCGACTCGCTGCCGGTGACGGTGGGGGCGCTGGTCATGGATAACGACTTCGGGGCCGCCTACTCCGAGAGCTTCGAGAAGTGGGCCGAGGAGAACCCTTACGTCATCGCTGAGTTCAACCCGGTCCCGCACGATCCGGCCGCGGCCACGGTGACCAACGAGATGACCACCATCGCCTCGGGCAGCCCGGACGTGTTCATCTCCATGACGGCCGGTCAGCCGTGCCTGCTGGCCATCCAGGAGGCCAGCAACTCTGGTCTGAGCGAGTCGGCCAAGGTGCTGTTCACCCCGTCGGTGTGCAAGGACCCGCAGGCGTTCACCATCCCGGCCGGCGACGCCGCCAACGGGTGGATGATCGTCGGCGGAGGCATCAAGATCAACACCGACCCCCAGTACGCCGACGATCCCTACATCAGTTTCCTGAACGAGACCCTCGACGCCGAGGGCCTCGATCACACGATCGGGAACTACGGGACCGGATTCGGCATGTTCGGGTGGCCGACGGTCGAGACCCTGCGGATCGCCTCCGCCCTCGAAGGCGGTTTGACGAGGAGCAACTTCATCCTCGCCCTCCACAGCCTCGACCTGAACCACCCAGACCTCCTCACCGGGGTGTCGTTCGCGGTGAACGGGGCCGAGGATTCGTACTTCATCGAAGGATCCGACTTCAGCAGGTACGACGCCGCGGCCCAGTCGTGGGTCTCGGAGGGCGAGGTCATCGACCTCAACGGTTCCTCGGCCAACTGCGCCTGGAACGGCTCGTCCTGCGGCTGATCAATCCCGGTTGATGCCGGGCGCCGCAGGGCGCCGAACCCCGGCATCATGACCGGGGTCGGGACCGGGGTACACACCCCGGTCCCGACCCGCGTTCCGGGCCCCACTTGCCTCCAGGCCCGGGTGTGCCCCAGGATCGGGACACGTCGTCGCCCGACCGGTCGGCCGTTGGCGGGGCGGGGACCGACAACCACGAAAGGCGGGGTCAGGGGTGGCGCTGTTCGTCCAGCGGATATTCGACGCATGTTTCAACGGAGCCATCTACGCCTCGCTGGCCCTCGCCCTGGTCACGATCTACCGGTCGACCGGTGTGCTCAACTTCGCCCAGGGCGAGATGAGCACCTTCAGCGCCTACATCGCCTATCTGCTGTTCACCCCCGGGGGAGCTGGTGCGGTGGCCGGCGCTGGCCTGGAGGCCGCCATCCCCGCTACCCCGTGGCCGGTGCCCCTGGCCATCGCCTGTGCGGTGGTGGTCGGTATGGCCACCGGAGCGCTCACGGAGCGGCTCCTGATCCGGCCGCTCGAAGGCCGGTCCGCCCTGGCCGCGGTAAACGTCACCATCGGTCTGCTGATCGCCATCAACGGACTCGACGCCCAACTGTGGGGCTCCGCGTCGCGCCGCTTTCCCAGCCCGTTCCCGAGCGGACCGGACGACTTCGTCGGCGTGGCCGGCGCCCGGCTCCGCTTCGAGTCGATCGGGGTGTGGCTCACCCTGCTGGTCGTGCTCGGCCTGCTCGGCTGGATCATGCGGGCCACGAAGATCGGCCTGGCCTTCAGGGCGGTGACCGCCAACCGTGAGTCGGCGGCCCTGGCCGGAATCCGGATCGGGCGCACCCTCATGCTCGGTTGGGCGCTGGCCGCGGGTCTCGGTGCCCTGTCGGCCTGCCTGGTCGCCCACACGGTCGTCCTGGAGCCGTCCATGATGATCCGGCTCCTCATCTCTCGTTCGCCGCCGCCACCATCGGTGGACTCGACTCGCCCCTGGGGGCCGTCGTCGGGGGCCTGATCGTGGCCCTGACCCAGACCCTGGTGCCCGGCTACGTGCCGTTCATCTCCACCGAACTCAGCCTGCTGCCACCGTTGGTGGCGATGATCGTGGTCCTACTGATCCGCCCGTCCGGGTTGTTCGGATCACCGGCCGTGCAGCGGGTATGAACGTGGCCAGTGGGAACCGGGTGTGGGGGTGGCTGGCGGTGGCGCTGGTGGCCGGGCTCGCCCTGGTCCCCGTGTTCGTTGAGGACGCCACCCTCAACCGGTTCACCGCCACCGGGGTGTTGACCCTGGCCATCCTCGGTCTCGTGGTCGGCACCGGCCAGGCCGGCCTGATCAACCTGGCCCAGGGCGTGTTCGTGGGGATCGGCGCCTTCGCGATGGGCGCCTACCTCGACCTGCTCGGCCTGCCGTTTCTGGTCGCCCTGGCCGCCACCGTCGCCACCGGGGCCGGCGCCGGGGTGGTGCTCGGCCTCCCGGCTCTCCGGGTGCGGGGTATCCACCTTGCCCTCATCACCCTGGGCTTGGCCGTCCTGTTCCCGGCCGTGGCCAAGCGGTTCCCGATGGTGACCGGCGGGTCGAGCGGCCGGGCTGTCCGCTCGACCCTCGAACCGCCGGGGTGGTTTTGGTCCTCGGCGTCGGCCTGGCGGTACTACTGGTGCCTGGCCGTGGTGGTCGCCGCGTATGTCATGGTGGCCGGTCTCCTCAACAGCCGGGCCGGGCGGGCCATGCAGGCGGTGCGCGACAACGAGGTGGCGGCGGCCGCCTTCGGCGTGGACGTGGTGGCCGCCAAGACCGGAGCCTTCGCCGTCTCGTCGGCCCTGGCCGCCACCGCGGGCGGGTTGCGGGTGCTGGCCTTCCCGTTCGTCAGCCAGGACCAGTACACGGTGTTCCTGTCTTTCCGCCTGTACGCCGCGGCCGTGGTGGGCGGCGTGGCCGAACTGGCCGGGGCCGTCGTCGGCACCGCAACCCTCGCCGGTGTCCCCGCCCTCAACGGCTGGCTCGGGATCACCTCGAACGACGAGCTCGCCTTCGGAGTCGCCCTGGTGCTCCTCACCTTCGTTGCCCCCGACGGCCTGGCCGGTGTGGTCGCCGCCCGCCTCCGCCGCAGACGGGCCGGGCCCGGGCCGCCGAGCCAGCGGGCCGGCGGCGGCCACGACGATGACGAACCGGCTGTGGTGCGACCCCGCCGGTGACCCGCCCCGGGCCGGAGTCACCGGGTCCCACCGGCCACCGACCAGCGACGCCAACCATCACCTGGTACATCCGCGCGGACCCACTCCACTAGGGTTGCTCCGGTGGGTCCATGGCGGCGGAGGGTTGAGGTTGTTGTCGCGCTGGCCGGCCTGATGCTGATGGCGAGCTGCACCGGCGACGCCGAGCCGGCCGCCGGCGGGGACAGCCGGGCGGCGCCACCGGTCACGGCCGACCCGGCCGCGGTGGCCCTGGCCGAGGCGAAGTCATCGCTCGAAGCCGACTGGGCCGATCGTCGGGCGGGGATGGTGGCGGTCATCGCCCCGTCCACCGCAGCCGGGACCGACGCGGTGGAGATGCCGGCTGAGCTGGGGGAGGTGTTGGCCGCTTGCCCCGACGGTTGGAGCGACGCCGGGGGCCTGACCGACACCCGGATCCGGATCGGGCTCAGTGTGGCCACCTCCGGTCCCCAGGCCGCCGACCGGGCCATCGCCGACGGCATGAACGCCTACTTCGAAGGCGTCAACCGGGCCGGCGGGATCCGCGGTCGCGCCCTGGAACTGGTGGTCATCGACGATCAGTACCAGGCCCAGGCGGCGCTGGCCGCCATCGGCCAGGTCCTGAGCCGGGAAGAGCCCTTCCTCGTGACCGGTGTTGGTACACCGGGGTCGTTGGCCGAACGGTCACCCCTGGCCGAGGCCTGTGTGCCCCAGCCCTTCGTCGGGTCACCTCACCCGGCCTTCGGTGACCCGACCAACTATCCCCTGACCAGCGGATTCGACCGGGCGACCACCACCGAGGCCATCCTGTGGGGCCACTGGCTCCAGCGGGACCAGGCCGGCGATGGTCCCCTCCGGGTGGGCGTCCTGGCCATCGACAACGACTTCGGCCTCACCCTCTTGGCCGCCTTCGAGGCCTGGGCCGACGGACACCCCGACGTGGTCGCCTCCGTCGTCTCGACCCGCCAACGCCCCGACGACTCGGACGTCGCCGATCGGTTGGCTCAGCTGGCCGCGGCCGACGCCGACGTGGTCATCCTGGCCACCTCGGGTGACGCATGCGGTGGGGCGGTGGCGGGATCGACCCCGGACCGTATGCCCAGCGTGCGGGCCCGGATTGTCGCCTCCGGCTGCCAGGGGGCGGTGGACCGTGGCCTCGGGCCCGGCGCCCAGGGGGTGGTCCTGGTCGACGGGGGTGTCCAGGCGTTGAAGGACCCGGCGATGGTCGACCAGCGGTTCGCCCTCGTGGCCCGCACCGACCTTACCGCGGCCGGGCTCGACCCCGACGACCCGCGGGCGGTGGCTGGATACGGGGAGTATGGGTGGGCGGTGGTGGAGCTGCTCCGCGTCGCCGACGCCTTGCCGGGGGGTCTCACCCGGACCAATCTGGCCGTGGCCCTGCGCCGGGTCGACCTCGAGCACCCGCTCCTGGCCCCGGGAATCCGGTTCTCCACTTCGGGAACCGACGACGCCTACCCGGTGGAAGGGGGCCGGGTGCTCGCCTTCCAGGTCGACGAGGACGGCTGGGTTCCCCTCGGCGCCCCGATCGACGTGAACGGCGCCACACCCCCGTGCCGGTGGGAGGGTGGCCGCTGCGCCTAGTGGGCGGGGGTTTCCCCCACCCGGGTGGTTCAACGTCCTACAGTGTCGCCTGTCGATCCAACGAGCTGCGCCATGGAGGGCGTGCGTGGGCATCTACCTCGAGGAGCATCCGCCGGCCGTGCCCCAGTATCGGGCGGTCCGGCGCGCTGCGGTGACCGGTGCGATCGTGCTGCACACCGCCGAGGTGCCCGCCGATCTGACCCCGCCCGACACCGGAGCGGAGCGGGTGGCCTCGTTCATTGCCTCGCGGACCACGAGCGGCAGCTACCACTCGGTCGTCGACTCCGACTCGGTGGTCCGGGTCGGACGCTACGAGTGGGAGATGTTCCACGAAGGCACCGGGGGGAACCGGTGGTCGCTCGGTCTCTCGTTCGCCTGCGAAGCCGCCCAGTGGCCGGTCCTGCCGGAGCGGTGGGTCCTCGGCGCCCTCGGCCGGGGAGCCGCGGAGGCGGCCAACATGGCCCGCTGGGTCTACGCCACCGTCGGGGTGACGATCCCCGCTCGCTGGATCAGCGCCGCTGACTACCGCAACGGTCGGCCCGGTTTCGTCGGGCACGGCCAGCTTGATCCGGGCCGCCGGTCCGACCCCGGCCTCGGTTTCCCTTGGAGCGAGTTCCTCGATGCCTACGCCGCCGCGGTGCGCGGCACCCTCACTGCCGGATCCATAATGGAGGAGTACGACGTGCCACCCCTCGCCTTTCATCAGGCCATGGCCGATCTCGATCAGCTGTACCTCGCTTACCGGGGAACCCTGCCCGGCGATCAGGAACGACGGGCCTGGGCCCGCGACCTGGCCGAGAAGATGTTCTCCAAGGGCGAACCGGCGCTGCCCACCCTGTCCTACGTGGAGTGGGCATTGCGGGGGGAGGGGGCGATATAGCGCCTTCTCCCCGACGGGTCGCGGTCAGAGCTCGATACCGAGCCGTTCGGCCTCGTTGGGGCAGAAGGACAGCACCGCGGCGTCGATCACGAGCTTGAGTTCGTCGTCGGAGAGATCGGTCTCCTCGGTCTCACTGATCGCCTGGTCGCGATAGTCGTCGAAGGTGGTGGCGTCCGAGATCCGGGCCAGGGCACAGAACGAGGTACCGAACTGCACCACGTCGGTGTCGCTCAGCTCGTCGCTGGTCAGGCCGTTGTCCTCCAGCAGCCCTCTGAACATGGCGACCTGTTCGGCAGTCGAGGCCGTCGTGCTCGTCTGGCTGGGCCGGCTGGTGCTCGGGCTCGTCGTGGTGCTCGACGGATTGAGCAGGTCGGGCCGGGTCGATGTGGTGGTCGACTCCGCCGGGGTGGTCGTGATGGTGGAGGAATCCTCCACCACGGCTGAGGTATCGACACCGGCCTCCGTGGTGGTGCCGTCGTCGCCCCGGTTGCGGAACCAGATCGCGATCAAAGCGATGACGATGAGGGCGGCGACCCCGGCCACGACTAGGGCGATCAAGGGAGCCGAACTCTTCGGGGCCTCCGTCGGTGGGGGACTCATGCCACCCCCGGGCGGAGGGGCGAAGGTGGGCATGGCCGTGGTGGGCGGGGCGATGCCTGGGGCGCGCTCGTGGTCGACCACCGGCATCCGGGCGGTGGCCAGGGTCTCGTCGGCGACCGGGCCGGCCACGCCGACCTCGGCCCCCGGCCGATGCTCATCCGCGTCTGGCAACCTGGTGTTCGACGACCCGTCCGGGGGTGACGATGCTGCCCCCGAGCTGCCCGAACCGGCCGGATGGGCCTGTAACGACGCCGTCGAGGGCCCGCCGGAGCCGTTCCCGTTGGCATGGTTGGGTTGGCCGGGGGGAGTCGTGAACGGATGCGCCGCGGCCGGACCGGAGCCGGCTCCGGCGGCCGGGGCGAACGGGCTCAGGCCAGCGGGGTCAGAACCACCCGCAGGGTGGACGTTGCCAGCCGGTGGACCCCATCCGGACGGGGACTGGCTTGGATCCGCCCCCGGCTGTGATGGGGGCGGATCCGCGCTTGTCCCGGGCGCGGCCTGATAAGGAGTGGGGTTCGGTGTCGGTCCCGGTCCGGTGTTGGGCGCCCACCATCGCCCGTCGACAGCCTCGTACCACCCGCTCGGGGGTGGCCATCGGTAGTCCTGCCCGTTCCACGCCGTATAGCTCTCGCGCATTACGCCCAGCCTCGCATAATTCTGCACAACCTACCGGCCGGCCTGGCTGATGATCGCCGTCGGCGCCGGTGCCGGGAAACCTGGTTCGCGAGCGGGCCCGGCGGGCGCTAAGGTGTTCGGACCTGGCGCGGATGCCCGAGTGGTCCAAGGGAGCGGCCTGCAAAGCCGTGATTCGCGGGTTCGAATCCCGCTCCGCGCTCGTGCCGCCCTGGCGCCCCACGGTGCTAGTCTTGGCGGCCCACGGGCCATTAGCTCAGTTGGCTAGAGCGCCTCCATGACGCGGAGGAGGTCGGGGGTTCGATTCCCTCATGGCCCACGCCGTTCGCCTGCGGCTCACTAACGGAGTTTCGCCTTCGGCGAAACGTCCCGGGCGGCAGAGCATCAGGGTCCGAGAAGCGTGTGGTCAGGCCCACCACCCCTGACCAGGGAAAACCCCCGGTCTGGGGCCCCAAGAACTCCAACCGAGTTCGGGCGGGACCTCTACGGCTCATTTTGTTGGGCCCCGATCGGGGGAGAGGGGCACTGAGCTGATCGTCGCTACTCGGGTGAGTCGGTGGCGGTAGATGTTAGCGATCATGCGTTCGGACGTTCCGGCCCAGTCGGCTACTTGCCACGGCTCGTGGCCGGCGTCGAGCTGGAAGGTGACGGCGGTGTGGCGTAGGTCGTAGGGAACGATTCGCTTGACGTCGGAGTCTTCGCACGCGGCGGTGAGCATCCGGGCCAGGTTGTTGCGGTTGATGCCGGTGCCGTAGCGAGTGGTGATCACCAGTGCGTCGTCTTCGGCCCCAGAGGTCGCCGGCTCTTGCGCGTTTGCGCTGTTGGTTGGCTCGCCAGTTGATCAGGTACTCAGCGGTGAGATCGTCGAAGGGGATCGTCCGGTATGACCGTTTGTTCTTCGGCTTGGTCAGCCTTCCTGTGCTCGACATCTGACGGTTGATCGTGAGTGTCTGATTCTCGAGGTCGATGCATTCCCAGCGCAGGCCTCGTGCTTCGGATGGCCGTAGACCGTTCCGGCCGCAGAGTTCAATAGCGACGATGAGTGGATTGCGGGCCGCGCGCCGGAGCTTTCGGACCCGAGTTTGGCGGGCCAACTGCGCCTTTCGTGGGTGGTTCAGGGGGTCCAGGGGAGGTCGGGGCCGAGGCCGTCTCGGTCGAGCATGATCATGGTGATGAATGCTCGGGGGTTGTGGAAGCCGTTGGCGTTGCGGCGGATCCGGCCGATCACGGAGTTGTTGGCTTCGGCGATCCCGTTGGTGAACCCGTATTCGATGGTGGCTTCGATCGAGTCCCGGTAGTGGCGGATCGTGCGGGCCAGTTTCACGAAGGCAGGGAGCCGGGAGCGTGAGGCGTAGTGGGACCAGTCGTCCAGCGCCCTGCGGGCCCTGAGCAAGGGCATCTGGAAGATGTCGGCCAGTTCCTCTTTGAGTTGCCAGGCCCGGAACAGGCGCCGGTTGGTGGTCTCGAGCTGACGGATGACGTCACGTTGGCCGACAGTGAGGTTGGCCCAGGACCGCAGCAGTACCCATCGTAGGCCCTTGACCGCCTTGGCCGCTTTGGTGCCCTTCAGGTTGCGCCACAGTTCCCGGCGGACCTCGTCCAGGGCTTTGGTCGCCCACGAGATCACGTGGAACGTATCGAGGCAGATCTCCGCGTTCACAGCGCGGGCGGCGACCACGGTGCGGATCCACTCGGCCCCGTCGGTGGTCACGATTTCCAGCTTGGGAGCCCGCTCGTCGCCGAGGGCGTCGAAGAACGCGCCGACCGTGGCCTTCGAGTGTCCTTCGGTGACCCACACCACCCGCCCGGAGAATGGGTCAGAGACCACGGTCAGGTACCGCTGGCCCTTCTTCGCTTTGACCT
>JBKECK010000086.1:0-6546 GCA_047974625.1 Acidimicrobiales bacterium
CCCGCCTTGCCTCCGGCTCAGCCGGGGGCCTTCGTTGAGCGGTGACACCGTCCCGGGCGACACCCTGAGTCCACCCCCTTGCCTCCGGCTCAGCCGGGGGCCTTCGTTGAGCGGGTCTTGTTTTGCTGAGGCTTCGGTGAGACGGTCAGCCCTTGCCTCCGGCTCAGCCGGGGGCCTTCGTTGAGCGTCCTTGATCCACCGCGCCGCCAGCCCCATGTACGACCTTGCCTCCGGCTCAGCCGGGGGCCTTCGTTGAGCGAAGCAGATCGCGGCGTACACGGTCGCCGTGCAGATCCTTGCCTCCGGCTCAGCCGGGGCCTTCGTTGAGACTCCGCTCTCCCGGCGGTGGATGAACGGGCGTTCGTGGAGAAGGCAGACCTGGCCGAAATCCTGGTCGACCCCATCCTCCCAGGCCCGCTAGCCCGGCCAGTGGGGCACCTCGCGGCGGGGGAGATCGCGTGCTCGGCGTCTCGCTGACCGAACTGACCCTCGTCTCCCCGACCGACTCCACCACCCTGCCGTGGCCCGACCTCAGTACCGTCATCGTGAAGGGCGACGGGGTGGCCGTCGTCGGGAAGGAGCCCTTCGCCATCCTGCCGCTCGCGGCGGTGGACAATGTCGGCCTGCGCCTACTGCTGTTCGACGCCATGATGGCCGAGCCCACCAACGCCCGACTCCGCTCCAAGACTGCCTGAAGGGGCCCGACGGCACGGCCGCCCGAAGGGGCCCGACAACACGGCCTGCGGCCGGGAACCGTCGGCGTGACGTGTCCCGGCCCCCACCCCAGGAGGAGGTGAGGGCCTACGGCACGGTTCCGCCATGGCCGCGACCGTAAGGCTCCGCCAGACCGACCGTGGCCGGCCCGGCGCCACGGGCGACCTACGACCGGTAGGGGGCGCAGCCGGTGAAGCTGACGGTGTCGGCCTCGACGCTGACCGTTCGGCCCTCGTTCCGAGCTGCCCAGGCGTCGAGGGCGACGGCGAGCTCGGCGGCCTCGGTCTCGTCCTCCATGACGACGGTGCCGGCCACGCACGATTCAGTGTCGTCACCGGTGAGCACGGCCGTGCCACCGGCCCACCCATCGACGGCCGCCCCCACCGCCTGGGCCACCTCGGGGGTGACGGCGCCGTGGTCGGCCACCATGCTCACGTACAGCTCTGCGGCCCCGAGCTCCCACTCGGCCAGCACCTCACCGTCCACGGTGGGCGCGGGGACGGTGATCGACGCCGCGGTCGGGCCGAAGACGAGCTCGTCGGTGGAGGGCAACGGGTCGTCCAGCACGTAGCCGGTGGCCTCCGGGCCGCCGACGGCGTCAATGTAGAGCGGCCCGATCTCGTACGGGAGGGCGAGGCTGAGTCCCGTGGCCAGGGGCAGCTTCGACTGCAGCTCGATCTCCTCCGGCTCCGCGGTCAGGACCACCCCGTTGGCCTCGTTCCAGGAGTTCTGGACGCTCATGGCCCGGCCTTCCAGGATGATCTGGGCCGAGGTGACGGCCTCCCGGTCGGCGAAGGCGTCGGCCGCCTCGTCGGAACCGCTCGGGTTGATCAGGGCGGCCAGGTCGACGTACTGGTCGTCGAGGGCGTGGGTGAGCTCATGGACGAGCACACTCCGGGTCCGGTCGGTGGCCGGCTCCCCCGGGGCGGCGGGCAGGTACAACTGGTCGGTCTCGGGGTCGTAGTAGCCAGCGAAGCCGGTCGTCATCATCTCGACGGTGAGATCGGCCACCTCGGTCGGGGTGCGATCATCGCCCACCACGGCTTGAAGGTAGCGGGCCTCCAGCTCCGAGGCGTCGCCCAGCTCGGTTTCGTCGACGTCGGCCAGCTGCTCCCGGTAGTCCTCGGGTGACTGGACCACGATCCTGGGTGGCTCTTCGAACCGGCGACCGGTGGCGGTTTCGACGTAGCCGACCAGCTCAGTGAGCTCACCGTCGTCCAGGCCGGGGTCGCCCTGGAGCAGGAAGGAGCCGTGGTCGACGAAGTCGGCGGTGTTGGCGGCCTCGGCCACGCCGGACCCGATCTCGTACCCGAGGAAGGCGCCGCCGAGGGCGAGGGCGGCGAGGGCGGTCCCGGCCCGTGAAGAGCGGCGGCCGGAGGGGGTGTCGGCGTTGGGGCTGTCAGCGGGGATGTTGAACATGATGGGTTCCAGTCCTTGGGCGGTGGGCCGGAGGCGGATAGCTCCGGGGCTGGCCGGTCCGGTACATCCGGCGGGCTCAGCGACACCCATGAACCTAGAAATCGGCCCCGTCGGCCGACATCGACCGTCACGGTGATCTCCGGCCTCCCCCTCAAGAGGGAGACCGCTCGGGCCCAGGGGGGACCCGGCCCGGCCCCGTCCGCTCCGGCCGGCCGGAGGCGGGAGCACCGTTCGTCAGGGACCGGGGGGAGGGTCGTCGGTGCTCCGGGGACGGCCGAGACCCCGGAGCACCTGGCGCATCACGTCCTCGTACCGGTCCGCGGGTCCGACACCCCGGCCGGTGGCCACCGACACGATCCGGGCCACGGTCGCCAGGGTCACCCCCACCACGAACCAGGCGTTGCGATGGCCGGTGAGGGTGGCCCCGGCCACGAAGGTGGACGCCCCTACGGCGGCCGACACGCCGAGCAGCGGTCCGGGTCGGAACAGTACCGGTGGGACCCCGACGAACAGGTCGGCCAGCATCGATCCTCCGGTGCCGGCCAGGACCCCGACCAGGATGGCGCCGACCGGGGGTACGTCGTAGCGGAGCGCCTTGGCCGCCCCGAGCACGGTGTAGAGGCCGATCGACAGGGAGTCGGTGGCGAATACCGGCCACCACAACCGGTCGATCAGGGGCCGCAGCACGATCGCCCCGGCCGCCGCGATCAGCACGATGGGCAGGAACCACCACTCCCGCAGCGCCACCGGCACCCCGGCCTGGAGCAGGGTGTCCCGGATGATGCCGCCGCCCAGGCCGACCGCCACGGCCAGCGCCACCACCCCGGAGATGGCCAGCCGTTCCCGTACCGCCCGCAACGACCCGGCCACCGCTCCGGCCCCGATGGCCACCGTCTCGACCCAGAACGGGATGGCCGTGGTGAGATCGGGGGTGACGTCGGCCACCCGCCGCAGCGTAGATCCGGAACCGGCCCCGGTCCGGGACCCGGCGGGCGCGCCCCGGCACGATCCATCTCCGGACCGTAGAATCGGGCTTCAGGCGATCGTGACCTTCGGGCCCGACCATCGAAGAAGAACCGGTCACAGAAGGACCAGGAAGACGGAGGAGCGCGTGGCACCAGAGACGACCACCCGAGCGCCGGCGTCGGTCGGGTCCGCCGGATCCATCCTCTCGATCGGGTCCATACGATCGATCCTGAGCTCGGGAAGCACGGGGGCCGTGCGGCGTCGCCACGGGCGGCGGATGTCGACGGGCGAGACGGCGGCCCAGGTCGCCGTGCTCGCCGGTGTCGGCGCGGCCGGCCTCCTGGCCGCTACGCGTCTGGTGGCGGGCCCCTGACGTTGCCGGAGCCGCCGGCCCCGGGGATCGGATCAGGCTCCGCCGGTGCGTTCCACCACCCCGCGCACCAGGGCCGCTTGGCCCACGTGCTGGGCTACCTCGTTGGCCACACTGGCCATCCTGACCAGCAGGGTGACCGGGGGATCCCACCGTTCGTCCACCACCCTCCCCCAGTCGGCTTCGGCCAACCCGTCCAGGAAGGCGATCGTCCGGGCGTGAACGGCGTCGTAGTAGCCGACGAGGAGGTCGCCGTCGGCCCGCACCTGCCCCACCTGCTCGGTGGTCATCCCGTATCCGTGGGCCTCCGGCGGGAACGGCAGGGCGAACCGGTCGACGAAACCGTCGGTCGTGTAGGCCTGCTCGGCCAGCTCGACCCGACCGAGCACGGCGGCCGCGGCGGCGACATGGTCGTCTTCCACCCGGGTGAGATGCCAGATCAGCCAGGCGACCGTGTTGGCCCCGGGGTCGATCCGACGGGCCAGATCATCGGCCGACAACCCGCCAACGGCGTCGCGCACGAGCGCTGGCATCCGGTCGAACAGTTCGGTGAAGGTGGCAGCCAAGGTCATTGGCCCGACGCTACACCGATGACGACACCGAGCCCCGAGGGGCGCTCGTACCCCGGCGGTGACGGGAATCGGCCCCCAGATCCGTCCGGCCCGTCAGCCCGATGACGGCGTCCGGCTCGGCGCGGTGAGGCAAACGACACAGCACCGGATACCCCGTCAGAGTGGCCACTTCGGGCCCAAAACGGTTAGAACTTCTAAATGAGTGTCGACACCACGACGCCCCGCCGCGCGTCAAACGAGCCACTCGCCGAGTCCTCCTCGCCGTTCAGCTCGCTGGCCATCCAGCCGTACCGTGTGCTCTGGATCGCCGGTCTGTTCTCGTTCCTCAGCGTGCAGGGCCAGCTCGTCCTGCGCGGCATCCTGGCCTGGGATCTGACCGAGCGGGACTCCGCCCTCGGCGTGGTGTACCTGTGCTTCGGGGTCTCGCTCCTGATCGCCACCCCACTCGGTGGTGTGGCCGCCGACCGGTACACCAAGCGGACCATCCTGGTGGCCTGCCAGGTCGCCCTGTTCATCGTCGCCCTGACGATGGGGCTGCTGGTGGTGACCGACACCATCAAGTTCTGGATGCTGCCGTTCGCCAGTGCCGCCCAGGGCATCGCCTTCGGCTTCTTCGCCCCCGGCCGGATGGCGTTCACCGCCGAACTGGTGGGCCGGGGTCATCTCGGCAACGCGATCAGCCTGGGAGTGCTGTCAATGAACAGCACCCGGATCGTGGCCCCCTTCGCCGCCGGCCTCCTCGCCGGCTACGCCACCGTCGGTATCGGCGGCACCTACCTGATCTCCGCCGCCATCTCGGCGATCGCCCTGGTGTTCCTGCTGCGGACCCCAGCCATCGCCCCGGCAGCCACCGACGCCGACGGCAACCCCCGACCGCTCCGGGGCAACCCGCTGGTGGAGATCGCCGACAGCCTCCGCTACGTGAAGGCCGAACCCAAGCTGCGCCGGCTGGTCGTCGTGTCGTTCTTCGTGATCATGTTCGGCTTCAACTACGTGGCCTTCCTTCCCTCGCTGGTGATGGACACCTTCGGCCAGAACGAGACCTTCGTCGGCCTGGCCATGATGGCGGCCGCCATCGGTGCGGTGGCTACCGCCATACCCACCGCCAAGCTGGCCGACGGGCCACGGGCCCAGGGCCTGATGGACGTGGCCGGTTTCCTGTTCGGCGCCGCCGTCCTCGCCCTGGCCTTCGCCCCCAACTTCGTGGCCGCCTTCGGGGTCCTGATGGTGGTGGGCGGCGCCACCGCCATGTTCCAGTCGCTGTCCAACACCCTGGCCCTCACCCGGGCCACCGACGCCGTCCAGGGGCGGGTGCAGTCCCTCCTGATGCTGTCGTTCGCCGGGTTCGGGATCGCGGCGGGCCCCCTCGGCGTACTGGCCGAACTCTTGGGGCGGCGCCAGGCCATCGCCGTCATGGGCGTGGTGGTGCTGATCTCCATGGCCATCTACCGGGTGTTCGAACTACGGGGCGCCCGCAAGGGCGAGACGGCCAGCACCGTCACCGCGGTCGCACCGGAACCGGTGAGCGCCGCCCGCTGACCGGTCGTCGGCGGGCGACCCGCCGGCCAGTCGACCGCCCGGCCGGCGCCGGAACCGTTGGTGGGCGCGACGGAGAAGGTGTAGGCCGTGCCGTTGGTCAGCCCGGTGATCGGGCACGAGGCGGCCGGGCCGGTCCCAATCGCTGGTGGCGCACCATCGATCGAGCTCGTCGTGCTGGCTGGGTAGGAGTTCCGCATGACCCGGCCGAAAACGGCGTCAGGGCCGGCCCCGCTCCCGAGGGAGAGGACCGGCCCCGACGGCCAGGATGGGGTTCGACCCGGGAGGGTCGAGGTTCATCCGGGCAGGATCACATCATCCCGCCCATGCCGCCCATACCACCCATGCCACCCATGTCGGGCATGCCGGCCGGCTCTTCCTCGGGCTTGTCGGCCACGAGGGATTCGGTGGTGAGGACCAGCGCCGCGATCGACGAGGCGTTCTGGAGGGCGGCCCGGGTCACCTTGGCCGGGTCGGTGATGCCGGCGGCCATGAGATCGACGATCTCACCCTTGGAGGCGTCGAGCCCGTTCGTGCCGGTGGCTTCCTCCACCCGCTGGACCCAGATGGCGCCTTCGAGACCGGCGTTGTCGGCGATGAGCCGGGCCGGGGCCTCGAGGGCACGGGCCACCGAGCGGGCACCGGTGGCTTCGTCACCGGTGAGGTTGGAGATGGAGGCCTCGACGGCGGGACGGGACCGCAGCAGGGCGGTACCACCACCGGCGACCACACCCTCTTCGAGGGCGGCCCGAGTCGCCGAGAGGGCGTCCTCGATGCGGTGCTTCTTCTCCTTGAGCTCCACCTCGGTGGCGGCGCCGACCTTGACCACGGCCACGCCGCCGGCCAGCTTGGCCAGGCGCTCCTGGAGCTTCTCCCGATCCCAGTCCGAGTCGGTGTTGTCGATCTCGGCCCGGATCTGGGCCACCCGGCCGTCGACGTCGGCCTTGTCACCGGCGCCCTCGACGATCG
>JBKECK010000087.1:0-1809 GCA_047974625.1 Acidimicrobiales bacterium
AGGCAGCACCGCCGAGGTCAATACCTTCTCCGGACGGCTGGAAGTGATCGAAGAACCGCGCCTGATCCCGGCCAGCGGACAGGATCCATGGTTTCTCGCCGCCGATCCGGCCCGGATCGACACCGTGGAATATGCCTATCTCGACGGGCAGGAAGGCGTCTTCACCGAGACCCGCACCGGCTTTGAGGTCGACGGGCTCGAGATCAAGGCGCGGCATGATTTTGCCGCAAAAGCCATCGATTGGCGCGGGCTCTATCGCAACCCGGGTGCCGCGCCATCCTGATCATGGCGGCGGCGGGCTTCTGCCTTGATATCGGCAATGGTTGTGCCGGGTGCGGCAGGCCCGCTCGCCAGGCCTTCATCCCACAACCGGCCGATCAGCTGGCAATGCTCTTCCTGCGCGGCATTGCCGCCATCGTCGCCGGATTTTTCACCCATGCCGCACCTCCATCCCGACCGTAGGGCCGCTCCGCCCTTTGGCGCAATGCCCAATCCCGAAAGGACGTTTCCATGAAGAACTTTGTTGCCCAGGGCAATGTCATCACCGTCTCGACCGAGGCCCTCCTCCTCGGCGACAGTATCATCGGTGGCAAAGGCTATCTCCTCTCCGGCGGGCTCTTCGGCATCGCCACCGCTACCGTCGAGGTCACCGATATCGATCAGGGCAAGGACTGCAGCATTGCTGTAACCGGCATTTTCGACCTGCCAAAGCAGCCCTCGCAGGCCTGGTCGATCGGCGCCAAGATCTATTGGGACGGGGCGAACGAACGGGCCACGACCACCGCCACCGGCAACACGCTGATCTGAATTGCCATGGTGGCAACCGGCGGCACGGCAGTCGAAATCCTCGGCAGGGTGCGGCTGAACGGGGTGGCGGTCTGATGCTGGCTTTCGAGGCCGCGCTGGCCCGGGTCTTTGCCGATCCGAACATGGCCGTGGATGCCGGGTGGCTTGCGGGCGGGGTAGAACCCGCCGTGCCGATCCGGCTGATCCGCAAAGCGCCGGATGAGGTGACCGGTTTCGGCGGCACCCGGGTCTGGTCCGAGACCATTCGCGCCGATGTCATGATCTCGCAGGTGGCTGAACCGGCACCTGGCGACCGGGTGATGATCGGCCCCGACATCTTCGAGGTGCAGGGCGAGCCGGTCCGCGACCGAGAACGGCTGATCTGGTCGCTTGATCTGCACCCGCTATGAAGCTCTCGGCCTCCGTCACCGATCTTGCAGAGCTGATGCGGGGCGAGATCACGGCCGGCGAGAAGGCGGTGACGGCGGCGGTCAAACATGCCGGCATCGGGCTCCGCGACAACTGGCGGGGTCAGATCACCCGGGCCGGCCTAGGGCAGCGGGTCGCCCGGACCATCCGATCCGAGACCTATCCCAAGGGGCGCGACAGTCTGAATGCCGCCGCCATGGTCTGGAGTCGGGCGCCGGTGATCCTCGAGGCCCATGATACCGGCCCGCTGATCCGTTCCGCCGACGGGTTCTGGCTGGCGATCCCGACGGACGCCGCCGGAAAGTCGCTGCGCGGCGGGCGCATCACGCCGGGCGAATGGGAGCGGCGGACCAGTCTGCGCCTGCGCTTCATCTATCGCCGCACCGGCCCCAGCCTGCTGATCGCCGAGGCCCGGCTGAGCAAAAAGGGCCGCGCGGTCCGTTCTCGTTCCAAAACAGGCCGCGGCCTCACTTCTGTGCCGATCTTCCTGCTGGTGCCGCAGGTGCGGCTCAGCAAGCGGCTGGAGCTGGAACGGTCGGCAGAAGCGGCGCTCTCCGCCCTGCCCGCCGCGATTGCGCGCCGCTGGAGCGAGAT
>JBKECK010000088.1:0-23225 GCA_047974625.1 Acidimicrobiales bacterium
GGAGGTCTCAGACTCCGCGACGACCAACTTCACCAAAGCCGACGTATCAACGTAGAACGCCACCTCAGTACCGCTCGTCGCCGCGCATCTCAGCAAGTACTTCCGAGAGATCGGGGCCAGGCTCCGGAGCCGGACGGTCGACCAGCCTACACCGAGGAGGTCGGGCACAGCCCGCGTCGACCAATGCAGCAAGACGCGACTTCGGAATCGCAGTTATCTGAGCAACTGGCCTCCCCCGATCGGTAATCGTGACCGTCTCCCCCGACGCCGCTTCGGCGACAACAGCGGACGCGTTCTGCTTCAGCGCTCGGATCCCAACTTCGGACATGTTCTACATGGTAGCACATTCCGCTCATGTATCCCCGTGATTGCCCGAAGTGGGGCCATGCTGTCTAACCATGTGGGTGCGAAGGTCAGGTACCGCTGCCCCTTTTCTTCGCTTGACCTCTCGTCGATCGCCACTGCGATCAGCCCTTCCAGCATGTCGATCCGGTCGGTATCCCGCGTCGACAACCTCGACCAGCACCACGATGACGGCGTCGCCGCGATCAGCAACGGCCAACGCCGCCGCAGCCTCTCCTACCACAACCCGCAGAGCTCTACCATGACCTCACCGTGCACTGACCACTGGAACTGGCCGTCCACAACTGTTGGGCGCCAGGCTGGATGAGTATGGGCGAGGGGGGTGGCGACATGTTCGGTTAGCACGATCACGTCCTCACGTCGATGGCGCCTTGGGGCTGTGGCTGTGGCTGTGGTCGTTCGCGGTTGGACTGGACCGGTTGGGGGTGACGCGGCGAGGCTCCAACACGAACTCGCCCTTCCCCGCGGCGGCGAGCTGGTGGACCATGTCGAGGTGGCCGCGCTGCGATGCTTCTCTTCCCTGATCTCCAGGCTGGTGAAGAAGCGCTGGCTGCTGGTGACATCGATTGCCCGACCCCGGACTGCGACGGCCACGCCGCCCCCCGGCGGGTTCGGGCCGCCATCAATCGTGTCATCACGATCCGGCACCGACGTCCTCACCTGACGCGGCGCCCTACAACAACAAGATCCTGGCCCAGACATGCCCGAACGTGAACGCCCGTAGGAACGTGCCCAACGTCGAGGGGGCCATCACCGTGAACCCCGACACCTTGGCCGTGACTCCGGCCCGGAGCCGGTCAGCGTGGTCGATGTGGGACCCGCCGATCAAGACCGCCGTGATCAGGGTCAACACCTTCCAGCCCGGCAAGAACCCACCGGGGCGGCCCACCAGGCGGACCGTGTCGTTCACCAGCGCCTCCAACCCGAGCCGGTCCCACAGCGTGGCCGGGGCCAACAGCCCACCATCGGCCACCAAGGAATCATCGTTGAAGGTCGCCCGGACACGGTCCAGACCACGCGATACTGCGCCCACAAGAAGTGCCTCTCTGGATCCTGGGACTGTTGACGTCGAACATCAACATCATCCCACACCAGAGAGGCCTTCTCGCTGACACGCGGCACCCTCCACCACCCCCCGAAACGGTGGATCCAGGCTCAGGCGGCATGCCGCCCGAGGTGCTGCAGAAGCCGATCGATGGTCTGGTCCGGGGCTTGATCCATGACGAAATGACCGACATCGGGGAGGACGGCGAAGGTGTAGGGGGCGGTGACGAGCTCGGCGGTGCCGCGGGCGGCATCCGCGCCGACAGTGGCGTCTGCGTCACCCCAGACGTACAACGTCGGCACCCTGATCGGGCCGATGTCGGTGGCCAAGCCCCGGTTGGCCCGATACCAGGCGAGCGCCGCTTCGAGGGCGTCCGGGCGGCCGAGCACCGACAGATGAGCCTCGACGGCGCTGGGGGCGACGCCTTGGTCGGCGAGGATTGAGCGGAGGCGCCGGGCGTCATCGGCCAGGAGCAGGCCGGCAGTCTCGGGATCGAGGAAGGCGCGGTGGTGGCGGGAACGATACCGCTGGTCGCCTTCGGGCCTCTCCAGCGCCCGGAGGAACGCGGCCGGGTGCGGGCGCGACAGCACCGTCAGCGACACCACCTGGTCGGGATGGGCAGCCGCCACGCCCCAGGCCACCTGCCCACCCCAGTCGTGGCCCATCAGGTGGAAGCGCCTGCCGTCCCCGCCCACGGCGTCCGCTAGGTCGGCAACATCCCGGATCAACAGCTGGTAGTCGTAGTTGGAGAGATCGGCCGGGTTGGGTCGGGCGCCTGGCGAATAGCCGCGTTGGTCAGGGGCGACCGCCCGATAACCGGTGTCAGCCAGGCGGGCGAGGGCCTCGGTCCAGGTGTGGCGGGATTCCGGGAAACCGTGGAGCAGGAGCACGAGCGGCCCGTCGGCCGGGCCGGCCAAGTCGGCGGTGAATCGCAGGCCGGACGGGCCTTCGACCTCGATCGTCTCCGTCATGCCCGTCACCCTAGGTCAGGGGCGCCGCCCGGTCAGGTAGCCGCCAGAGCGGTGTCGACAGCGGAGAAAAATCCGGCGGCTGGTGGAACTTTGTTCCGCCGGCCGCCGTCTACGTGGCGAACTGGCCGAGATGCCCTGAGGGAGGCTTGATGCCGACAATAAACCCGCCGTGGACGAAGAACGCTATGCCCGTGACCGCGAACGGCCGCCGATCCAGTCGTGCCTGGTTGCTCCCGGCCACCACGACGGTGGCCTCGGCTCTCGTGATCGTCCTGACGGTGGTGGCCCAGTGACTTCGACTGCCTCCCCCGAGGCCGTTTCATCCGGGTTGGTCGCCCTCGACCCCGACATCCCCGAGGGCGATATCGCCTTCGTGTCCGATCAGATCCACCAGGCCCAGCGTCGGGAGGCCGACCAGGGCCCCGGCGCCGGTGGCGACGACGGCCATCTCAAGCCCACCCGTCGGGCGGAACGGGCGGCGATGATGCGCCCGATCCTCTGGCGCCTCCATTTCCTCGGCGGGTTCCTGGCCGGCCCGGTGATCCTCTCGTTGTGCATCAGCGGGATCCTGTTCGCCTGGTATCCCCAGCTCGACCAGCTCCGGTTCGGGAGCATCCTCGGCGCCTCCAGCTCGGAGGTGAACGTGTCTCTCGCCGACCAGGTCGCCGCGGCTGAGGCCGCTCACCCCGACTGGGGCGTGTATTCCGTTGTTCCTGGCACCGACGGGACCAACACCAGGGTGATCATGGACCCGCCCGGCGGGTCGGCCGGGTTCAGGGCGCCCAGTGACGCCGAGTCCGTCTACGTCGACCAGGCCACCGGGGAGGTGACCGGCACTATCGATGCCGATGCCACCTCGAGCGAATGGCTCCGGAACCTGCACTCGTCGTTCCGTCTCGGGCCCGAGGCCGAACCGATCACTGAGCTAGCCGGATCCTGGTTCCTGGTGAGCCTGTTCACGGGTCTGTACCTGTGGTGGCCCGGTCTGCGGAAGCGGGGCTCCATGGCGTTCGCGGCCCGCCGGGGGATCTCGGGTCGCCGCCGGGACAAGGACTGGCACAACTTCATCGGTGTGGGCCTCCTCGTGCCCATGGTGTTCCTAGCCGTTTCCGGCCTGACCTGGACGACCTTCGCCGGCGACCGGGTGGACTGGGCTAAGGGCCAACTGGCCGTTCCCGCCGACAGCGGCGCCGAAGCGGCCCTGCCGTCCACGGCCGGTGACGGAGCTGCCGGTGGCGCCCAGGACGGCGCCGCTCAGAGCGACATGGCCAATCTCGACACCGCCTACGCCGCGGTCACCGAGCGGGGGATGGTGGCACCGGTCGAGATCGTGGTGCCCGCCGACGACACCACCGGCTGGGTCGCCACCAGCCGGGACAGCACCTTCCCCCTCGAACGCGACGAGATCACCGTGGACGGCAACACCGGGGCGGTGACCTCATCATTCGATTACGCGGATGAGCACTGGTTCAACAAGCTGCGCACCGCGGCCATCCTGTTCCACCAGGCCGAGCTGTTCGGGTTACCCCTACGGCTGTTCATGACCGGCCTGGCCCTCGCGGTCGCCTACCTCGTCCTGCTCGGCTACCGGATGTGGTGGCGGCGCCGGCCCATGGGGGGAATGGGTACCCCACCGCCGGTCCGTCATTGGCTCCGCGAGGCGCCCGTCGGCGTTCTCGTGGCCGCTGTCGTCCTCGGTTACCTGATGCCGGTGCTCGGCCTTTCGCTGGTCGTCTGGTTGGTGCTCGAGGCCGGCTGGCGGTGGGCGTCGTCGTTGCGCAACCCGGCCACCTCCCCCGAAGGCCCGGGCCGGATCGGCCGGGCCGTGTCCGCGGTGATCATCGCCGTCTCCGGCGCGGCGATGATCACCGCACCAGTCCCCGGCAGCTCGGCCGACGACGCCGGAACCGTCGTCCGGGCCCTGGACTGGGCCTGGGGTCGGCCGCTCGGCACCCTGTTCATCCTCGTCGGCCTGATCGGGATCATCGCCTCGGTCAACGGTGGCGATCGACAGGAGGAACCCGAGCACCTGCCTGCCTGACCCCGCCCGCCGGCGCCGCCCACGGCCGTTCGTGGTGACCATGCTGATTCTCAACTGGTCCACGACTAGGTTGGAGATGCATGGCCAGCAACCCACGAACGACCCCGCGGCCGCGGCGTCGGCGGAACGGGAGCGGGCGACGGCGCTGCAGTTCACCGCCCTCGTCGTCCAGGAGTACCTCGACGGGACCTTCGCTGGCCGGGCCCCGCTGACCACCCGGTTCCCGCCCTCGATCGCCAACGGCGAGAAGATCGTCTGCTGCAGCCACTACTACCGTGACTGGTTCGGACCGGCCGGCGATGGCTCGTACTCGACGTTCATCGCCGGTGGCACCGGGGCGTTCGGGGTCGGCCTGCTGGCCGCCACCGCCATGGCGTCGGCCTCGGCCCGGAGCCGGGCGGCCCGCAACGCGCGCCCTGCCTGGAGGCCCCTCGACGAGGGTGAGCTGTACGTCTCCGACCACGGCGTGTACCTCGAGGGCCGGCTCGGTCTCCACCCGTTCTCGTGGCAGTCGATCGCCGAATGCGACCTGTTGGCGCCGTCCACCCTCCGGTATGGGGCCACCATGAACGACGGGACCTACCACCGTTTCCAGGTCGTCAGCCTCTACGCCGAGCTGGTCATGTTGAGCTGGGCCATCGTCCGCCACCCGGCCCACCCCTACCTGTCCCGGTACCTGTCGGTGCTCCGGGCCGACGATCCGGCGAGCCCTCCGCCCCCAGGTGCGACCCTCCCCCCGGGTCCGGGCTCCACCACGGGTCCGGTCCCGGGCCCGCCCACACCATCCTGACGACCCCCTTGGGGGCCAGCGTGGGTTGTTTCCGGGCCGCCGTCGAACCCGGCGCGACGGCCCTGACCCGTCGGCCCGGGCCCCAGATCAGCCCGGAGCGGGCGCTACGGTGGCCACCACGGCGGCGTGGTCACTGCCGGTCAGATAGGCGGTGTTGACCCTGGTGGCCTGCCAGTCGGCCCGCAGCAGCACATGGTCGATCCGGGCCACGCCGGTGATGGGGATGGCACCCCCCGCCCGTGTCGGCCAGGTGCCGTCCCAGCCACAGCCGGCGTCGTCGTGGGCATCGTGGAGGCCGGTCCCACTCAGCAGGGCGCGGAACGGGACGTGCTCGGCGGTGGCGTTGAAGTCACCGGCGACGATTACCGGACCCGGGGTGTGGTCGACCAGGCTCTCGAGGTCGGACAAGCCCTGTCTCCAACGAGTGGGCGGACCGGTGACGGGGTTGGCCAGATGGACCGCCAGCAGGGTCACCGGCCCCGAGGGCGATTCGACGATGGCCCGCACGGCGCGTGACGGGCCGATCCGGATCGTCTCAACGTCGTGGAGGGGAAGGCGGGAGATCACCCCGATCCCGTTGGCGCCCTCCCGGTAGGGGATCAGCCGCTGGTACGGGTACCGCTCCCGGTTGGCGGCCAGGGTTGCTCCGGTGACCTCGTTGAGCTCGGGGACCACCAGCACGTCGGCCTCGTGGGCGGCCGCCAACGCCAGCAAGGGCTCGACATCATTGTTGGCGTAGTAGATGTTGCCGGCCACCACCGTCACCGCGCCGTTCGGCGCCGGCCTGGCCCGGCAGGCCACGACGGCGTCGACCGGGGTGTACACCACCGCGCCGGCCACGGCCAGGGCCATCCAGGCCACTGTCAGGGCCCGCGGGTAGGGCCGCACCCCGGTACGCCCACTCCGGTCGCTCCGGGACACAGCGGCCGTTGCGGCGAGGGCCAGGCCCACGATCACCACCGCGCCCAGGGTCAGCGCCGGCCCGGCCGCTGTCAGGGTAATCAGCCGGGACGAATCACTGTCGACCCAGCGTAGGGAGAGCACTACGGCGGCCAGTACGACCGCCGCCCAGGCCATCATCGGCACGAGAATCCGAGTCGGCCGCGCCGCCCGTCTCACCTCCATCTTCTGCACCCTAGAAGCGGTCGACCGGCCGGCCTCGTCGCGCCGGGTCGTGGCCGATGGCGAGGGGACTATGACCGACCGAGTATGAGATTGGCCATAGCCCGTGCAGTCCCAGCCGATTTTGTGTACGTTCCGACGGTCTAAGAGGACGCAACCCCGCCCCCTAGGAGGATGCAAATGGCTACCTTGACTGTATGGAAGTTCCCGACCGCCGACGGCGCTGAGGCTGCGCAGCGCGAGTTCATCGGTGCGGCCAAGCAGGAATTGATCACGATCGAAGACTCTGCGGTGGTCAGCTGGCCTCAGGGAGACAAGAAGCCCAAGACGCATCAGGCGGTGAGTACCGCCGGTGAAGGCGCTCTCGGCGGCCTTTTCTGGGGAATGTTGTTCGGCCTGATCTTCCTCATCCCGCTCATCGGCGGACTGATCGGCGCTGCGACCGGGGCCCTTGTTGGTGCCCTGTCTGACTTCGGTATCGACGACGACTTCATCAAACGCGTCCGGGGGGAGGTCACCGAAGGCACCTCGGCGCTGTTCCTCCTCTCCGATGGCGCCGTCGTCGACCGTCTGACTGGCATCGTGGCCGGTGCCACCCTCATCGAGTCCAACCTGTCGGACGAACAGGCCGCCCGGCTCCAGGCCGCCCTCGCTTCCTGAGCACCCCCGGCTCCTGAACACCGCACCGGAGCCGCCACCGGGGCCCGCCCCCGCCCATCACATCGAGACGGCGACGCGCCAGCTGGAGCGTCGCCGTCTCGACGCGTCACGCCGACGCCCGACGGGAGGCTCGTCGCACTAGGTTCTGGATTGTTCGGTGGCGGCGCCGACGGGATCGCACGGGCCCCGCCGAATCACCGAAGGAACCGCGAACCACTTGGCCGGAAGAAACGTCTCCAACTCGTGAGCTTCATCCCCTCTCCTCCCGGCTCCGAGCCGTTGCCCCCACCCTCATCGGCGTGGTCCGCGCCTGCGGGGCCGCCGGGCGAATCCGCCGATCCGGACGGCCAGGGTCGCGGCTGGTTGTGGGCTCTGCTGGTCGGTGGGCTCAGCCTGCTGCTGCTCCTAGTGTTGGCGGCCTTGTGGTCGAGCAGTGGTGGAGGCCGTGACCAGTCGGCCCTCGACGATTCGACGACCACGGCCAGCACCCAGCCCGGCGGTACCACCACTCCCGGCGATCCCGGTGGGTCCACCCCCGGTGGCGGGGCCGGCTCGACCCCCGGTGGCGGGGGTGACGAGGAGATCGTCCCGTTCCAGCCCGACAGTCTCGCCTTCGGCGGCGGCTCGGTATGGGCCTCCGATCTGGCCTGCGGCGTCGTCATCAGGGTCGATCCGGTGACCGCCGAGGTGACGGGGTCCATCGAGATCGGTGGTTCGGCCGCCGGGGTGGCGTTCTCGGACAACTCGGTGTGGGTGGGCGACCGGATCGGGAGCCAGGTGTACCGCCTCAACCCGGACGACGTCAGCATCGAGAGCCTCATCTCCATACCCGGCTCCGCGCTCGGTTTGGCCGCCGACGAGTCCAGTGTCTGGGTGGTCGATCCGACGGTCAGCGCCGTACACGAGATCAACGCCACCACCAGTCAGCTGGAGGGCAGCGTCGAGGTGGGCATCGACCCGCACCATGTGGCCCTCGAGCCGGAACGGGCGTGGGTGACCAACGTCACCGACGGTACCGTCACCCGTATCGACCGGGCCACCGGTCGGCCCGACGCCACGATCGCTACGGGGCCGGGTGCCATCCATGTGGAGACTGGGGAGGGCAGCGCCTGGGTGACCAACAACTACGCAGGCACCGTAAGCCGGATCGATCCGGCCTCAGGGGAGATCATGGCTACCATCCCGGTGGGTGAGGAGCCCCACGCCCTGGCCGCGGCCAACGGGGCCATCTGGGTGGGCACCGAGTTCGACGAGCTGTGGCGGATCGACCCGGCCACCAACCAGGCCACCGTCGTTCCCGGGGCCGAGTTCAGCTCCATCGACACCGCCGTCGACGGCACCACCGTGTGGATCGCCGACACGTTCGCCTCGAAGATCATCCGTTTCGACACCACCACGGCCACCGTCACCGCCGAGATCAATCTCGACGAGGCTGGCTCCGACTGCACCTCGTTCCAGGGTGGGGCCGTCGTGCCGAGCACCCCGGACAAGGTCGGTTTGCCCGGCTGAATCGACGGTAGCGTCAGGGCTGCCGAGTGGACACTGAGCGGAAGAGCTGGGCCAACCTTCGCCCTCAGTCCCGCTCGGGCAGCTGCAGGCTCATCAGCAGGCGCGCCATGCCCGCCCGGTAGAGCTCCTCGGGATCACCGCCGACGTTGGCGAGGTCAACCAGCTCCAACATCATGTAGCCGTGGACGCTGGCGTAGGCGTGGTAGGCAGCTCCGATCGGGTCGTCGGCCCCGTGGACGGCCATCCCGTCCACCAGGTGTTGGAAGGACTCGGTGGCCCGCTCCAACGCCGCGTCACTGGGTTGAAAGTCGGGTACGGCCCGGCCGAACATGACCAGGTACTGGGTGGGGTTGGACAGGGCCCACGACCGGTAGGCGACGGCCGTCTGCCACAGGTCCACCGCGATCAGGGGTGACACCGTCCGGTCGAACGACTCGAACCCCTCGATGAACACCGCCTCGACCAGGGCCGTCTTGCTGCCGAACCAGGTGTAGACGCCGGTGGTGGAGCACCCGGCCTCGTCGGTGATGTTGCGCACCGTGAAGGCGGCGGGTCCGTCCCGGCCGAGGATGGTCAGGGCCGCGGCGAGGAGCCTTGCCCGCATATCGCCCGACGGCGGTGGCGACCCCTCCGCCGGTGACGGGTTCGGGGGCGGCGAGGGACCCGGGGAATCCGGCGGTGGGGGGGTTGACTTCGACGGGGTCACGTAACTATGTTATGCGCCGAGCCACGCATAACTAAGTTACGTAGTCCGGGTTTGCTATCCCGACCCGTCCGCCGCACGCTCGACCGCCAAGGAGTGGCGTCATGACCTCTACCGTCTCCGACCACAACCCCTTCCAGGGGAGCCCCGCCGACCACCCAGTCGACAATCCCTTCCTGGTCGGCAACTACGCCCCGGTGGCCCGGGAGGTCACCGCTGTCGATCTCCCCGTCATCGGTCAGCTGCCGGCCGAGCTCGACGGCCGCTACCTGCGTAACGGCCCCAACCCGGCCGGCCCGGTCGACCCGGCCACCCATCACTGGTTCGTCGGCGACGGCATGGTCCACGGGGTGCGCCTCCGCGACGGGGTGGCAGAGTGGTACCGCAACCGGTACGTGGGATCTCGCCGCATCGCCCAGCTGAGGGGCAGGCGCGACATCAGCGGTCCCAACTGGAACCGGAACCGGACCGGCCCCAACACCAATGTGGCCGGCTTCGCTGGGCGCACTTGGGCCGTCGTCGAAGGGGGCGGCGTGCCCGTGGAGCTCGGCTACGACCTCGAGACCGTGGCCCGCAACGACTTCTTCGGCACCCTTCCGGGGGCGTTCAGCGCCCACCCCAAGCTCGACCCGAACACCGGCGAGCTGCACGCCATGACCTACGCCTGGGCGGAATGGCTCGACCACATCCAGTACGTCATCGTCGGTACCGACGGTCGGGTCCGTCACACCATGGACATCCCGCTTCCGGGCATGTCGATGATCCACGACATGTCCCTCACCGGCCGCTACGCCGTGGTCTATGACCAGCCCTGCACCGTCGACCTCACCCTGGCGGAGCGGGGCCTGACCTTCCCGTTCCGGTGGAACCCGGACTACGGCAACCGGGTGGGTCTGCTGCCCCGCAAAGGCGACGCTCCCACCGATCCAAACACGATCGTGTGGATCGACGTCCCCGTCGGCTATGTGTTCCACCCCCTCAACTCCTATGACACCCCCGATGGCCGGGTGGTGCTCGACGTCTGCTTCTACGAGCGGATGTTCGACCTCGAACCGAGGGGTCCGTTCGAGACCATAGCTCGGCTGGAGCGGTGGGTGGTCGATCCGGCCCGGCGCACCGTGTCCACCACGCTGATCGACCCCTCTCCCAACGAATTCCCCCGACACAGGGGCTCCCTGGCCGGCAAGCCGTACCGGTACGGCTACTGCGCCTCCCCGTCGGTGGATCCGGCCGCGGGTTGGCCCACGATCAAGCACGACCTCAATACCGGCGAACGTCAGGTGTTCGACCACGGCCCGGGACGGGCCGCCGGTGAACCCGTGTTCGTCGCCCGGCCCGCCTCGAGCGCCGATCTGGTGGAGGACGACGGCTGGCTGCTCACCTTCGTGCATGACCTTGCCGCCGGGTCGGCCGAACTGGTGGTGATCGACGCCGCCGAGCTCGACCGTGGCTACGTGGCCCGGGTGCCCTTACCGCAGCGGGTGCCGTTCGGTTTCCACGGCAACTGGGTGTCGGGTGGGCACTGAGGCATCGGCCGGGCCTCCCGGCACCCGACCCGATGAGGCCTTGGCCGAGGAGCCGACAGCCCGATGAGGCCTTGGCCGAAGAGCGACCGTACTCCAGGGGGCTGCGTAGAGTGACGGGGGCCTGCTAGCGTCACCGCTCGTGGTTTCGCCCTCGCCGACTATCCGGCCGATTATGCGGCCGATGCCGTAGCGGTGCCCGGGCTGGCGCGGGAGCGGTCGTGAACCGCTGGCGGGTCGGAGGCCGGTCGAACGCCGCGGTCGGCCTAGCCACACTGGTTGCCGGCGGCTTCGGGTTGATGGTGGCCATGGTCATCGGCCGGTTCGCCCTCACCCCGATCCTCCCCTTCATGCGGGACGAGGCCGGCATGAGCAACGCCCAGGCCGGGTTCGTCGCCTCCGGCACCTATGTCGGTTATCTCCTCGGCGTGGCGATGAGTGCCCGCATCATCCGCCGGTTCGAGGCCACCACGGTGGCCCGGGGCGGGCTGGTGGCCGTAACCGTCGGCACCGCGGCCATGGCCGTCACCGCCGACTGGATCGTCTGGACTGGTATCCGCACCGTGATCGGGATGGGCAGCGGCCTCGCCTTCGTGGCCATATCGTCGATCGCCTTCGCCGTGGTCCAACGACTCCAACGGCCCCATCTCATCGCCCTGACCTTCACCGGTATCGGCTCGGGAATCGTTATCTCCACCGTGGTGGTCTGGCTGCTCGCCCTGGTTCCCATGGGGGCACCGGCGATGTGGATCGGGGTGGCCGCCATCGCTGTGCTGGCCACGATGGTCGTGTTGGTCCTGCTGGTCGACGAGGAACCGGAGGACGGCGCCGCCCGGGCCGGCCACTCCGAACCGGCGCGTCCGGCCGCCCTGGCCGTCCGGTCCCGGCGCCTCGAACCCGGCCTGGCCTGGCTCATCGTCGGCTATGGCCTCTCTGGATTCGGCTACGTGGTGGCCGCCACCTACCTGGTCGTCATCGCCCGGGACGCCGATCTGGGCCGCACGTTCGAGATGCTGTCGTGGATCGCCGTCGGAGTATCGAGCCTCGGGTCGGTCCCCCTGTGGACGGCGGTGGCCGGCCGGATCGGCGACCGGGGGGCCCTGATGGGGGCGTTGGCTATGCAGGGTTTCGGTGTCGCCGCCTTGGCCGTGCGGGCCAGCCCGGCGACCCTCGTGTTCTGCGCCGCGACCCTCGGGTTGTCGTTCGTGGCCATCACCACCCTCGCCCTCACCCTGGCCCGTCGGATCGCCCCCGGGCGCGCCACCTCCGCCATCGCCCAGGTGACCATCACCTACGGAATCGGGCAGATCGTCGGGCCTGTGGTGGCCGGTGCGGTGGCCGACTGGGCCGGAGACTTCCGGCTCGCGTGCGCCCTGGCCGCGGTGGCCTTGGCGGTGGCCGTAGCCGTGACCACCAGGATCCCCCAGCCCCGGCCGGCCGCCCCCTCCACCGGGACGGTGGGGGGCGATGACCCTGCCGTCGTAACCCCGCGGTCCTGACCCCGTGACCCCCCGGCCCTGCCGTCGGCGGGCCCGGGCGTCGGGCACCGGTCCTCACCGGGTCAGGGAGCGGTCCTCCAGCATGGCGGCCTGCTGTCGGGTCACGTACTCGGCCATCTCCGGGTGGGTAAGCACCCAGAAGCTGTCGTTGCGGACCGCATCGAGCACCAGGCTACCCACGTCGTCCGGGTCCATACCCTGGGCCAAGGCCTTGCCGAGCCGGTCCCAGAACTTGGTGCCGCTGTCGGTGTCGATGTGCTGGGCCGCCGACGACGGTGCCCGGTTCCGTTGGCTGTCGATGATGTTGGTGTTGATCGGCCCCGGGCACAGCACCGAGGCCCGCACCCCGGAGCCGGCCACGCGTAGGTCGCGCTCCAGGCTCGCCATCAGGGCCACCACCCCGTGTTTGGCCACGTTGTAGGCCCCCAGCGACGCCCCCGCATACAGCCCGGCCATCGAAGCCGTCGAGTTGATGTGACCCTCGCCCTGGGCCTCCATGATGGGCAGGAAGGCGTGGACCCCGTGGATCGGCCCCCACAGGTCGATGGCCAGGGTCCAGCGCCAATCCTCCATCGAGGTGGAGCCGATGGGGGCCGACACGCCCACACCGGCGTTGTTGCACAACACGTGGACCCCGCCGAAGGCGTCGACGGACGCCTCGGCCAGAGCCTCGACCGCTCCCAGGTCGGACACGTCGGTGGGGACCCCGATGGCCTCCACCCCGGTACCGGTCAGTTCGGCGACCACCTCGTCGAGCGGGCCGGGCTCGATGTCGGCCACCACCACCTTCATTCCGGCTCCGGCGAAGGCGCGGGCCATGCCCCGGCCGATGCCGCTCGCCCCGCCGGTGACCACTGCCACCTTGTCGTCGAGGTCCATCACTGCGCTCCCATCGTGGTATCAGCGCCGGATCCGCCGGCGCGGTCGGAGGCCAGGTGGCCGACCCGGTGGCCGTCCTTCCAGTCCTCCTGGGTCGGCTGTTCGGCGGCGCCCAGGATCGTCAACTGGGGCGCCTCCCTGAGGCTCCGTTTCAGCTCGGCGAAGCCGGGAAAGGCGGCCAGGGTGGTGACCGCCTCCCACAGGGGCAGGGCCTCATCGTCGTCGGGGACTCGGGAGATGACCGGTCCGAAGAACGACATGCCGTCCGGCGGCTGGTAGGTGATGATCGGGGTGCCTACGTCCCGCCCGGTGCGCGACAGGGCCAGTTCGGTCTCGGCGTCGAGCAGTACGTCCCAGCGGGTGTCGTCGAGGGCGGCGGCGAAGCGGGTGGGCAACCCGGCCGCCCCCAGCACGTCGGCGGCGTGTTCGGCGGTGCTCAGCCGGGCCCGCATCCCCGATCCCTTGGGCTGGTCCCAGTAGCTGTGGCCGTAGGCGGCCACGAGGGCGCCGAGTGGTTCCCGGCCCAATTCGGCCCGCACCGCGGCTGCCACCCGCAGCATCCGGAGGCCGGCGGTGTGGCCGTGCTCGTACTCCGGCGGGAACTCGGTGGCGTAGTCCTTGTCCTTGTTCAGCAGGCGCAGGGAGATGAACCGCCAGTCGACCCGGTAACCGGTCTGGTCCGCCACCTTGGCCACCCACCGGGACGTGATCCAAGCGAAGGGACACACCGGGTCCCAGAAGAACTCGATGTCGTAGCTCGGGTCGGACGGCGGGGGCTCCAACGGTGGAGGAGTGGTGGTGGGCTCGGTCATCGGTGGCTGGTCCCTTCCCGACCGCCGGGCGGCGGCCGCCGGTGCGCCGCGTCGGGCCCCGGACCTCCGATCATGCCCGAGCGCTCACGCTCCGGTCATATTGGCAGCGGCGCCGGGGGCGTCCGGCGGTCGGGAGACCGCGGCCGGTGCGGTCAACAGGGGCCGCTGCTGCCGGCGACGTCGCCGGAGCTGACCCAGCCGGTGTCACCACCGCTGGCGATCTGGTACCAGCCAGCCTGGGCGCCGATCACCGTGTACCGGCCGCTGGCCCGGCCGATCCGTTCGGCTCCGTCGTCCGGCGAGGCGTACACCCGGGCCCGGCGGACCCGGATGATGCACGCGTCGGAGGCTGGCTCGGTGGCCGCCGGTGGCTCCGTCACCGTCGGCGGCACGGACGGTGACGTGGGTGGGGGAGCGCTGGTGGGCGGTTGGGTGGGCCTCGCCGTCGGGGCGGGCGCCTGGGTGGTGACCGGGGCGCGGCTCGTGACTGGTGCCGTGGTGGACGGGACCGTGGTGGACGCGTACAGGGTGGACGGCGCTGCGGTGGTGAGGGGCGGGGCTGTGGTGGGCGCGGGTGGCGGCGCCGCCAGGTTCAGGCTGCCGAGCGAGCCGGACTCTCCCGTCTCCGACGCGATGGTGACCACCGCTTGCTGGTCCGGGTCCGATTGGCGGGACAGCACCAGGGCCAGCACTCCCACCGCGAAGGGGACGAGCAGAAGGAGCATCCCGGGCCACCACTGCTCGAGGAGCTCGCGGAGCCGGTCCACCGGGCGTTCGGCCGGGGGCGCGACAGAACCCGGGCTCGCCCCCACGAAGGGCGGGGTGTCGGATCGGTCCTCCTCGATGATCACGCTTGGACAATGTACCCGGTCCGGCCCCGTCGCCCGGTCGCGGCGCCGAGCTCGGTCTTCCCGCCCACTGACGGGGCGGGCTACCGTGGTCAGTGAGAACACGGCCGATAGGGGGCAGGGCCATGATCGATCTTGAGAGCCCGGCGTCCATTCGCCGGCCGGCGGAGTACTTCGACACCGTGCGGGGGGACGGCCCGGTGCAGTGGAGCGACGCCCACCATGCCTGGCTGGTCATCGACCACGCGGAGGTGGCCGCGGCGTTCCGTGACGCCTCAACCCTGTCGGCCGATCGGGTCGGCCCGCTGGAACGCGTGGCCGACCAGCGTCCCGAGGCCTTCCAGCGGGTGGTCGAGCTGCTCCGGGGCTGGATGGTGTTCCACGACCCCCCTCGCCACACCGAACTGCGGCATCCGGTGCGGTCGGCGTTCAGTCCCCGGCGGGTCGACGGCCTCAGCGGCCTGGTGGCCGGGGTCGTCGACGACGTCGTCGGACGCCTGCCTGACCGGGGGGAGATCGAGGTGCGACGCGACTTCGCCGCCCCCCTTCCGGCCCAGGTCATCGCCGCCGTCCTCGGGGTCGACGGGGATGATCGGCACCGGTTCCAGGCCTGGTCGGACGACCTGGCGACCGTCGTGTTTGCTACCACGCCGTCCTCGGTTCCCACCGACCAGGCCGTCCGGGCGGCCGCCACCTTTGCCGAGTTCTGGCAGGGCCACATCGCCCGGGAACGGCGGGATCCGTCGGGCACCATGCTGACCGCCCTCGTCGACGGGGCCGGCGACCGGCTCACCCCGCTCGAACTGGTGGGGGCGTGCACCCTGCTGCTGTTCGCCGGGCACGAGACGACGACCTCGCTGCTCAGCAACGCCATGGGGCTGTTCATGGAGCGGCCCGAGTTGCTCGCCCAACTTCGGGCCCACCCCGAGGCCGACGCGGCGGCGGTTGAGGAACTGCTGCGGGTCCTCGGTCCCACCCGGACCATGTTCCGCAAGGCGGTCACCGACCACGAACGGGGTGGTCGCCCCATCCGTGCCGGCCAGACGGTGGGCCTGGCCATGTGCGCGGCCAACCACGATCCGGCTGTGTTCGACCGGCCCGGGGAGGTCGACCTGGCCCGGGACCCGAACCCGCACCTCACCTTCGGCTGGGGTCTCCACCACTGTCTCGGCGCCCACCTGGCCCGGCTGGAGGCCCGGCTCGCCCTCCGGGCCCTGCTGGACCGCTACGACCGGATCGAACCGGCCGGGCCGGTGCCCCCGATCACCGGTACCGTGCTTGGCTACGCCCGGGAACCGGTGCGGGTCCGGGTGAGCTGAGAACCGGCTGCCCGTCCGGCGGACATCCCGGACCCGGGTGGGCTCGACGACCCCGGCCACGGACACGGAGCAGGATGAACCGGATGAGAAGCAGTACTGCCGGCCGGTCACGGCCAGCCCTCGGGCTGGTCCTGGTCGCCACCCTGTTGGCCGTCGCCGGCTGTAGCGGATCGACCAACTCGGGCGGGACCGAGGCCGCCAACGCCGCAGCCTCGACCGTCGCCCCCGGCGGTGCCGCAGATGATGCGGACGGCACCGGATCGGGCAAGGCGCTCACCGCGGGCGACCCCAATCAACCCGAGTGCCAGGGCCTGCAGCGCTTTCTCCTGGAGGAGATGTCCGTGGACGCCGCCGCCGAAGGGGAAGAGGCGGCCGCCGGTGACGCCTTGGCCGCCGCCGTGCCGGCCGCCAAGCCGGTGTGGGACCAGATCGTGACCGCCATCGACCGGATGGACGGCGGCGAGGTGAGCGACGACGAGTTGCAGACCGTCACCGCTCAGGCCCTCATCGACATCCAGAGCGTCGACGATCTCAGCTACGAGACCTGCGGGATCCCCTTCTGGTCGTCGCTGGAGATGGCGGCCTCCCTCCAGGACGACGGGGCGTGCTCGGACTTCGCCGTCGTCGGCGACGCCGCCCACGACACCGCCAACCCGTGCCCGCCGATCGACCAGCCCGACTCGCTGCCGTGTTTCGCCCCGTTCGGGGAGGCGACGCGGGACCAGCCGGGTAGCTACCAGCCCGTCGACTGCGGTACGGGCGAGCTGGCCGGCTGGTCGCCCACCGACGGGGCCTGGGTGGCGATCTGACCGGGCGGCCGGCCCCGTGGACCCAGGACGGGTCAGGGGGCGATGGCGTCGCCGGGTAGGGGCTGGTCAAGGTAGAGCGAGGCCTGGAAACGGCGCATCCCGTTGAGCCACCGGTCGATGTCGGTGGCCTTGCGTTCCACGTAGGTGGCCACCTCGGGGTGGGGGAGGACCCAGAACCGCTCCTCAGCGATGGCGTCGAGGCAGGCCTGGGCGGCCGCCTCGGCGGTGACGACGCCGTCGGCGGCCGCCACCCCTCCCACCAGCCCCTCGGTCTCCCGCTGATCGGGGCTGTTGGCCACGATGTTGGTCTCCACGGCCTGGGGAGCGAGCAGCGACACCCGGATGCCCTGGTGGTGGTGGGTGATGGCCAGCCACTCGGCCAGGGCCACCGCGGCGTGCTTGGTGATCGTGTAGGACACCGAACCGATCTGGGTGAGCAGGCCGGCCGCCGACGCCGTGTTGAGCAGGTAGCCCTCGCCGCGGGCGATCATGGAAGGGAGGACGGCCCGGGCGGCGTAGATGTGGGCCATCACGTGGACCTCCCACATGGCCTGGATCCGTTCGTTCGTCTCCTCCACCCCGCCGCGGGTCACGAAGCCGGCGTTGGAGCAGAACAGGTCGATGGGGCCGTGCGCCGACTGGGTGTCCTCGACCAGGGCCCCGATGGCGTCCTCGTCGCGGACGTCGAGGCGGACCCCCGTCCCGCCTACCTCCTTGGCCACCCGTTCGGCGTTGTCCCCGTCGAGGTCGGCGGCCACCACATGGCGGGCTCCGGCCCCGGCCGCCGCCCTCACCAACGCCTCCCCGATGCCCGAGCCGCCGCCGGTCACCACCACAACACGATCTGCCAGGTCCATGTCCGCGACCCTACCCCGGGGGTGGGTGCCGTGCCGGTCCGCACCTCCGGTCCGACGGTCGGCGTAGACGTCGTTCGCTTCGTCGCGCGTCACCGGGGGGCACCGAATAGGATCCGGCCATGGACATCACTGACGACGACATCAACGAGAGTACGGCCGACGAGACGATGGGTGCCCCGTCGGGCGGTGACGCCGACGGTTCCGACGGCGGCGACTCCGATTCGGATGGCTCCGATTCCGATGGCTCCGATTCGGACGGCTCCGACGGTGATCACGGCGACTCGGACGGGTCCGACCACGACGGTGGCGATGACTCCGATGGTTCCGACGGCGGCGATTCGGACGGGTCCGACCACTGAACCGATGATGCCCATGGGGGTCGCCGGAGCGGTCGCTCGGGTATGACCGCAGCCGAGCACTGGCAGGTCAAACGGGTCGCCCACCCGGACGCGCCCGGCCTGGCCGACCTGGTCGACGATGACGCCGCCTTCCGCCGGGACCTGGTCTTCCGGCGGCCCCTCCACCACAAGACCGGGGCACCCGAGCGGTTCGCGGACGTCGACCGGCTGTGGGATGACCTGCTGACCCGGGGAACCCGCCAGCCGGCCTTCCGGCTGGTCCGGGCCGGTGACACCACGGCCCGGGGTGGGCTGACCCGGCGCCTGGGCCTCGGGTCGCGCCGGTTGGACGACGTGATTGACGCCAACCGGGTCATCGACCGGTACCGGCGGGGCGACACCGTCGTCCTCCAGGGTCTGCAGCACACCAACCCCCAGCTCGCCCGTCTGGCCAACAACCTGGCCCTGGCCGTCGACCACCCGATCCAGATCAACGCCTATTTGTCACCCCCGGCCGAGCGGGGCCTCGACCTCCACTTCGACTTCCACGACGTGTTCGTCGTCCAGATCGGCGGGGCCAAACGGTGGCGGGTGTGGGAACCAGTCGAACGGACCGTGAACCCGGTCCGGGGACACCGGATCGCCCCGCTCGATCCGGCCGAGCTGGGCCCGCCCGCCCTCGAGCTCACCCTCCGGGCCGGAGACGTCCTCTACCTGCCTCGCGGCTACCCGCACACCGCCGAGACCGTCGACGAGCGCTCCGACCACCTCACCATCGGGCTCATGGTGGTCACCTGGCAGCGGGTGCTGGCCAAGGCCCTCGACGCCGAGGCGGCCGCCGGACACTTCACCGGGTCGGTCCCCGTACTCGGCCTCGATCCCGCCGTCCCCGAGCCGGCCATCCCCGACCCGTCCCGCCTCGCCCTACGGTCCGGTCCCGTGCTCCGCCACTGGCTGGCCCGGGAGGTCTGGCGCCGCCAGCCCGCCACCCGGCTCCGACCTCGGGTGGTCCCGGAGCTGACCGACGGCGGCCTCGAGATCCCGCCCGGTCCCCTCCTGTGGTTGACCCGGCTCGGTGACCGGGCCGTCCTTGGTCTGGGGGAGCGGATCCTCGACCTTCCCGCGCCCGCCCTGCCCCTCTTGGCCGCCGTGCTCGGTTCGCCCGCACCGTTCCTTGCCGCCGACCTGCCGAACCCCGGCGGCAACAGCCGGGACGTGGTGCTCACCCGTCTCCTGGCCGAAGGGGTCCTCGTCCATGCCCGCTGACGGCCCCGCCCCCGCCGACCGGTACCGGTGCTCGGACGCGGGCCGGGACCGCCACGAACCCCTGTTCGCCACCGGATCGATCGTCCCGGCCTGGCTGCTCGTGGAGGTCCAGGGCTCGTGGGGCCACACCGCCGTCCACGACAGCGCCCTCGGTGAGCACGTACCCTCGGGGTGGCTGGACGCAATGAAGGCTCGCGGCATCCGGGTGATGTGCATCCGGTCCCACGCCCGCCGGGGCCGGGACGACATCACCCTGTTCACCGGCACCGCCCGCCGCCCCGGGGGCCCCGCCCGCCGGCTGTGGCGGCGGACCGTGGCCTCACTTGGCGACGTGGCCACGGTGGCCGCCGAGCTGACGGTGGGTGAGGACCCACCCCCACCGTGGACCCCCCTCGACCGGGCGGTCTTCATGGTCTGCACCAACGGTCGTCACGACCAGTGCTGCGCAAACCGGGGACGCCCCCTGGTCCGGGCCCTTCGGGCCTCGGCCTGGGCCGACCGGGTGTGGGAGAGCTCACACGTCGGTGGCGACCGGTTCGCCCCCAACCTCGTGGCCCTGCCCGATAGCGTCTACTTCGGCCGGGTCGAGCCGGACGAGGGCACGGCCATTCTGGCCGCTTTCGACGACGGCCGGCTCACCCTCGACCGGTTCCGGGGACGGACCACGTTCTCCCTGGCCGAGCAGGCGGTCGAGCACTACGTGCGCGCCCACACCGGTGACGACGGGGCGGATTCGGTCCGGATGGTCGGGCGGGATCAGGACCGCCGCTGGCTGGCCCGGGTGGGCGACAGGATCTACGCAGTACGGATCCGCCAGCGGATGGTGGCGGTGGCCGAGCCGTTGACCTGCCAGGGGCCCCCGGACCGCCGGACCCCCGAGTTCACCCTGCGGTCGATCGAGGAGGTGACGTCAACGGTCGCCGTTGACCGTTGACCCTGACCGCCGGCCTCAGGTGTCGGCCGTCCACCTCAGCGGGAACTTGGTGGCCCTGGCCATGTTCTCACCGACCGGGAACCCCTCCTCGGGGTAGGTGACCGGGTCCTGGAAGCCCGGCTTCTCCTGGAAGGTGACGTCGTCGCCGAACCAGCGGGTCGAGTACGCCACTCGGCGCTGATCGGGGGAGTGGTTACCGCGCGACGAGTGCATGACCTTGGTGTTGAACAGGATGGCGTCGCCGGCCTTCACGTCGAAGGTGACGATCTCGTACTCGTCGGGGTGCTCGTGGTAGGGCGGCTGACGCTCCTCCCGGGTCGGCCACTTGCCCTCGGCCCGCCGGGTGTCGGCGGTGTCGGTTGCGTCGCCGAACTCGACGGGTAGATAGAGCGGGCCCCGGTCGGTTCCCCGGACGAACTCGAGGGCGCCGCTGTCGTCGGCGCAGTCGGTGAGGGCCAGCCAGAACGAGCAGATCTCGTTGCCGAACGCCCCCCAGTACGGCTGGTCCTGGTGCCAGTAGTACTCGTCCTTGGCCGTGTCAGGATCCAGGGCGAACAGGTGGTCGAAGTAGAACCGGACCTCCCGGGAACCCATGGCCCGGCCGGCCTGTTCGGCCAGGTTGGATGCCATCACGTAGTCGTTGAAGGCGGGCCGGTAGTGGTACATGTCGCGGTCCTGGAAGAACAGGCCCTGGGTGGTCATGTTCGTCGTGTACGGGCCGCGTGGGGAAGTCATCTGCTCGTCCGCGTCGGTCAGCAGCCGGGCGACGGTGGCGGCGTCGACGAAGCGGGGTAGATGAGCGAAACCCTCGCGCTGGAACTCGGCGATCTCGTCACCGGTGAGATCGCGAACGGTGATCTTGTTGTCGGTGTCCTGGTGTGTAGCCGTCATGGCCGCTTCCCCCTTGGGTTGTAGCCAGGGTCCCGGTGACAGCCGCCGTGTCGTCAAAGCCCCCATCGGCCCCCAGGGCCGCCACCGCCTGGCGTGTGGCCTCACGCTACTTCACCTCACCAGAACGGTGAAAGGCCCTCAAGGGGCCGGGCCCTCGGCAGCCGAACGCCGGCTGGTCGTCCGTCAGCGGACCTCGGGGGCCACGGCCTCGTACCATCGGACGATCAGGGCCAACTGCTCGTCGAGCCCGGCCCCGTCGCCAACGTTCGGGAACACCTTCAGGTGGGTGGCCCCGAGCTTGCCGTAGGCGGTGGCCAGACGGACCCAGTCGTCGGGGTCGTCGTCGGGGGTGGCCCGGATGCCGCACTCGATCCCCAGGGCGTCGGGATCGCGGCCCGCGGCCTCCGCGTACCCCCGGACGCGCTCGAGGACGGGGGCCAGTACATCGGGCGGGAACTGGGGCATCCATCCGTCGGCCACCCGGCCGATCCGTTGCAGGACCGGCTCGTGGACCTGGCGGACGAACGAACCCATCCAGATCGGGATGCGGGCCCGCGCCGGCCGGGGATTGATGCCCACCCGGTCAAGATGGTGGAACCGGCCATCGAAGGTGACGAGCTTGTCCCGCCACAACAGGCGCAGCACCGCCACCTGTTCCTCCAACCGCTTGCCCCGGGTCGAGAAATCCTCCCCGAGCGCCTCGTACTCGATCCAGTTGCGACCGATGCCGAGGCCCAGCCGCAGCCGGCCGTCTGACAGCAGATCCAGCTCCGCCGTCTGCTTGGCCAGCAGCACCGTCTGGCGTTGGGGGGAGATGAGGATGGCGGTGGCCACCTCGAGCCGCCGGGTCACCGCGGCGATCATCGATAGCAGCACGACCGGTTCGTGAACCGCGGTGTCGACCGTGTTCATCGTGACCCCGTCGGACCGGTCCGGGTGGGCCCCGATGACATGGTCGTTGGCTGACACCCCGTCGAACCCGGCGTCCTCGATGGCGACCACCAGATCCCGGATGGCGTCGAAGTCGAGCCCGACCGAAGTGTTGTTGAAGGCTACGCCGAGTCTCATGGCCAGTTCTCACATGTTGATCGCGTTGCGGGTGGACTCGTACAGGTCGGCGAAATCGGCCAACTCCTCGGCGTCGAGGACGTCGTAGAACGGCTCGAGGATCCGGGTGGTGATCGCCTCGGCTTCGAGCCGCCGGGCCCTCACCTCCTCCGGGTCCCGGAACGGGCCCAAGAAGCCCATCTGCTCCGCGTAGCCCGGACCGGTGCGGGGCGGGGCGTTGGTGGAGGCCAGGATGGCGTCCAACGGGGTCAGACCGACCGACAGCACGGCCACCAGGTGGGCGGCCCCCCGCATCTCGCGGAACACCTGGGTGGTGAGGCCAACCCGACCACCCACCGAATCCGGTGTGGGCAGCGCCCGCCAGCCGGCGAAGATCGCCCCCAGGCTGGTGGGGGCGGCGTCGATGATGCGGCGGGCGTACCCGTCGAGCCGGGTCAACCGGTCGGCGGCGAACGTGGTCAACTCACGCTCGCCCCAGTCGATCGCCCGCTGGGCGTAGGTGAGCGAGGTGCCGTAGTGGGTCATCCCCTCCGGCACGTCCGCCCACGCCTCCCGGATGAGGTCCGGGCCGTGAAAGCCGAGGGCGGCGATGGCCGTGTCGGCCGTGCACTCGCCGAGCACCCCGGCTCGACCGACCACCCAGTAGTGCCGGCCCGTGGCGAAGCCGAGCGACACTCCGTGCGCGACCGTCGACTCGGCCATCATCCAGCCGCGGGTGAACTGCTGGGTCGGTTTGATCAACCGATCGATGACCTCGATCGTCGACAACCCCATCTCTGCTCCCTTGGTAGTTGTTGGCTCTTCGGCCGAGAGCCTCAACGCGTGTTGTTGGCTCTTAGGCCGAGAGCCTCATCGCGTGTTGTTGGCTCTTCGGCCGAGAGCCTCCTCGCGTGTTGTTGGCTCTTCGGCCGAGAGCCTGGCCGTTGGGCCCTAGAGTCGCCGGGTGCACTTGACCGCGGCCACTACGGGGTCCAACAC
>JBKECK010000089.1:0-11459 GCA_047974625.1 Acidimicrobiales bacterium
GCCCCCGGCTGCGCCGGAGGCAAGGGTCATCGCCCCGAAGCGCGCTGCCGCGCGAGCTCGACGCTCAACGAAGGCCCCCGGCTGAGCCGGAGGCACGGGGTCACCGAACGCCACACTGGGCGCAGTGTACCGTCGCGCTCAACGAAGGCCCCCGGCTGAGCCGGAGGCAAGGGGCTCCCGACACACTGGGTGACGGAAGCCCGGTATTCCCGGCCAAGTGGCCACTGTGAGTGGCCCGCTGGCGCGGAAGAGCGTAAAGAGGCAGGGCTGCCGGCCTGAACCACCGGAGGTTCGGGCCCGCGTGGAGTGTCAGAAATGCCATGGCGTTCCCATCTCGTGTGGTCGGCGGCAACCGAGCGCCATGCGAGCGTCCTGGATGGTACCGGTGATGCGGTAGATGTAGATGGAATCCCGGTCAGGGTCGATCACCTCCTCCAAATCGATGACTAGGTTGACCATTCCCACGTCGGAGAGCCGGCATTCGAACACCGAATCCTGGACTCGGACCCCGTAGCCTTCGCACACCTTGGCGACGGCTCGAAGACGGCGCTGGTCCACACGGTCTTCGGTGGCGATGTCGTAGGCGACGATCACGTCCATCGCTACCCCTTGGCCGCCCACGCCGGGTACGCGTCCAGGTCTCCCCTGAGGTGACGAGCGAGCAGCATGGCCTGGGTGTTGAGCAGAGCCCAGATCGGCACATCACGGTCCAGATAGGGATGGCCTACGGCGCGGACCCGGAACTGCTCCCACAGATCGAGGAACTGCCGTCTGCCGTCGTCGGTCAATCGCCACGCTCCGCCCGGGATCTCCTCGAGGTGTTCGAGCCGAACCTGGCGGCGGGCGACGGCCCCAACCACGAACCGGTCGACCAGCGGCGCCCTCATCTCCTCGATGAGATCGAGCGCGAGAGACGGGCGCCCGGGGCGGAGCCCGTGAAGGAAGCCGATCTGGGGGTCGAGTCCGACCGACTCCGCCGCTCCGACTGCCTCGGTCGTCAGCAAACCGTACGCGAAGCTCAGCATCGCGTTCATGGGGTCGCGCGGTGGCCTTCGGTTCCGGTGGTCAAGACTGACATCGAGCCGGCGTGCGTTGAGCACGTAGCCGAGTGCCTTGAAGTGAAGGCGCGCGGCGTCCCCCTCCACCCCTCTGACCGTGTCCAGGTCGGGGGCGGTGCCGAGTGCTCCGATCCGGGCCGTGAGCCGTTCGGCGAGATCGGACACGAACGTGGCGTCCGAACCATCCAGATCCCAGCTCCATCTGAGTAGCACCTGACGACTGTTGTGGATCTTGGCGGCCACGATCGTTCTGGCCATGGCCAGGCTCCACGTCGGTTTGTCGGCCGCCCTCACCTGAGCCACCCGCAGCAGTACGTTGCCGCCGACCGGTCCGCCCACCATGAAGCGTATCCGACCGGACCGGTTCATCGCCGAGATGCGGATGGCCCGGCGGGTGCATTCGGCCATCAGCGCGTTCGAGATCGACGACCGACCCAGGAGCACGATGCGCTCCACGCCCTCGAGCGGTATGCGAACGCTGTCGCCGTCGGGCATCTTGATGCGGAGCGCACCCTTCTCCACCCCGATCCGGGCGCGATGATCGGCGACGTAGACCGTGTCACGCAGTTTCACCGATGCTCCCCTCCCGTCGCCTCGCCGAATGCCGATCGGCCCTCACCCTCACCCTCGCCCTCACTCTCGCGATCGGCGGCCGGAACGCCGATGACCTCGGCCAGATAGGTCGACGCCCGATCGGGTGGACCGTCGGTCTCCGCCGGTAGGCAGAAGCCGATGAGCTGGCACTCGCGGCACCGCCGGTCGTTGACCGGGGGTGGCAGCCGAGGCTCGTCGGCCAGGTCCGCCACTGCTTCGATCACGTTGAGGGTGATGGCGCGGAGCTCGGCGTCGATCGCTACCCGTTCGCGCCGCCGGTGGGCCCCATACCAGATGGCCCCTGTCGTGATCGCGAGGCCGAACATCTCCTCCAGGCACAACGCTTCGGCGCAGAGCTGGACCTTGGCTGTCATCCCGTGGCGGGTGCCGGCCTTGTATTCGACTGGAACTACCGAATAGCCGTCGACCTCCACCGCGTCGGCCCGGCCCACGAGGTCGTACTGCTCCGACCACAACTCGATGCCGCGCAGGGTCCGCACCCGCCCCGACCGGCTGGGGCGCCCGGCGTCGACCCGACGGTGGAAATGCCCACCCCGAGCGGTGTGCCGGTTCTCGGCCCACACCCCGTCGACGTGGATCAGGGCACACTGCCGTGGGCAGTACTCGTAATGCTCCAACGCTGAGATCGGTACCGGCATGGTCAGACCCGCGACCTCTCAACCGGGGTACTGCCGAAGCCCCTGGTCGTGTCGGCGGTGGCGGTCGGTTGATAGGCCACGGAAGCGAACACCCGGTCGACGGGTGCCGGCAACCCTGCGATGAAGCGGTCCAGGAGCGCGTCGATCCCGGCCCAGTCCAGGGCCATGGGCCAGGTGGGCCAGCGGAACGCTCCGGCCCGGAAGGCTGACGGGGGACGCCAACCCCGGGTGCGGTTGCCCCACTGGGTGAACATCAGCAGACCGAAGAACGCCATCGTTTCCGCGATGGGGTCGATCACCAGGTTGTCTCCGGGCACGCTGCTCGGGCTGAGCCGACGAAGGTCGAACCCGAGCCCGTTGATCGATGCCGTGGAGGCTCGGCCCAACATCGAATCGACGAGTGACTCCCCGTCGGGGATGGCCGCTCGGGCGGCCACCACCCGTTGGTGCAGGGTGACCCCTTTGGGGACCGACGGGTCGAGCGGCGAATGGACCAGATCCTCCTTCGGATCGATCCTGAACGAGCTCACCGTGGCGCCCAGGCTGAGGTCGCCGGTCCGTCGGGCTAGGCCGGCTCGTTGAGCGAACTGGCTTCTGGTCGGTTTCCGGGGGAACTCGTCCAGGCCAGGGGATTCGCGGGCGATGGCCAGGTTGGCCAGCTCGTCGTGCGATGGGAGGGCGTCTTCGATCGCTTCGAGCTTCGGACCGTGGAAGATCGCGGCCGGCAGAGGGGAATCGGTCCACGACAGGCGGACATCCGGCCGCCGGTAGGTGACCCCGACCGCGGCCAACCAGGCCAGGAGCCAGTCGGCGGTCCAGGCCGTGGCCGTCAGGGGCAGGGTCGGGACGGTGGCGGTATTGCTCGGGGAATCAGTCGGCGAAGGCATGACTAGCTCACTCCGATCGGGCTCCGGGAATCGTCGGCGTTTTGAACCGAGGATTCGGTGTGGTCGGCCTGGCGGAGCACCGCTTCGAGCAGGGTCAACCCCCAGTACCCGTAGCGATCGCACAAGCGGGCGAACCGGGCCGGCTGGGCCCAGTCCACCGCGCCCAGGTCACCGGTGGTCGAAACGGTCATCCCCTCCACCTCGCGGGAGACCGTCACCACGTCCGAGCCGTCGACCCACTGCACCAGGGGGCGACCGTGGCCGTGGTGGGACATCACCAGGTGCATCACGAGGTCGGCGTCAACCGGGGGATCGGGTCGAGCGGCCGCCATCCACGCCTCGACCAGGCGACCGCTGATGGCTTCGTGCCGTCCCCCGCTGGGCCAGATGGCCCGGGTGGTCGGCTGGCCCGGACGGGATTTGGCCAACGCCTCCCCCGCGTCAGCTCCCAGCATGAGCTGGAACCGTGGGTCGGCCTTGCCGCAGTCGTGGAGACGGCCGGCCAGCGCCACCGCCTCAACAATCGGGTCCGGAAGCCCGATCGCGACGCCGGCGGCCCGGGCCCGGGCTCCGACGTTGACCAGATGGACGTCGAGTAGGGCGGCATCATCGGCCAGATCGACACCGATGCTTAACTCTTCTTCCGCTTCCACCCGGGGTGGCGGGCGCCGCCCGGTCGAACGGGGCCGGATGAGCATCAGGGGGGCGACGGGCGACGGCCGGGCCATCGACCAGGAACTGGCCTCCCTGGCCAGGAGTTCGCCGGTTGAGGCAACGAAGTCCTCCACCCGTTCCGAGGTGTCCTCATCGCTCCCGCCGGGCGTCGTGCATCCCCACACCCCGCCGGTGTGGGCGGATTGGGCCGCGTCGGGGCTGACAGCCAGCTCGGCGATTGCGTCGGCGTCGAGGCCTGCGTTCATCATCGACACCGTCGACACCACGGCTCGGTCGGTCAGCTCGCCGCTCAGATCGTCGACGGGAGCCGAAGCGTCGGGGTCCCAGCCGGTGGCGGCGTCGTAGCCTCCACGGTCGGTGGGGACCGCGACCACGTCACCGGGGCGAACCGCGTCGGCAGTGGTCTGGGTGAGACGGCCGTTGTCGGGCCGGTAGACCCACACCTGCGGCTCCTCACCCAACCACTCCCTCACCTCCCGGATCGGCAGTTCGACGACCTCGGCCGGCACGGGGGCCGGTTCGAGCCGGAACAGTGGGCTGTCGGCCTCCACCCCACCGACGGTGCGGGGAAGCCGGTGACGCCAGAGGACCGAGACCGTCAACCGCCCGTCGTCTTCGCCGACGATGAACGGCTCGACCGGTAGCTCGCCTTCGTCGGGTCGACGCCGAGGCGGGGACGTCTTGGCCCACTCTCGTACGAAGTTGGGCAACAGTTCGGGGGCCGGTGGCGGTTGATCGCCCGGAGCGCCGAGCACCTCGGCGATCACCCCGGGACTCAGCGCCACGGTGAGCGCGTCGTCCGCGGCGGCCAGCAGTCTTGACCAGACCTCGGCCGGCTCCTCGCCGTAGACCGGCCAGACCCCGTTCTTGACGTCGTTGGCGTGCACGATCACCGCCTCGGCGTGGGGGCGGTCACCCAACCGGTTCAGCCGGCCGAATCGCTGGGTGAGGGCTCGCACCCCGGCCGACTCGGTGACCAGAGCATCGAAGTCGAGATCGGCCCCCACCTCCAGAGTCTGGGTGGCCACCACGAACAGGGGCCGCCCGGGATCGGACTCCCGGCCCGACGCCACGCCCGCATCGGGATTGAGCAGGCGGGAACGGACGGTCTCGGCGTCGTGGGGTCGCAGCCGCCCGGTGAGGGTCACCACCTCGGCCTTGTCCAGCCCCGCCCGTTTCAGCCGCCGGCCCAATGCCGCCACCACCAGGGGCGCCCGCCGAGCGGTGTTGGTGAATAGGACGACGGCCGGGATCACGCCCTGCCCGACAAGACGCCCGCCCACCTCGACCGCGGCATCGGCCATGGTGTCAGGCACCTTCGCGTCGGCGGACTCCTCCAGCCTGGTCGGCTTCGCCGCGTCGAGTCGGCGACGGACGAGCGGATGAGTCTCGTCGGCCGGCGTCAGGTCGAAAGAGGACTCGTCGCCGGTGGCGGTTAGGTTCACCAACCGGCTCGTCTCCCGGCCCGCCGGGAGCACGGGCACCTCGGCCGGCGTCAGTTCGGACCGTTCGGCCAGAAGCTTCTGCAGTGGCATCGCCAAGTGGGCCTCGTCCAAGAGCACGAGGCTGTCGGTGCCGGCCAGCGCCGCGTCGATGGGACGCATGCCCGGCGACACCCCGAAACCGCGGAACAACAGGCGGGACCCGAACATTGGCACCGTCGACAACACGATCGACGGGCACGACGGGTCGGGGGGCCGATGGTCCTGCTCCACCCCACCCCGTAACCGGGCCACATGAAGCGGGCCGAACTCCCATCTGGTCGCCGACATGGCGGCCAGGGCGTCGGCCACCACCTTGAGCGGACCGTCGGTGGACGTCCTCAGCAAACCCTGCAGCCGGTGGGCGCGGTCGGTGGCCGCGTCGACCAGGAGGCGTCGGTTCACCACGTACCAGATGCGGGTAGGTGCTCGGCGCTGACCGTCGCCGACGGCCTGGTCGCGGGCCAGCGCCCAGACGGCGATGTCGATGCAGGTGGTCTTGCCCAGGCCGGTCGGCACCCCGATACCGGTGGGCCACTGGCCAGTCCCGGCCACCGAATCGGCCAAGGCGCTCTGCCAGGGCAGAGGTTCGGGGAGGCCGGTAACGGCGGCATGGAATCGGGCGAACGTCGGGAACTCACTCATCAGCAGCCCCCTCGGGGTCGGCTCCGTCGCGGACATCGACGACACTCGGATCGGCGGCATCGGCCCTGGTCTCGGCTCCAGCATCGGTACCGAAACGGCCGGCCTTGAAGGGGGCGAGGAGCCCGAGACCGAAGGAGCGGCCCCGGCCGATGGCCACCGGTCCAGCGACCGGTTCGGCGAAGCGGAGCCGAACGTGGGAGTACGGGTAGCCCTTCGTCGACTTGTCTCGCCATACTTCGCGGGCCTCGAACCGCGGGATACCGGGGAAGTATGGGGCTCGGGAGACGTCTGCGGCCACCGGCTCGGGCAGCCCGGCGTCGGTGCACCAGGTGGAGACGGCGGCTCGGGCGTCGTCGATCGGACCGAACCGCTGGTGGACGGCAGGGAAGGCAGTGGCGAACTCGGTGGCGGGTTGCGTCCAGCGCCGTGGATTGGCGGCCCACGGCCGGGCCTCCCCCTCGGCCCGCAGCCGGATGATTCGTCGGCCCCCGCCGGGCAAGGTCAACCGTCCGGTCGAGGCCTGGAGGGCGAGTCGAAGGTTGCCGAGTACCTCGGCCCGGGTGGCGGGCGGCAACCATATAGCGGCGCCCAGGATGCGTCCCCGTGCGTGACGGTGGCCGATGTCGGGCAGCGGCAGGTAGCGGGCGTGCTGGCTGCCCCGCTCCACTCCGTGGCCGTGCAGGACCGGTGGCGGTTCACCGAAACGGTCGCTGTAGGCGCGGAGCACGAGGCCCCGGAGCGCGTTCGCCGTGGCCAGGGCTTGGCGGGTCGGCAGGCCCCGGTCGAGAACGAGCCACACGATCACCGGTTCGGGTTGGCTCGGGCTCGGTCCACCGGGGGGCCGGTACGCCACCCTGGCCCTCGGTACCCGCATCCCCCGGGGTGAGGCGCCGGCCCGGAACGCCTCGTAGCCGCGATCCAGCGCCGCGAGATAGCCGACGTAGGGGACGGGGAGCGCCACGGACCCGCCAACATCGGGTTGCCACAGGTCTCGCCCGTCACGGTCGACGGGCCGGTTCACCATGACCCGAACCGGGCTGTCGGCCGTTCCGAGGTAGGCGATGCGGGCCGCCCGCCGGCGCAGTGCCGCCACCTGGAGGTCGCTCGGTTCGATCTCGGGCCACACATAGGTGATGAAGGGGGAGCGGGGCGCCGCGCGCTGACCGGGTCGGACCAGACCCGATTGTCGCCCCGGGTACTCGTGGACTCGGTTCGCCTTGCGTTCATCCAGGACCACGTACCGGTCCTCCAGCGACGAGACGGCTACGTCCTCCCGCCTGGTGGCGGCGATCAGGGGTGGAGTCGCTGATTCAAGCAGGCGCAGCTCATCGTCGTCGGAGCCGACCCGGTTGTGCCGGTCCGAGCCTCCACCAGCGACCAGGGCAGCGAAGAGGCGGGCTGGTGACGGGGGCCATTCCGCAACCGTTGTGCCGGTCGATCCCGTCACCGCTTCGCCGCTGCTGGCGCGCAGGACCCCGTTCAGCAGCTCGACCGTGATGGTGATCACAAGTCGAACTCGGGAAAGGTGCTGGCCAAGACCTTCACCAGCGCCGCATTGGGCTCCACACGCAACGGACTGGACGACCACCGGGAACCGACGGGGAGGCCGACCTTCTCCGCCTCCGCCACACAGTCCTGGAACAACTGGCGGACGTCATCCATCGTCGGCACCTCCAGCTCCGTGTCGTCCGATTCACCCAGCCAGGTCCACGTCACGTCCTTGGGGCGCAGGTCGGCACCGGACCGGAGCGTGAACCCCCGGCCGAAGGCTCCGACGTGGGCCACAAGGCCGAGGGCGACCAGCAACGCCCGCATCGGCCCGTTGCGGGCGGGGTCGCCGGTGGTGATGGCCCGGAGCCCGGCGAAGCTCACCGTCGCCACCTGTTCGATCGAACCGAACGACACCGCGCCGAGGGGTGCGTCGGTGCCGGAGACCGGTACTTGTCCGTGGCCGACCTCAGCCAAGGAGTCCTTGCTCTTCGACCCGGCCTTACCCTTGCCTTCGATCACCTCCCACACCCTGATGTCGTTCTCGTCATAGCGGATGGCGTCGGCGGTGGTCAGGTTGAGTGGGTCACCCTTGAGGCCGAGGCGGTGGGTGTCGACCGAGCCCGGTTCGTAGCCGACGATCTCCGAAACCCAGGATCGGGCGAGCTTGGTTTGGGGTCCCTTCTTACCCAGATGTGACTGCCAGAAACCGAACAGGAGGGCCTGAGGCATCCACTCGACCAGGGCATCGGGATTGGATGGGGTCGCGTTGAAGATGGCTCCACCGATATCGGTCTTGATGAACGCCTGTCCATCCAGGTCACTGTCCCTCAAATAGGCGTCCCCATTGCGGTGGGGAAACCGGAAACTCGACAGCTCGGTCGGGACGTGGGGAGGGAGGTGTGGGTAGGTGGACAGATCTAGGACGATCGACGGCAGGCCGAGCTGGCCGGCCATCCGCTCCAGGGCGGCTTCCAGCCGATTGGCCTGGCTGGGCACGTTGTCGATCACCACGGCGTCGACCACCTGCCGGTTGGTGCCCTCACCGAGCCAGCGCTTGTCCTTCTGGTAGTGTCCGCCGGCGTACACCGCCGGTTTGACCGGAGCCCCGGGCCCGCCCAGCGGCTCAACGGTGGACTTCGCGACGATACCGGAGTCGAATCCGTTGTCGCTGACGGCATCTAGTAGCAATTTTGCGCTGATCTTCGTGCTCACACGTCCAATATGGTGGCGTCTGTCGGCAATTTCTTTGGGCAGATTTCGGTCCCTCGCTCTTTGTCGATCTGCTGGGCACCATGAAACGCTCAACCAGGCTGCCGTCCAGTGGGTGGCCAAGGGGTGCTGTTCGAGGGTCAGGCGAGGACGTAGGGGTGCCTGGCGTTCTTGTTGCCGGTACCCAAGGGGGTAGTCCGGCAGCGGTGAGGACCGCGCAGCGGCGAGGACCGCGCAGCGGCGAGGACCGCGCAGCGGCGAGGACCGCGCAGCGGCGAGGAAAGGCCAGCGCCGGGCGGTGCGGGCCACCAAAATGTCGCCATGAAGATCTACCGGATCGTGGTGCGGGGCCAGTTCGATGGGCTCGACGCCGAGACCAGGCGGTCGCTACTCGCCGCCCAACCCGAACACGACTACCTGACCGCCACCTTCACCAGGGACGGGACGTTCATCTACGACGAACGTCTGGTGGCGTTCAACCTGCGGTATGAGACGCGGGTGCCCGACGAGGACGCCGATGACGTCGTGGTGGGGGAGCAGGCCGTCGGCCGGGCCGCCGAATGGCTGGACGGCCGGGGCTACCCCTACAAGCGGTTGCGGGCGACGGTGACCGACATGGCCACCATCTGGGACGACCGGGAGGCGGGTTGACCGACCCGGAACCGCCGGCGACCGGCCCCGGCCCCGCCGGGACGCCATCGGCGATCATCTGATGTGTCTGGCCGCTTCCCGCCGGCTGAGGCCCGACAGGCGATCGTGACGGTCGGCCAGGAAGGCCCGGGTCCAGCCGGGATCGGAGCGGGCGTGCTGGCGGAGGGCCCAGCCGACGGCCTTGCGGATCCAGAACGTGGAGCCGAACCGGGAGTCCTCCAGGTTGGCGTCCAGCACCGCGGCCAGGAGGTCGGTGTCGGTGTCGGCCCCGTGGTGGAGCTGGCTGAGCACCGCGGACCGGCGCAGCCACAGCCCGTCCGCGTCGGCCCACGCCGCCACCACCGGGGTGGTCTCGGCCCGGGACCGGGCCAGGATGCCGCCCACGTGACGCCCGGCCAGCTCGTCGACGGTGTCCCACCAGCCGGTGGCCAGGATCAGGTCCCGGTAGAGGGGCAGGGTGCCGGGATCCTGGAATTCACGGTAGTGACGGTGGCGGGCCAGCTCGAGGGCCGTGTACCACTGCTCCCGGTAGGGGGCCTGATCCACCAGGCCCCGCACGGTGGCCGCCCACACGGCCCGGTCGTCCAGACGCCGACCGGTCAGGACAGGCCGTAGGGCCGCCCGCTGGGCCGAGCGGGTCAGGCCCAGGAAGGGCAGGGGTGACCTCATGTAGGCCTGCTGGCGTGCCGCCCGTTCCGGGTCGGCGTGGGGTCGGAGGGCGCCGTCGAGCGCCCCGATCAGGCCAGTGTCGATCAGGCCAGTGTCGATCAGGTCAGTGTCGATCAGGCCAGTGTCGATCAGGCCAGTGTCGATCAGGCCGGTGTCGACGGGCCGGGGGCCAGGGCCGGTCACCCGCTTGAGGTTAGGGGCAAACTGCACGGATGGGTGAACGCCACTACGAGAACGAGACCGCGGTCGACCGGATCGATGACGACTCCGCCGGTGACACCGTCCGGTGGGGGTGCATCCCATCGGACCGGTGGAACCTGGGCGACAACGCCAACGGCGGCTACGCCCTGGCCCCCGTGGTGCGGGCGCTCGCCGAACATACCGGGATGCCGGACCCGCTCAGCCTCACCACCCACTTCCTGCGGCCCCTGCAGCCCGACGGCGGGCCGGCCACGATCACCACCACCGTCGTCCGCCACGGCCGCACCCTGGCCACCGTCGAGGCCTCGTTGCGGCACGCCGGGGCGGAACGGCTCCGGGTGCTCGGGGCCTTCGGCGACCTGGGTCGGCCGGCGGGCGGGTTCGAGGCCGAGCTGACCCTCCCGCCCCCACCGATGCCGCCGCCCGCCGACTGCCCGCTGCGCTCGGGCGACGACCAGGGGATCGACACCCCCATCAATCAACGGGTCGAGGTGCGCATCGACCCGGACCTGGCCGTCCCCGGCCCGGACCGGGCGGCCGAGATGCGGGCCTGGGTCCGGCTCGTCGACGGTTCCCCGCCCACCACCCGGCTCCTGGCCACCCTGGCCGACACGGTGCCCCCCTCGGTGTTCACCCGCTACGGCCGGATCGGCTGGGTGCCCACGATCGAGCTCACCACCCAGGTACGCCGCCGCCCCTCCGACGGGTGGATCCTGGTGGCCACCGTCTGCGACGACCTGACCGGCGGCCGCATGATCGAGACCGGCTCCCTGTGGGATTCCACCGGGACCCTGGTGGCCCGCAGCCGCCAGCTCGGCCTGGTGCGTGCACCCTGACCGATCCGGGTGATCACCGGACGGTCCGGAACCGGCTGGGGAAGTCCCTCGTGTCGGCAGCATAATCAGGGGTATGGCGCAGTACCGGTCCCACACCTCAACCCACGGCCGCAACATGGCAGGGGCCCGGGCCCTGTGGCGGGCCACGGGTATGTCCGACGACGACTTCGGTAAACCGAGCGTGGCCCTCGCCAACAGCTTCACCCAGTTCGTGCCCGGGCACGTCCCCCTGAAGGACCTCGGGCAGCTGGTGGCGGCCGAGATCGAGGCGGCCGGCGGGGTGGCCAAGGAGTTCAACACCATCGCAGTCGACGACGGGATCGCCATGGGCCACGCCGGGATGCTCTACAGCCTCCCGAGCCGTGACCTGATCGCCGATTCGGTCGAATACATGGTGAACGCC
>JBKECK010000090.1:0-38895 GCA_047974625.1 Acidimicrobiales bacterium
CGGGCGAGGTCCTCTCGGTGGCCTACGCCGGGGCCGGTCAGCACCAGGACACCGGGGCCAAGATGGTCCACGCCGCCCCCGAGACGACCTCCAAGATCGTGGCCAAGTCCATTTCCAAGGACGGCGGCCGTTCGAGCTACCGGGGCCTGGTCCGGGTCGAGGACGACGCGTTCGGGTGCAAGAGCCACGTCCAGTGCGACGCCCTGATCCTCGATCCGGACTCGGTCAGCGACACCTATCCCTACATGGAGATCGGAGCCCGCGACGCCCAGATCGGCCACGAAGCCACTGTCTCCAAGGTGGCGGACGAACAGCTCTTCTACCTCATGAGCCGGGGCCTCTCCGAGGAGCAGGCGATCGGCATGGTGGTCAACGGCTTCATCGAACCGGTCACCCGGACCCTGCCGATGGAGTACGCGGTCGAGTGGAGCCGCCTGATCGAACTGCAGATGGAGGGCTCGGTCGGCTGAGACCAGGCCCCGGATCCGCAGGGAAAATCTGATGTGGCCACCCCCGGAGAGGTGGCCACATCCGTTTCCCGCCGACGACGGTCCCATTCAGCCACAGGGCTGGAGCGGACCGCCGCCGGAATGACGACTGACGGACGTCAGTCGCCGTCGACCTTGTCGGCGAGGTCGCCGACCTTGCCAGCGAGATCCTTGATCTTGTCGCCCTGGTCGCCCGGGATCTTGTCGGCGTTGTCTCGCGCCATGTCGGCCAGCTCGTCAGCCTTACCGGCCAGGTCCTTGGCCTTGTCCATCATGCCCATGGTGCCTTCTTTCGCGTTGCCGAATACCTGCCTGCTTACGCGCCCCCGAGCATAGCGGTTCGTCCGGCTCACTCCCCGGCGCGGCGGAGTGGGTTCCGGGCCCCCGCCCGGCCCCCGGGCTGGCCCCCGGGCGCGGGCTGCGACACCTCAAGGCCGGGCCCGGGCGGGCGATACTGGGGCCATGACCATGCGAGAGGACTGCAAGCACTATCAGAGCCGCAGCTACCCGAGTGGTGACACGATGCGGACGTGTGACCTGGATCTCGCTCCCGAGGCCCCTTGGCGGTGCCCCCCGGATTGCTCGGCCTACGAGCGCCGCCTGGCCGACGTCAACTGGAAGCACGGGACCCTGGTCACGCCCCCCACCCCGGACGCCCCCGACAGTGTCGGCGACGACGAGACGATCGGGAATCTCCTCGATGAGGCCGAGGACATCATCAACAGTGCCGGCCCCCGCATCCGGGCCGAGGTGGACGCCGAGCAGAGCCGGTCGTCCCCCCGTCGGCGCCGCTGGTGGCCGTTCGGGCGGGGCTGAGCCCGACCTCAGATTTCTCCTATCGGGATAGGGGGAATAGCCCGCTAGCGTGAGGTCGTGAACGACCGGTTCAGCCCTGCAGCCGTGGGCGAGCACCCCGACCAGGCCACCCGGCGCCACGCGGCCGAGCGGGCCGCCGAGCGAGGTCTGCCCAGCCCCGAGTCCGAAGAGTGGCGGTACAGCCCGATCGGCGAGATCGACGTGGCCGGCCTGCGCCCGGCCACCCCCGCCGACGCCCCCGCGGCCGGCCCCGATCCCCTGGCCGACTCGATCGGCGAGCGGGCCGCCACCATCACCCTGGCCGACGGGATCCCCTCGACGGTGCAGATCGCCCCTGGGTGGGCCGAACGGGGCCTGATGGTCGAACTCGATCAGGCCCGGCGCTGGACCCCCTCCGGGCCGGACGAGTTGGAGGGTGAGGAGACCCTGTTCGACCTGTGGCACCAGGCGTTCAGTCCCGGCGCCGTGACCATCCGGGTGCCGGACGGTGTCGTGGTCGACGCCCCGGTGGTGGTCCTCAACCGCTCAGCGGGGGGTGAGATCGTGTCGTTCTCCCACCTGGTCGTCGAGACCGGCGCGGGCGCCCAGGTCACCCTGGTCGAGCACGCCTCCACGGGGGGCGCCGACGGTGTGTCGGTGCCGGTGGTGGAGCTCGACGCCGGGGTCGACGCGGTCGTCAACTACCAGCTTCTCCAGGAGCACCACGACACCCACTGGTCCCTCGGCCGGCACCGGTCCACGGCGGCCGACCGGGGCCAGCTGATGTCGGGGATCGCCGCCTTCGGGGCCCGGTACGCCCGGACCCGCACCGACTCCCGTCTCGTGGGTCGGCGCTCCCGGTCGGTGATGGCGGCCGCGTACTACGGCGACGGCCGGCAGATCCACGACTTCCGGATCTTCCAGCACCATGAGGCGGCTGACACCCGCAGCGATCTGCTGTTCAAGGGAGCCCAGGACGACGCGTCGGGTTCGATCTACACCGGCATGATCCACATCCACCCCAAGGGTGCGGGCACCGACGCGTTCCAGACCAACCGCAACGTCAAGCTCAGCCCCGACGCCTGGGCCTGGTCGGTGCCGAATCTGGAGATCGAGAACAACGATGTGCGCTGCAGCCACGCGTCGACGGTCAGCCCGGTGGACCCGGACCAGCAGTTCTACCTGCACAGTCGGGGTGTGCCCCCTCTGTTCGCCGACCGGTTGATCGTGGAGGGCTTCTTCGACCAGGTGATCGACCGATTCCCGACGGCCGCGGTGCGGGCCCGGATTGAGGCTCTCGTGGCCGCCGAGCTGAACCGCCGGCCCGACACCGAGCGCTCCCCGCAGGAGGTGATGGCATGACCTCCACGACGGTGACAGTGTGTCGCCTCGACGAACTGGAATCGGACTCGGCCCGCCGATTCGACCTCGATGGTCACCGCTTGGCCGTCATCCGGCTCGGTGACGACGTGTTCGTCATCGGCGACCGGTGCTCCCACGCCGACTACTCCCTCTCCGAGGGCGAGATCGACGCCGAGGCCGGGACCATCGAATGTTGGAAACACGGTTCCGCGTTCTCCGTGGCCACCGGGATGCCGGAGTCGTTGCCGGCCACCCGGCCGGTGCCGGTGTACGAGGTCGGGATCGTGGACGGTGAGGTGCGGGTGATGCTGCCGTGAGTGAGCTGATGATCGAAGGCCTGCGGGCCGCCGTGGGCACCAGGCAGATCCTGGCCGGGGTGGATCTGACGATCCGTTCCGGTGAGGTGCACGCGGTGATGGGCCCGAACGGAGCCGGCAAGTCGACCCTGTCGCACGTGCTCATGGGCCGGCCCGGCTACGAGGTCCTGGGCGGTTCGGTCACCCTCGACGGGGTGGACCTGCTCGCTCTGCCCCCCTGGGAGCGGGCCCGCGCCGGCCTGTTCCTGGCCATGCAGTACCCGACCGAGGTACCCGGGGTCCGCCTGGCCGAGATGCTGGCCGCCTCGGTGGCCAACGACGACCGCACCGTCCCCGACATCGTGGGCCGGGTCGAGGCGGAGGCCGATCGCATCGGCCTCGACCGGCGGCTGTTGGACCGTCCCATCAACGTGGACCTGTCCGGAGGCGAGAAGAAGCGCAACGAGACGGTGCAGCTCGCCGTGCTCGAGCCGCGTTTCGCCATTCTCGACGAGCTCGACTCCGGTCTGGACGTGGACGCCCTCCGCTCGGTGTCGCGCCGGATCGAGGAGGCCACCGAGACCGAGGGGCTCGGGGTCCTGGCCATCACCCACTACAACCGTCTGTTGACCGAACTCCGGCCGGATCGGGTCCACGTCCTAGCCCAGGGCCGTATCGTTGCCTCCGGGGGTTCCGAGCTGGCCGATGAGCTCGAACGCACCGGTTATGCTGGCTACACCGAGCCGGGCTCGGGCGACGCCGACGGGTCGGCACCTACCGCACCCGGGCGGACCGACGACCCGTTCGCCGATCCCCTGGTCTGAGGGCCCGCGCCAGCCGGGCGGGGTTACCCGACGGACATTTCTGGTCCGAGCATTCGTGTTTACTCGCTGGGATCTGGGATTCTGTGGGGAACTGGGAGGTTCAATGACCAACACCGCGCTCGATCAGTCCAACCGCTCCGCCCCGGAGACACGTGGGGAGTCCCCCGGCCGTTCCGCTCCCGCCGAGGTGGACGTCCTGATCGTGGGGGCTGGCATCTCGGGCGTGGGCGCCGCCTACCATCTGAGTACCCAGCGACCGGGGACATCGTTTGCGGTACTCGAGTCCCAGGATGGCTTTGGGGGCACCTGGCGGACCCACACCTATCCGGGGATCAGGTCGGACTCCGATCTGTTCACCTTCGGCTATCGGTTCAAACCGTGGACCGGTGACCCGATCGCCAGCGCGGACCGGATCCTCAACTACATGGGCGAGGTAATCGAGGAGAACAACCTCGACCGGCACATCTGCTACGGACACCAGATCGACGGGGCGAGCTGGTCGACCGACGAGCACCGCTGGACCGTCAGGGCCACCCGCACCGCGACGGGTGAACAGGTGGAGGTCAAGGCCAGGTTCCTGTGGATGTGCCAGGGCTACTACCGGCACCAAGAGGGGTTCACGCCGACCTGGCCCGGCATGGAGGACTACGAAGGCACCATCGTCCACCCCCAGACCTGGCCCGAGGACCTCGACTACACCGGCGCCAAGGTCGTCGTGATCGGGTCGGGGGCCACGGCGGCCACCCTGATCCCGGCCATGGCCGGCGATGTGGACCACATCACGATGCTCCAGCGGTCGCCCACCTACTTCGCCACCGGCCGCAACGCCAACGAGCTGGCCGACACCCTGCGCGAGCTCGACGTGCCCGACGAGTGGACCCATGAGATCGTCCGCCGCAAGATCCTTCACGACCAGGCGATCGTGGCCCGGATGTCGGTGGAGCAGCCCGAAGCGGTCAAGTCCGAGCTCTTCACGGCCATCAAGGGCATCCTGGGCGAGGACTACGAGCTGGCCCCCCACTTCACTCCTCGATACCGCCCCTGGCAGCAGCGGCTCGCCTTCGTACCCGACGGTGACCTGTTCCACGCCATCGCCGACGGCAAGGCGTCGGTGGTCACCGACACCATCGAGCGGTTCACCGCCAAGGGCATCCAGCTCACCTCGGGCGAGACCCTCGAGGCCGACATCATCGTCACGGCCACTGGGTTCAACCTCAACGTGCTCGGCGACATCGCCTTCTCGATCGACGGGGAGCCCCTCGACTTCGCCCGGACCATCACCTACCACGGCACCATGTTCACCGGCGTCCCCAACATGGCCTGGGTGTTCGGATACTTCCGGGCCAGCTGGACCCTCCGGGCCGACCTCATCGCCGACTTCGTATGCCGCCTGCTCGGCCACATGGACGAAAAGGGGGCGGAGATGGTGGTACCAGTCGTCCCCGAGAGCGACGCCGGCATGACGCTCGGCCCGTGGGTGGATCCGGAGAATTTCAACCCCGGTTACCTCATGCGGGGCATGCACCTGCTGCCCCAGCAGGGCGATCATGAGCCCTGGCTGCACACCCAGGACTACGTGTCCGAGCGCGAGATCATGCCGGCGATCGATCTCGACGACGGCAACCTCCACTACGAATAGGGTCGACGATCGGGTGGGCCCGGATCAGTAAGTCAGGAGACCACCGGCGCGGAGATGGGTGTGCTCGTTGAGCGACTCGATCACGCGCCGGTGGTCGTTGAACCGGACCCGGTGGACCGAGGCGTGACTGGGCCGGAACAGGTAGTCCACGTCGATCCCGATGATCTCGGCCATCACCACGTTGATGACGCCGCCGTGGCAGGCCACCACCACCGTTTCCCCGGGGTGTTGGGTCATGATGCCCTCGATCGCGTAGCCGATCCGCCGCCGGAACGACAACGACGACTCGCTGTAGGGGTAGACGTCCCACCGGCGGGTCTGGGCGAACCGTTGGCGGACCCCCTCGAGGCGTAGCGGTCCCAGGATGTCCACCGCCCGGGCGGTGGGGTCGAGCTCACCGAACAGGTGGAACTCGGCCAACTCGTCGATGATCTCGACCTCGTGACCGTGATGGCCGGCCACGGCCAGGCCGGTATCGTGGGCCCGTAACAGTCGGGAGCTGTAGACAGCCGAGACCGGTTCGCCGGCCAGGTACTCGCCGACCGAGCGTGCCTGACGGCGACCGGTCTCCGACAGTGGAGGGTCGACCCAGTCGCCGGTGGTCGACGTGTCCGGGTCGGGCCACTGCTGTTGGCCGTGGCGGACCAGGATCAACTGGCCGGCGTCGGGGTCGTTGGTGAGAAAGGCCTGGTCTATGGGCGAACGGGGGGGATCCTGGTTGGTCACGTCCCTCAGTCAATCAGCCCGCTTCGGCTTCGACCTCGGCCAGGGCCTGACCCAGGGTGTTCCAGGCCAGGGTGGCGCACTTGATCCGCACCGGGAACTTGACCACCCCCCGCAGGGCTTCGAGGTCGCCCAGCTTCAGGGTTTCGGACGCGGCCGGAACCTCCGGGCCTTCGGCGTCGCCTTCGAGACCGGCTTCGTGGATCGACATCATGGCCTTGAACCGGCCGGTGAGCTCTCGGACCTCGTCGATGGATCGGCCCTTGACGGCGGCTGACATCATCGAAGCCGAGGACTGGGAGATCGAGCAGCCCTGACCACCGATCTTGATGTCGTTGACCAGGCCGGCGTCGTCGATGTCGACGTAGACGACGATCTCGTCGCCGCACAGGGGGTTGAAACCTTCGGTCCGGTGGGCGGGCGGGGTCTCCAGCTCGCCCCGATTCCGGGGGCTCCGGTAGTGGTCGAGGATGATTTCACGGTAGAGGTCTTCCAGTCCTGACACTGGTTCGGGACCTTTCGATGGTGATCGGGGGACGTGGTTCGATGGGGTGGCGGGGGACGCGGGTCGGGTGGGGCTCTACAGGCCGAAGAACGAGCGCGCCTCGACGAGGGCGTCGGCTAGGGCGTCGACGTCGTCCTCGGCGTTGTAGACGTAGAGACTGGCCCGGGCGGTGGCGTTCACGCCTAGGCGTCGCATCAGGGGTTTGGCGCAGTGGTGGCCCGGCCGGATGCAGACCCCGTGGTCGTCCAGGATCTGGCTGACGTCGTGGGGGTGGACGCCGGCCAGTTCGAACGAGAGGACCCCGCCCCGAGCCCCCGGTTCGCTGGGGCCGAAGATGGTGAGGTCGTCGCCGAGGGCTTCGTGCAGGCGGCGGAGGGCGTAGGCCGTCAGCTCCACTTCGTGCCGACGGACCAGGTCCATGCCGAGACCGTCGAGGTAGTCGATGGCGGCGGCCAGGCCAACCGCTTCGGCGATCGGGGGGGTGCCGGCCTCGAACCGGGCCGGGGGGGCGTCCGGCCGGAACCCTTCGGTGGTGACGTCGAGGATCATGCCGCCACCGCCGAGGAAGGGGGGCATGGCATCGAGGAGTTCGCCCCGGCCCCACAGGACACCGATCCCGGTGGGCCCCAGCATCTTGTGGCCGCTGAAGGCCACGAAGTCGGCCCCCATATCGATCACCGAGGTGGCGGCGTGGGGAACCAGCTGGCAGGCGTCGACCAGGGCCAGAGCCCCGGCGGCGTGGGCGGCCGCGGTCAGTTCGGCCACCGGGGTGATGGTGCCGAGCACGTTCGACATGGCCGTCACGGCCAGCAACCTGGCCCCGTCGAGGGCCTGGTCGAGAGCGGTCAGGTCGAGCTGGCCGTCGTCGGTGATCGGCAGCCACCGGATCTCGAAGCCGACCTGGTCGGCCAGGATCTGCCACGGCACGATGTTGGCGTGGTGCTCCATCAGGCTTAGGACCACGGCGTCGCCCGGCCCGAGGTTGGCCCGGCCCCACGAGCCGGCCACCAGGTTGATGGACTCCGTAGCGTTCTTGGTGAACACGACCTCGTCGGGCGACGGGGCGTGGATGAACCGGGCCACCCGGGCCCGGGCCTGCTCGTAGGCCGCGGTGGACCGCTCCGCCAGCTGGTACACACCCCGGTGCACGTTGGCGTAATCGCTGGTGTAGATCCGGTCCATGGCCTCGAGGACCTGGCGGGGCCGTTGGGACGAGGCCGCGGAATCGAGGAACACCAGGCGTGATCCGTTGCGGACCTGGTCGAGGATGGGGAAGTCGCGGCGGACGGCGGCGACGTCGAGGGCGGCAGCGACCGTCATCGGAAGCTCTCGTAGCCGTCGGCTTCGAGCTGCCGGGCCAGCTCCGGCCCGCCGGACGAGACGATTCTGCCGTCCAGCAGGACGTGCACCCGGTCGGGTTTCAGGTGATCGAGCAGCCGTTGGTAGTGGGTGATGGCTAGCAGGCCCAGGTCCGGCCGTTCGGCCCGGATGGTCTGTACCCCCTCGGCCACCGCGACCAGGGCGTCGATGTCGAGCCCCGAGTCGGTCTCGTCGAGGACGGCCATGACCGGTTCCAGGACCGCCATCTGCAGGATCTCGTTGCGTTTCTTCTCGCCGCCCGAGAACCCTTCGTTGACGTAGCGTTCCATGAACGAGGAGTCCATGCCGAGCTTGTCCATCCACTCCATCAGGGATAGCCGGAGCTCCAGCACGCTCATCTCCATCCCCTTGCGGGCGCTGAGGGCCTGACGGAGGAAGTTGAGGACTGACACCCCGGCGATCTCCTGGGGGTACTGGAAGGCCAGGAAGAGGCCGGCCTTGCCGCGCACATCGGGATCCCAGTCGGTGATGTCGTCGCCGTGGAGGCGGATGCGGCCGCCGGTGATCTCGTACTCGGGCGAACCCATCAGGGCCGAGGCCAGGGTCGACTTGCCCGAGCCGTTGGGGCCCATCAGGGCGTGGATCTCACCGGCGTGGACGGTGAGCGACACCCCCTTCAGGATCTCGGCCGGCCGGCCGTCGTCGCCTTCGGGGGCCACCACGTGAAGGTCATCGATCTGGAACAGCGGCGCCGTCATGGCCCCAAGTGTAATTGCACTATCCGCGTAGGAGATATGGATCGTGGGATCGGCCCGGCCGGGGGTGGGGCGCGGGACTCACCAGCCCCGGTCTATCCACTCGTCGAGGTGGGGCCGTTCGGTGCCGATCGTGGTGTCGTCGCCGTGGCCCGGGAGCACGAGGGTCTCCGGGGGGAGGGTGAACAGTCGCCGGTCGATCGATTCGATGATCGTGGTGAAGTCGCCGTGGTCGAAGTGGGTGGCACCCGGCCCGCCGGGGAAGAGGGTGTCCCCGCTGAACAGCAGGGGCTTGTCGACCAGCTTGAAGCAGATCGACCCGGGCGTGTGACCGGGGGTGGTGATCGTGTGCAGCGAGGATCGGCCCACCGTTATCCGCGAGTCGTCGGTGAGGAGGTAGTCGTAGCTGGGCAGCATGGCGGCGTCGGCCTCAGTCACCCCCACCTCGTAGCCGGCGTCCCGCACGGCGGGGACGGCCTGGATGTGATCCCAGTGACCGTGGGTCTCCAGGACGGTCCGAACCCCAAGCCGGCGACATAGCTCCAGCAGGCGTTCGTGTTCGTTGGCCGCGTCCAAGAGCACCGCATCGCCGGTGTGGCGGCACCGGATCACGAAGACGTTGTTGTCGTAAGGGCCGACCACGACACGGTGCACCTCGACGTCGGTGTCGGACCAGTGGAGGGTCGGGCTGATGTCGACGGGGCCGGACGATCCGGCGGGGGTGTCGGGCATGTCGACGACCCTACCCGCCGTCGGCGGCCGGCTTCCTGTCCGGGCGCCGATCTCCAGGACCCAGTCTGCGTGGGCAAGCATGCCTCTGGGACGTCACGGTTTGCGGCGCTACCTTGCCACACGGGCAGTTGGCAATGGAGCGACGGAGGTTCCCGGTTGTCTTTCACCTCAGTGATGACTGCGGCCGGCCTGGCGGTGGCCGTGTTCGTCGGTGCTCTGGTGACGGCGCAAGCGGTTGTCGCCGGAGACCCGACCGGGACCTTCGTTCGCTTCGTCGGTTCGGTGCTGCTGGGCACCTACTACTGGTACCTGAACCAGCTGTCGCGGGGACGCCGGTTCTTCCTCTGATTCTTCCTCGGATTCTTCCTCGGATTCTCCTCTTGCCCCGGTCGTTCGTCGCCCCCCGGGTTGGTGTCACCCGTCTGGGTTAGGGTGGGCCCATGCCTTGCCTACGGTCTCGTCTGCATCGGATGGCGAAGGCTGGCGTTGATCTGGCGATCGCCACCCCCGTCATCGGGGAGCCGGTTCACGACGCGTGTGTGGTCCGCAACATACGCCGCGGCAAGTTCGATGAGCTGACCACGCCGAGCGAGCTGCGCCGGGTGTTCACCCCCATCGTCGACGAGATGGTCGAGGCCCACGGCGATCGGCTCACCTACTTCGAGGCCGGGGTGTTCGCCGGCCTGTCCCACGCCGTCTGGCACGAGGTGGTGGCCGAGCGGGGGGCCGAGTCCCGCAGCTACGGGGCCGACTCCTTCCAGGGGCTCCCCGAATCGGTGGCCGACGACGAGGGCGGCTGGACCCCAGGGTCGTTCCGCTGCTCCCGCCGGGTGGCGCGGTGGAACCTTCGCCGGTTGGGGGCGCCGATGGACCGGATCACCCTCGTGAAGGGCTGGTACAACGAGAGCCTGACCCCCGAGCTGGGCCGGGAGGTGGGCCCGGTGCAGGTGGCCATGCTCGACGCCGACGCGTACTCGTCCACCGTCCCGGTGCTCCGGTTTCTCGCCCCCCTGCTGGCCGATCCCAGCTACATCGTCTTCGACGACTGGTGGGACGACAACGGTGATCCCACCACCGGGGTGAGCCTCGGCCGAGGAGTGGAGCGCGCCTTCACCGAATGGCTGGCCGTCAACCCGACGTGGACCGCCACCCATGTGGACGACTACGACCTGATCGGGCCCGAGACCCGGGGCACCTACGGCCACGTGGTGCGGCTCGACCGCGCGGTGTAGGCGGCGTGTCGCTTAGTCACCCTTATCGGGGCCGTCTGGCCGTCTGGCCGTCTGGCTAGGCGCTGCGGGCGGGTCGCCGGGCGGGCTCTCCAGGCACGTTGTTCAGCCCCGGGGTGGGCCGGGCCCGTGACCCCCCGGTCGGGGCCTTGTCCGGTCGGGGCTTTGTCCGGTCGGCCCTGGCTACCGCTGGGCCCCCGGGTGTGCCCGTCATCCGCGGGATCGGCGGCCTGCCTGGTGTCGGATGCCGCCCACGTTGAAGCGACAACCTGTGGCTGGGTGGCTGGGTGGTTGGGTGGCTGGGAGGGCGGACGTCGGGCCGCTGTTGCCCACGTTGGAGCGACAGAGTGGTCCGTGGCCGGGCGGAGTATCTCGGTGATGGAGGTCACCACCCGGGACCCGGTCCGTCGGAGCCGGGCTGGTAGGTCCACCGACCCGCCACTGGCCGGCCCCGAGCCCGACGAGTTGTCGCTCCAACGCGGGCACCAGGCCCCGGCGGGAGTGGCTCCCTTCGCTGGGGTCGGCGAACTCGGGGCCGCCGGAACCGGCCGGGGCGGCGCGCTCGACGGGCGGGCGGGTTCAGAGAGTGGTGGGTTCAGAGAGTGGCGAGGTCCGGAGTGGCCGCGGAGCGGCGCGCCAGCTCGATCACCAACCGGTCGGCGTCGCCGGCGTCCAGGTCGGGGACACCGATGATGCCCCGCCGACCGCGCCCGGCAGTGACCAGTCGCAGGCTGACCAGACCGAGCCGTCGTTGGAACCAGCTCGACGCCAACTGCACGTTCTGCACCTTGTCCAGGCGGACCAGGACGAGCCGCCGGGTCACCACCCCGGACCGCACGAGCATCTGATCGGTCGAGCGGACCCAGCCCAGCGCCTGGTAGCGGGCCCCGCCGTACCACCAGCCGCCGGCGGCGACGACCGCCGCCACCGGCACCGCCAGGGGCCAGGCCAGGACCCCGGCCACCAGTACCAGTGGGGCCCCGCCGAGCCATACCCGGATGCGGGCCCGGCGACGGGTCAGGGGGCTGACGGGCCGGAGGTCGGCCTCACCCAACTGGAGCGGGCCGACGGTCCGTTCCACCAGCTCGGTCCAGGTACCCAGGTCGGCGGCGGGGTCGAGCCGATCGACGGCGGACTCGTCGGTGGTCAGGTCCACGTCGGCGGTTTCGAAACCGACCGTCTCGTAGCCCATGAACCGGTGGACGGGGTCACGCGTGACCCTGATCTGTTGCAGTCGCTCGCGCCGGACGGCCACATTGTGTTCGGTCACCAGGCCGGATCGGATCCGGATCCGGTCCGGGTCGGCGCTCAACTCGAATCCGCCGATCGTGAGCAGCTGCTCGATGGCGGCCACCACCGCTATCAGCAAGGGGACCCCGACCATCAGGGCGAGAGCCACCCAGCGGCCCTGCCCCATACGGTCGAGCAGGTCGGGCGCGGCGATCGAGGCGGCCCCGAACCCGGCCGCCAGGGCCATCATGGTCACCACGGCGCCGGCGGTGCGGGCGTTGAGACCCGCCACCCGCACCAGGCGGCCGAACGGGGGCTGGACCAGGGGGGCCACTATCACCGGCGTACCGGCCGGTGCGTCGGGACCATGGGCCGGCGCGGCGCCCGTCCCCACCTCGTCCCCGGCGGGGGCCGGGCGGGAGGGGGGAGTGGAAGAGGAGGGGGAAGAGGAGGGGGAAGGGGAGTGGGAGGGCGGCAGGTTGGATCGGAGCAGGACGGTGAGGCGGTCGGCCTCGGCCATGCTCAGGAAACGGAGGGTGATCGAGCCGCCCGAGGAGGCGTCCGAGATGTCCAGGGCGGTGACGTTGAGGACCCGGGCCACCAGGCTGGACCGGGTCGAGACCTGCTGGATGTTGGCCCGGGGCAGGACCTGACGGTGGCGCCACAACACGCCCCGGTTCTGACGGATGGCGTCGTCGTCGACGCTGTAGCGGGTGGTCAGCCACCGGGCCACGGCCAGGACGAGGGGACCGGCCACGAAGGCCAGCTCCACCACCGAATCGAGGCCGAGCGACCCCCGGCCCCAGACCACCAGCAGGAGCAGACCCAGGGTGGCCCGGAGGGCCTGTACCAGTTCCAGCACCAGGGTGGCCGGGTGGGGTCGGAGCCAGACCGGGGCGCCCGTCGGGTCTGGGTCAACCATCGGGTGTCGGGGGGCGTCGACTGGCCAGCTCGTCGGCCAGCCACTCCACCGTGTCGTGTTCCATGAAAGGGATCCGGAGGTTGGGGGCACCGGCGCCCGCGGTGTGGACCACCACTGTGGTCAGACCCAACATCCGGTCCAGCGGGCCGTTCTCACTGGTCACCGTTTGCACCCGGTTGCGGGGGACAATGGCGCGCCGCTGGATGACGACCCCCCATCGGGCCCCGATCCACTGGTCGGTCAGCTCGATTCGCCACGATCGGTAGCGGGCGTCCGCGATCCACCAGCTAATCACGACCTCCAGTAGCGCCAGCACTGCTGGTACCACGAACCTCGGGAACGGCACGTCGACCCCGTCCCGCACCGCCACGTCGATGATGGACCCCACGATCAGGGTGCCGAGGCCCGAGGCCACCGCGGCGGCCCGCCACACCCGCTGCACGGAGGGGGGCAGACCATCGGGCAGACCATCGGGTCGGGGGCCCGGATCGTCGGGCGTCGGGTTCGTGAGGCTCGTCATCCGTGCCGGGCTCAGGCGGCGGCGATGGTGGTGCGGTGCAGCAGCCGGTCGTGCCCGTCGTAGCCGCCGGTGGCCCGATGCAGCACCGACCGGTTGTCCCACATGACCAGCATGCCCGGCGCCCACCGGTGCCGGTAGACGAACCGTGGGTCGGTCTGCCAGGCCAGCAGCTCGCCCAGCAGCTCCCGGGCCTCCCGTCCCGGCAGGTCGACGATCCCGATGATGTACCCGATGCACCCGAACAGTCCCGGGCGGCCGGTCTCCGGGTGGGCCCGGACCAGGGGGTGGGTCTGGGTGGCCAGGGCGTCCTCCGACGGCCGGATGTCCATCGAGCGGCCCTGGTCCAGGTCGTCGAAACCGTATGACCCGTCCGGGGCGTACCCGCCCCGGGCCGAATGGACCGCCACGAGGCCCTCGATGCGGGAGCGAAGCCCGGGGTCCATGGCGTCGAGGGCGGCGTGCTGGTCGGCGTAGAGGGTGTCACCCCCCACCGGGGGGATGGTGATGCCCCGTAGGCAGGTGCCGGCCGGGGGGCGGGCCTGGAAGCTCCAATCGGAATGCCAGTTCTCGGCGAAGAGGGGAGCCGTCTCCGTTGCCGTGCGCTTCACGGCGATGACGTGCTCGCGGCCCTCAATGGGGGCGATGAAGGGGTCGTCACCGAAGCCGCCGAAGGCCAGGGTGAACCGTTCGAGGTCGTCGTCGTCGATGGTCTGGTCGGGGAACACCAGGACGTGGTGGTCCAGCCAGGCGGCCCGCAATCCGGCCACCAGGTCGGGATCGAGGGGTCCGGTCAGGTCGATGTCGGTGACCACGGCCCCGAAGGCCTGGTCGGTGGGCGTAACGGTGAAGGATGGAGCCACGCCGCCGACGGTAGTGCCATGGCCGCTTCGTCCGCTCCCCGGGCGGATTCCCCGTCCGACCCGGGGCGACCGGCTACCTTGTCGGCGTGTCTGCCGAGCTGCGAGCCAAAGCCATGGCCACCGGGTCCCGCCCGTCGTCGTTGCGCTTCTACCGGCTGGCCCGCGGCCTGCTGCGGTGGGTTGTCAATCCCGTCCTGTCAGCGGAGGCGGTCAACCCGGAGATCCTCGATCGGCCGGGAGCCACCATCCTCGCCCCGGTGCACCGGTCCCACCTGGACAGCCCCCTGATCGCCACCTTCAGCCACCGGCGGATCCGGGCCCTGGGCAAGGAGTCCCTGTTCACCACCCCGGTGGTGGGCTGGGTGTGCGCCGCCCTCGGGGCTATCCCGGTCCGTCGGGGCCACGCCGATCGCGACGCCATGGGCGCAGCCCGGGAGCTCCTCGATGCCGGGGAGACGATGATCGTGTTCCCCGAAGGGGGCCGGGGTTCGGGCGAGCGGGTGGGGGAGCTGTACGACGGGGCCGCCTGGTTGGCGGCCCGGACCGGAGCCCCGATCGTCCCCATCGGCATCGCCGGCACCGAGGAGGTGCTGCCCGAGGGGGCCCGGCTACCGCGGCGCTCGAAGGTTGTCGTGGTGGTGGGCGAACCCATCCCGGCCCCGGTTGCCGACGGACGGGTGCCCCGCCGGGCGATCAGCGCCCACACCCGTCTGTTGGCCGAGCGGCTGCAGCAGGCCCAGGACGACGCGGTGGCCCGCCGGGCCGGCCGCTGACGCCGGACCCGTCTGGACCAACCGGGCCGCCTGGGCCCCGGTCCCGTCTGGGATACGGGCCTGACCGGTCGATTACAGTGACGTCTGACTCACCAGGCCACCAGGGCCGGTGACCGCGGTCATCGGTTCGGGACCCGGCCGCGGAGCCGAAACACTGAACGTATGAAGGGGGCGTCATGCCCGAGCTGAGCACGGCGGCCGGTACCACGGCGACGCCGTTGATCGAACAGACCATCGGCGCCAACCTGGCCGCCACCGTGGCCGCCCACCCCGACCGCGAGGCCCTGGTGGTGCGGCACCAGGGGATCCGCTGGACCTACCGGGAGCTTGCCGACCGGGTGGACGCCCTGGCTCGGGGTCTGCTCGCCGCCGGCCTGAAGACCGGCGACCGGCTTGGCATCTGGGCGCCGAACTGCGCCGAATGGGTGCTCGTCCAGTTCGCCACCGCCCGGATAGGTGTGATCCTGGTCAACATCAACCCGGCGTACCGGACCCACGAGGTGGCCTACGCCCTCAACCAGTCGGGATGTCGGGCCCTAGTGGCGGCCCGCACCTTCAAGACCAGCGACTACGAGGCCATGGTGGCCGAGGTCCGGCACGACCTGCCAGACCTCGAGCTGGTGGTGTACCTCGGCACCGAGGCCTGGGACGATCTGGCCGCTCCGGGGGATCAGCCGCCCGACGGGCGCCTGGACGAGATCTCGGCCACCCTCGACCGCAATGATCCGATCAACATCCAGTACACGTCGGGAACCACCGGCTACCCCAAGGGGGCCACGCTCAGTCACCGCAACATCGTCAACAACGCCTACTTCGTGGCCGAGGGATGCCGGTACACCGAGACCGACCGGGTGTGCGTACCCGTGCCGTTCTACCACTGTTTCGGGATGGTGATGGGGGTGCTCGGGTGCGTCACCCACGGGGCCACCATCGTCGTCCCCGCCGACGCCTTCGACCCCGTGGCCACCATCTCCACGGTGGCCGAGGAACGCTGCACCAGCCTGTACGGGGTGCCGACGATGTTCATCGGCGTCCTGTCCCTCGCCGACTTCGACGACTATGACCTCACCTCGCTCCGCACCGGGATCATGGCCGGTTCCCCATGCCCGGTGGAGGTTATGAAACAGTGCACGGAACGGATGCACATGAGCGAGGTCACCATCTGCTACGGGATGACGGAGACGTCACCAGTCTCCACCCAGACCGCCACCGACGACCCCGTCGACAAGCGGGTGGGCAGTGTGGGCCGGGTCCACCCCCACGTCGAGATCAAGGTCGTCGACCCGGAGAACGGGGTCACCGTCGAACGGGGTCGGCCGGGCGAGTTCTGCACCCGCGGCTACTCGGTGATGATCGGCTACTGGAACGACCCGGAACGCACCGCGGACGCGGTGGACGGTGACGGATGGATGCACACCGGCGACCTGGCCGAGATGGACGCGGAGGGATACGTCAACATCGTCGGTCGGATCAAGGACATGATCATCAGGGGTGGCGAGAACGTCTACCCCCGCGAGGTCGAGGAGTTCCTCTACCTCCACCCCCGGATCCAGGACGTGCAGGTCATCGGGGTTCCCGACGCCCGCTACGGCGAGGAGGTCATGGCCTGGGTGACCACCTCGGACGGCGGCCCGTTGACCGCCGAGGAGGTCCGGGAGTTCGCCGCCGGCAAGATCGCCCACTACAAGATCCCCCGCTACGTGGAGGTCACCACCGAGTTCCCGATGACGGTCACCGGCAAGATCCAGAAGTTCAAACTGCGCGATGACGCCATCGAACGGTTGGGGCTGGGCGATGAGGCGGGTATCGAGACGGCATGAGCGCTGACGCCCTTCGGGCCGCGATGGCCCGCGCCGCGACCGGCAACCTGGAAACGCACGGTGAGAAGCTCGCCTCCCAGCAGAAGCTGTTCGTGCGTGACCGCATCGCCCTCCTGGTCGACGACGGGACCTTCGTGGAGGACGGTCTGCTGGCCAACGCCCTCGCCCCGGGCGATGACCTGCCCGCCGACGGTGTGGTCACCGGGCGCGGCCTGGTCGACGGCCGGCCGGTGGCCGTCATGGCCAACGACCCCACGGTGAAGGCGGGCTCGTGGGGGGCCCGGACGGTGGAGAAGATCGTTCGGCTCACCGAGCTGGCTCTGCGGGAGGAGCTGCCGATCGTCTGGCTGGTCGATTCCGCCGGTGGCCGCATCACCGACCAGGTGGAGCTGTTCCCCGGGCGCCGGGGCGCCGGCCGGATCTTCTACAACCAGGTCCGGTTGTCCGGCCGTGTCCCCCAGGTGTGCTGCCTGTTCGGCCCGTCGGCGGCCGGTGGGGCGTACATCCCCGCCTTCTGCGACGTGGTGTTCATGGTCGAGGGCAACGCCTCCATGTACCTGGGTTCGCCCCGGATGGCCGAGGAGGTAATCGGCGAACACGTGACCCTGGAGGAGATGGGCGGCGCCCGCATGCACGCCACCGTTTCCGGGGTGGGCGACAACCTGGCTGCCGACGACGCCTCGGTGATCGAGCTGGCCCGCCTCCACCTGTCCTACCTGCCCACCAACTTCCGGCAGCCCCCACCGTGGGAGGACGGCTGGGAGCCACCGGATCCCCCACTGGCCGACGGGGTGGTACCCGCCGACGACAAGGCCGGTTACGACGTCCACCGCGTGATCGACGGGATCGTCGACGCCGGATCGTTCTTCGAGATCAAGCCCCTGTTCGCGGCCGAGATGGTCGTGGGCCTGGGGCGCCTGGAGGGTCACCCGGTCGGAATCGTGGCCAACAACCCGGCTGTGAAGGGCGGGGTCCTGTTCACCGACACCGCCGACAAGGCCACCCGGTTCATCACCATGTGCAACGCCTTCAACGTGCCCCTGGTGTTCCTGGCCGACGTGCCCGGTTTCATGATCGGCACCCAGGTGGAGCGGGAGGGCATCATCCGTCACGGGGCCAAGATGATCTCGGCCGTCTCGGAGGCCACCGTCCCCAAGATCTGCGTCGTGCTCCGCAAGTGCTACGGCGCCGGTCTGTACGCCATGTGCGGCCCCGCCTTCGACCCCGACGCCACCGTCGCCCTGCCCACCGCCCAGATCGCGATCATGGGGCCGGAACCCGCGGTGAACGCAGTGTTCTACAATCGGATCCACGCCATCGACGATCCGGTGGAGCGGGAGAACTTCGTGAAGGAACGGCGGGCCGAATACGAACAAGACGTCGACTTGTTGCGGTTGGCGTCGGACCTGGTCTTCGAGGCGGTGGTGGAACCGTCCGATCTTCGGGAGGATCTCATCCGGCGGATCGGTCTGGCCCAAGGCAAGTCGCGGGCGTTCACCGAACGCCACAACGGTGTGACCCCGGTCTGACTCCGTTGGCCACGGCGCAGACGGCGGCGACACCGGGCTACCTGGTGTGTGGCGGGGACGTCCTGTCACCCTACGGGTGGCAGGAGTACGACCTGGGCATCGTCGACGGTCGCATCGCGGACCGTGTCGGTCCGGGCGGACAGATCGTCGACGCCACCGGCCTCAAGATCGTGCCCGGCTTCATCGACCTCCAGATCAATGGGGGTTGGGGTCATGACCTGCAGCGGGAGCCGGCCTCCCTCTGGGTCCTGGCCCGGCGTCTGGTTGAGACCGGGGTGACCACCTTCCTGCCCACCCTGACCACCAACGGTCACCGTCGGCGCCGTGAGGCCCTCGCCGTCTGGTCCCACGGCCCGTCCGACCGGTCCACCTACCTGGGCGCCGACCCGCTCGGTTGGCATCTCGAAGGGCCCTGGTTGGCGCCGAGCCGGCACGGGGCCCACGACCGAGCCCTACTCCAGCCCCTGCCCCCACTGGCGCCCGCCGACTACCATCGCGACGGTGGGGTCCGGATGGTCACCCTCGCTCCGGAGCTGGCCGACGCTCTACCCGTGATCACCGAACTGGCCCGGCGGGGCGTGGTGGTGGCCTGCGGCCACAGTGAGGCCGACGTGGAGACGGCCCGGGCCGCCTTCGACGCCGGCGCCACCGTCGGCACCCACCTCTTCAACGCCATGTCCGGCCTCGACCACCGGTCGGTGGGACTCGCCGGTGCCCTGCTCCTGGAGGACTCCGCCTACCTCGGCCTCATCACCGACGGTGTCCACGTGGCCCCCGAGATGATCGAGCTGGCCTGGCGTCTGGCCTCCGACCGCATCGTGCTGGTCAGCGACGCGGTGGCCCAGATGGGCACGATCGGCTCCGATCCCGCCTCGGCGCACCGGCTCGAGGACGGGACCCTGGCCGGATCCCTCACCAGCCTCGACCGGGCGCTCACGAACCTCATGCGGTTCACCGACTGCTCCCTGATCGAGGCGGTGCGCACGGTCACCGAGACCCCGGCCCGGGCCCTGGGGCTCACCGACCGGGGCCGGATCGGGGTGGGTCTGCGGGCTGACCTGGTGGGCCTCGACCCCGACGGCCGGGTGGTGTTGACCTTCGTGAACGGGCGCCTGGCCTACGACCGGAGGTGACCGGTCCGGCGGCTCAGATGGCTGAGCGAGTCGAGCAGGCGGGGTAGGCGGACGAGGCCGAGATAAAGGCCGGCGTTGTCCACCGCGATGGACGGCTGTTCGGCTGGGGTCGTGGTCGTGGCCAGCTGGGCGGCCAGCTCGGCGGGGTGGATGCCCACGTTGACCACCAGGGCAGGCATGACCTGCCCGCCGGACGCCGGGCTCGCCATCCCCAGGGGCCGCTGGTCGTCGTCGATCACCGCGCTGCCCTCCTCGTGGGCGTGGGCTGCCCGCGTCGCCGCCCGGGTGGCGAAGTTCAGGGGTGTCTCACGGTCGAGCAGGGGTTCGAGGGTGGGCTCGCGGGCGACCCCGGCGGGTGACAGGTTTCCGACCACGTCGGCCCTGATCTCGGGCCACGGCGGGCCCGGCTGGGCGAACACGTAGCCCTGGGCCAGGCCGACCCCGAGCTCGGTGAGACGCCGGGCCTCGGCCACCGTTTGGACCCCCTCGGCGAGCAGGGAGGCGTCGATACGACCGGCGAGCAGGACCATCGTCTCGATCAGGGCCACCTTGGAGTCGTTGCCGTCCACCCCGTCCACCAGCGACCGGTCGAGCTTGAGCAGCTCGGGCCGGATCTCCAGGATCTGGCGCAGCCCCGAATGGCCGGCCCCGGCATCGTCCACCGCGATCTGGGCTCCCCGGGACCGGAGCCAGGCCAGGGTCCCGGCCAGACGGAAGTGGTCGAGGCGCTGGTGTTCGGTCATCTCGAAGTACACCCCGAGCAGGGATCCGGCGTGGGCCAGGGTGGCCCGGACCTCGGCGGTGAGCATCGACTCGGGGTCGAGGTTGATGCTCAGGAAGCAGTTTCGGGGTAGCTGGTCGCGGAGGTCCAGGGCGGCACTGAGCGTCAACGCTTCCAACGGTCCGGCCAGCCCGACCTGGTGGGCGGCGTCGAACCAGTGCTCGGTGCCGCAGCCCGGGTACGGGGGGGTGAAGCGTGACAGGGCCTCGTAACCGGCCACCTTCCGCCGCTGGAGATCCACGATCGGTTGGGCCACGATGCTGTGGGGCCGGGCCCCGGAGATCACCTCTTCGATCAGCCCCCGCCAGTTGACGTCGGCCGGCCTGGTACCGGCGTCGACCACCCCCCGCGTCGGGCCGGGGGCCCAGCCGAGTTCGTCGCGCAACATGCGAGTGGGCACGGAGTCGGCATCGGCGGCGGCTCGATTTCCCTTTAGGCGTTTTGTCCCCAAGACGGGGGGTATGGTACCGATGGGGCCCTCGGCCGAAGAGCCGGAGTCAGGCTGTCGAGCGGACCGCCTCGGCCACACTCGCCCATTTGGCCAGGTTGTCCGGGTCCGCCTTGATCGATGCTTCGGCCTGGTACATGACGACCCGGGCCGCCCGTTTGCCGTAGCGGTCCACCAGTTTGGGGCCGAGCTCGGACCAGCTGGCGGTGACGGCGTAGTGCTCCAACATGTCGTCGGTGATCAGTTCAGCCATGCCGGGCAGATCCCCGGCCTTGAGCCGCTCGTTGAGCTTGGCCGAGGTGCCCTCGAATCCGAGCATGTCGAACTGGAAGGCGTAGTTCCGGGTCGAGCCGTAGAAGGCGATCTGGGCCCGGGCCACGTCACGCATCGGAGCGCGCTCCTCCTCGGAGTCCCCGACGATCGTGAACACCGGCACGATGAGGTCGACCTCGGAGGGGTCACGGCCCACCCGGGCCGCGCCCTCGGCCACGGCGGGGGCCAGCACTTCGTCGAGGTAGGCGACCGAGTGGAACGGGTGGACGTGGATCCCGTCCGCCACCTCACCGGCGGCCCTGGTCATGTAGGGCCCGACGGCGGAGATGTCGACCTTCACGTCCGTGTAGTCGTGACGGCGGGGCGACCAGGCGTCGGGCAGCAGGCTCAGCTGGTAGTAGGGGCCGTCGTGGTTGAGCCGCTCGGAGCCGGAGAAGGCCCGCAGGCACGCCTTGACCGCCGAGACGTAGTCCTTCATCCGGGGGCCGGGGGGATCGAACTCGGCCCCGTACCGTCGCTCGATGTGGGCCCGGACCTGGCTTCCGAGACCGAGGCGGAAACGGCCCTCGGTGTTCTCGGCTAGCTCCCAGGCGATGGCGGCCGAGATCATCGGGGAGCGGGGGAACGCCACCGCAATGCCGGTGGTGAAGGTCAGGGTGGGGGCGGCCATAGCCGCGGCGGCGATGGACATCCACGGGGTGGCGCTCGTCTCGGTGAACAGCATCCCCGAGAAGCCGGCGGCCTCCACCGCCCTGGCCCGGTCGGCCACGTCGACCCAGCGGCCGGCTCCGGTCATGATGTCGATGTCCATGGATCCTCCCCAGATTGGTCCGGTCACGGTGGGTCCGGCTGCCGTCGTCGGCGGCACCATCGTGGCTCATGGAACCGGCGGACACGAACTGGACCCGGGAGGTGCAATACGATCGGGGGATGAGCTCCGGTTCCGACCCGGCCCCCGCCGGGCATCCCCAACCGCTCGGGGGGAACGAGATGCCCCGGTTCGGGGGCCCGGCCACCTTCATGCGGTTGCCGGGGACGACCGCGCCCGCCGACCTCGACGTGGCCGTGGTGGGGGTGCCGCTCGACATCGGCACCTCCAACCGGCCCGGCGCCCGGTTCGGACCCCGGGCCATCCGGGCCGAGTCGGTGCTGCTGCGGCCCTACAACATGGCCACCCGGGCCGCCCCGTTCGACTCCCTCCGGATCGACGACACCGGCGATGTGGCTACCAACCCCTACAACCTGGCCGACAGCGTCGCCCGGATCACCGACCACTACCGGCGTCTGCTCGCCGACGGGGTGGTGCCGGTGACCATGGGGGGCGATCACACCATCGTGCTACCCATCCTGCGGGCGGTGGCCGCGGCCCATGGCCCGGTGGGCCTCATCCACGTCGACGCCCACACCGACATCAACGACACGATGTTCGGGGAGAAGATCGCCCACGGCACCCCGTTCCGGCGGGCGGTGGAGGAGGGCCTGCTCGATCCGGGTCGGGTGACCCAGATCGGGGTGCGGGGCACCGGCTACGCGGCCGACGACTTCGACTGGTCCCGTCGTCAGGGGTTCCGGGTGGTGCAGGTGGAGGAGTGCTGGCACCGGTCCCTGGAACCGTTGATGACCGAGGTGGTCTCCCGGGTCGGATCCGGCCCCGTGTACCTCAGCTTCGACATCGACGGCATCGATCCCGCCTTCGCCCCCGGCACGGGAACCCCGGAGATCGGGGGCCTGACGGTGCCCCAGGTGATCGAGATCATCCGCGGCTGTAGCGGCCTCGGGCTCGTCGGCTGCGACCTGGTGGAGGTGGCCCCCATCTACGATCCCACCGGGGGCACCAGCCTGCTGGCCGCCAACCTGCTGTACGAGATGCTGTGCGTCCTGCCCGGGGTGGAGTACCGGGCGTGACCCCGCCGGCCCCCGGCCCCGAGTGACCGTCCCCGCCCGGTGAAGGGCCCGTTCCCGCCCCGGGCGCGGGCCCGTCGGTGACGCCCCAGGTGGCCGTCGTAGTCGGCCTCGCCGCGGTCCTGATCGGGGTGTCCAAGGGCGGCCTGTCCGTGGGCGGTCCCGTCCTGACCATCCTCGTGTCCCTGGCCCTGCCGGCCAGGGTGGCGATCGGGGTTCTCCTGCCCCTGCTGATCGTGGGTGACGTGTTCGCCGTGGTCGCCCACTGGGGCCGGTGGGACCGTACCCTGCTGACCCAGCTCCTGCCCGGGGGTTTCGTGGGGGTGGCGGTGGCCAGCTTCAGCTTGGCCGGGATGAGCGAACGAAGCCTGCAGCTCATCATTGCCGGGGTGACCCTGACCTTCGTCGCCCTCCGCCTGGCCGAGGCGTGGCTGGCCCAGCTCCGCCTCCGGTCCGGGCCCGTCCCGGGGGCGATCGCCGGGGCCGCCTCCGGGGTGGCGTCCACCGTGGCCCATGTCGGCGGCCCGCCCATCGCCATATACCTGCTGGCCATCCGGACCCCGTCGACCGTGTACGTCGCCACTTCGGCGTTGTTCTTCGCGGTGATCAACTGGTTGAAGGTGCCGGGTTACCTCGCGGCCGGCCTGTTCGATCCCGGCCTGCTGGTCCGCACCGCGCCCGCCGCCCTGCTGATCCCACCCTCCGTCGTGGCCGGACGGTGGGCCGTCCACCGGCTCAGCCAGCGCAACTTCGACCGGATGGTCCTGGCCTCGTTGCTGGTGGGGGCGGTCCTGCTGCTCCTCGACTGATCGCTCCTCGACCGATCGCGGGTCGGTTCCGCCCCCGGCCGGTGGGGGCGGCCGGGCGGCCCCACCGGGTGTCCGGCCCGGGGCGTGCGGGGTGTCCGGTCAGGGTCGGAACGGCCGGCCGGCCAGCATTACCAGGGGGGGGTGGTGGAGAACGGCCAGGTCGGCACGGGGGTCGGCCGGGTACACCACCAGGGTGGCCGGCGCCCCTGGGTCGAGCCCGGGACGTCCGAGCCACGACCGGGCCGCCCAGCTGCCGGCGGCCAACGCCGCCTCGTTGGGCAGGCCGGCGGCGGCCAGGGCGATGATCTCGTCGGCGATGCGCCCGTGGAAGATGCCGCCGCCGGCGTCGGTGCCGGCGTACACGGCCACCCCGGCCTCATGGGCGTCGCGGACGGTGGCCGCCGCGCCGCGGTGGAGCCGGCGCATGTGTTCGGCGTAGGCCGGGTACCTGGTGGCCGACGCCGCGATCCCAGGAAAGGTCTCCACGTTGATCAGTGTCGGCACGAGTGCCGTGCCGCCCTCGGCCATGGCCGACACCAGGTCGGGGGTGAGGCCGGTCCCGTGCTCGATGCAGTCGATCCCGGCCTCGATGAGGCCCGGCAGGGCGGTGGTGCCGAACACGTGGGCGGTGACCCGGGCCCCGGCGTCGTGGGCGGCGGCGATGGCGGCGGCCGCCGTCCCGTCGTCCCACAGGGGAGCGAGGTCGCCGACGTCACGGTCGATCCAGTCGCCGACCAGTTTGACCCACCCGTCAGCGCCGGCCGCCTGCCGGCGCACCTCGGTCGGCAGGCGGGACGGGTCCTCCACGTCGACCGACACGTCGCGGATGTACCGCTTGGGTCGGGCGATGTGGCGTCCGGCCCGGATCAGTTCGGGCAGGTCGTGGCGGTGCTGGAGGGCCCGGGTGTCCAGCGGGGAGCCGCAGTCCCGGATCAACCCCACCCCGGCGTCCCGGTCGGCGGTGGCCTGGTCGGCGGCCTGCTCCAGGTCGACGGCGCCATCCGGGCCCAGGCCCACATGGCAGTGGGCGTCGACCAGGCCGGGCATGATCCACCCGCCGTCGACGATGGTCTCGGCCCCCGGATCGGATTCGGGACCGACGACCCCGTCCCGCACGAAGATCTCGGTTGGCTCACCGCCGGGGAGGAGCACTCCCCGTAGCCGGTACCGCATGCGCCTCTGCCCCCCTCGAGCGTCGGGTTGCCGCCGACCCTAGTGGGGGACGGGTGTCGGAACGGAACCCGCCGGGTCAGGGCCGCAGGCGGGCGGGGGACAGGGCGGCGACGTCGACGGCACCCAGATCCGGGTCGGACGGATGGCCGCCGGACCCGTCGTCGGCCCCGAGGGCCAGTCTGGCCAGCAGGGCCCCGGCCGCCGGTGCGGTCTGGATGCCGACGCCGCCCTGGCCGACGCACCAGAAGAAGTCCGGGAGATCGGGGTCGGGGCCGATGGCCATCGCGCCGTCGGGGGTGAAGGTCCGCAGGCCGGCCCAGGCCGACCGGACGGTGCGCAGGCCGAGGGTGGTGGCGGCGTTGATGGCGTCCATGGCCCGGGCCACGTCGATCTCCTCCGGTCGGGCGTCGCACGGCTCCGACGGGGTCTCGTCGGCGGGGGAGCACAACAGCTGGGCACCGTCGGGCTTCAGGTACCAGCGGTGGTGGATGTCGGCCACCAGGGGCCAGTCCCGGCCGTCGGGCGCCCGGTTGGCCACCATGAACGCCGTTCGCCGTAGGGGGGTCAGCCCGAGGGGGTGCACCCCGGCCGCGGCGGCGACCACATCACCCCAGGCACCGGCGGCGTTCACCACCAGGTCGGCGTGGTGCTCCGTCGGCTCGTGGCCGGGGCCCGACGCGGTGAGCCGCCAACCGCGGCCCCCGGCGGCGGGGTCGATGGCGGTGACCCGCTGGTCGAGGACGATCAGGGCCCCCACCCGGGTCGCTCCCCGGACGAAGGCCTGGTGCAGGCCGGCCACATCGATGTCGGACGATTCCGGGTCGTGGGCGGCCCCGATCACCCGCTCGATCCGCAGGGGAGGGAACCGGTTGGTGGCCTCCCGGGGCGTCAGCCTCACCAGTCCTCCCCGGCCTTCGGTCAGGGTGGTGTCGAGCGCGGCTTCGTCGCCGGGGCCGGCCACCGAGAGCATGCCCCGCCGGGTGAGGAGGGGGTGGTCGGCCAGGCCCTCGGGCGGGGCATCCAGGAAGGGTCGGCTGGCCGCCGACAACGGCCGGTTGGGCCCGGCGCCGTAGTTGGCGATGAACTGGGCGGCCGATCGGCCGGTGGTGTGGGCGGCGAGACGTGACTCGGCCTCGATCACGGTCACCGTGGGGCGGACCGGATGGTTGGCCAACCAGTGGGCGGCGCTGACCCCGGCGATACCGCCACCCACCACGATGATTCGAAGCCCGGCCGACACCGAGCCGACAGTACCGGGAGGACGGGGCCGACGGCGGGTCGGTGCCGATCGCGCCCGGTGGCTAGCATCGGTCGCGACCTGGTCGGGCGGTCGTCCGCGTCCGCCCGATACGGTCCCACCACCATCTGTTGGCCAGCACAGGAGCTCTCGAACATGTCCGACGCCGACTCCCAACCGGAACCGATCTCCCTGGCCACCCATCTCGATCACCTGGCTGCCGACGCCGACGACGTCGTCGACATGCTCAACCGCCAACACGAGGCCGGTGGCGACATCCATCCGGAGGCGTTGCCCAAGGCGGCTCGGCTCCAGACCAGCCTCAAGCAGGTCATCGACGCCCTGCACACCCACCCCCATCTGGCCGCCGGGTCCGATGACGTGTGGGCCATGCTGAACCGTGAGCACCACGAACACACCGGCGGCACCCCGATCGAGTAGTCCTGGCCTCAGCCGTCCGGGCTGATCAGCTCGAAGCCGAGCGCCGCCGCGGCCGGGATCTGGCGCCGGTCGAAGGTGAGGAACCGGATGCGGCCCGGCAGCCGCTGGGCGGCGGCCAGGTGGATGGAGGGGAGCAGGCCGATCCCGTACCGGGCCCCGATGTCGGTGGCCGCGGCCAGGCAGCGGGCGTCCACGGGCACCTCCCACAACGACTCCCAGTCGTCGCGCACCGCCGTCCACGCCTGCCGCTGGCTCTCGGGATCGGTGGCCGCCGCGTGGAGGGCCAGCATCACCTCGGCCCGCGCCGCGGCCGAGGCCACCCACTGGTCGGCCCCGGCCATGGCGGAGATGACCAGGGGCCGGTCCCGGTCGGCCACGTAGCGGCGGACCAGGGCCGAGGTGTCGAGGGCGAGGATCCCCCGGCTCATCGGCCCCGGGTGGCGTCGAGCAGCCGGTTGGCGTTGAGGTCGGCGGGCACGGGCACCGGGTTCGGGTCGGGGGGCCGGTCGGTTCGGCGGGGTGGTTCGACCAGGCCGGTGGTGGCCAGGTCCCATAGGGTCAGATCGCCGGCTCCCGGCTCGATCGGACCGAGCTGGGCCATCGGGGCACCACCGACGGTGATCACCACCCGCTCGCCGGCCGCGGCCCGTCTCACCACGGCGGCCACGTCGGCTCGGAGCTGGCGGATGCCGAGGGTGGTGGACGGGGTGTCCGATCGTTCGGTCATGTTCCCTCCTGGGGGGTCGGGGGTCGGGGGTCGGGGTCGGCCGGTTCGGCTGGATCCGTTCCTCGGCCTGTGTACGCGAGGGTACACAGGCCGAGTTGGGTTTGGGGGTGAAGATCCCGTACGGTGCTCGGAAACACTGAGGAAACAGACCCCGAGAGGTGGCACACCCCATGAACTTCGCCTTCACCGACGAACAAGAGCAGCTCCGCCAGTTCGTCCGTTCCTTCCTCGAGGACAAGTCGGCCGAGGCCGCCGTCCGCGAGCAGATGGACACCGAGCAGGGGTACGACGACAAGGTCTGGAAGCAGATGGCCGATCAGCTCGGTCTCCAGAGCCTGGTCATCCCCGAGGAGTACGGCGGCCAGGGGTTCACCTTCGTCGAGCTCGGCGTGGTCATGGAGGAGATGGGGCGGGCCCTGCTGTGCGCCCCCTACTTCTCCGGTCAGCTGGCCGCCCAGGCCATCCTCCAGTCCGGTGACACCGAGGCCGCCTCGTCCATCCTTCCCGGCATCGCCTCGGGTGAGACCCTCGCCGCCCTGGCCTTCACCGAGGAGAACGGCAAGTGGGACGAATCCGGCATCACCATGGAGGCCGCCAAGAGCGGTGACGGGTACACCCTGAGTGGCGTCAAGTCCTTCGTGATCGACGGCCACGTGGCCAACGTGATCGTGGTGGCCGCTCGCACCGCCGGGGGAGTCAGCTTGTTCACGGTGGACGGTGACGCCTCGGGCCTCACCCGCGAGTCCCTCAACACGATGGACCAGACCCGCAAGCAGGCCAAGCTCACCTTCGACAACACCCCGGCCACCCTGCTCGGCACCGAAGGCGCCGGCTGGGACGCCATGAGCTCCGTGCTCGATCTCGCCGCGGTGGCCCTGGCCGCCGAGCAGGTCGGTGGCGCCCAGTTCGTGCTCGAGATGGCGGTCCAGTACGCCAAGGACCGGGTCCAGTTCGGCCGGCCCATCGGCTCGTTCCAGGCCATCAAACACAAGTGTGCCGACATGCTGCTGGAGGTCGAATCGGCCAAGTCGGCGGCCTACTACGCCATGTGGTGCGCGGCCGAGATGAACGACGAGCTTCCGTCGGTGGCCTGCCTGTCCAAGGCCTACTGCTCCGAGGCCTACTTCCACTCCGCCGCCGAGAACATCCAGATCCACGGCGGTATCGGCTTCACCTGGGAGCACCCCGCCCACCTGTACTTCAAGCGGGCCAAGAGCTCAGAGCTGATGTTCGGTGATCCCGCCTACCACCGCGAGATGCTGGCCCAGCGCATCGGGCTGTAGCCCCGGGCGCTCCCGATCGGGAGCGCTCCACATCCCGAGATCAGAAGGGGGCGGGCGTCGGAGACGCCGGCCCCGCCGCGTCCCGGGTTACGCGTTATCGGGCGCCGCCGAGCCGTGGTGGAACCGGCTCTTCAGGTGGTCCACCCGCTCCTCCCACTTCTCGTGGCGCTCCTCCTTGCGCTGCTCCTTCATGGCCTCGCGGGCGGCCTTGGCCGCGTCCTCGGCCGCCCGTTGCTGGGCCTCCAGGTCGGACATGACCACGGCCAGGGGCTGTCGGGTGATGGTCCCGCCGAGCTCGGCCACCGTGGCGTCCAAGGCGGTGCTGTCGCTCTCGTTGGTCTGGGCCACGATGGCGTTGCGGCCCGGGGGGACCAGCCGGGCGAACTCCGAGACCACGTCGTCCCCCTTGTCGAGCTTGTCGGCGTCGACCAGGGCCCCAATGGCGGCACCGGTGGTCCACCCCAGCAGGACCCCGATCGGTCCGCCGAGGACGCCGACGAGCATGCCGATCAGCGATCCGCCGGCCGTGGCCATCCCGGCCGAGGCGTCGTCCCCCTCGGTCACCGAGGCCCGCCCGTTGGCGTCGCGCTCCACGATGGCGGCGGAGGCGATGCCGAGTGAACCGGCGGTGTTCTTGATCGTCGAGTAGGCCTGGTAGGTGACGCTGTTTTCCGGGAAGACGATGGCTGCTACGTACTCGCTCACATCTGGCTCCGATCGCTGCTGGCGGGAACGGGATTCCCCGCCCGGGGTACGGTAATCGGCGTGGCCCGGAACACCGCGTGCCCTTCGGACCACCGCGTGCCGCCCGGACCGGACCGGGTCCGGTACCGTGAAACGGTGATCTGGGTCCTGCTGGTGCTTACCGCCGTGGCGGTGGTGGCGATCGCCCTGGTCTCCGTGGGCTGGGCGGTCGACCGGACGGCGGCGATGCCCGACCAGATCGTCATCGACGCCGAGGAGGCCATCGAGTTCTGCGCCGAGGCCCTGCCGGTGTCGGTCACGTCGGTCCTGAGCTACGACGAACTGCGGCGGGTCCTGCGGCTCCACCTGGAGTGGATCCAGGCCTACCACTGGGCCCCGGAGGGCAGTGACGACGGGCCCATCGTCTTCGCTGACCACGACGCCCTCGAGTACATGATCGAGCGGGCCGACATCGTCGGCCTCGACGTCTCACCTGAACACCTCTTGGCCGTGATCGACGCCCACTCCGCCTACCTGCAGGTGGTGGGGGCGATCCACATCGAGGACCCCGACCTGGTCGAGGGCGACCTCGCCGCCTACCCCATGCTGGACGCACCCCGACCCCCGGAGTCCCTCGATCCCGGTTCGTCGTGACCGGCGGAAAAGTTCGGCGTCCGGCGGCCGGTTGTGGCACACTCGTCCTCACCAAGAGGAAGGAGGTGGTCCAACTGAACGGTATACGAATTGGGACCTTGGAGGTGGCTGGCCGCTAGCACCGGGCAGCTGGACCGCTGGCGAAAATCGTCACCAGTCCACCGTCGGCTGATCGTCCGGACCGGTCCCGTCCGGCATGACCGCGATCATCCGAATTCCAGCACGGTCCGATCCCACACCGGGATCCGGGCCGGTGGTTACTCGGGGAGAGGCATCGTGCCTCTCCCCGAGCCGCGTCCGGGGCGGTACGATCACAAGCGATGGAACGTCCAGTCAGGTTCGAGCATTTCCGGTGGGTGGGAGACAAGCGCACCCAGATCGTCTACGACGTCGACGCCCTCGACGAGCCCCAGCTCATGGCCGAGCTCCTCGACGCCGGCACCTACCTGTGCTTCGCTCCCGACACCCTGGCCGAAGCCCGCAACCGGGGTTACCGGCCCTACCGGCCGCGCTGAGCCGGCGGTGACGGGGCAGAACGGCCTGAACGGGGCATCGCCCGCCCCCGACGGAGATCAGCCTCCAGCGCCGCCGCGGGCCGACCAGCGGTCACCCCAGCAGCCGAGCCCGCCGGCGGGCACCTCCCCCCAGGTCGGGGCCACCGCCAACGGCCAGGCTCCCCCCACCGTCACCGAGCCCGACATCCCCCCGGTGGCCGACCCCACGGTGGGGGCCAAGGATTCGGTGCGGATCGTCGGCAACGGGGTGGAACTGGAGGGGCACCTGGCCCGACCGGCCGCGGACCCGTCGCGCGATCGGCCCGGCGTCGTCCTGGTGCACGGCTTCCCGTCGGGCGAGGTGTGGGCGGAACGGATCGGGATCGACCTGCCCGAACTGGCCAACCGGCTGGCCGAGCAGATGGGGTGGACGGCCCTGGCCGTCCGCTTCCGGGGCTGTGGCGAATCCACCGGTGACTTCAGCCTCGGGGGCTGGATCGCCGACATCCGCAGCGCGGTCGCTTACCTGCGGACCGTCGCCGCCCCGGACCGGGTGTGGCTGGTCGGTTTCGGCACCGGGGGTGCCCTGGCCATGGTGGCCGCGGCCGACGACCCCGAGATCGCCGGGGTCGGCGTCCTGGGGGCACCCGCCGACTTCGCCGACTGGGCCGCCAACCCGGGCCGGTTGGAGGACCACGCCAAACGGGTCGGGGTGATCTCGTCGTCCTCGTTCCCCAACGACCCGCTGGGCTGGCGGGACGAGCTGCGGACCGTGCGGGCGATCGACGCCGCCGAGCACCTGGCGCCCCGCGGCCTGCTGGTGCTGCACGGCTCGGAGGACGACGTCGTCCCCCACTTCGACGCCCGGGTCCTGGCCGACGCCCACGGCCAGGCCGAGCTGCGGTTCATCCAGGGCGGCGGTCATCTCCTCCGGCACGACCCGCGGGCCATGGCCGTACTCCTCGGCTGGCTCTCCCGGCAGCGGGACTCCTTCGATCCCGTCCCCACCGCCGCCCCCTGACCGGGCCGTCTCCGGCCGGTCAGGGGGACGAACGGCCGGTCACTGCCGCCAGGGCGGGACGGGGGAGGGATTGATGTTGTAGGCGTTGATGGCGTCGGCCACCTTGGACCGGGGAACGGCCCCCTCGTTGGCCAGCTGCTCCAGCACGGCCACCACGACGTTCTCACCGTTGGTCTCGAAGAACCGCCGGAGCTGCTCGCGGGTGTCGGAGCGGCCGAACCCGTCGGTGCCCAGCACCGTGTAGGAACGGTCGCGGGGGATGAACCGGCCGATCTGCTCGGGAACCAGGCGCACATAGTCGCTGACGGCGACGACCGGGCCCGAGCTCTCCGACAGGAGCCTGGTCACCAGGGGGAGGTGGGGTTCGGTTTGGGGGTGGAGCCGGTTGTACCGCTCCACCTCGATGGCCTCGTCACGGAGCCGCTTGTAGGACGGGGCGCTCCACAGCTCTGCGCCCACTCCCCACCGGTCGGCCAGTTCCCGGGCCGCCCAGCGGGCCGCGGCGTGGGTAGGACCGGAGAACAGGATGGTGGCCGCCAAGGGCTGGCCCTCGGGGGCGGCCTGCCACCGGTAGAGCCCGTTGATGACCCCCTGCTCGACCCCGTCGGGCTGGGGAGGCTGCTCGTAGTTCTCGTTGTAGACCGTCAGGTAGTAGAAGATGTCCTCGTTGTCGACGTACATCCGCCGGATGCCATCGCTCACGATGATGGCTAGCTCGTAGGCGAAGGCGGGATCGTACACCTGGCAGGAGGGGACGTGGCTGGCCAGCAGCGGGCTCTGCCCGTCGGCGTGCTGGAGGCCCTCGCCGGCCAGGGTGGTCCGGCCGGCGGTGGCGCCCACCAGGAACCCCCGGGCCCGGGAGTCGGCGGCGGACCAGATGAGGTCACCCACCCGCTGGAAGCCGAACATCGAGTAGAAGGTGAAGAACGGCACCATGGGTACGCCCCGGTGGGCGTAGGAGGTGGCCGCGGCGATCCAGCTGGCCGTCGACCCGGCCTCGGTGATGCCCTCCTCCAGGATCTGGCCGTCGGAGTCCTCGGTGTAGGACAGCAGCAGTTCGTGATCGACCGGCTCGTACTTCTGACCGAACGGGGCGTAGATCTCGAACTCGCGGAACATCGAGTCCATCCCGAAGGTCCGGGCCTCGTCGGGCACGATGGGCACGACCCGGCGGCCGAAGCCCTCCTCCCGCATCAGCTCCCTCAGCATGGAGGTGAAGGCCATCGTGGTCGACACCTCCCGACCCCCCGATCCGCTCTGGAACCCCTTGAACGGTGCCTCGCTCGGCTCGGGGAGCGGCCGCCGGACGGTGATCCGACGTTCGGGCAGGTGGCCGTCGAGGGCGGTGCGACGCTCGGCCATGTAGCGGTACTCGTCGGAGTCCTCGGCCGGCCGGTAGTACGGGGGCAGGCCCTCGTCGAGGGACTCGGCCGGGATCTCGGCGTGGAGTTGCAACCGGTCCCGCAGCTCCAACAGCTGGGCCTTGGTCATCTTCTTGATCTGGTGGGTGGCGTTGCGGGCCTCCAGGCCCTCACCCAGGGTCCAGCCCTTGATCGTCTTGGCCAAGATCACCGTCGGCTGGCCCCGATGCTCGGTGGCGGCCTTGTAGGCGGCGTACACCTTCTGGTAGTCGTGGCCGCCCCGGGGGAGGCTGCGGAGTTCCTCGTCACTCAGGTGTTCGACGAGGCGCCGCAGTCGGGGGTCGGGACCGAAGAACTTCTCCCGGATGTAGGCCCCGGACTCGACGGCGTAACGCTGGAACTCACCGTCGACGGTGTCGTTCATCTTGTTGAGCAGCACACCGTCCTTGTCACGCATGAGCAGCTCGTCCCACCGGGACCCCCACACCACCTTGATCACGTTCCAGCCCGCCCCGCGGAACACCGCTTCGAGCTCCTGGATGATCTTGCCGTTGCCCCGCACCGGCCCGTCGAGCCGCTGGAGGTTGCAGTTGATGACCCAGGTGAGGTTGTCGAGCCCGTAGCGGCCGGCCAGCGAGATCGAACCCAGGGTCTCGGGTTCGTCGGTCTCGCCGTCGCCCAGGAAGGCCCAGACCCGGGAGTCCGCGGTGTCGTCGATCTTGCGGTTCTGGAGGTACTGGAGGAACCGGGCGTGGTAGATCGAGTTGATCGGACCGAGACCCATCGAGACCGTCGGGTACTCCCAGAACGTCGGCATCAGCCGGGGGTGGGGGTAGCTGGACAGCCCGTTGCCGCCTACCTCGAACCGGAAACCGTCGAGGACCTCCTCGTCGAACCGGCGCTCCATGAAGGCCCGGGCATAGACCCCGGGGGCGGCGTGGCCCTGGAAGTAGACGGCGTCACCCGGGGCGCCGTCCTCCTTGCCCCGGAAGAACCAGTTGAAGCCGACCTCGTAGAGGGCGGCGGAGGAGGCGAAGGTAGACAGGTGGCCGCCGATCCCGTCGGCCTTCTTATTGGCCCGCACGACCATGGCGGCCGCGTTCCATCTGATGTAGGCGCGGATACGGCGCTCGATCTCCTCGTTGCCGGGGAAGAACGGCTGCTGCTCGGTGGGGATCGTGTTGACGTAGTCGGTGCCGACCGACACCGCATTGCCCAGTTGGAGCTGGCGGGCGTGGTCGTTGAGACGACCGAGGAGGTACCGGGCCCGGGTCTTGCCTTCCGCCGACGCGACGGCGTCGAGCGACTCGAGCCATTCGGTGGTCTCCTCCGGGTCGATGTCCGGGAGTTGGCTGAGGAAGCCGTCGGTGTTCATACGGTCATTGTGCCGTCGGGTGCCCCCCGTTGCGGCGATGCCGGATCCGGGGCTGAACGCTGGCACCCTGGTCGGCGTGGACGTTTTCACCGATGGTGCCTGTTCGGGAAACCCGGGGCCGGGGGGTTGGGCGTGGGTGACCGCGGACGGTCGCCACGGCAGCGGCTCCGCACCCGAGACCACCAACCAACGCATGGAGTTGACCGCGGTGGCTGAGGCCATCGCCACCATCGAGGGACCCCTCGCCGTGCACTCGGACTCGACCTATGTGGTCAACTGTTTCCGGGACCGGTGGTACGAGGGCTGGAAGGCCCGCGGGTGGCGGAACTCCAACCGCAAACCGGTGGCCAACCGTGACCTGTGGGAGCCCCTCGTCGAGGCCTACCTGGAACGCCGGGACGAGATCACCTTCACCTGGGTCAAGGGCCACGCCGGTAACCGGTTGAACGAGTTGGCCGACTCCCTGGCGGTGGCCGCCCTCCAGGCTGGACGCGACGGTGGCATCACCGGTCGGGGGCCGGGCGGGGAGGCCGCTGAGCCCACCCCGCTTCCCGGGGACGCCGCCGTGACCAGGGAAAACGGCCCGACGCCGCCGTGGCCGGTGGAGCAGGCGGTGGTGATGACCGGGGTGCGCGAGCTCGACGACGAGCAGCGCGAAACCCTCCTGGAGACGGTGGCCGGATTCGATCCCGACAACGACGTGGCCGTCTCGGGCCTCCGGCTCGGGGCCGAGCTGGAGGGGGCGGAGGAGGCCCTGCGCCTCGGGGTCCCCCTGGGGGTGGTCCTGCCCTTCGCCGAACCCGCCCGGCGCTGGCCGGCCCCCGACCGGGCCCGGTTCGATGCGGCCGCCGGGGCGGCCAAGTGGGTGGTCGTCCTGGAGGGCGATCCGGGCGCCCCGGGGGCCGCGATCGCGGCCCGCAACCGGTGGCTGTGGACCGCCGCCGTGGGCGCCGTCATCGTCGGTGACGACGGGTTGGCCGCCGAGGCCGAACGGGCCGGTCTCGGGGTGGTCAGCGGCTGAGGTGGACGGTCAGGCGGCGTCCCCTGCGGTGACGTGACGGTCCAGCCGGGCCAGGGTCTCGACCATCGAGGTCCGGTGCCGGTCCGGCAGGTTCAGCCACTCGTAAAGCGGAGGAAACCGCGAGGTCCCCCAGTCGAAGGTCTCGGTGACCCGGGTTCCACCGTCGACGGGTTCCAGTTCGTAACGCCAGACGTGGTGACCGAAATGGCGCCAGGCGATCAGACGGCCCTCCTCGAACTCGGTCACCTCGCTGGTGGTGCGGTACGGCACCCCCATCCGCATGCCCATGCTGAAGCGGGCGCCCCGGAACAGGCGGTCGGGGTTGCCGTCCCGCCCGTCGCGGACCGTCCCGGAGCCGTCGATGACGCGGTGGAGGGTCGGGTCGGCCAGGACGTCGAAGATCGCGCCGGCCGGGGCGGCCACGACCCGGCTCACCGAGACCGTCCGGTCAGCGGGCGCCGGGTTGGACGGGTCGGGCCCCGGGGCGGACCCAGGGGTGGTGGCGCGGTAATTGTCGTCGGTCACGTGGTTCTCCTTGGTCGCCGGTCCGGCAACGGTCCGGGGTTGGGGTCATTCGGGCCGGCCGAGCTCGAAGCGCAGGGCGGTGGTCACATCGGGGGTGGCGAACCGGAAGCCGTCCTCCAGCAGGGCTCCGGGGACGACCCGCTGGGAGTCGAACAGCAGGGCCTGGGCCATCTCGGAACCGAGGAGGAGTTTCGGGCCGAACGCCGGCACCGTCAACAGGGTGGGCCGGCCGAGCACCTCACCGAGGGTGTCGGTGAAGGCGGTGTTGGTCACCGGTTCCGGTCCGGTCAGGTTGACGGGACCGGTCAGGTCGCTGGTGAGCAGGTGGATGATGGCGGCCACTTCGTCGGCCAGGGAGATCCAGGCCATGTACTGGGCCCCGGAGCCGAACCGGCCGCCGAGGCCGAACCGGAACAGGGGCAGCATCTTGGCCAGGGCCCCTCCCTCGGGCGTGAGCACGATGCCGGTGCGGAGGGTGGCGGTCGGGATCCCGGCCTCCACCGCCGCGGTGGTGGCGGCCTCCCAGGCGGCCACCAGACCGGGCAGGAACCCCTCGCCCCGGTGGGCCCGTTCGGTGAGGACCTCGTCGGCCCGGTCGCCGTAGAAGCCGACAGCGGAGCCGGACAGGAACCGGGCCGGGGGCCGCTCCATCCCGGCCATGGTCTCGGCCAACAGTCGGGTGCCGTCCACCCGGGCGTCACGCAGGGTCGCCATGTAGGCGTCGTCCCACCGCCGGTCGTTGATCCCGGGGCCGGCCAGGTTCACGATCGCGTCCACACCCTCGAGCCCGGCCGGGTCCAGGACCCCGCGGGAAGGGTCCCACGAGATCTCGTCGGCGGCCTCGGCGCTCCGGCGGACCAGTCGGCGGGGCCGGTGGCCGGCGGTCACCAGGGCCCGCCGCAGGGCGGTGCCGATCAGCCCGCTCGATCCGGTGATGACGACGTCCATGGAGGCTCCGTTCCCGAGGGTTCCGCAGGGGGTGGCGCCGACCCGGCCGGCCCCACGGTTCACCAGTACGACAGTCCAGCCAGCATGACAGTCCAGCCAGCACGACAGTAGGGCGCCGGGCGGGGCCTCCGTCGACTCGGGGGAGAGGGGCGGTGGCCCGGGGCCGCATCGGCTCGGGGACAGGGACCCGGGGCCGGTCGGGGGTCATCTCCGTCGGGCCGGCCCCTAGGCTGGTGGGGTGAGCACCCGGACCCTGCTCTTGCTTTCGTTGGCCTGCGGTATCGCCATTCTGGCGGCGGCCGCGGTGCAGCTCATCCAGCTGGCGACGTGACGTCGGGCCGTGCCGACGAACCGCCCCGCCCCGTTGGACTTGGGGGTGGGTGGTCTGCTGTAGGCTCGCTCCCGTGACCGATCAGCACTTCGACGTCGTCATCATCGGTGGAGGCCCGGGTGGCTACGCCACCGCGCTGTACGGGGCCTCGGCGGGCTTGGACATCGCCATCATCGAGAGGAACCGCCTGGGGGGAACCTGCCTCAACGTCGGCTGCATCCCGGCCAAGGAGCTGTTGGAGACCGCCGCGGTGAAGCGCTCGGTGGAGCACGCCGGTGACTTCGGGGTCCAGGCCGAACTGAAGGGTCTCGACTGGGCCACCACCATGACCCGGAAGCAGGACGTGGTGGACAAGCTGGTCGGTGGGCTCACCGGTCTGTTAAAGAACCGCAAGGTCACCATCTATGACGGGACCGGCACCCTCGGATCCGACCATCACACGGTCACCGTGACCGGTGCCGACGGCGCCGTGGCCACCCTCTCCGGCGACGCCATCGTGCTGGCCGCCGGGTCCACGACCCGCACCATCGACGGGTTCCCGATCGATGACCGCCGCATCGTCACCTCCGACGAGCTCCTGTCCATCCCGCACCTGCCCCGGTCGGCCGCCGTCATCGGGGGCGGTGCCATCGGTTGCGAGTTCGCCTCCATGATGAGCGACCTCGGAACCAAGGTCACGATCCTCGAGTACATGCCCAAGATCCTCCCCGGTTGCGACGAGGACGCCACCCGGGTGGTGGAGCGCTCGTTCAAGAAGCGGGGCATCGATATCTTCACCGGGGTCGCGGTCAAGAGCCAGGTCACCAACCACGACGCGGTGACGGTCACCTTCGGCGACGACGACCAGACGGTCACGGTGGACACGGTGGTGATGTCGGTCGGTCGTCGGCCGGCCTCGGACACCATGGGCCTCGACCGGACCGGGGTGGCGATCGACGAGCACGGCTTCGTCGTGGTCGACGAGAACTGCCGCACCGTGGTCGACGGTGTCTGGGCGGTGGGTGATGTGATCGCCACCCCGGCCCTGGCCCACGTGGGGTTCGCCGAAGGGGTAGTGGTCATCCGCGACATCCTCGGCGAGGACCCGCAGCCGGTTGACTACGGCAAGATCCCCTGGTGCATCTACTGCCACCCCGAGGTGGCCTTCGCCGGCCATACGGAACAGGCGGCCAGGGACGCCGGCTACGAGGTGGTGGTCTCCAAGCACCGGTTCGCCGGCAACGGCCGGGCCATGATCGTGGGGGACACCGACGGTCTGGTGAAGATCATCGCCGAACGGCAGCCAGACGGCACCGGCGGGAGGATCCTCGGTGTCCACATGGTGGGCCCGTGGGTGACCGAACAACTCGGTTCCGGTTACCTGGCCGTCAACTGGGAGGCGACGGCGGCCGAGGTGGGCCACCTGATCCAGCCCCACCCCACGATGAGCGAGCTGTTCGGTGAGAGCGTGCTGGCCCTGACCGGCCGGTCCCTCCACGGCTGAACCAGAGCCGCCCGCAACTAATCCCTTCCCCCTACCGCAACCGCCCCCGCTTTACAGAGAACAGGAGCCGATCTTCGTGGCCGACATTGAGATGCCGCAACTCGGTGAGACCGTCACCGAAGGCACCATTACCCGCTGGTTCAAGAACGTTGGCGATCCAGTGGCCCAGGACGAGGTCCTGTTCGAGGTGTCGACCGACAAGGTCGACACCGAAGTGCCCTCGGCGGTGGCCGGGGTCCTCAGCGAGATCCGGGTTCCCGAGGGCGACACGGTGGACGTGGGCACGATCCTGGCCGTGGTCAGCGACGGCGCCGCCCCGGCGGCGCCCCCGCCGGCCGCCCCGGCTCCCGAGGCGGCGACCCCCCCGCCTCCTCCTCCGGCTCCCGCCGCGCCCCCGCCCGAACGGGTTGCCCCCGCCCCGGCCGCGCCACCCCCGCCCCCTCCGTCGCCCGTGAACGTCGCCCCGGCC
>JBKECK010000091.1:0-45294 GCA_047974625.1 Acidimicrobiales bacterium
CACCGTGCCCACCGCCCCGTCGGCCCGGGGGTGGTCGGGGTCGTCGCCGGTCTGGGTGCGCAGGTCGACGGCGATCGCGAGGCCCGTCTGGCCCTTGGCCAGGTTGGTCCGGTACAGGGCGTTGGAGGCCGCCGCCGTGGAGTGTCCGGAGTAGGTCCGCATCAGCCAGGGGCGATCGGCCGGACGTGCGGTGGACGGGGTGGATGAGCTGCTCTGCTGGGGACTCACGGCCACATTGTGACCCATCCGTTGTGACTCACCGGTAATCGTCCGGGGTCGGGGCGGCCCTGGACAGCTCCGGCGGCGGTTCCCGGGTGAGGGCGTAGGTCAATCGTCGGCAGTAGTCGCTCCGGGGGATCCCCACCGCTCCGAGGGAGGCGAGGTGGGGGGTCACCCACTGGACGTCGAGGAGACGTCCGCTGCCCGGTCCGAGCAGGTCCACCAGGTGGAGCAGCGCCACCTTGGAGGCGTCGACCCGGCGGTGGAACATCGACTCCCCGGCGAACAGGCCCCCGACCGAGACCCCGTACAGGCCGCCGGCCAGGCCCTCGTCGTCCCACGCCTCCACACTGTGGGCCCAGCCGAGGAGGTGGAGGCGGGTGTAGGCGGCGATGACCCGGTGGTCGATCCATCCCATGGGGCGCCCCGGGTCGGCGCAGGCCCGGATGACCTGGTCGAAGGCCGCGTTGACGGTCAGTCGGTAGCGCCGGCGGGAGCGGCGCAAGGAGCGGCTGACCACCAGCCCGTCGAGGGGCACCATCCCCCGTTCCACCGGATGGAACCAGCCGAGCTTGCGGCGCCCGATGGGCATGGGGAAGAACCCGGCCCGGTAGGCCTCCAGCAGGGTCCCGGGCTCGAGGTCGGCGCCTACGGCCACCATGTCATGATCGGCCGGGAGCTCCTCCAGGGGCGGGAACGACCACGACGACGGTGGCGGCGGTGTGGGGGCCACGCCGGGAACGTTACTGGGCGCCCGGGCCGGTGGGTCAGCCCTGCCCGCCGGACTGGTCGGCCCCGGTGGTGTCGATCGTGACCGAGTTGATTATCACCGGTTCGGTGGGGGCGTCGTCGACGTTGGTGGGGGTGCCCTCGATGGCGCTGACCACATCCATGCCCTCGGTCACCGTGCCGAACAGGGAGTACTCGGGTGGGAGTGCCACCCCGTTGGGGCCGGTCACGATGAAGAACTGGGCGCCGGTGGCGTTGGGGCCGGGGCTCTTGGCCATGGCCAGGGAGCCCACCTGGTAGGCACCCTCGGCCGGGGGTTCCTCGGCGATCGTGTAGCCGGGGCTGCCGGTGCCGAGCGGGTCGCCGGTGGCGTCACCGCCCTGAATCACGAAGCCGGGAATGATCCGGTGGAACGGCGACCCATCGTAGTAGTGGTAGCGGGCCAGGAACACGAAGTTGTTGACCGTGAGGGGGGCCGATTCGGTGTTGAGCTCGGCCACGATGGGGCCCAGGTTGGTGTCGAAGGTGGCCGTGTAGGCGACGCCCGGCTCCAGGCAGTCCGGGGGTGCCTCGCTGAACGAAGTCGTCCGCTCCGACGATCCGTCGGTGGCCGGGCATTCGGCCGGACCCTCGATGGCGGCGCCCGGCGTCGGGGCGCTCACCGCGGAGGCCTCGGCCTCGGTGGTGCTGGTGGTGGCCTCGGCGGTCGTGGCGGTGGTCGTGTCGTCCGCGGCCTCGTCGTCGCCGCCGGTCAGGTTGAGCAGGACGGCGATCCCGGCGATCACCACCACCCCGATGAGGCTGAGTACCGCCCACCGGCGCCACTGCCGCCGCTTCGCTACCTGTTGCTGCTGTTCGAGCTTGCGGGCCCGGTTCGCCTTCTGGCGTTCTCGCTTCTCGGTTGCCACGGCCCAACAACCTAGCGAGGGTGGGGGAGGTCGCGGTCGACCTCCGGAGGCCGGTGGTCCACCAGGGCGCCGCCCCGGTCCGCCCGGCCTGGGGGGACGGTAGCGTTGAACCGTGGACGGACCATCGTCCGGAAGGCCCGGGCCGGCCCCCATCCGGTCCCGGACCGCCAAGCCCAGCCAGACCCAGCCGCCCGTTGCGGGCGGCGATCCCCAGGAAGTGAGGACGGACGGGTCATGAGAGTCGTCCAGAAGTTCGGTGGTACCTCCGTCGGCGATCCCGAGCGGATCCGGGCGGTGGCCGATCATGTGGCCCGTTGCCGCCGCCGTGGCGACGAGGTGGCCATGGTGGTGTCGGCCATGGGCAAGGAGACCGATGAGCTGCTGCTCCTCGCCGACCGGGTCTCGGCCACCCAGCCGGGCCGGGAGATGGACATGCTCATCACCGCCGGGGAGCGCAAGGCCGTGGCCCTAATGTGCCTGGCCCTGGCCGATCTCGGTGTACCGGCCCGGTCCTTCACCGGCAGCCAGGCCGGTTTCCTGACCGACACCAACCACCGCAACGCCAAGATCCTGGAGATTACCCCCGGTCGGATCACCGAGACCCTCGAGGCCGGGATCGTCCCGGTGGTGGCCGGTTCGCAGGGGGTGTCCACCGACAAGGACGTCACCTTCCTTGGTCGGGGCGGGAGCGACACCACGGCGGTGGCGCTCAGCAAGGCGCTCGGGGCCGACGTGTGCGAGCTGTACACCGACGTGTCCGGGGTGTTCAGCGCCGACCCCCGGGTGGTGCCCGCCGCCGGCAGGATCAATGTCATCACCTTTGACGAGCTCCTGGAGATGACGGCCACCGGTTGCCCCAAGCCGGCGATGCGGTCGGTCGAGGTGGCACACAACCACGGGGTCAAACTGCACGTCCGCTCCGCCTTCACCTGGGAGCCGGGCACCGCTGTCGTCGAATCGGAGAACGACATGGAACAACCGATCATCCGCGCCGTCACCCACGATCTGTCGGAGTCGAAGATCACCGTGACCCAGGTGCCGGACCGGCCCGGGGTGTCGGCCACCCTGTTCCGGGCCCTGGCCGACGCCGGCATCGACGTCGACATGATCGTGCAGAACGTGGCGGCGAACGGGACCACCGACATCTCCTTCACCGTCCCCACCGATGATCTCCAGCGGGCCACCGGGGTCCTCGACGGCGGGGTGCTCACCAAGCTCGAAGCCGGCGAGGTGCGCACCGCCTCGGCCATCGGGCGGGTGTCGGTGATCGGGGCCGGGATGAAGTCCAACCCCGGGGTGGCGGCCACCATGTTCGAGACCCTGGCCGACGCCGGGATCAACATCGACATGATCTCCACCTCGGCCATCCGGATCAGCTGCGTGGTCGACGCCGAGCTCACCGAGCAGGCCGTCGGTCTGCTCCACACCGCCTACGGGCTCGACCGGGTCTGACCGGCCCCACCCCCGAAAATCGGGGGAGCCGGTGGATGCCGGTCACTACGCTGGTGGGATGCGCGTAGGAATCGTTGGTGCCACCGGCCAGGTCGGAGGAGTGATGCTCCGACTGCTCGACGAGCGATCGTTCCCGGTCGACGAGCTCCGGCTGTTCGCCTCGGCCCGTTCCGCCGGCCGCACCCTGCCCTGGAAGGACGGCGAGGTGACCGTCGAGGACGCGGCCACCGCCGACTACGCCGGGCTGGACGTGGCCCTGTTCTCGGCCGGGGGCGGCACCTCCCTCGAGCTGGCCCCCCGGGTGGCCTCGGCCGGCGCCGTGGTCATCGACAACTCCTCGGCGTGGCGGATGGACCCTGACGTACCGCTCGTGGTGGCCGACGTGAACGACGCCGCCGCGGCCGAGCGCCCCAAGGGGATCATCGCCAATCCGAACTGCACCACCATGGTGGCGATGCCCGTGCTCCAGCCCCTGCACCGGGAGGCCGGTCTCCGGTCCATGGTGGTGAGCACCTACCAGGCCACATCCGGATCGGGGCTGGCAGGTGTGGACGAACTGGCCGACCAGATCGCCAAGGGCGGCGACGCTCGCTCCTTGACCCACCACGGCGGCTCGGTGGATCTCGGTCAGCCGTCCACGTTCGTCGAACCGATCGCCTACAACGTGCTCCCGTGGGCGGGCTCCGGGGTCGACGACGGCCTCGGGGAGACGTCAGAGGAGCAGAAGCTGCGGTTCGAGAGCCGCAAGATCCTCCGGATCGACGAGCTCTCCGTGTCGGGCCTGTGCGTGCGGGTGCCCGTCTTCACCGGTCACAGCCTGGCCGTCAACGCTCGCTTTGAGCGGTCGATCACTCCCGAACGGGCCACCGAGCTGTTGCGGGAGGCCACCGGTGTGGTGCTGGCCGACGTCCCGACCCCCCTGCACGCGGCCGGGATCGACGACACCATCGTGGGCCGGATCCGGGTGGACGACACCGTCGACCACGGTCTCGCCCTGTTCCTCAGTGGTGACAACCTCCGCAAGGGCGCTGCCCTGAACGCCATCCAGATTGCCGAATTGCTGGCCTGACCGTGGGCGCCGCCCCCCCTCAGGCGGGGGGATCGGTGACGTAGCGGTCAGCGGCTTCGGTCAACGACAGGTCGAGCTGGTTGGCCAGTGAGGCCAGCCAGGCGAGGACGTCGCCCAGCTCGTGGAGCTGCTCGGCCGTGGTGCCCTTCCGCACGGCCTGGGCCAGCTCACCGAGCTCCTCGCACAACCAGGCCACCGTGGCCGGGACGCCGCGTTCCCGATCCGCGGTGCCGTAGAGGTCGTCCATGAGGGCCTGGAGTTCGTCGAGGGTCATGCCCGCCAGGGTGCCCGGTGCCGCCGTCCGACGGCGACCGCTCAGCCCGGGCGTCGGGGACGGTCGGTGCGGTCCGGGTCGCCCATGACCCAGCCGATGCTCCGGGTGAGGGCGGCCGCTGCCGGCCGGATGGCCACCGCGTCGAGGCCCGGGGGGAGGGGCAGGTGGAGCATGTGGCGGGCCCAGCCAGGCAGGGAGCCCACGGCGGCCGCCCCGATGATCCGGTACGGCCCCCGGGCCAGGAAGGTCACCGGGGGCACGAGCAGGAAGGTGACCGCCTCCCGGACCAGGCCGTCGGCCCGGCACTCGGACCGGTAGGCGTTCAACCGGTCGGCCAGGGCGGCGGTGTTGGTCGGAGGGTCAGCGATGCCGAACCGGCCGCCGACCTCGGCCATCTCGGCCACGTAACGGTCCCGTTCGGTGCGGGTGAGACGGGAGCCCCCGTAGCGGTCGTACGCGGCCAGGAAGCTGTCGATCTCGGTGGCGTGGACCCAGCCCAGCAGGTGGGGGTCGTTGGCCCGGTAGGCGATCCCGTCGGAGCGGAACCCGACCACCCGCTCGTGGATGGCGGTGACCGCGGCGATGGAACGTTCCGCGGTGGGGGTGGAGCCGTAGGTGGTGGCCGCGATGAACCGGCCGGTGCGGTGGAGGCGGCCCCACGGGTCGTTGCGGTAGTCGGAATGATCGGCCACGCCGGCCATGGCTCCGGGATGGAGGGTCTGGAACAGCAGGGCCCGAAGACCGCCGATCAGCATCGCCGTGTCGCCGTGGACCCGCCAGCCCACGCTGGCCGGGCCGAACAACCCGGGGTCGCCCGGGTGGGCCAGCTCGGCCGGATCGAGCGGGTCGCTCCCGGTCAGAGCGGTTCTCAGACGGGTCCCGCCCTGGCGGCGGAGCGTGGTGACCAGCTCGTCGAGCATGGGTCCCACGGTAGGGCATCGGCCCCATCCGCGGCCGATCAGAGGGGGGTCATTACCATGCATGGCGCGTGACCCAAACGACATTATGTGTCTTTTTCATTTCAATGGCCGTTAGGGTCGGGGGCTGTCAGTACCGGAGTCGCCCAACCGGGAGGTACCCCGCAATGACCCGATACACCCAAAGTCCCTCGCGTCCGACCCGAACCGCCGGTCCACGGCGGGGTCGGACGCTGTTCAGCATGGCCCTCATCGTGGCCCTGATCTCGGGGGTGGCCGCCGTGGGCGGTCCCTCCCCGGCCGAGGCCGCCACGGTGCGGTCCATCATCAATCCGATCTCGCCCGACCGGATCGACGAGGTCCGCTGGTCGGACACCTACGGGGCGGCCCGCAGTGGCGGACGATCCCACATCGGCGTGGACATTATGGGCCCCAAGGGGGTACCGCTGCTGGCCGTCAAGGACGCCACGGTCACGTGGGGCCGCTGGAACAACGGCACCGGCAGCCTGATCAAGATCCAGGATGCCGAGGGCTGGAGCTACCAGTACATCCACCTGAACAACGACACCCCGGGCACCGACGACGGCCGGGCGTCGTGCACCCAGGTGTTCTCCGACAAGATCTGCAGCACTATCGGCGCGAACGGTTCGCTGGCCCGCGGCACCGAGGTGAAGCAGGGTGAGGTCATTGGGTATCTCGGGGACAGCGGCAACGCCGAGTCCACTGGGGCCCACCTGCACTTCGAGATCCACCAGCCCGACGGTACGCCCATCAATCCGACGGCCAGCGTGGACGCGGCCGCCCTGGCCGACACCCGTCCGGCGGTTCCGCCTGCGGCGGCCCCCGGTGAAGCGGGCTACGTCGACCATCTGTGGTACCAGGTGAACGGCCGCTACCCGAGCCCGGCCGAGGCCGACGCCTTCGGGCGGGTCGCCTCGGCCGGCGGTACCTACGAGGCGATCGCCACCGTCGTCCAAGGCGATACCAACGCCGCGGCCATGGACCGGCTCTACCTCGCCTTCTTCAACCGGACGGCCGACACCGACGGCATCCGGTACTGGATCGGCGTTCGGGGCTCGGGCAAGTCGAGCGAGGCGATCGCCGAGTGGTTCGCTGACTCCGCCGAGTTCGAGGCCCGCTACGGCGCGGATGATTTCTCCGGATTCCTCGACCAGCTGTACCAGGGTGTCCTGAAGCGCACGCCGGACGAGCAGGGCAAGAGCTACTGGCTCGGCCAGCTCGAGAACGGCCAGGTGACCCGCGGTTCGATCGTGGTCTACTTCGCCGACTCGGCCGAGCTGCGGGGCACGGCCAAGCCCCGCAGTGAGGTGGTGGCCACCTCACTGGCCAACGGCGGGAGCGCCCCGACCCAGGCCGATGTCGAGCAGTGGATGACCATCCGTACCGACAACGAGCTGGCGGCCGCCATCGCCCTCTGGTTCGACCGGTAACGACGCGAGCCCACGACGTGACCGAACGGTGCGGTTCCCCCCGGGGGGCCGCACCGTTTCGCGTTCTCGGTTCGGTTCGTGGCTCTCGCCGGCCGCCCTGTGCCGATGGAGGCCGGAGCAGGGGGACCGGGCCCAGGAGGCCGGCCTGGAGGCGGGAGCACGGGGACGGGCGCGGACGGACGGCCTGACGCGGGAACGTCCGCGGCCGGGGGCCACGGACGTTCCCGTTGGTCGGGTTGGGGAGATTTGAACTCCCGACCTCCTCGTCCCGAACGAGGCGCGCTACCAACCTGCGCCACAACCCGATGATCTCCCGACCCGGAATCCGGGTGGGTGACGGTTGGTCAGCTTACCCGATCGCGTCGCGAACGGGCCTGGCAGTTATCCAACCGGCGCTGCGTCTATCCAACCGGCGCTGCGTCGAAGAACTGTTCGCCGGCGATCAGGGCGGCGGCCAGCCGCCGCAGGCGGAGGGAGTCGAGCGGCTTGATCAACCAGCCGTCGGCCCGGGACTCCCCGGCGAGGAACACGTCGGCCTGCCGGTCGAGCAGGAGACCGACGGGGAGGAGGTCTATCCGGCCCGCCTCCTGGTCCTGCTTGACCATGAGACTGGTGGCGACGCCGCCCATGTTGCCGATCTGGAGATCGAGCAGGACCAGATCGGGCTTCCGTTCCCGGCACACCGGCGGAACGTCCACGCCGGCCCGGACCCGGAGGAGGTCGGTCTCGGCGCTGCCGAGGGCGGCGTCGACCTCGTCGAACAGTTCGTCGGAGTCGGTGGCGAGCAGCACGGTGGTCACGGTCGAATCGTACCGTCGGGTGGCGGTGACGTCGCCCCTGGCCCGGGTGCCGGCGGGCCAGGTGCCGACCGTGAGCCCCGGGGTGTGGCTATCGTGACATGTCCAAAGGAAGGAGGGCTCCGTGCTCGACATCACCATCGAGGAGACCGAGTCCTATACGCTCTGCCGCCCGTCGGGAGAACTTGACGCCTACACGGTCGGGACCTTTCGTGACGCGCTGACCAGGCTGGCCGGCAAACGCCGCCTCCTGATCGATCTCTCTGAAGTCCCGTTCATGGATTCCGCCGGCCTGGGTGCCCTGATCGGGGGCATCCGCCGCACCCGGGAGGCCGAGGGTGCGGTAGCGGTCGCCTGTTCGCGCCCGGCGTTGACCCGTCTGCTGCACACCACGGGATTCGACCGGATCGTGCCGGTCACCGAGTCAGTCGAAGAGGCCGAGGAGGCGTTGGCCGAGGAGGCCCCGGCGAGCTGAGGATGCGTTCAGCCGCCCGTCGTCGGCCCGCTCCGGTCCTGGCTGAGCTCGCCGGCCAGGGACCGCAGCTGGGCCAGGTTGGTCATGGCGTCGGACCGTTCGAGTAGTTCGACGACATTGTCGGCAATCGAATCCTGAAGACGGAGCCCGTCCAGGACCTCGGAGACCAGGGCTCGTTCGTGGGCCGAGAGCCACCGGAGTTCGGCCAGGTTCCGGGCCAGGGGATCCTCCGCCGTGAGCGTCCCGGCAGGGTCACTCGGGCCAAACTGACCGGGACGATCACCGGCCGGGTCGGGCACGAGGCCTGTGGTGGGCGGGTCGACCGGGGGGAACGGGGTCAGCCGGTTGATCACCAGCTGGTGGGTCCGGAGCTGCCGCACCCGGAGCTGCTCCATGATCCAGCGGGCCTGGTCGAGCGGTTCCCGGCGGGCCGAGGAGACCACCGTGTACCCGGTGGACGGTCCGGCCAGTAGGGCGGTGGTGCGGGCGGCCCGCTCCCGGAACCCGTCGGCCATCCCGTTGAGGGCGGCGAACAGGTCGACCACGTCGCCCACAAGCTCGGATCCGACCACCCGGCCGACGAGGCGAGCCATGAGCCGGGCGGCGTTGCCGAGGGGGTTGCGGAACACCCCGACCGGGCGGGGGGAGGAGGCGATGAGGGCCCCGAACAGCCGGTTGTCGATCATCCGGATCAGCCGCCCGGGGCTGTCGAGGAAGTCGATGGCGTGGCGGGCCGGTGGGGTGTCGACGACGATCCGGTCGAAGCGGTCCTCCTGGCGGAGCTGGTCGAGCCGTTCGACGGCCATGTACTCGTTGACCCCCGACAGGGTGGTGGTCACCAGGTCGACCAGGCGGTGACGCAGTACCTGGTCGCCCCCGGGCTCGGCCGTCACCGCGGCTGCGAAGGTGGCGGCGGGGTCGAGCATCGCAGCCCACAGCTCGCCGGGCCACGGCCCGCTCACCAGGCGGGGTTCGTGGTCGAGCCCGGTGGCGTCGAGGCCGAGGATCTGGGCCAGACGGTGGGCGGGGTCGATCGTGAGCACCATCGCCGTGCGGCCGGCCTCCGCCGCGGCCACCCCGAGCGCGGCGGCCACCGTGGTCTTGCCGACGCCGCCGGCGCCCAGGCAGACCGTCACCGGCCGGTCGGGGCGACCGCCGTTCACCGGAGGGTCCCGAGGGCGCCGGCCAGGACGTCCAGGTCGCGCCGGGTCAGGTGGGCGGTGAAGCGGAACGGAAGGGATATCTGGGGCAGGGGGAGTTCCTCGCCGAGCCGCTCGATCTCGTGGGCCTGGCGCCGGCCCCGGGCCAGCCGGTACTCGGCGGCCGCGACCGCCGTCGGGTTCGCGCCGGGGCGGGCGGCCGCCGCTTCCAGCCCGGCCAGCTCCGGCCAGCAGCCGTTCACCACCACCGGCCCGAGCTTGACGCCGACGTGCTCCTCCAGGCTGTAGGCGGTTTCCACCGTCTCGGTGACCGGCGCCTCCTCCGGTCGGGTCACGAGCATGACCTGGCACCGGTCGGCGTCGCCCAACATGGCCAAGGCCAGCTCGGCCTGGCGTCGGATCGGGCCCGACGAACTGGCCGCGGCCAGGCCGGCCGGGGCGCGCAGGAAACTGATGGCGTGACCGGACGCCGGGGCGTCCACCACGATGAGGTCGGCGGCCGCGGCCTGTTCGAGCTGCCGGATCTTGCCGAGGGCCAGGAGGTCCCGCAGGCCGGGGGCGGTGGCGGCCACGACGTCGACGGCGCCCGGGGTGAGCCGGTCGGTGAACCGGCGGAGGCCGGACGCAGCGAGATAGTCGGCCAGAGCGTCGTCGGGGGTGATCCGCCGTCCCCGGATCCGACCCCCCGAGCGGGTCCGTTCGAGTTCCTGCTCGACGTAGCCCAATTCGTCGCGGGCGAAGGGTCGGCCGATGCCGGACCGGCCGTCGAGCTCGACCAGCAGGACATTGAGCCCGGCCCCGGCTGCCGCGACGCCGATCGCGGCCCCTACCGTGGTCTTGCCCACTCCGCCCTTCCCGGCGACGACGAGGACCCGAGATGCAGCGAAGAACCGTTCGGTCACTGTTCCGCAGGGTACTGCGGCCCCTGGCGGCGACGATGGCCATGGCCATCGTCCTGGCGCTGGTGTCGGTCGTGGTCGGCTCCGGCCCGCTCGGCCCCGGGCCCGCGTCCGCCCAGGACACGGGCCCGGCCGCCAGCGACGACGTCCCCGCCTGCCCGGCCGACGCCGACACCGTCCCCACCGGCGACTCGGTGGTGGACGTGATCAAGGTCGCAGGCCTGATCGATGCGGTCACCGCCCACTCGATCACCACGAACCTGGCCCGGGCCGAACGCGACGACGCCGTCGGTTTCGTCCTCTGGTTGAACAGCAAGGGCAGTGTCCTGAGCCCGACCGACTACCTGGCCCTGGCCACCGCGCTGGACGACGCCACCGTCCCGGTCGCGGTGTGGGTGGGCCCGAGCGGGAGCACCGCCCGGGGCGGGGCCGCCGAGCTCATCGGGGTGGCCGACGTGGTCGGGGTGTCCCCCGGGGCCACGGTCGGTGCCATGGGTCCGGCGCGCCTGCCCGATAGCTTTGGCCCCGCGTTCGGTGACGCCACCGGTCGTCTGGAGACGTCGGTTATCCCCGCCGACGACGCGGTGGGGCTCGGAATCTCGGTGGGCCCCCTGTCCGACACCGCCCTCATCGGGGCCTTCCTCACCAATCTCCCGGGGTTCGAGACCTACCGCTGCATCGACGTGGCCGCCTCGTCGGCCCCGACATCGTCGGCGGATGCCACGATCGACGGGCCGAGCGGGCTACGCACCTACCCCGTCACCCAGACCCGGCTCACGGGTCTGTCTCTCCCCGAGCAGCTCTTCCACACCGTGGCCAGCCCTGAGGTGGCCTACCTGCTCTTCGGCATGGGTCTCGCCCTGATCGTCTTCGAGTTGTTCACCGCTGGGGTGGGGGTGGCCGGCATCATCGGTGCCGGGTTCACTGCCCTCGGCTGCTACGGGCTGGCCGTGCTGCCCACACGCGGCTGGGCGGTGGCGCTGCTGATCCTCGCCATGTTCGCCCTAGCGGTGGACATCCAGACCAACGTTCCCCGTCTCTACACTCCGGTGGGTATCGGCCTGTTCGCGATCGGCACCCTGGTCCTCTATGGCGACGGGGTGGCCATGTCGTGGGTTACCAAGGTCGCCGGCATCGTTGGGATCGTCCTCTACGCGTACGCGGGTATGCCTTCCATGGTGCGCACCCGCTTCTCCACGCCCACGATCGGGCGAAGCTGGATGATCGGTGAGCTGGGCGAGGCGGTGACCGACGTCAATCCCGAGGGGACGGTACGTGTTCGTAACGTCACGTGGCGGGCGCTCACCAACCGGGCCACCCCGGTGCGCCCCGGGGAGAAAATTCGCGTTATCGGCCTGGATCGGTTGCTGCTGGAGGTCGAGCCCGAAGCGGGCGGTGCACGGGACTATCGTCAGCGGGGCTCCACATCTGAACAGCAGATATCTTGAACGGGAGCCTTCTCTGGTCGGTACAAGCAATTGCTTGTACCGACCGTCATTGATGTCCTATTGTACGGTCTTGTGAGCCAAGAGAACAATCACGAAAACCCGTCCGGGGTGACCTCCCGGTCGGACGTCGCCTGGCAGCTCCGGGCCGCGTGTCGAGGACAGAAATCGGTCATGTTCTTTGCTCCGGCGCAGGGCGAACGTCGGCGAGAAAAGCGCAAGCGGGAGCAGTTTGCGAAGGACATCTGCGATCACTGCCCAGTGGGGGCCGAGTGTCGCGAGTACGCCCTGACCGTGCGTGAGCAGTACGGCATCTGGGGTGGCTTGACTGAAGGGGAACGACGGACTAGGGCGAGTGTTTGAACGGTTGGCGACCTGCGCGTGGGTGGCGGACCCCGGCTGGGGAGGAGCCACCCTGGCCAGGTCTTTAGATTCAAAGCGTCTATTTGATGGCTTATTACACGATAAAAGCGGGATTGGAAGGCTCCCGTGGGGGCTGGATCCGGTAGGGATCGGGGCTGGCGAACCCGTGCCTAACCCTGTTCCGACCCGTCCGGCATTCGCGGCCCGGCGATGCGGAGGTCATCGCGTCGTCGGGTGATCCCGGTCCCGTCCAGATGGGAGAGAAGGGCGAGGGCGTACTTGCGGGTCGTTCCGAGAAGATCCCGCACCTCGGCCACCGTCACCCCGTCCGGCCGGGCGGTGAGGACCCGAGCGAGCCGGCGAGCGGCGTCGTCCACCGCCGTGGCGGCGAAGAACACACCGTCGCGCTCCACCACACGGCCCCGGCGGACCAGGGCCCGGACCTCGGCCCGGTCCACCCCGTCCGGTCCGGGCGGGGTGAACGGGGCCGCTTCCAGCGCGGCCAGCCACGGATGGTCGACCAACGGGTCCACGGGTTCGCCGATCGTGGCCCGGCCCGCGTCCAGCCGGACGAGCGGGACCCGGTCGATCACGGCCCGTTCACGCTCGTCGAGGGCGGCGATGTCGAGCCCGAGCGGACCCGCCGCCGCGATGAGCCCCCCGACCCGGGCCACCGTAACGGCCAGCACCTCATCGTCGACGACCCATCGATCCACGGTCGGGGGCGTCTCCTCACCGGTGAGGAGACGGAGCTGGTCGACGTCCACCCAGCCCCGTTCCGCCACCACCCGGCGGACCGACCGGTCCGGGGCGGCCCGGCCGAGGGGCAGGACGGGGTCGACGTCGAGGATCTGGCCACCCCCAACGGTGACGTCCCGGCCGCTCTCGCGCAGGATGTAACGGTCGCCGGGTCGGAGCGGCATCGGCCGGTCGAACCACAGACGGACCGGGGCCACCTCGCCCGGGCCGATCTCGTCCCCACCGATGACCCGTAGCCGGGCCTGGAGCTCGGCCGATCCGACATAGGCCGCGTAGGCTCCCCGCCGACCCACGGGCCGGGGGAGGGTAGTGAGCACGGACAGCTCGGCGTCGACCGACCTGGTCAGGTGCCATGCCCCGGGCGCCACCAGCACGTCACCACGGGCCAGATCGTGATGGGCCACCCCGGACAGATTCAGTGCCGCCCGGTTGCCGGGCCCGATCCGGTCCACCCCCCGATGGTGTGACTGGAGCGTCCGCACCCGTACGGTCCGGTCCCCCGGCACGGTGTGGAGCTCGTCGCCTACCGCGATCGGGCCGTTCAGCACCGTCCCCGTCACCACCGTCCCGGCGCCGGCGGGGGCGAACGACCGGTCGATCCAGAGCCGGGCATCGCCGACGGACGCGGGGCGGGTGGCCCCGTCGAGGACGGTGTCGAGGGCGGCCACCAGGTCGTCGAGCCCCTCACCGGTCACCGAGGAAACCCCGACCACCGGCGCCCGGGCCAGAAACGTCCCCTCGACGTGCTCGTCGACGTCCAGCTCGGCCAGCTCGCGGAGATCGTCGTCGCCGGTGTCGATCTTGGTGAGGGCGATCACTCCCCGGTCCAGGCCCAACAGGGCCAGGATCCGGAGATGCTCCTCCGACTGGGGCTTCCACCCCTCGGCCGCGTCCACCACGAACAGGCAGGCGTCCACCGCCCCCACCCCGGCCAGCATGTTGCGCAGGAACCGGATGTGGCCGGGCACGTCGATGAACGACACCTCCCGACCCGACGGCAACCCCATCGTGGCGAACCCGAGGTCGATGGTGAGGCCCCGCGCCTTCTCCTCCGCCCACCGGTCGGGGTCGGTGCCCGTGAGCGCGGCGACCAGGGACGACTTGCCGTGGTCGACATGACCCGCGGTGGCGATGACCGTCATCGCTCCGCCTCCGTCCCGTCCCGGTCGGCCAGCCCGGCCAGGGCGCTGGCCACGGCTGCATCCTCGTCCGGGTCGACGGTGCGTAGGTCGAGCACGGTGGCGCCCCCGCTGATGCGACCGATCACGGGCGGGGTGACCGCCCGGAGCCGGTCCAGCCGGTCGCCGGGGACGCGCACCCCGACCGACGGAATGGTGGCCAGGGGCCGGGTGCCACCCCCGCACACCGCCTCGGTGGCCGTCACCGCCGCCCCGAGTCGGGGCGGTGCGGCCCCGACGATCGCCTCGGCCCGGACCTGGAGCCGTTCAACCGTGGTGGTGGCCATGCGCCAGAACGGGATGGAGTCGCCGTCGCGCCGGAGATAGGCGAGGCTGACCGCCTGGAGGGCGCCCAGAACCAGGCCACCGGGGCGCAGGGCCCGGGCCAGCGGATGGCGGCCGCACCGCTCGATCAGCTGGCGCCGGCCCACCAGGACCCCGGCCTGGGGGCCGCCGAAGAGTTTGTCACCGGAGAAGATGACGAGGTCGGCGCCGGCCTCCAGGGTCTGGCGCACGGCCGGTTCCCCGTCGAGCCAGGCCGGCGGCGGGCCCGGCAACCAGGGACACGACCGGTCGATCAGGCCCGAACCGAGGTCGACGATGAGGCCGAGGTCCAGGGTGGCGAGCTCGGCCACCGGAGTCGACTCGGTGAAGCCCACGATGTCGTAGTTGGAGCGGTGGACCGAGAGCACGGTGGTGACCGTCGGGTCGGCCGAGGCGGCCCGACGGTAGTCGGCCAGGCGTGTCCGGTTGGTCGTACCTACCTCGATCAGCCCGGCCCCGGACTGGGCCATCACGTCCGGGATGCGGAAGCCGCCCCCGATCTCGACCAGCTCCCCCCGGCTAACCAGCACCGTCCCGGGCCCGGGGTCGGCGCCGGGCCCGGCCAGCGCCGCCAACGCCAGCAGCACCGCGGCGGCCCCGTTGTTGACCACCATGGCCGCCTCGGCGCCACACAGGGTGGCCAGGACGTCGCCCACCGCCTGTTGCCGGCTGCCCCGGCGGCCGGTGGCCAGATCCAGCTCGAGGTTGGTGTACCCCGCCGCCTGCCCGTACCCGACGGGGGCCCGGCCCAGGTTGGTGTGCAGCAGGACACCCGTGGCGTTCACCACCGGGGTCAGAAGCCGACGCTTCCGTTCGGCGGCCAGGACGGCGATCTCGTCGACCCGGTCGTCGGCGATGGCCTGGCGGGCGGTCTCGACCGCCAGAGGATGGGGGAGCGCGTCGTCGGCCACTGCTCTGGCCAGCCGATCGACAGACGGAGGTCGGGTCACGGTACGGGACACTAGCCAGGGCTGGGAGCCATCCGGGTCTGTCTGGTGCAAACCCCGGGTAGAATCGCGATAGATGGATCGTCAGCGTTTGCGCCCCTCGCCTCGAATCCATGGGCGTTGCCTCCATGGTCAGCGTCGCCTCCACGGCCGTTTCGGCCGTCGGCCCGGTGTGCAGCCCCCGTGGGCGGGCCCCGGTCTGGGCCGGGCGGGCGAGCACCAACGGGCGGTGGCCGCCCACCGTGAACGCGAACCGAACAGGTGGATCCGCACCCCCGGCCTTCCCGCCAATTCGTGGGGCGGGCACTCGGCCCGTCCCACCAATCAGGAGCAGAGCATCGATGGTTGATGAACCGGCACCCCCTCCACCGATCACCCCCGGTGTGGCGCGGGCCCTGAGCCCGCTGGTGCGGAGGATCGCCAGCGCAGACGACCAGGGCGAGGCGGGCCTCAACACCTACCTGATCGGGATCGACGAGATCGTCATCATCGATCCGGGCCCCCACGACGATGACCACCTCGACGTGCTGTGCGGCTGTGGTGGTGACCGGATCCGTTGGATCGTCCTTACCGACATCGCCGAGCGGTACTCGGCCGGGGCGCGGGCCCTGAAGGAGCGCACCGGGGCCGAGCTGATCGCCCCCTCCGGTTTCGACGGCGCCGATGACGTGCTGGGCGACGGCTACAAGATCGACGCCACCGAGTTCCGGATCACGGCCGTGGCCATCAACGACGGGGCCGACGGGCTCTACTCGTTCGTGCTCGAACAGGAGCGCACGCTCATCACGGGGGATCACTGCACCGACGGGGTCCCGTCGGGCCTGCCCGAGAAGGTGAAGTCGTACCGGATCCGGTCCATCGCCCCCGGCACCGGTCAGTACGTCGACAACGCCAAGACGATCCTCTCCTGACGCCCCCGTCCCGACCTCGAGCCCACTCCGCCGGGCCGAACTCAGCCTGCTGATGCGCAAAACGAGGGCTCCAGTGACGGAGCGCTCGTGCGCGGTGGAAGCGCTCGACGATCGCGGGCCCCTGCCCGCGGCCAGGTCTTGGCGCGGTCAGGTGTTGTCGACGGCGACTTCAAGGGGTCAACGACCCGCCGAAGTCAGGAGAACGACTGGCCGCAACCGCAGGTGCGTTGGGCGTTCGGGTTGTCGATCGAGAACCCGGTCTGCTGCAGCCCGTCCTTATAGTCGAGGGTGGCGCCGGTGAGGAGTTGGGCGCTGGTCGGATCGACCACCACCCGGACCCCGTCGAAATCGGCGGTCTGGTCCTGGTCGGCGGCCTCGCCGTCGAAGAACATCTCGTAGCTGAACCCCGAACAACCCCCGGGACGAACCGCGACCCGGAGCGCGAGAGACTCATCCTGCTCCTGATCGAGCAGTTCGCGGACCTTGACAGCGGCAGCGTCAGTCAGAGTAATCACGTTCACCTCCTGAACTGTCCCCAGCCTACCGTCCGTCGGTTGGGTGCGTCCCATTCGAGCGGGCGAGACCAGTTGGGGTCCGTCGGAATCCTGACCACCCGGTGGGGCCGGCACCCGGTGGGTGGCTCTAGCCTGGCGACATGGCCGACCCCACCGAGATGGCCGACGATCCCAGCCCCGTCCCGGGGGTGACCCAACCCGGACCCCCGGGCGCCGACGAGGTGATGGCGGTGCTCCGTGGGGTGGTGGACCCCGAACTGGGTGCGGACATCGTGGAGCTGGGCATGGCCAAGGGGGCCTCCGTGGACGGGGACGGGGCCGTCATCGTCACCATCGCCCTGACCACCGCCGGCTGCCCGCTCCGGGCCCAGCTCCAGCGGGACACCAGGGCCCGGATCGAGGCCATGCCCGGCGTCACCTCGGTGGCGATCCGTTGGAGTGAGCTCACCGCGGACGAGAAGGCGGTCACCATGTCGGTGGCCCGGGCCCGGGCCGCCGAGCGTGCCCCCAACACCGCCATTCCCGCCACGGCCAAGGTCCTGGCCATCGCCTCCGGCAAGGGCGGGGTGGGCAAGTCGTCGGTGACCGTGAACCTGGCCGCGGCCCTGGCCCAGCGGGGTTTCGCCGTCGGTGTCATCGACGCCGACATCTGGGGCTTCTCGGTGCCCCGGATGCTCGGCCTCGACGGCCGCCTGCGGGGTGAGGCCGACGGCGAACGCCGTTCCATCATCCCCCGCTCCATCCCCATGGACGATGGTCGTCTCGACGTGGTCTCCATGGGTCTGCTGGTGGAGAACGAGGACTCGGCCCTGTTGTGGCGGGGCCTCATGCTCAACCGGGCCGTGCAGCACTTCCTGGAGGACGTGGCCTGGGCCGAAGACCTCGCCTACATGGTGATCGACATGCCCCCCGGCACCGGAGACGTGGCCATGGGTCTGGCCCGGATGCTGCCCAGGGCCGAGCTCCTGGTGGTCACCACCCCGGCGACGGGGGCTCAGAAGGTGGCCGCCCGGGCCGTGACCATGGCTCGGAAGTCCCACCTGCGGGTGGCGGGAGTGGTGGAGAACATGTCGGAGTTCGTGGCCCCGGACGGGGAACGCTACGCCCTGTTCGGCCGGGGGGGCGGGGAGGCCCTCGCCACCGAGACTGGTGTGCCCCTGCTGGGTTCCATCCCCATCGAGGCGGCGGTCTCGGCGGGCGGCGACGCTGGGGTACCGGTGGTGGCCGGCTCGGACGGCCCGGCCGCCAGGGCGTTCACGGCGATCGCCGACCGGGTGGCCACCGACGTGGCCCCACCGGTGGAGATGACCTCCTGCACGGCACGACTGTTCGAAGCGGCCGAGGCCGCCCTGGCCGAACTCGACGCGGCCGAGGCGGCGGCTGGAACCGCGAGCCGGGACGGGGAGGAGACGGGAGCGGCCTGAGCCCGCCGGTCAGCCGTTCGGGTCCGTCCCGGCGTCGCCGGGGCCAGGGTCGATCGCCGTCCGGGCCGGACGTTCCACGGTGATCGTCTCGGCCACGAACCGCGACGACGGCACCAGCACCGTGGCACCGGGGCCCGTCTCCACCTCGATGGCGGTCGGGTGCACGGCCACCACCCGGCCGCTCACGTCACCGACCCGAACCACGTCACCGGAGTGCAGCATCCGTCGCAGGATGCGACCGGACGCCACCTCGGTGGCCACCTGCCGGCCCCCGAACGCCACCAGCAGCATCATGGCGCCGGCAGCGCCGAAGAAGATGGCCGCCAGGGCCAGGTTGACCACCATCGTGTCGATGCCGAGCTGACGGATCGCCATCAGGGCGGCCAGGGTGATGATGGCCAGGTGGACGGCCCGGAGGATCTGCACCCGGACCAGGTCGCGCAGGCGTCCCAGGGCCGGGGTCAGGGCGGCGGTAGCGAAGGCCGACAGGATGCTGGCTGCGATCACGATGATGGCCGCGGCCAGGACGCGGGGCAAGAAGTCCACCAGGTCAGCAGGGAACTGCTCGAGCGACGACGGTGAGGCGATGCCGAGGGCGACGACCAGGCCGACCGTGATCGCCACCGAGAACACCAGGCGGGCCAGGGCTGGAGCCGCATCCCGTATCGGGCCCGGCCGGCTGGGTGCGCTGGCCAGGTTAGACACGACCCGGGACAGGATGCTGCCCCCGGCGAACCCACCGATGATGGCGACCACCAGGCCGATCCACTGGTTCATCGTCATGACTCGTCCTCGGGTTCGATCGCCTGGCCGGTACCGCCGAGCGTGTCGGCCTGGTTGGCTCCCTCGTCGATGAACAACATGCGACTGGTCTCCAGTCCGGCTCCGAAGAGATCGGCCACGACACCCAACACCTGACGGGAATTGAGGGTGTCGGCCACCCGTTGTTCGAGCCGATCGTTGAGATCTGGGGGCGGGGCGAGCACGAGGGACAGTTGAGATCCGATGTCCCCGTCATCCGAGGCCAGCCGTTCGATCGCCGCCGCGCACCGCTCGCAGGTGCGGAGGTGACGATCGACCGCGTCGGCATCATAGCGGCGGGGGGCGAGGGCATCATTGCCGTTGAGCCATGTCTCCAGCTCCGCGTGGGAGGGGTGTCTGAAGCTCATTCCCACTCCCTCAGTGCAGCACCGAGCCGCCGCCGGGCCCGGAGCAGCCGGGTCTTGACCGTGGGGAGGGGAACGTCGAGCACGGCGGCGATCTCGTCGTAGGAGAGATCCTCCACCTCACGCAACACCACGATCGAGCGCGACAACTCGTCGAGCTCGTCGAGGGCCAGGACGAAATCGTCGACCACGGCCGCGTTCTGGACGTGGGCCTCCACCGACCGGCCCGGATCGGTCGAGACCTCCGGCATCTCGTGGGGGTCGACGACGACGGCCCGACGGGCCCTGACCGCGCTGATGGCCGTGTTGTGGGTGATCCGCAGCAGCCACCCCCGCAGGGAGGTCCGGTCCTGGAGGGTGGGCAGAGCCAGCCAGGCCTTGACCAGGCTGTCCTGGGAGATGTCCTCGGCCAGGGACTTGTCACGCACTATCGAGAAGGCCAGGCGGTAGATCGCGTCGCCGTGTTCGGTGACGAGGTTCCGTAGCTCCTCCGGGTCGCCCTCCTCGGGTGGGGCGGGGCGCGCCGTGCTAGGCGATTCCACTCGGATCACCCCGGGAAGAACGTCCCGGTCGGATCTCGCGCACGGAGCGAGCAACGTCACAGTTCATCGACGCCTCGCAGCTTAGATCGGTCGCGAAGTCACTCCTCGCGGTGACCGCGGTGCGGGCTCCCCACCAGGATCCGCGACTCCGCGGTGCCGTCATCCGTCATGACCAATGACACATAGGCGACACCAGCGGAGAAATCATGTTTGCACAGCAGTCGTTTGATTGGCGGGGACCACTCGAATCCACCCTGGGAACGGTCACCGATTTCATCCCGCGTTTATTGTTGTTCCTCGTCGTGCTGCTTATCGGTTTCTGGGTGGCCCGATGGATCAGGCGCGGTGTCATCGCCGGATTGTCCCGGCTCCAGTTCGACCGGTACATCGACCGGTCCGGCCTGGGTGCGCCGCTGGCCCGGGCCGGCTACGCCGACTCCGGCCGCCTGTTGGCCCAGCTCATCTACTACCTCATCGCCTTGCTGGTGCTGCAGATGGCCTTCAACGTGTTCGGGCCCAATCCGATCACCGACGCGCTCAACGGCCTCGTGGCGTGGATGCCCAAACTGGTGGTGGCCGTGATCCTGGTGATCATCGGCGGCCTGGTGGCCAATGTCGTGCGGCAGGTCGTGGCCGGGGCCACCAATGGGCAGAGCTTCGGTCCGCTGGTCACCAAGGGTGCGGTCGCCGCCGTCTGGGTCTTCTTCGGCCTCGCCGCCCTCGACCAGATCGACGTCGGCCGCGACGTGATCGACGCCCTGACCACGGCTGTCTTCGCCAGTTTGACCGGGATCCTGGTCATCATGTTCGGCGTCGGCGGTGTGTGGGCGGCCCGCGACCGGTTCTGGCCGTCGGTGTTCGACGGCATCTCCAACGGGGCCCGGCGGGCCGCCGGTTCGATGGCCGGCGACCAGGTACCGGGGACGGCGACCGCCGGTGGCCCGTCCGACGATCTGCCCCCCATGCCCCCGCACTAGGTGGCCGGCGGGCCGGAGCGGGGACGGGCGATCACGGCCACCCGGTTCCGACCGCCGACCGACCGGGTTCCCGGGGTGGACCCGGTCCGGATCGAGCCCGGCACGGAGCGGCCGACCCGGACCCTCCACCGGCACTCACCGCCACCGTCAGGCGATGGCGGTGAGTGCCGCGTCCAGCTCCTCGGAGTCGAACAGGTTGTCGATACGGTCCACCACCGTTCCCTCGACCACTAGGAACAGTGACGGTTCGAAGTCGAGGCCGAGCTCGGTCATGGCCGGGGCCGGCACGATGTCGGGATCCGCGTAGCCCCCGTCCACCGCGGTCGGGTTGGCGTAGACCTCGAGGTGGATCATGCGGACGGTTGGGAACGCCGGGGCCGCCGCCACCAGGGTGTCCAGCACCGGGCCGCAGTAGGCGGTCTGGCAGTACGCCGGGGTGGCCACCAGCACCGCCAGGGGCCCGCCGGCTTCGAGGGCTTCGGTCACGGTGACGTCGTGGAACGGGCACGCGGCGCCGAACTGGGTGCAAATCGGGTCGACCCCGGCCGGATCGGTGGTGGTCGGCGTGGTCACCGTCGGCATGGGTTGGCCGGGCCGGAGCACCACCACCGTGGCCGGGTCGAAGGCCTGCACGGCCAGGCTCGACACCACCCCGCCGCCGAAGTCGACGCTGATGTCGTAGATGCCGGGATCGGGCAGGTTGGTGCGCAGGGCGAAGTAGCGGAGCAGCTCGGAATGGGTGTGCTCCACCTCCGATGACTGGCCGGGGTGATCGTGGTCCACGATCCGGCCCGTGACCGTCGTGTGCTCCAGGACCACCCCGTCGAGGGCGACGGTGACCGGGAGCTCTGGCCGGTCCGGTAGCTCGATCGTGTCGTCGGCGATCACCGCGAACGGGATCCGCTGCACCGAGCCGGCGGCGAGCACATGGTCGGTGTCGTACAGGCCCACCAGCTGGGGAGAGGCGGCCACCTCGGAGCTGGAGCAGCCGGCGGCCCACCAGGCCGCGGCCAGGCTCCCGCCGATGAAACGGCGCCGCGACCAGCGGATCGGCGGGCGGTGTACGGCCATGAGGCCGACGGTAGCGGCCGTTCCCCGCCGCCCGGGCACCGGGTTGTGTTCCCGGGCCGGTACCCGGCCGTATCCTCGGGTACTCCGGTCCCGGAGGCCCCCGGCGGGTGGCCACAACCCCTGGTGCCGTCGAACCCGACATCGAGAGGGACCAGCCGTGACCGACCGACCCGACGCCAACCCATCCACGTGCAGCGCGTCGGCCCCGTCCACCCCACCGGTCGAACCTCCGGCGGCCCGGACCGGCGGGCGTCCCGTGGCGTTCGGGCTGAACGGACGCACCGTCGAGGTGGACGACCCGTCCGGCAGTCTCCTCGACGCCCTTCGCGGCCGGTTCGAGGTCACCTCCGTCAAGGACGGCTGCGCACCACAGGGCCAGTGCGGCTGTTGCACCGTCCTCGTCGACGGCCGGCCCCGGGTGGCCTGCGTCACGCCCCTTCGCCGGGTGGCCGGCCGGGAGGTCACCACCGTCGAGGGGCTCGACCCCTACCGGCTCACGGCCTGGACCGATGCGTTCCTGGCCACCGGGGCTAGCCAGTGCGGCTTCTGCACCCCGGGGATCATCACCCGGCTCGACCCCATCGCCGGCCAACCGGGGCAGGGGGAACCCCCGGCGGTCTCGGGCGGCGACGTCCGCGGGGCCCTGGTCGCCCACCTGTGCCGGTGCACCGGATGGCAGACCATTATCGAGGCGTGGGACCGGTTCCATCGTGACCCACCGGAGACGGCCGTGAGCCTCGCCGCCGGCCGCGACCCGGACCGGGCGGCCACCCGGGCCACCATCGAGGGCGGTTCGGCCCAACGGGTCGGCCCCGAGATCGTCCGGGGCGCCGGTGGGTTCGCGGCTGACACCGCACCCGATGACGCCCTGGTGGCGATGGCCGACCCGTCCGGTCGGTGGGTCGTGGCCGGAGACCTCGGCGAAGCCCGCGCCGCCATCGGCAAGGTCCAGGGTCGGCGGACCACCGTGGGGCACCGGTGGCCCCTCACGGTGCCGGACGGATCCTGGGCGGCCACACTGCGGACCACCTGGGTGGAGCCCGCCTACCTGGAGACCGACGCCGCCTGGTGCCGGCCCGGCGGAACCCCGGCCTCGCCGTTGGCCAACGGCGGTGCCTTCGGGGGGAAGGCCGATTCCCCGGTCGGCGATGCGGCCCGGGTCCTGGCCGACGAGCACGGCCGCCCCGTGCTGGCCCTGGCCAGCCGGGAGGACGTGACCCGCCGGGGCCCGAAACGGCCGCCGGTGGCGGGCGGAGCGAACCCGGACGGCACGGGCGTCCTGCGGGTGGTGGCCACGCCCGGGATCGCCGAGGCGGTGGCCGGGGTGGCCCCCGGCCTGGTGGTAGAGGAGGTCACGGTGCCGGGTCCGCCGACGTCGGCCCGGATCCGCGCGGCCGGGTGGGCCGAGGCTGTGGTGCTCCTGGCTGGGGCCCGGGGCGAGACGGGCGAGGTGGTCGGGCCCGACGGTGGCCGGGCCTCGGCTGTCGTCGATGACGACGGCATCCGGGTGACCGTGTCCTGCGGCGATCCGTTGGACGAGGTAGTGCTCCGTTCCTACGCCATCGGTGCCGCCCATATGGCCTGGTCGTGGGTGTGCGGTGAGGCCCTGACCGTAGACGTCGACGGCCTGGTCCAGGACCTCACCATCCGGAGTTTCGGGGTCGTCCGGGCCCTGGACACCCCGCCGATCAGCGTCACCATCGACCCCGCCGCCGGCGGTCGGCCCGTCAACGGTTCCGATGCCGTGTTCGCCGCGGTTGCCGCGGCTGCTTGGCTACACCACGGATGTCGGCCAGACTGGCCGATCGAACCTGGGCCGTCGCCGCGATGACGCCCCCGTCGGACGGCGCAGCGCGGCCACGAGCCGACACGCCGAGGAGGCAACAGTGAGCAAGCCGGTTGGGCCCTACACCCCCATCGTCGCCGTCGGTCCATGGCTGCTGACCTCGGGCCAGATCGGCCTGGCCGGAGGGGCAGTGGTCGATGGCGGATTCGCCCCCCAGTTCCGCCAGGCGATGGCCAATCTGCAGGCCGTGCTGGCCACCGAGGGGGCCACGCTCGACGATGTCGTCAAGACGACGGTGTTCCTCACCGACATGGACCACTACGGGGAAATGAACGAGATCTACACCGAGATCTTCGAGGGGCATCGTCCGGCCCGATCGGCGGTGGCCGTCGCCGCCCTGCCGATTGGAGCTCTGGTTGAGATCGAGGCCATGGCGTGGCACGTTGGCACCGTCGGCGGAGCTTTCTCGGACGAGGAGGAATAGTAGTGATTTGGTATGTCGTCGGCGTCGTCGCCGTGTTGGTGCTGGTCATCCCGATCGGCTTTCTCTGGAGCACCGGGGTGGCCGCCGCCGCGATCGGCCAACTACTTACGGTGCGAAGTGAAGAGGCGGCCGAATCTGGGCCCGGCGAGGATCCCGCCTAGATGGCGGCCATCCGTCCTTCCGTCATCTCACCGAAGGGGTAGTCGTGGCCGCACTAGCTCTGTTCTTCGTCGTCGCGGTCGTGGCGGTCGTCGTCGCCCTGCTGGTTGCTCTCGTCGCGGTCCTGGCCCGGGTTGCCCGGCGCAACCAGTGATCCCAGGATCAGCACCTGGGCCTGATCTACGACATGGTCGAGGGCTCCCCGGCCGGGCACGTACCAGTCCGGCGCCCCGTTCAGGGCGCTGAGGACGAACATGCGGGCCACGGAGACGTCGAGTCCGGGTCGGAGCGAGCCCTCCTGTTCAAGGGTGTCCAGAAGTACCCTCCACCGGTCGATGTACTCCCGCACTGCGACGAGGGCTCGGCCCGCCACCCCCTCCGAGAGCTGGCTGGAGTTGCGGATCAGGGCTTTGGCGTAATCCGACAGGCTCAGTTCGGTGCGCAGGTGGACGTCGACAGCCACGGTGATTCGTTCGATGGCCAGGCTGTCCGAGGGCAGGGCGGCCATGGCGTCATCGTGGCGGGTGAGCATGGTGACCGCCCCCTCGTGCATTACCTCCTCGAGGAGATGCTCCCGGGACGAGAAGTGGTAGTAGATCGCCGGCGTTCTCACGTTGGCCCTGCGGGCGATATCGCTAAGTCGTGTGCCGCCGTCACCCTGCTCACTGACCACGGCCGCGGCCGCATCGAGGAGTCGTCGGCGAGTCTGCTCCGACTTCGGAGATCGTTCGGTCACCGGCAATATGGTAGACCCCCGTGTAGTGTCACCGCCCCGACGTCACCCGACTGTCAGGCGCCGTCATACTCCTTAGGATCGGCGCCGGCAACGCGGCTGCTTGGCTTCTATCCGCGCTTCAACCAGGTCATCGGTGCAGTTGGCTCTTCGGCCGAGGCCTCATCGGTGCAGTTGGCTCTTCGGCCCAGGCCTCATCGGTGCAGTTGGCTCTTCGGCCCAGGCCTCATCGGTGCAGTTGGCTCTTCGGCCCAGGCCTCATCGCGGGGATCGATCGGTGGCCGTGAGGCTGACTTTCCGTCGGTGGGGGGGTAACGGTACAGATCCATTGTCCCCGATCGAATTGGGGGCAAAGGGCCAATGGTCGGTCGTCCCGTCCGGCTGATTTCCACCCGGGTGGAAGTCCGGTGGCCTCGGGGTCGAACGAAGCGGGAGGCCAGGGGGGAAACCCGACGCCCCCGGTCGGCCGGGGTGGCCCGCCGACAGGTCGTCCGGCAGGCGCGATCGGCCGGTGACCAGGATTTGTACTGCCGATGCATCGACGGTCGCGGCCAGTACGGTACGAGCGCGTGATTGATCTGCGTTTGTTGCGCGACGACGACGGGTACCGCTCGGGAGCCTTGGCCAAAGGGGCGGCGCCGGAGGCCGTAGATCGCCTGATCGCTGACGATGCGCTCCGGCGGGAGCTGTTGAGCACGGTCGAGTCCCTCCGAGCCGAGGCCAATGCCGCCTCCAAGGAGATCGGCCGGGCCGCCCCGGAGGATCGTCCCGCCCGGATCGCGGCCGCCGCCGAGCTGAAGGAGGTCCTCCAGGTCCGTGAGGCCGAACTGGCCGCCGCCGAGACCACGGTCCGCGACGAGGCCCTCACCATCCCCAATCCGGCCGACCCCTCCGTACCCGTCGGCGGTGAGGACGACTTCCGGGTGGAGAAGGTGGTGGGGGAGACCGGACCCCCGCCCCGCTACGAACACGGCGAGCTGGGTGAGCTCCTCGGCATCGTGGACACGGCCCGAGCCGTGCGCATGTCCGGCAGCCGGTTCGCCTACTTGCTCGGAGACGCCGTGCGTCTCCAGTTCGGTCTGGTCCAGTGGGCGCTCGCCCGGTTGGCCACCCACGGGTTCGTCCCGGTCGTCACCCCGGTGCTGGTGCGCGAGGATATGATGGAGCTGGCCGGATTCTTCCCCACCGACCGCCACCAGGTGTACACCCTCGAAGCCGACGAGCTGTTCCTGATCGGGACCTCGGAGGTGGGTCTCGCCGGCCTCCACCGGGAGGAGAAACTGGACGGGGCCGACCTCCCGCTGCGCTACGCCGGCTACTCGTCCTGTTTCCGGCGGGAGGCCGGCACCTACGGCAAGGACACCAGCGGTCTGTTCCGCCTCCACCAGTTCGACAAGGTCGAGATGTTCTCCTACTGCAATCCCGAATCGTCGTGGGACGAGTTGGAGCTGATCCGCTCCATCGAGGAGGAGCTGATCTCCGAGCTGGAGCTGCCGTACCGGGTGATCACCACGGCCTCGGGGGATCTCGGCCCGGCGGCGGCCAAGAAGTACGACATCGAGGTCTGGCTACCGTCTGAGCAGCGCTACCGGGAGCTGACCTCCTGCTCCAACTACACCGACTACTCGGCCCGTCGCATGGGCACCCGTTTCGGCACCGAGCACGGCAACGAGCTGGTGCACACCCTGAACGGGACGGCGTGCGCCATCGGTCGCACCCTGGTTTTCATCATGGAAAACCACCAACAGACCGATGGGACGGTAGAGGTCCCCAAAGCCCTCCGTCCCTTCTGCGGGGGCCTGGAACGAATCGAGATGCCGGCCGGAGCGGCCGATACCTGACCCCATCAGCACTTGCGGTCCCGAGACCGCGAGGGCCCACCCCCACAGTGACGTGGGCGTGGGCGTCCCCCCATCAACCACACAGGAAGCAGACGATGCAGCACGAGAGACAACGGAGTCTCCACCAGGTCGCCGTCGAGCAGTACCAGCGCGCCGCCGACCTGATCGACCTCGACCCCGCCTACCGCGAGATCCTCGCTCAACCCAAGAACGAGATAATCGTCAACTTTCCCGTCCACCTCGAGGACGGCACCACCCGGGTGTTCACCGGGTACCGGATCCAACACAACGACATCCTCGGCCCGTTCAAGGGCGGTCTCCGCTTCCACCCCCAGGTTGACCTGGACGAGGTCAAGGCGCTGGCCGCCTGGATGACCTTCAAGACCGCCCTTGTGGGTGTGCCCTTCGGTGGCGCCAAGGGGGGGCTTCGGATCGATCCGAGCCAGTTCTCGACCAACGAGCTGAAGGCCGTGGTGCGGCGGTTCACCCACGCCCTCGGCTCGAACATCGGCCCCGACCACGACATCCCGGCCCCCGACCTGGGCACCAACAGCCAGACGATGGACTGGGTCATGGACACCTACGCCAACATCTCGCCGCCCGGGTTTCGTCAGAGCGTGAAGGGTGTGGTGACCGGCAAGTCATTGGCCTGCGGCGGCTCGGTCGGCCGGGAGGAGGCCACCGGCCAGGGGGTGCTCTACAGCCTGCGCCACTGGTGCGGTGAGGTGGACGCCCGCCTCGACGAGCTCGACGTCGCCGTCCAGGGGTTCGGTAACGTGGGCGGCAATTTCGCCGAACTGGCCGCCGAGGCCGGCTGTCGGATCGTCGCCGTGGGTGACCACACCGGGGCCGTGCGGGCCCGCGGGGGCATCGACGTGGTCAAGCTCCGTTCGTGGGTGGCCGACACCGGCGGTGTGGCCGGTTACCCGGGCGGCGAGGAGATCGATCCGGAGGACCTCTTCCTCGAACCAGTGGACGTCTTCGTCCCCGCCGCGCTGGAGAACCAGATCACCACGGCCCGGGCCGAGCTGATGTCGTGCCGCCTCGTGATCGAGGCCGCCAACGGGCCCACCACACCGGGCGGCGAGCGCGTCCTCGCCGACCGGGGTATCGAGGTGATCCCCGACATCCTGGCCAACGCCGGCGGGGTGGTGGTCTCCTACTTCGAGTGGCTCCAGAACAAGTCGAGCCGGGCTTGGTCCCGGGACGACGTGGACCGCCGCTTCCGGGACATCATGTGGACCGCCCACGACGAGGTGGTGGCCAAGCGGGCGGCGTTCGGCTGCCGCCGTCGGGACGCCGCCTACGTGGTGGCCCTGACCCGCCTGGTCGAGGTCTACGACCGTCGAGGCATCTTCCCCTGATCGGCCCGCCCGCCCCGCGAGGAGGCCGGTCAGGCGGTCCTCTCCGCGGGTGCCTCGGCGTCGGGGTCCTGGCCGTCGGGTTGTTCGGCCCAACGGGACTGACCGAGCTTGTAGCCGACACTGCGGACCGTCTGGATCAGGTGTGAGTGCTCCTCGCCGAGCTTGGCCCGCAGGCGGCGGATGTGGACGTCCACGGTGCGGGCCCCGCCGTAGTACTCGTAGCCCCACACCCGGTTGAGCAGGGTTTCCCGGGTGAACACCCGGCCCGGGTTGGAGGACAGGAAGCGGAGCAGTTCGTACTCCATGTAGGTGAGGTCGAGGGCCCGTTTGGCCACTTGGGCCTGGTAGGTCTCGAGGTTGAGTTCGATCGGTCCGTAGCTGACCACCTCGGGCCGGGCGCCCCGGCCGGCGCGCCACAATAGGTGGCGCAGCCTGGTCTCCAGCTCCCGGGGATGGAACGGGGTGATGATGAAGTCGTCGAACAGCTCGTTGCGGGCGTCGAGCTCGTCGAGTTGAGCCCCGGACACGGCCAGCAGCAGGGGTTCGGTGGGCACGTCGGTGCGGCGCAGCTCGCGGCAGATCATCCAGGCCGTGTCGGGGTTGGCGTCGGCCACCACGATCGCCCCGGTCCACCGGTCGCCGTCCTCGTCGGCTCGTAACGACTCCAGACCACCCACGGCCTTCCAGGCGTGGCCGGACAGGTCGAGGGTCCGGACCAGCTCCGGGGGAGGAGGATCGGGAAAGACGAGAAAACACTCTTCTGTTGTCACGGGATACCAGACCTCACCAGGACCGAAGGTAGCGCTCCAGCTCCCACTGGCTCACGTGCGTCTTGTAGTCGCGCCACTCCCGCCGCTTGTTGCGGAGGAACCATTCGAAGATGTGCTCGCCCAGGGTTTCGCGCACCAGGTCGGAGCGTTCCATCACGTCGAGGGCCTCGGACAGGCTCTGAGGCAGGAGGCCGACGCCCCGCTTGTCCGCCTCCTCCGACGACATGGCCAGGAGGTTGTCGATGGTCTCGTCGGGGAGTTCGTAGCCCTCGGTCACCCCCTTCAGGCCGGCGGCCAGGACCACCGAGAACGTGAGGTAGGGGTTGCAGGCCGGGTCCGGGGCCCGGTATTCGATCCGGGTCGACGAGGGCTTGTTGGGCTTGGTGAGGGGCACCCGCACCAGGGCCGAGCGGTTGTTCCGGGCCCAGCTGATCCGGGCCGGCGCCTCGAAGCCCACGATGAGCCGCTTGTAGGAGTTCACCAGCTGGTTGGTGACGGCGGTGATCTCCGGGGCATGGGCCAGCAGGCCGGCCACGAAGCGGCGGGCCACCGGTGACAGGGTCGCCGGATCGGAGTCGTCGGAGAACGCGTTCTCGTCGTGGGAGAACAACGACAGGTGCAGGTGCATGCCCGAGCCCTGCATACCGGCCAGGGGTTTGGGCATGAACGAGGCGTATCGGCCCCGTTCCAGGGCCAGTTCGCGCACCACCACCCGGAAGGTCATGACCTGGTCGGCCATCGACATGGCGTCGGTGTAGCGCAGGTCGATCTCGTGCTGGGACGGGGAGTCTTCGTGGAACGAGTACTCCACCGGGATCCCCATCGTCTCCAGGACCGAGATGGTCTGGCGCCGGAGATCCGACGACACGTCACTGGTGGTCAGATCGAAGTAGGAGCCGGCGTCGAGGGGCCGGGGCGGGCTGGTGGGATCCCCGTCGGCAAAGTAGAAAAACTCCATTTCCGGGGCGACGAAGAACTCGTAGCCCAACTCCCGCGCAGTGGTTACGTTGCGCCGCAGGACCTGCCGCGGGTCACCGTCGAACGGGGTGCCGTCGTGGTTGCGGATGTCGCAGAACATCCGGGCCGTCGTCCCCTCGTCCGCCCACGGGAGGATCTCGAATGTGGTGGGATCGGGCACCGCCAACACGTCGGACTCCTGCACCCGGCTGAACCCGTCGATGGCGGAACCGTCGAAATGGACGCCCTCCTCCAATGCCGTGTCGAGCTCGACCGGGGAGATGGCCACCGACTTGAGCTGGCCGAGCACGTCGGTGAACCACAGCCTGATCAGCTTGATGTTGCGCTCCTCGACCGCCCGGAGCACGTACTCGTGTCGTCGTTCCACGTAACCGAGTACACCACCTCGTCGGGCCGGTGCCACGCGTCTCGGTCCTGTAGCCGCCGTCTGACGGGTGTCTTTCACACGCCGTTAACACTGGGCCATTGCTGCCGACCCCCAACCGACGGTTTCATGAACGTAGGAGTCCGATCCGGCCGTCGACGACGCCGACGGACCGGCTCCGACCCCGCCTTCGAGACGGCGTCGGGTCCCCCGAAACCCAAGTTGGAGAAGAGAATCGTGGCATACAGGGCCGAGTACTTGTGGATCGACGGCACCGAGCCGACCCGGGAGGTGCGCTCCAAGACCAAGATCCTGGCCGACGGCGATGAGCCCGGCATGTGGGGCTATGACGGTTCCAGCACCAACCAAGCCACCGGTGACAACTCCGATGTGGTATTGAGCCCGGTGTTCACCTGCCCGGACCCGGTTCGCGGCGGCAACGACATCCTCGTGCTGTGCGAGACCCTTCTGACCGGGGACATGTCCCCCCACCCCACCAATACCCGCGCTCCGGCCGCGGCCGCCCTCGAGAAGTACGGCGACCAGGAGCCCCTGTTCGGCCTGGAGCAGGAGTACACCATGCTCCACCCCACCACGGGCTGGCCCTACGGCTTCCCGGAGCACGGCTACCCCGGTCCTCAGGGCCCCTACTACTGCGGTGTCGGCGCGGTGAAGATCGCCGGTCGGGACATCGTGGAGGAGCACACCACCATGTGCATGGAGGCCGGCCTCGGCATCTCCGGCACCAACGCCGAGGTCATGCCCGGCCAGTGGGAGTTCCAGATCGGCCCGCTCGACACCGTCACGGTGGCGGACCACATGTGGGTGGCCCGCTACCTGCTCTACCGCCTGGGTGAGAAGCACAATGTGGAGATCTCCCTGGAGGCCAAGCCCATGAAGGGTGACTGGAACGGTGCCGGCATGCACACCAACTTCTCCACCAACGCCATGCGCGACGGGTACGACGCCATCATCACCGCGGCGGAGGCGCTCGGGGCTCCCGGCAAGCCCGAGGAGCACCTGATCGGCTACGGAGCTGGTATCGAGGACCGCCTCACCGGGGCGCACGAGACCCAGCGTTACGACCAGTTCAGCTACGGCGTGTCCGACCGGGGCGCCTCGGTGCGGATCCCGTGGCAGGTGGCCAAGGAGAAGAAGGGCTACATCGAGGACCGGCGGCCCAACGCCAACGCCGACCCCTACGTGGTGGCCACACTCATCACCAACACCTGCTGTGGTGCACTGAGCTGATCCCCGGACGTCATCGTCCCCCGACCCCAGCGAGCCTCGCCCCCGTTCCCGGGAGCGAGGCTCGCTGCGTTCCCGGGCCGTGGATTCTCAGCCAACTCTGAGGTTGCCTTCACCCTCCTCCGATCCTGGCTCCCGAAGATGAGGTCATCAGCAAGACACGGGTGCATCGCAGCCCCCGGTCCCGAAGGAGAATCGGAACATCATGACCACCCCGGCTCCCCAGCCTTTCGACCCCACCGACCCCACCGACCCGGCCGGTCGATCGCCCCGCTGGCGCACCCCGCTCCTGGCCGGTGCCCTGCTCGCCGGCGGTGTTGCCGTCGGCGCCCTGGTAAGCCCGGTCGGGCTGGCCTCGGCCCAGTCCGACGCCACCACCGACTCCACCGTCGCCGCCGACAGCGGCACCACCGCGGACGACGCCGCCACCGACGCCACCACCGGGGACGGGACGTCCGACGACTGTGAGGGCCGTGGCGGCCGTGGGGGTCCCGGCGGCAGGGGCATGATGGGCCCGATGGACGGTCTGGCCGAGGGCCTGGGGATCTCCGAGGAGGACCTCCAGGACGGCTTCGCCGAGGGTAAGACCCTGGCCGAGATCGCTGCCGACGCCGGCGTCAGCGAGGAGGACCTAGTGGCCGCCATCGTCACCCAGATGAGCGAGCACCTCGACGAAGAGGTGGCCGAGGGCGACCTGACCGCCGAGGAGGCCGATGCCCGCAAGGCCGACCTCGAGACCCGGGCCACCGAGATGATCAACCGCACCCCGGGCGAAGGTCGGGGTCACGGACCCGGTTGGGGTCACGGACCGATGTCCGGCGGTACCGACGGGTCGACGGCCGACGGGGAGACCCAGCAGTCCAGCTATCAGACCACCTGACTAGCCTCTGGCTGGCCGTCTGACCGGCCTCCGGCCGTGACCTCCCGGGCGCCCGCCTGAGCGCCGGCGCCGGCGAACCCGGACCAGTGCCCACCGCCCCTTCCCGTGTGGCGCCGGTTCGGTTTTGGGCCGGTTCCGGATGCGTTGCGCCCGCATTCGGAACCGGCCGTGGCCGCCTGCCCCTGTTTCCGCGACCGGTCGCGTCGTGGAGGCAGGGGCAGTTTTGGGTTATCCTGCCCAGGTCCCATCGCCACTGCCTGCGGCGATTCACCCACGTTGCGGCCCTCAATCGGACACACCCCGCAGTCGATAGGCCACCGAGCGTCTATGTTCTCCTGGTCGACATCCCTCAGTTGGTGCATCCTGATAGCTAAGCTGACAAGCCATGTGGGCGGTTGGTGACCGTAATGTCCTTTCATCGACCCCCTGAACGCCTTAGCCGGCCCCGTGATCGTCAGGCGGAACCAGTGGCGGCGACCGCCCCGAATCCAGCGGAGACGACCAAAGACGTGACGTCGGACCCCAAGTCCACCAGCACGCAGGCCACGACCCGGGGGGCCCTCCACCTCGTGGCCGGGTCAGGGCCGGAAGTGGCCGACTCAGGGCCGGAAGGGGCCGACTCAGGGCCGGAATCGGGTGACCCGCCGTCCGATGGTCTGGCCCGGTCGCGGGCCGCCCACCCCACCGCCCGCCAACCCCGGCGGGGCACGCTCACGGTGGTGGGTCTGATGGTAGCCGTCCTGCTGGCGGCCGGGTCGGCCCCGTCAAGTGCCGATCTGAGCAGCGAACTGGAGGACCTGAAGACCGAGCAGGACCAGGTCCGGGCGGAGCGGGAGGCGGCCACGGCCAACGTCGACGCCGCCACCGCCGAGGTGGGCGATCTCACCACCGCCCTGGAGTCGATCACGGCCGAGGTGAACGCCCTCCAGGCCGACGTCGACGCGGCTGAACAGGCACTGGCCGCGGCCGAGGCCCGTCACGACGACGCCACGGGGGCGGTCGACGACCAGAACGACGCCATCGCCGATCTCGAGGCCGAGATCAGCGACCGGGCGATCTCGTCGTTCGTCAACCAGAACTCGGATCCGAGCCCGCTGCTGGAAGAGGCCGACCCGAACGTGGCGGTGCGGATGCAGTCGCTGGTCGAGTCGGTCACCGACGACGGGCTGAGCCTCACCGATGAGCTCAAGACGGCCCGGGAGGATCTTGAGGTGGAGGAGGCCCGGGCGGCCGACGCCGAAACCGAGGCGGCGGAGCTCCGGGCCCAGCTCGAGTCCGACCTACAGGCCCTCGAGGAACGCAAGGCCGAGCAGCAGACCCTGGTGGACGAGGCCGAGGCCCGGTTGGAGGCCCAACTGGCCGAGGCGTGGGCCTTGGAGCAGACCGACGCGGCCCTCTCCGCCGAGATCGTCCAGAAGAACGAGGACCTGGCCGCCCAGGCGGCGGCCGCCCAGCGGCAGCGGGAGGCGGCCGCGGCGGCGGCGAGTTCGTCGGGTTCCTCCTCCGGGAGCGCGAGTTCCGGGCCGACCCCGACCTTCCCCGTCTCTGGTGACATCGTCAGCGTGGGCGGGATCCAGGTTCACCGGTCGATCGCCGGCAACCTGCAACAGCTTCTCGACGCCGCCTCGGCCGAGGGCCACACCTTCACCGGTGGCGGCTACCGGGACCCGTCCTCCCAGATCCGGCTCCGCCGCGCCCACTGCGGCACCAGCAATTACGCGATCTACCAGATGCCGTCGTCACAGTGCCGTCCCCCGACGGCCCGGCCCGGCCGCTCCAACCACGAGCAGGGTCTCGCCATCGACTTCCGCTACAACGGCGGGACCATCACCTCTCGGTCGAACGCCGGGTTCAAGTGGCTGTCCGCCAACGCCGGCCGGTACGGGTTCTACAACCTGCCGTCGGAGCCGTGGCACTGGTCGGTCAACGGTAAGTAGCCGGTGGGCCGGGACCGGCCGCACATGACCCGCGACGAGGCCCTGGGCTAGGCTGCGGCCCAGCCGCGAACCGGGTTCCCGGGGCGCGGAGGGGGTCGACAGGAGGCAGCCAGATGGCCGACGGAAGCCAGCCGCGGACAGCGTTCGCACCATGGGACCGGCGGGAGCTACCGGGCTCGTTCACGGTGGAGGACACGGCAAAACGGGCCGGGCACTACAAATGGCTCGAGATGCGAATCTTCGAGCTCATGGGGGGGTGGGTGGCCACCGTCCCCGAGCTCGACGTGAAGCTCCGGCTCGGCACCCACTGCTACCACCACGCCTTCCATTCCGAGCTGTGGCACAAGCGGCTGCCCGAGCTGCGGGAGATGAACCCGGACCGGCTGGCGGTGGCCCCCAACCCGGAGATGGAGGCGTTCGTGCAGGCCTTGGGCGCCCCCGAGGCCCCGGACCAGACCATCGAGAAGCTGGTCGGCCTGTACCGCGTTCTGATGCCCTACCTGATAGCGGCGTACACCTACCACCGGAACAACACCAGCGAGATCGCTGACGCCCCCACTATCCGCTCCATCAACTTCTGCCTGCTGGACGACCAGCAGGAGTGGCTGGAGGGGGAGATGATGCTCCAGTCGCTGATCACCACCCCGGAGGAGGTGGCGCGCGCGGCGCGGCACCAAGCGGCCCTCACCGACCTGATCGTGGCGGCCGGAGGGGCGGTCGGACCGGGTTCGATCGGTTCGTTCACCCCCGGCGGCCCCGACGACGCCGCCACGGTGGCCGCGGCGGTGACCGGGGCCGGTGACGGCCGATGATCACCGTCGTTCCCGACCGGTTCACCCAGGTCTTCTTCGACGCCGACCGGATCGCCTCCCTCACCACCGCCGCCCTGGCCCGGGTCCCGGAGCTCGACCTGGCCTCCGCCGTCGAGGTCCGGGTCGACCAGAACGCCGCCACCAGCCAAGCCACGGTGACCTCGGTCGATCCGATCGTGTTCGCCGTGGATAGTGGCGCCCTGGAGGATTACCGCGATCCCCGCTACCTGGGTGACGAGGCAGCGGCGGTCACCCTGACCCGCCTGTTCCTGGAAGTGGCCGACCGGAGACGGGACGATTTCGGCGGTCCCGACCTCGACGCCGAGGTGAGCCTGGCCCACGCCCAGGCGTGGGACGTGGTGCTCCACGGTCGGACCGAGGCCCTGGGCCTCGAGTTGTACCGGCCCCGGTACCGGTACAACTTCCGCAACCGGCACGGCTTCACCGACGCCGCCGACGCCGTGTTCGACCGGCTGTGGACGGCCGGACCAGTCCCATGGGACCAGATCGTCGCCTGGTCCGACGAAGCCACCGCGGTGGCCCCGTCCGGGCTCTGACCGCGGCCGCCATTCCGGCGGGCTCCGACCACGGATTCGAACCCTGGGCCGTGAGCGGCCGGCGACGAACCCGGGCCCACAGCCCCGCCGTGGGCCCCGGGCCGGGGGTGCCGGAGCGGCGTCGGGGCCTCAGGCCAGGTCGTGCATCGACACGCCGTGGAGCAGATCGATGCCGGGAGCCCGGCGGAGGAGCCCCTCACACGACCGGGCCATGTCTACCATGGCCCCGGAGTCGAAGTGGGCCCGTTGGTCGGCCTCGCTGGCCCACTTCTCCACCACCACCACCCGTTCCGGATCGGTCATGGAGGCGACCAGGTCGATGTTGCGGCAGCCGGGCTGGTTGCGGCTCACCACCACATAGCGGGCCAGCAGCTCCAGCAGCCGATCCGGTTGGTCGGTGCGGAAATCGAGCATGACCATGACCGGATCGACCTCGTCCCCCTCCGGGTCCACGGGGGACGACTCGGGTTGGCCGGTCGGGCCGGCGGTCTGGTCGGACATGGATGATCCCCCTGGTCGGGCCCGGTCCTGCTCGTGCCCGCCACGATGGCCCACACTCGGGTCGTTGCTCAAGTACCGCCGCCGAGTCGCCGACACACTCAGCACCCGCCGTATCACTTGGGCGCTCGCCCTGACGCAGGCGGACCAGTTCGGAGTACACTGCGAGAGCACGTGATGGTAGCGGGTAATTCACCCCACCGGGTGGAAGGCCCGGGAGGTGCTCGGCGGGGCTTGATCTCGCCGGCCGACGAAGGGTTGGGTCCTTGGCAAAGGAGCGAGTCGAGCGAGACGAGGAAGATCTCGTCAGGTTGTACCTCACCGATATCGGCAAGTACCCACTCCTCACCAAGGAAGATGAGGTTCGGCTCGCCCAAGCCATCGAAAAGGGCAAGGAAGCAGCTGAAGAGCTGGAAGCCGCCGACAATCTCTCCCCCACCCGCAAGCGCGAGCTTCGCCGGCTGGCCCGCAAGGGGCGCGACGCCGAGTGGACCTTCGCCCAGTCGAACCTCCGGCTGGTGGTGTCGATCGCCAAGAAGTACCAGGCGTCCGGCCTGCCCCTTCTCGACCTGATCCAGGAGGGCAACCTGGGTCTGATGCATGCCGTCGAGAAGTTCGACTGGCGGAAGGGCTTCAAGTTCTCCACCTACGCCACCTGGTGGATCCGTCAGGCCATCACCCGAGGCATCGCCAACACGGGCCGCACCATCCGTCTCCCGGTGCACGCCGGAGACACGCTGGCCCGCCTGCAGAAGGCCCGGGCTCGGCTCGAGCTGAAGTACGGCCGTCCGGCCACCCTGTCCGAACTGGCCCGCGAAGTGGAGATGCCAGAGGACAAGGTCACCGAGGCCCTGCGCTTTGCAGCCGAGCCCCTGTCGCTGTCGGAGCCCCTCCGGGAGGACGGCGACGCCGAACTGGGCGATGTCGTCGAAGACCGCTCGGCCGATTCACCCTTCGAGGTGGCGGCCACGGCCCTGCTGCCCGAGGAGATTGCCCGCCTGCTGGCCCCACTCGACGAGCGGGAACGGGAGATCCTGAAGCTTCGGTTCGGTCTGGATCGGGGTGAGCCCCGCACCCTGGAAGAGGTGGGGGAGTACTTCAACCTCACCCGGGAACGGATCCGCCAGATCGAGGCCCGCGCCATGTCGAAGCTGCGGCATCCGTCGTCGGACACCGGCGCCCGGGATCTGCTCGCGGTCTGAGGTCCGGAGGCGACATGATCGAGCAGGCAGGACGGGCTGGCCAGGTGGTGACCGCGTTCATCGCCGCCATCGAGGCCGGCGACATCGACGGTGCGGTGGCCATGGCGGCCGAGTCGATCTCGTACGAGAACATGCCGATCGATCCGATCGTGGGTCGGGACGGGCTGCGGGCCACCCTCGGTTCGTTCCTCGGCCCGGCCTCCGAGGTGGACTGGAAGATCCTCCGCCAGCACGAGGTGGGGGGAGCGGTGCTCAACGAACGGCTCGACCGGTTCCGCATCGGCGACGGATGGCTGGAGCTGCCCGTGGCCGGTGTGTTCGAGGTCGACGATGACGGTCTGATCACCTTGTGGCGGGACTACTTCGACATGGGCTCGTATCAGAAGCAGTTCGCGGAACTCACTGGTCGGTGACCGTTCCGCCGGACCGGTCGGGCCCCGGCCCGGCCGGCCGCCCGGATGACGACGCCTGGCGCATCGAGCACGACTCGATGGGCGAGGTCCGTGTGCCGGCGCGGGCCCGGTGGCAGGCGCAGACCCAACGGGCGGTCGAGAACTTCCCGATCAGCGGACGGTCGATCGAGCCGGCCCTCATCCACGCCCTCGGCCGGATCAAGGCGGCGGCGGCCCGGAACAACGGCCGGCTCGGGGTGATCGAGGCGGAGCGGGCGGCCCGGATCGCCGCGGCCGCCGACGAGGTGGCTCACGGGGCCCACGACGACCAGTTCCCGATCGACGTGTTCCAGACCGGTTCGGGGACGAGCTCCAACATGAACGCCAACGAGGTGATCGCCACCCTGGCCGGGGTCGACGTCCACCCGAACGACGACGTCAACGCCGGCCAGTCGAGCAACGACGTGTTCCCCACTGCCATCCACGTCGCCGCCGCCGTCTCGGTGGTCGACGATCTGGAACCCGCCCTCGACCACCTGGCCACCGCCCTGGAGGCCAGGGCGGTGGAGTACGCCGGCGCGGTGAAGGCCGGTCGCACCCATCTGATGGACGCCACCCCGGTCACATTCGGTCAGGAGCTCGGTGGCTACGCCGCCACCGTCCGCTACGGGGTGGAGCGGCTCGACGCTGTCCTGCCCCGGGTACGGGAGGTCCCCCTGGGGGGCACCGCCGTGGGTACGGGCCTGAACACCCCGGTCGGGTTCGCCGGTGGGGTGCTCACTGACGTGTCGGCCCAGGTCGGTCAGCGGTTCGTCGAGGCCAGGAACCACTTCGAGGCCCAGGGCACCCGGGACAGCCTGGTGGAGCTGAGCGGGGTGCTGCGGACCATCGCCGTCGGCCTGACCAAGATCGCCAATGACCTCCGGTGGATGGGGTCGGGTCCGTCCGCCGGCCTGGCCGAGATACACCTTCCCGACCTCCAGCCCGGTTCGAGCATCATGCCCGGGAAGGTCAACCCGGTGGTCCCCGAAGCGGTGGTCATGGTGTGCGTCCAGGTGATCGGTAACGATGTCGCGGTCACGACGGCTGGGGCCAGCGGTAGTTTCGAACTCAACGTGGCGATGCCGGTCCTGGCCCGGAACGTGCTGGAGTCGATCCGATTGTTGAGCACGAGCACCCGGCTGCTGGCCGACCGGTGCGTCACGGGGATGGCGGCCGACGAGGAGCGGATGCGGCGCTATGCGGAATCCTCCCCGTCGGTAGTGACCCCGTTGAACCGGTACATCGGCTACGAGGCCGCGGCGGCCGTGGTGAAACGGGCCCAGACCACGGGAGAGACCATTCGGGCCACCGTGGTGGACATGGGGTTCATAGAACGCGGGGAGATCACCGAGGCGGAGCTTGACTCCGCCCTCGACGTGGATCGGATGACCGGCGGCCGCTGAGGCCGAGGTCCGTCGTGCCTCCAAGGACGAGTAGAGGTTGATGAAGGAGAAGGTGATGATGTCCGCTGAAGGTAGGATCGACCGTCCCCCGGCGACGGGGGCCCGGTCCGGGCCCGCACCGTGGCGGCGGTGGGCCGGTCCCGTACTGGTCTCTGCGGCGATGCTGCTGGCTGCGTGCGGTTCCGATGACGGGGACACGTCGGCCGAGACGGTGTCGACCATGGAAGGGGAGGGGGCCACCGACACCTCCGCGTCGGACGAGACGACCACCACCACCGAGCAGGCGTCGTCGACGACGGACCAGACGGCGGCGAGCTCGACGACCGTGGACAGCGTGCCACCCGGGGTGACTGACTACACCAGGGTGATGACGGCCACCGGCCCGGCTGCGCCTGATGTCCTGTACGGGATCTATCGCCAGGTCAGCGAGGGCGGGGCGGCCGTGACCCCGGCCCAGGCCGACCTCTTCCGGATCTGGATCCGGGAGGACGACACGATCCACTCGGTGATCGACTGCAACGGCGAGTTCACACTTGGTGTGCAAACCGGCCTGATCATCGACCAAGCGGCGTCCACCATCCGGACCACCGGGCCGAGTGAGCTGGAGGAGCAGATGAGCGATGGCAACCCGTGCCGGGTCTTCGTGAACATGCCGGTCCCGGTCGCCTACTCGATCGCGGGGCTGCGGTTGACTATCGCCATGGTCGACAATGTCGAATCGGTGTACGAGAAGGTGGCCGATGAACCAGGGTTCTGACCACGGCCAGGGTGATCACAAGGGCGACCGGGGCGAGAAGGGCGAGCGGGCCTTCGAGCGCGACATGCGGTACCTGTCGGACCGGATCACCGCGGACGGCCGCGACGGGTATCCGGTGGAGGCGGGCCGATACCGCCTGATCGCGGCTCGGGCGTGCCCGTGGGCCAACCGGACCCTCATCGTGCGCCGCCTCCTCGGGTTGGAGGATGCTCTGTCGGTGGGCATGCCCGGTCCGACGCACGACGCCGACTCGTGGACCTTCGATCTCGATCCCGGTGGGGTGGACCCAATCCTGGGGATTCCCCGGCTCAAGGACGCCTTCTTGGCCCGTGACCCCGGGTACCCGAGGGGGATCACCGTTCCCGCCATCGTCGACGTACCCACAGGGAAGGTGGTCACCAACGACTTCGCCCAGATCACCCTCGATCTGGAGAGCGAATGGCGCGCCTTCCAGCGTGACGGGGCACCCGACCTGTACCCGGAAGAACTGCGAGACGAGATCGACACCGTCAACGCCCGGGTGTTCGCGGATATCAACAACGGTGTCTACCGCTGCGGATTCGCCGGCTCGCAGGCCGCCTACGACGACGCCTACCAGCGGCTCTTCGCCGCCATGGACTGGCTCGAGGCGCGACTCGCCGACCGCCGCTACCTGACCGGCGACCGGATCACCGAAGCCGATGTGCGGCTCTTCCCCACCCTGGTGCGGTTCGACGCCGTCTACCACGGCCACTTCAAGTGCAATCGGACCAAACTGGCCGAGATGCCGGTGCTGTGGGCCTACGCCCGCGACCTCTTCCAGACGCCCGGCTTCGGCGACACCGTCGACTTCCGTCAGACCAAGTCGCACTACTACGAGGTGCACCGCACCCTCAACCCCTCCGGCATCGTGCCCGACGGCCCAGATCTGTCGGGCTGGACAACCGAGCACGGCCGAGCCGACCTCGGTGGCCAGCCCTTCGGCGACGGGACCCCGCCTCCACCACCCCGCCCCACCGAGGTGGTCCCCGACCAGCTCGGCGGCTGACCCCAGCTGAGGCGAAGCCAGCTTGGCGGAGGTGGACGGGAATCGAACCCGCCTACGGTGGATCGCACCGTACACCCGCTTTGAAGGCGGGGGAGCCCACCAGGCGCTCAGACACCTCCACCAGGGAATCTACCGCCTGTGGGAGCCGGTGGGAGGGGTGGTGCTAACCCCGGTGCTAACCCGGGGGTCCTAGCGGCGTCGGCCGAGAGGCATGTTGAGCCGAAGGCGTAGTTCGTTGCCGTCCGTTAGTTTGAGGCCGGCGTCAATGACTCGACTTTGACACCCTGACCGCGAAGTCGCTCGGTCAACGGATCGTACGGCAGTAGTTTGCACTGCACCGTCTCTCCCTGTGGTCCCTGCCACCGCTTGTGGTCGACTGATGCGTCCCGAGCTGGCCGATCGGGAGAGTAGTTTCAGGGGCTCGATTCGTCGTGGACGGGCCGCTACCTGCTTGAACAGCCGCCTGGCCGTGCAGTCTTGCCACTACATTTCGCGTCTGACGGTGTCACGACGCGGCAAAGTACCTGGTCACACCCGTCGCGAGTCCGCCCGACTGGCTCCGAAGTGTCAAAGTCAGAATGAGATTGAGGGACGATCCGTCTTGCTCGATTGGTCGGCACGTGAGCACGCGGTCTCGTCGTATGCCATCAGCCTGGTCCGGGTCTAGTACTACAGCCGTAGATCAGGGTGGGGCGAGTTCTCTTCGTCGGTAGTGGGCTTGTTGGGCTCGGTGTTGGTGGCGGCGTCGCCAGTGGGACCAGTGGAGGATGCGGTGGAGGGGTGGGATCCGGGCTCGGATGGCGTTGAGCAGCCGGCGGGCCTCGGCCACGGTGATGGCGATCAGCCCCGGGGTGCGGTCGGTCTCGCGGGTGGTGGCGGCGAGCACGGTGAGGAGGGCGTGGGTGGCCATGGCCAGGGTGGTCCAGCGGTGCCAGGAGTCCCAGCGCCGGACCTGGTGTTGGTCGAGCCCGACGTGGCCTTTGGCGGCTTGGAAGTTCTCCTCGATCCGCCAGCGTTTCCCTGCCACGGCGACGAGTTGGCCGATCGGGACGTTGTCGGGGTGCCAGCACCTGTAGTAGGCGATCTCGCCGGTGACGGTGTTGCGGCGGAACAACAGCCAGTGGTGTCCGCCACTGCCCGGTTCGGGCTCGACGCGGATCCTGGCCCAGGAGTAGAACCGTTCGCCCTTGGCCCCGTTGCCAGCGGAAAGCCGCTGCCAGCGGTGGGCACAGAGGAAAATGAACACGAGCCTCGTCGGCCTCTTCGGCACCGGTGGCGGTGGCTCGGTGGGACGAGGCCACGTTGAGGACGTAGCCGAGGCGGTGGTGGCGGATGGTGGCCCGCAGGTTGGGGCAGGCGGGGTGTCATGGCCGGCGTGTTCAGCGATCGTCCAACAGTTCTTGCGTTCCAAGCTCGCCGCCAGCCCAACGATCAGATCCCCGGCGCTGGCGACAGCCTCGACCCTGGCGAACCGGGGCGCAATCCTGCCCATGAACCCCCCGAACAGCGCGGACCAGCCCACCGGGTCCACTACGCTCACCGACGCGGCCACCGCCACGGGATTCTTCTTGTTCACAGACAGCAGACCCTGACGCGGTGGCCGCCCCGCGTCCGCCATCCAGGCAAGAAAACCTACCCACCAGGCACCCGACCAGCCCAAACACCCGACACACCGAGCGATCTACGGCTGTAGTACTAGGAAGGGCGAGATCCCGAGCCGAGTACCGGGCTGATCGACTCCCGTAGCGTCCAGGGAGCCTCGACTGCTCGGGTGAGACAAGGGGGATACGACGCTGCGGAGAAAGGTCTCGGGCCGTAGGTGTTCGCCATTGTCGACACCCTCGGGCTGATCCTTGTGGGCGGTCGTTGCCCCCATCAAACCCGGAGGTATCGAGGTCGTCGTACGAGTCTCCCATCGGAGTTCACGGCTCAAGCTCATCTGGTCGGCCGATGCTTCAAAAAGGCATTGGCGAAGGCGAGTCGGCGCCTCTAAAAACAATCCGCTCCTCCGGCGACACACCCCGACAGTACGACAAATCGCGCGATCAGTGGTGAACCACCACATCCCGAGCGATCAACCAAACCAGCTGAGTAGTTACGTATCTAGATCCTGGTGATTTTCTCGGTTGTGGGTGTTTGGTGGTCGCGTGGGGTTGAGATTTGTGGGATGATGGTTCCGACAAGATTCTGGTAAATAGTGAAGGAGCCATCATCCCGTGTTTCGGAGTGTATCAGGTGAGCGTTCGTTGTGGGAAGCGGTCCTGCCGGTGGAGTTGTTGATGTTGCCCCCGGTGCTGGCCGGGGCGGACCGGTTGTTTGGGGAGCCGGGGCTGGTTGAGGTGTTCCGCCCGTACTTCAGCAGTGATCGGGGTCGGTGGTCGATCCCGATGGACACCTACGTTCGGATGATGTTCCTGAAGCGGCGGCTGGGGGTGGGGTATGAGCGGTTGTGTGTCGAGGTAGCGGGGTCGGTCACGTATCGGTTGTTCTGCGGGATCGGGCTCACGGGGCTGGTGCCGCACCACTCGACGTTGAAATCGATCACGACCCGGTGCGGGCCAGACGCGGTGGCGGGGTTGAACGATGTGGTGGTTCGGGCCGCCGCGGCTGGTGGCGACCTGGACGTGTCCCGGGTCCGTGTCGATACCACGTTCGTCGACGCGAACATCCGCCACCCCCGGGACTCGTCGTTGTTGGGTGAAGCAATCCGCAAGCTCGTCGCCCGCTCGGAGCTGTTGATCGATTGTCTCGACCTCGACAACATGGCGATCGACGCGGGCGCGGTTGGGGAGCTGGCCCGCTGGGGCCGCTCCCGCCACGCTGACCGGGTCGACGAGATCCTGGTCATCACCGATCAGATCGCTGATCTGGCCGCTTCGGCGGCTGTCCAAGCGGCCGCAGTGCTGACCGCGGCCCGGCGGGTGCTGGCCGGGGGCGGGTGGGCCCCGAAAGGCACGAGACGGGCTGTGAACGTGTTGGTCAAGGTGTTGGGTGTCATCGACCGGCCGGTCCACCAAGCCACAGAACGAGCCCGGCACCGGCACGTGCCCGCTGGGGACAAGCGGGTCTCGCTGCACGACACCGACGCCAGACCGATGCGGAAAGGGACAACGAAACACAAAGGCACCCAGTTCGCCTACACCGGTGAGATCACCGAGGACAACGGCGGTGTGATCGTCGACTACGAGATCCACATCGGTCAACCCCCGGACGCCGACCTGATCGGCCCCGCGATCCAACGAGTCACCGACCGGGTCGGCCAAACCCCCGCAGCGGTCACCGCCGATGGAACCTTCGGCACCGCGGCCGCCCGGCACGACCTCACCCAAACCGGAGTCGAATGTGTCGCGATCAAAGCCCTCGGAATCCCCGATCCCGGCCAGACCGAACTCGAAACCAGCGACGAGTTCACGACGTGTCGCCGGTGGCGGGCCGGTATCGAGGCCCGCATCTCGCACCTGAAACGAGACTACCAGTGGGACCGGGCCCGCATGTCGAACCTGCCCGGCGCCCGCACCTGGCTCGGATGGGGCGTATTCGCCCACAACATCACCAAACTCGCCCTACGCACATAACCCAAACACCCGGCTCCTGAACGCCGCCCATAACACCAAACACCTCCACCAACCCCAGCCACACGCGCCACCAAACACCCAAACCCGGTCACCACAACCCACCAAACCCGGAAAATCACCAGGATCTATCTGTAACCAGTCAGGTGGGTAGCCAGGCTCCGGTGGGGGTGTAGAGCTGGTGGAGGTGTTGGTGGATGGGTTGGGCTTGTTTGCGGTTGGTGGAGATGTAGCTGCGTATGGTGGCGAAGCGGGCGGCGCCGGTGGGGGATCGGAACTCGCCGGAGATCTGGGCTTGGAGTTTGATCATCCGGAGATCTCTCTCGGCGAGGTTGTTGTCGAACGGGAGGGCGAAGTCGCCGGTGTAGGCGAGGAACAGGTCTCGGTGTTCGGTGAGGGCTCGGGCGAGGTTCCGGGCGTCTTTGTCGTTCCCGTACAGGTAGATCCCTTTCGGGGGGTCCGGGGCCGCGGTGGCGGCCTGGGTGGCGAGTTCGTTCCATCGCCGCTGGATCTTGC
>JBKECK010000092.1:0-1890 GCA_047974625.1 Acidimicrobiales bacterium
CAACCTTTGGGGCTACCCGGCGAGAAACCCGTACGCGCTGCTTCACGTGGGTACCAATCTCGTTCCGGTCAACGTCGACGCCGAGGCACGTGCCGCCTTTGTGGAGGACCTCGGCAGGTGGCGCAGCTTCATCGCGATGGTGGGTCCGGCGCAGGAGGTCCTGCCCCTGTGGGAGGCGCTCCGAGTGCGCTGGGGCGACCCTTACGGCCAGACCCGGGTGGTCCGACCCCGGCAGTTGCTGATGGCGTGCGGGTCACCGTCGGACGCCCCCCGGCATCCGGACCTGCGGCCCGCCACGCGGGAGGTCTTCGACTCCTACTTCGCAGCGGCCGCGGCCATGTACACCGAGGAACTGCTCGAGGATACACTGGAGACGAACCCTGTCGGGTACCGGACCTACGTCCGGTCCCTTGTTGAACGGGGCCGAGCCTTCGCCGTTGTCGCGAACGGAGAGGTGGTCTTCAAGGCCGACCTCGGGGCCGTCAGTGACAAGGTGGCCCAGATCCAGGGGGTCTGGGTCCGGCCCGACCATCGGGGTCGGGGCCTTTCGGTGGCCGGAATGGCGGGAGTTACCGACGCCATCGTCGGACAGGGACGGACGGCGTCGCTCTACGTCAACGACTTCAACACCCCGGCGGTGGCCGCCTACCGCCGCTGCGGCTACGACGAGGTCGGGACGTTCGCCTCGGTTCTGTACTGACTCCCGCCTGTCTGTCATGCCTTAGGCTTGGCGCTCGTGATCACGCGCATGTCCGAGCTGTTCGTCCGCACCCTTCGGGAGGATCCCGCCGACGCCGAGGTGCCAAGTCACCGCTGGCTCGTCCGCGCCGGGTACATCCGGCGGGTGGCTCCGGGGGTCTACAGCTGGCTTCCCCTGGGGCTACGGGTACTGCACCGGATCGAACAGGTCATCCGTGAAGAGATGGATGCCATGGGCGCCCAGGAGGTTCGCTTCCCGGCGCTCCTGCCCAGGGAACCGTACGAATCGACGGATCGGTGGACCGAGTACGGCCCCAACCTCTTCCGGCTCCAGGACCGCCGCGGTTCCGACATGCTGCTGGGCCCCACCCACGAGGAGATGTTCACCCTGATGGTGAAGGACCTCTACTCCTCGTACAAGGACCTGCCGCTCAGCCTGTACCAGATCCAGACGAAGTACCGCGACGAGGCCCGACCCCGGGCCGGGTTGCTGCGTGGGCGCGAGTTCGTGATGAAGGACTCCTACAGCTTCGACATCGACGACGCCGGCCTCCAGGCCTCCTATGACGCCCATCGGGCGACCTACCAGCGCATCTTCGACCGTCTCGGGCTCGACTACGTCATCGTCGCCGCCACCTCTGGCGCGATGGGCGGATCCGCCTCGGAGGAGTTCCTCGCCCTCGCGGATGTCGGGGAGGACACGTTCGTGCGTAGCCCGGGCGGATACGCGGCCAACGTCGAGGCGGTGCGCCGTGACCGCGGCGCTCCCGTTGACGCCTCCGGAGTGGGCCCGGCCCGGGTGGTACCCACCCCCGACGCGGGGACGATCAGGTCCCTGGTCGACCTGCTCAACGCGCGCCATCCGCGCGATGATCGGCCCTGGGACGCCAGCGACACCCTCAAGAACGTGCTGTTCATGTTGACCTACCCCGACGGCGCCCGGGTCCCGCTCGCCATCGGGCTGCCCGGCGACCGCGAGGTCGACAACAAACGTCTGCAGGCAGCCGTCGAGCCGGCCGTTCCGGAGCCCTTCGGTGAGGCTGACTTCGCCGCGTACCCGGCGCTCGTCAAGGGCTACATCGGCCCACAGGCTCTCGGTGTCGGGCCGGTGGGCGAGGATGCGGATCCGCCCGCGGGTGCTGTTCGCTACCTCGTCGACCCGGCCGTCGTCGACGGATCGGCCTGGGTGAC
>JBKECK010000093.1:0-10715 GCA_047974625.1 Acidimicrobiales bacterium
CCCTACACCTGGAACGGTGGGGGATGCGATGCCGGATCATCGACCCGCCGCCCCGCGGCGGCGACCCCGGGGCGGTGCCGGCCGCCCCCGGCGGGGCCAGGTGGGCGCTGGTCATCGACGCCGCCTGCGGGACCGGGATGCGGGGCGCCTACCGGCCCCCCACCGTGACCGGCCGGGTCCCGATCCTGGCCGTCGACATCCCCTCGGGGGTCGACGGGCTGACCGGCCGGGTAGAGGGGGCGGCCATGGCCGCCGACCGCACCGTCACCTTCGCCGCGGCCAAACCGGGCCTCCTGCTCGACCCCGGGCGCCGCCTGACCGGGCGGGTGGAGGTGGCCGGCATCGGTCTAGACTGTTCCCGGGCCACCCGCTGGTGGCTGGAAGCCGCCGACCTGGACCGATGGCCGGTCCGCGCCCCGGACGGCCACAAGTGGCGGTCCGCGGTGCGGATCGTGGGGGGCCGTCCCGGGATGCTCGGGGCCCCGTCGCTCGCCGCGGCCGGGGCCGCCCGGGCCGGCGCCGGGTACGTGACCCTGTCGGTCCCCGGGGTCGATCACGGGGGTTGGCCGGTTCCCGCCGAGGCGGTGCTGGCCCCGGTGGGGGTGGCCTGGGCCGACGACGTGATCGGTGACGCCGGGCGGCACGGCGCGGTGGTGCTCGGCCCTGGCCTCGCCGTCGACCCCGCCACCCGGGCCGAGGTGCGCCGGGTCGTGGCCGCGGTGACCGATCGGCCCCTGGTGCTCGACGGCGGCGCCCTCGACGCGGTGGCCGACGACCCGACCGTCCTGACCGCCCGGGCGGCCGCCGGTGGGGTCCCGCCCGTGCTCACCCCGCACGACGGGGAACTGGCCCGCCTGCTGGGCCGCCGCCCCGGCACCGACCGGATCGCCGAGGCCGGCGCCGCGGCGGCCCGTCTCGGCGCCGTGGTGCTCAGCAAGGGGCCGACCACGGTGGCCGCCCACCCTGACGGCCGGATCCTGGTGTCGACCGCGGGAGACCGCCGTCTGGCCACCGCGGGCACGGGCGATGTGCTGGCCGGGGTGGTCGGCGCGGCCCTCGCCGCCGGCCTCGAGCCTATCCTGGCCGCCGGCCTGGCCGCCGAACGCCACGGTCGGGCCGCCCTCCGGGGTCGTCCCGTCGGGTTGGTCGCCTCTGACCTGCCGGAACTGCTCGCCGCGTCGGCGGCCGCCCACGATTGATGAGCCGGATCCTGCTGGTCGAACCGTGGCTGGCTGGATCCCACCGGGCGTGGGCGGAGGGCTACCGGGAGGCGAGCCGCCACGACGTCCACCTCATCGGCCTCCCCGGCCGGACGTGGCGATGGCGGATGCGGGGTGGTGCGGTCCCGCTGGCCGCCGACGTCGACGCCTGGGTGGCCGAACACGGCCGCCCAGACGCCCTGTTGGTGAGCGCCATGGTCGATGTGGCCCAGCTGGTCGGCCTGGCCCGGCGCAGCCTGGCCGGCCCGGCGGCCACGCCGGTGGTGGTGTATCAGCACGAGAACCAGTTGCGGCACGCCACCCCCGACGGTGCGGTCGACACCGAGGCCGCCCTCCGGGCCTGGACGTCATGGGTGGCCGCCGACACGGTCCTGTTCAACAGCGACGTCCACCGCCGGGCCGTCGTCGACGCCATCCCCCGCTTCCTGGCCGGCATGCCCGACCGTGACCATCTCCGGTTCGTCGACGCGGTGACCGGGCGTTTCGGGGTGGCCCCGGTGGGTGTCGACCTCGACTGGTTGCCGAACCGACCCGGCGGGGCGGGCCGCGCCGAGGGGGCCGGCTCGGCGGCCGCCCGGTGGGACGGGGGATCCCCGGTGGTGCTGTGGCCCCACCGCTGGGAACAGGACAAGGACCCCGGGGCGTTCGTCCGGGCCGTCGACCGGGCCGCCGCGGCCGGGATCCCGTTCCGCCTGGTGCTGGCCGGCGAGGACCCCGAAGCCGGATCGGAGTCGGCCACGTCGATCCGGCGGGCGGTGGCCGATCGGCACCCCGACCGGGTGGTCGCCGTCGGACCGTTCGACGTGGCCGACTACCGGCGGTGGCTGGCCCGGGCGGATCTGGTGGTGAGCTGCACCCGCCACGAGTGGTTCGGGGTGGCGGTGGTCGAGGCGGTGGCGGCCGGGTGCGTCCCCGTCCTGCCCGACGCCCACGCCTACCCCGAGATCATCCCCGCCCGGTGGCACACTGCGGCCCTCTACCGGCCCGGCCGGTTCGGATCCGCCCTGACCGAGACCCTGGTCGACCTGGCGTCCCGCCGATCCGCGGTGGCTGGTCTGGCCGGTGCCGTGACGGACCGGTACCGATGGCCCGTCGTCGCCGCCGGCTACGACGCCCGGATCGACGCCCTGGTCCGGATCGCCGGGCCCGTCCGCCCCGGGATGACTGTTCGACAATCGTCGTAATGGAGGTGTTGCGTTCGTCACCTATGGGGTCGATGGTTTTGAACAGTGAATCTCGCAATGTTCGTCAGGAAATGGGTCGTGGCCGACGATACTTGGGGCTATGTTCCCGCGTGCGAAACGGGCGGTGCGTACCGCCCTGGTGTGGACGAGTCCCCGGCGCCGGTCCCTGGAGCACCTCATCCATTCGGTCAAGAACGACCTGGTGGAACAGATCGAGGAGCTCGAGCACCGGATCGACGAGCATGACCGGACTGTGGCCCAGGTCATAGCCGATCAATCCCAGCTTCAGATGGCCACCATCAACCGTCTGAGAGCCGAGTTGGAACAGGCCCGGTCCGGGTCCGCCGGGCCCGGGTTCGACCAGGCCGCGCCCGCTCCTGGGTTCGACGAGGTTGCGGCCGCGCCGATGCAGCGTCGGGCCTCGGACCGCACCGTCGGGCGTGACGGGTAGGCGCTCGCCCCGGCCCGAGCTGGTGTCGGTGGCGACGGGAACCATCTGGCCCCTACGGTGACCGGATGCTGACCGACGTCACCGGTATCCGAGTCGGGCACTGGACCGACACCGAGGCCCGGACCGGCTGCACCGTGGTGGTGTGCCCACCGGGGACGGTGGCGTCGGGTGAGGTGCGGGGCGGGGCCCCGGCCACCCGGGAGTTCGCCCTGCTCGACCCGGCGGCCACCGTGGCCGAGGTCGATGCCGTGGTGTTGTCCGGCGGTTCCGCCTTCGGCCTGGCCGCGGGGCACGGGGTCGTCGAATGGATGGAGCAGCACGGCCGGGGCTTCCCCACCGCGGCGGGACCGGTCCCGATCGTGGTCGGCATGAGCCTGTTCGACCTGATGGTGGGGGACGGCTCGGTCCGTCCCGGACCCGCCCACGGCCGGGCCGCGGCGGAGGCGGCCACCGACGGATCGTTCGCCACCGGCGCGGTCGGGGCCGGGACCGGGGCCACGGTCGACAAGTGGGGCGGGCCGGATCGGGTCCGGCCGGGTGGGATCGTGACCGCGTCGATCCGGGTTGACGGGCTCGTCGTGGCCTGCCTGGTGGCCGTGAACGCGGTCGGGTTCATCGACGACGGTGCCTCCGTGGCCGACATCGGTCCGATCGTCGGGCCCGATCTCGATCCGGGCGGACCCGATGGCCGGGCCAACACCACGATCGGGGTGGTGGCCACCAACGCCGTGGCCGACAAGGTGCTCTGCCATCACCTGGCCCGCAGCGCCCACGACGGCCTCGCTCGAGCCCTCCTCCCGGCTCACACCGCGGCCGACGGGGACGCCTTCGTGGCCCTGGCCACCGGTGGGGCCCCGGCCGGCGTGGACGACCCGTCCGACCCGCCCGGCGTGATCGCCGATCCGATGCACCTCCGCCTCCTGGCCCAGCAGGTCGTCACCCGGGCGGTTCGGTCGCTCCTCCCGGGCGCGACCGGTTGACCGCCGCCACCGGAGGGGGCACCGGCAGCCGGGCGGTGTTCGCCCCGCACAACACCACGGCCACGGTGGAACCGGGACGCGGCGCGTACTGCCCGCTGAGCAGGGCGGCCAACGGCGCGGCCGCGGCCGGCTCCACCACGAGGCGGAACCGATCCCACAGGGCGGCCATGGCGGTGCGGATCCCGTCGTCGGTGACCACCGCGCTGCGAGCGTCCACCGCCTGGAGCTGGGCGAACGGCAACGCCCCGAGCCTGGACGCGCCCAGGGCGTCGGCCGCGATCCCCGACACCGGCACCTCCACCGGCTGCCCGGCGGTGCGAGCGGCGGCGTAGGCCGCGGTGCCCGTGGTCTCGCACGCCACCAGTTCGGCGGTGGTCCCGAACCAGGCCGCCGTGCCGGCGGCCAGGCCCCCGCCCCCGCACGCCACCAGCACCGCGTCCAGGCCCGGATGCTGCCGGCTGAGCTCGCGGGCCAGGGTGCCGGCCCCGGCCACCACCACCGGATCGTCGTAGGCGGCGATCTCCACCGGCGGCGGGCCGTCCGACCATCCGGCCAGGTGGTCGAGGCAGGCGGCGTGGGCCTCGGCGTAGTTGGCGCCGGCCTCCACCACGGTGGCGCCGTACGAGTCGAGCCGGGCCCGTTTCGCCGGCGCGGTGATCGTGGGGACGAAGATGGTGGCCGGATGGCCCAACCGGCGGGCCGCCCACGCCACCGCGGCCCCGTGGTTGCCGCCCGAGGCGGCCACCACCCCGCTCGGGCCGATATCGGCCGAGATCACGGCGTGCCCGGCGCCCCGCGCCTTGAACGAGCCGGAATGCTGGACCAGTTCCAGTTTCAGGACCACCGTGACATCGGGGTCGAGGTCGTCGACCAGGTCCGTGGCCGGCACCACCAGGATCGGGGTGGAACGCACCACACCCCCGATTCGCCCGGCCGCGGTGTTGACATGATCGGGACCGACGAGCATCCCGTCGACTCTACGGCCGTCCGTACGGCTGGCCGCCCGGGTTTCGTACGTCGCCGACGCCCCGGGCTCGGCGCTGTCCTCGTCTTGGGGCTGTCCTCGTCTTGGGGCTGTCCTCATCGTGGGGCTGTCCTCCTATTAGCCTGGCCGGCAGATGGCCGACGTGACCCTGCTCCGCACGACCGGTGCCGACGCCACCCGGGCCGTCGGCGCCGCCCTGGCCGGGGTGCTCGGCCCCGGTGACGTCGTGGTGCTGACCGGGGATCTGGGCGCGGGCAAGACCTGCCTTACCCAGGGCCTGGCCGCCGCGCTCGGGGTCAAGGCCCGGGTGACCAGCCCCACGTTCACCCTGCACGCCGCCTACGACACCGCCGGCGGTGCCCACCTCCACCACCTCGACGTGTACCGCCTGGGCGGTGTCGACGAGGCCGTCGACCTCGACCTGGACGAGCTGGTCGAGACCGGTATCACCGTCGTCGAATGGGGGGAGCGTATCGCCGGGGCCCTTCCCGCCGAGCGACTCGAACTGACCCTGCGGTACGCGGAGCCCGGCGGGGCCGGCGACCGGGCTGATGGCGACGAACCCCCCGGTGAGGACAACGACGATGTGCGGACCATCGAGGTGGTCTGGCGGGGGGACCAGCCCGGTGACCGGTTCGCTCACCGGGCTGAGGCCCTGGCCGCCGCGCTGGGTCCGTGGACGGTGGATCCGGACCCGCCCGGTCCGTGACCGGCCGACGGGCCGGTCCCGGCGGGCGGGCGCACGATCGACGCGACCTGGTGTCGTCGAACCTGGTGTCGTCGAACCTGGTGCCGGGGGCCCGTAGCCTGTCGGGGACATGACGACCACCGGTTCACTCCGCCCCGGCCACACCGCCGATCCCGTACCCCGATCGGTGTCGTCGTCCTGCCCGCCCCACGAGTCGGTGGGGGACCGGTGACGACGGCGATGGGGGAACCGGTCGAGGTCGGTGCGGTCGGGTTGGCCCTGACCACGTCCACCGCCGTGGTCGGTGTGGGGGTGGGGCCGGTCGGCCCGGCCCCCGCCGCCGAAGGGTCGGTGAGGTTGGTCAGCCGCGAGATCGCCACCGACCGTCGCCACGCCGAGGAGGTCACCCCGGTGGTGGCCACGGTCCTGGCCGAGGCCGGCGTGACCCCGGACCAGATCGACGTCCTCGTGGTCGACTCCGGCCCGGGCCGGTTCACCGGGCTCCGGGTGGGGCTGGCCACCGCCAAGGGACTCGCCCTGGCCCTCCAGGTGCCCGTGGTGGTCCTCACCAGTCTGGAGATCCTGGCCGGTGGCGAGCCCGACCGGCCCGTCGTGGCCGTGGTGGACGCCCGTCGGCGGGAAGTGTTCCAGCAGCGATTCGACGACCGACCCGGGGTCGACGCCGGGGATCCGGTGGCGGCCGGTGCCCGGGTCGGTCCGCCCGCCGACCTGGCACCGGCCGCCCACGGCGTACCCGTGGTCGGCGACGGTGCCGACCGGTACGCCGACCTGTACGGGGGGAGCAACGGGGCCACGGTACGGACCGGGCGTTCGCCGTCACCTGCGGTGATGCTCCGCCTGGCCGCCGGCCGGGTGGCCCGAGCCGGTGCGGAGGTCCTGCCCCAGTACCTCCGCCAACCGGACGTGACGATCAACATCCGGACCCGGCCGGTGGATCCCGGCTCCGGGTCCACGCCGGCGGCCCCGGCCGCCCCGCCCCCCGAGCCGTCCCCGGCCGATGAACGGACCGGCGGGGCGTGACCGCCGGGGTCGCCCTCCGCGTCTTCACCGGTGCCGACGTGGCCGCGGTGGCCGCCATCGAGGCCGAGGTCAACCCGTCGCCCTGGCCGGCGTCGCTGTTCGCCGGTGAGCTGGACCTCGACCCCGACACCCGGGACTGGCTGGTCGCCGTCGGGCCCGAGCCGCCAGGCGCCGCTGGGGCCGACCCGGCCGGGGAGGGCCGGGGGTACGGATCGCCAGGCGGCGCCGGCGGTGTGGCGCCGGGGGGCGATGGGGGCGAACCGTGGGGGGTCGTCGGCTTCGGGGGCGTGACCTACCTGGCCGATGTCGCCCACGTGCTCGACGTCGCGGTGGCCCCGAGCCACCGGCGGCGGGGTATCGGGCGGGCCCTGTGCCTGGCCCTGGGCGCGGCCGCCCACGGCCATGGCCTCGACGCCCTCACCCTCGAGGTGCGGGCCGCCAACCACGGCGCCATCGCGCTCTACACCGGGCTCGGCATGACGGAGGTGGGACGACGGCCGCGGTACTACCCCGACGGTGAGGACGCCGTCCTGTTCACCGCCTCTGACCTGGGGACCTGGGCCACGGCGGCACCCCTGGTTCACGGGTGACCGCCGACGGTCGCTGGTCATGACGCCCCGGCCACGGCCAGGCGGGTCCGGACCCGCGACCGGAGCCGGCACAGGCGGGCGCTGATCATGGTTCTCGGCAGGCCCAGTTCCTGGGCGATCTCCGTCGACGGCTGATCGAGGAACCAGGCTCGCCAAGCCAGCTCGGCCGTCATCTGCCGTGACCGGTCGGTTCCGGGCAGGTCGTTGAGGGCGAGCCGGACGGCGGCCACCAGATCGAGGTGATCGGCCCGGGCCTCGGGGTGGAGGGCCGCGGTACCGCCACCGACGGCCACCGTGGCCTCGTGGCGGGCCCGTTCCGCGATGCGGGCCTCCCGAGTGCCGGTCCGCCAGATCCGCTGGCGGGTGTCAAGGATCAGGTTGGCGGCGATCCGCTGCGGTCGCCGGTCGAGCCGGTGGGCCAGGATCCGCTCGGCCACCACACTGCTCACCTCGGAGGCGGCGTCGTCGACCGAACCGAATCGGGGGTCAGTGGCCGCCACCTTGCGGGCCAGGCGCTCCAATCCCGGTCGGAGCTGGACGACCAGGGTGGTAGCGGCCCGGTCGTCGCCGGCCTGAGCCGTGGCGATCAGGGCAGCCTGCATGGCGTCGGTCCGGGATGACGCGGCCGGCCGGGCCAGGTCATCGATCGTCCAACCGGCCAAGGCCGGGTCGGCGGCCGCCCACCGGTTCCGCCGCCGGCGTCCATCGGGGGAGACCACCCACTGCCGCCACTGCCGTGCCGTGTGCTCGAAGACTCGCTGCATCGCCTCGACCTCCTCGTCGGGGTTTGTCGATGCACGGATCTGAACGGGCGGTGGTCACGCCGAGGCACTCGCCTGCTTCACCGTCGCCGTTCACGTGAGCGGATTTTCCGGTCCTGGATGCCCGGTTCCCGTCACGTGAACGCTCCGACCAGGGGAAACGCCGGTCGGCGCGGTGAGGGCGCGGCCAACGGCCGAGCGATCAGCCAGACGGGTGCCCGGGGATGCCGCTACCGGCCCGGTCGATCGCCCGTGTTCGGCGGGCTGCTCAACGGCGGGGTGGTTCGGCCGCGGGGCGAACGGCGCGGCGGCCCTCATCCGGACCCATGGCTTCCCCGGTCAGCCCGTCGACGGCGGCATCGGCCGGAACGTCGGGGTCGCCGGACTCGGGGTTCGGCGACGGCGTTCAATCCCGCCTTCTGGCCGCCCTGCCTTCTGGCCGCCCTGCCTTCTGGCCGCCCTGCCTTCTGGCGCTCGCCGGGCTCCGCAGGGCCGCCGCCCGCCCCGTCATTCGCCCGGTCTTCCACCCCGTCATCCAGCAGGTTTCCGCCCTGCCGGCGGGGCCGGCCGTTCCCGTGAGGTCCCGTACCGGTTCCCGCCACGGGTACCGTGACCAGGAGTTCTTCCTGGTCACGGTACTCCCGTGACGTCCCCGGGAACCGGAGCACGAACCCCGGGCGGGAGCCGGGTCAGATTAGCCCGACGCTCGGGTAGAGGGGGTTGGCGGCCAGCAGCTCGGCGGAGCGGGTCCGGGCCGAATCACGGGCGGTGTCCCCCAGGTCGAACCGGGCCTGGGAGGGGGCGCCGGCCGAGGTGGTGGTCGGCTCGGCCGAGGCGAGGACCGAACAGATGATGTCGGCCACCTCGTCCATGTCGGCCGGGGTCATCCCGAGGGTGGTGAGGGCGGGGGTGCCGAGCCGGATCCCCGAGGTGTACCAGGCCCCGTTGGGGTCGTTGGGGATCGAGTTGCGGTTGACGATGACCCCGGAGGACTCCAACGCCGATTCGGCCTGGCGGCCGGTCAGCCCGAAGCCCCGCACGTCCACCAGCACCAGGTGGTTGTCGGTGCCGCCGGTGACGATCCGGCCGCCCCGTTTGGCGATCCCCTCGGCCAGGGCGGCGGCGTTGGTCACGATCTGCTGGGCGTAGTCAGCGAAGGCGGGCTGACGGGCCTCGGCCAGGGCCACCGCCTTGGCCGCCATGACATGACTGAGCGGCCCGCCGAGAACCATCGGACAGCCCTTGTCGATGAACTCCGGCAGCTCCGGGTCGTTGGTGAGCACCATCCCGCCCCGCGGTCCCCGCAGCGACTTGTGGGTGGTGGTGGTGACGATGTGGGCATTGGCGATCGGGTCGAAGTCGCCGGTGAACACCTGGCCCGCCACCAACCCGGCGAAGTGGGCCATATCCACCATGAGGGTGGCCCCCACCTCGTCGGCGATCTCCCGCATGGTGGCGAAGTTGATCCGACGGGGATAGGCGGAGTAGCCGGCGATGAGCACCAGGGGCCGGAACTCGCGGGCCTGGGCGGCCACCCGGTCGTAGTCGATGATCTCGGTGTCGGGATCCACCCCGTAGCTCCGCTGGTTGAACAGCTTGCCCGAGATGTTGGGCCGGAACCCGTGGGTCAGGTGCCCACCGGAGTCGAGGCTCATGCCGATCATCCGCTGGTTGCCGAACGAGAGCCGCAGCTCCTCCCAGTCGGCGTCGGTCAGGTCGTTGACGTGGCGGGCGCCGTGCCCGGCCAGGTACGGGGCCTCCACCCGGTGGGCCAGGATCGACCAGAAGGCCACCAGGTTGGCGTCGATCCCCGAATGGGGTTGGACGTAGGCGTACTCGGCGCCGAACAGGGCGGTGGCGTGATCGGCGGCCAGCTGCTCGACCCGGTCGACGTACTCGCAGCCCGCGTAGAACCGGTGGCCGACCGTGCCTTCGGCGTACTTGTCGCTGAACCAGTTCCCCATGGCCAGCAGGGTGGCGGGGGAGGCGTAGTTCTCCGAGGCGATCAGCTTCAACTGGTGGCGCTGGTTGTCGAGCTCGCCGCGGATGTGGTCGGCCACCGCCGGTTCCACGGCACCGATCACCTCGAGGGCGGCCCGGAAGGCGTCGGCCTCGGGGGTGTCCACCTTCGACAGTGGCGTGACGGACTGGTCCTGCAGGGTCATGGTTCCTCGCTCGAAGATCGTCTTGCGGGTGATGCCCAGGCGTTCGGCAGGGAGTGGTGTCCCACGGCCGCTCCCCGGTGGTTGGTTCCACCTCGAACAGCGCCAGTCACGGCCGCGGGCCCAGTGTAGGAGCGCGGCTCCGACGCGCCGAGGACGGTTACCAGGGTCTTTTGCGGGTGACGGTTGGCGGCTCCGTCACGCGGGCGTAGCATTAGCACTCGTCCAATGAGAGTGCTAACGCCCAGATGGAGCTTTGCATGAACCTTCAACCACTCGAAGACCGGATCGTGGTCAAGCCCAACGACGCCGAGGCCACGACAGCCAGCGGGCTCGTCATCCCCGACACCGCCAAGGAAAAGCCCCAGCAGGGCGAGGTCCTCGCGGTGGGTGCCGGGCGGCGCTCCGATTCCGGCGATCTCATCCCGATGGACGTCTCCGCCGGCGACACCGTCGTGTACTCCAAGTACGGCGGCACCGAGATCACCGTCGGCGGTGACGACCTGCTCATCCTGTCGTCGCGCGACGTCCTGGCCATCATCAAGTAAGAGGTAGCCCATGCCCAAAATTCTCAAGTTTGACGAAGACGCCCGGCGTTCGCTCGAAGCCGGCGTGAACAAGCTGGCCGACGCGGTCAAGGTCACCATCGGCCC
>JBKECK010000094.1:0-19842 GCA_047974625.1 Acidimicrobiales bacterium
ATCCGGTCGTGGCTGGAGGAGAATCTGCCCGACGGCTGGATCGACGGCACCCTCGACATGAGTGACGCCGAGCGTGACGCGTTCAACCAGTCGTGGACGAAGAAGCTGTTCGAAGGTGGCTGGATCTGCGCCTCGTGGCCCACCGAGTACGGGGGCAAGGGCCTGTCCACCATGCAGGCCGTGGTGCTGAACGAGGAGTTCGCCCGGGCCGGTGCCCCCATGCGGGGAGACTTCTTCGGCGACACGCTGGTGGGTCCCACCATCCTCCAGTGGGGCACCGAGGAGCAGAAGAAGGAGTTCCTGCCGGGGATCCTGCGGGGCGAGATCGCCTGGTGCCAGGGCTTCTCCGAACCGGAGGCCGGGAGCGACCTGGCCTCGCTGAAGACCCGGGCCGTGCTCGACGGTGACGAGTGGATCATCAACGGTCAGAAGGTGTGGACCACCCGGGCCAAGGAGGCCGACTATGTCTTCCTCCTCACCCGGACCGACCCCGACGTCCCGCTCCACAAGGGCATCTCCTACATGCTGGTCCCCATGGACCAGGAGGGCATCGAGATCCGGCCCATCGAGCAGGTGGACGGTTCCACCGAGTTCAACGAGGTGTTCTTCTCCGACGCCCGCTGCCCGGCCGACAATGTGGTGGGTGGGGTCAACGGCGGCTGGAAGGTCGCCATGACCACCCTCGGTTTCGAGCGGGGCACCTCGGCCACCACCGGCTACCGCCGTTTCGAGACCGAGCTCAACGAGATCATCGAGACCGCACGCGAGAACGGCGCCATCGACGATGCCTCCATCCGCCAGGAGCTGGCCAAGGCCTACTCGGCGGTGCAGATCATGCGCGTCAACGGTCTCCGTAGCCTCACCGCCACCCTGCAGAAGAAGAAGGACCCCGGTGTGGCCGCCCTGGGGGCCACCAACAAGATGTTCTGGTCGGAGTACCACCGCAACGTCCTCGAACTGTGGACCCGGGTGGCCGGGATGCAGAGCCTTGTCCTCGACGGGGTGTACGACCCGGACAGCACCAACCCCAGCCGCCGGCGGGGTAAGCAGACCTATCCGGTCAACGCCATGCAGGCCGCGTTCTTCTTCAGCCGCTCCGAGACGATCTGGGGTGGCACGGCGGAGATCCAGCGCAACATCGTCGGTGAGCGGGTGCTCGGATTGCCCAAGGAACCACGCCCGGGCTGAGGCCCCACCCGGAGGGCCCACTGGTAGTGTCTAGAGATCTCGCCCGTGGAGATCCCATGACCATGACGTCCGAGCCGGACCTCCGGCGAGTGCAGCCGGCCCGGCGCCGTAAGCTGCATCGCTCGTGGGGCCAGCGGCTGCTCATCACCTTCGGGGCCGTGACCAGCGTGTGCCTGCTGCTGATGGCCGGCGTGCTCACCTGGGGCCTGCGCCGCTACCAGGCGATCACGTTCGTGGATGTACCGAACGTGACCGCTGCGGAGGCCAGCGAACCTCAGAACTGGCTGCTCGTCGGGGTCGACACCCGGGAAGGGATCGACCCCGACGACCCCAACGCCGCGGTGTTCGTCGGCGGGGAACACGACGAGGGCAAGCGGACCGACACGATCATCGTGGCCCGGGTCGACCCGACCGCCCGGACCGTCGATCTGCTGTCGGTCCCCCGCGACCTGTGGGTCCCGATCTCGGGGACCGGTGAGAACGGTCGCATCAACTCGGCGTTCACCGGGGAGGGCGGTCAGGAACGGCTGGTGTCCACCATCAACGACGTCCTCGACATCCCGATCAACAACTACGCCGAGGTCAACTTCGTCGGTTTCCAGGATGTGATCGATGCCCTCGGTGGTGTGCCGGTCTGGTTCGACAACCCGGTCCGTGACATGAACTCCGGCCTGAACGTGGAGACCCCGGGCTGTCACCTGCTCGACGGGTTCGACTCCCTCGCCTTCGCCCGCTCCCGGCACCTGGAGTACCAGATCGACGGTCGCTGGGTGCCCGACACCTCGAGCGACTACGGCCGGTCGGCCCGCCAGCAGTTCCTGATGGCCCAGGTGGCCGATCGGGCCAGCAGCACCATCGACCTGACCGACCTCGGCACCCTCGACGCCGTCCTGCGGGCCGGCGGTTCGAACCTGCTCATCGACAACGGCTCGGGCGCCAATGACCTGATCGGTCTGGCCCGAACGTTCTCCACTGTGGGTAGTGACGGCATCCGCAACCACGCCCTGCCGGTCGAGGACCGGCGGACCGCCGGTGGGGCCGACGTGCTCGACCTTCAGGTGGCCGAGGCCCAGCCGGTGCTCGACATCTTCCGCGGTACCGCCGCCTTGCCCGACTTCCCGTCCGAGGAACGGGTCGACCCGGCCACGGTCAACCTGGCCGTGGCCAACGGGGCCGGGATCGGCGGCCTGGCCGGTTCCACCGGTGATGATCTCGGTGAGCTCGGGTTCGTGATCGACGAGATCGGCGACGCCGACGAGGCGGAGACCGACACCGTCATCCTCTACCCCGAGGGTTCGGAGGCGGCGGCGTCGGAGATCGGCCGGGCGCTCACCAGCCCGCCCCTGTTCAAGCTCGATCCCACCGCGACGGGCATCACCCTGGTGCTCGGCTCCGACTTCCAGGGGGTCGGCCCGAGCGCCGCGGACCCCAACGTGGTCAACGATCCGGCCGCCGACCACGCCGAGTTGGCCATCGACGAGGTGGGCATCGCCCCCGCCGATCCCAAGGCCGGCACCGCCTGCGCCTAGGAAGCCGGCCCCGCTTCCGCCCGTTCTGACCGTTTCTGACCGTGGATCGTCCAGGTTTCCGGAGCGTCCACGGCCAGAACGGATCACGGGAGCGAGGGGGAGCCGGCCGCTGGCGCCCGAGACCGCGGGCACCCGAGACTGTGGGCACCCGAGACCGCGGGAACCCGGGGGAGCTACAGGTTGGTGATGATGCGGCCGGCGATGGTGGCGGCGTCGCCGTCGGCGGGAACGTACCGGAGCTCGGGGTCGAGCGGTGGTTCGTAGGGGGCGTCGATACCGGTCATGCCGGACAGTTCCCCCCGGCGGGCCTTGGCGTAGAGGCCCTTCGGGTCACGCCGTTCGCACTCGTCGAGCGGGGTGTCGACGAACACCTCCACGAACCCGAGCCCGGCAGCATCGTGGAGCCGGCGAGCCAGGTCGCGGCCGGCCCGGTACGGGCTGATGAGCGGCACGATGGCCACCAGACCGGCGTCGGCGAACAGGCGGGCCACGTGGGCGACCCGCCGGACGTTCTCGTCCCGATCGGCGGCGGAGAAGCCGAGGTCGCCGTTGAGGCCTTGGCGCAGATTGTCACCGTCGAGCAGGTAGGCGGCCCGGCCCAGGCGGACGAGGGCCGCTTCGAGCTCGACCGCCACCGACGATTTGCCCGATCCCGACAGGCCGGTGAGCCAGACGGTGACACCGGGGGCGTCACCGCCCACGGTGGCCCACCGATCGGTCCGGGCCACCGCGCTCGGGTGCCACAGGGTGTTGGCCGAGGTCGGCTCGCCCGGCCCCGGCGCCGCGGCGCCGGTCATCGGGCGGGACGCGTCGGCTCGGGGGCCGGGGTGCCGGTCACTGGGTGGCGACGATCATCCCGGCGCCGACGGTGACATTGGTGGACTCGTCGACGAGGATGAAGCTACCGGTGGTGCGGTTGCGCTGGTACTCATCGGCCAGCAAGGGCATGGTGGTCCGCAACCGGACCCGGCCGATCTCGTTCAGCTCGAGGCCCGTCGCCGACTCGTCGCGGTGCCCGGTGTTGATGTCGAGCCGGTAGCGGAAGTCCTTGACCAGGGCCCGGGCCCACCGGGTGGTGTGCTTGATGGCCAGCTTGGAGCCCGACGCGAGCCGCGACGACTCCGACATCCAGCACACCATCGCCTCGAGATCCTGGGTGGGGGTGGGCTGGTTGTTGGGCCGGCAGATCATGTCACCCCGGCTGACGTCGAGGTCGTCCTCCAGCAGGACGGTGACGGCCATCGGGGCCACCGCGGATTCCACCGGCCCGGTGGCCGTCTCGATGGCGGCGATCCGGGTGGTGAACCCCGACGGGAGGACCATGACGTCGTCACCCGGACGGAGCATGCCGCCGGCCACGGTGCCGGCGTATCCCCGGTAGTCGTGGTGCTCGGTGCTCTGGGGCCGGATCACGTACTGGACCGGGAAGCGGACGTCGACCAGGTTGCGGTCGGAGGCGATGTGGACCTCCTCCAGATGGTGGAGGAGGGTGGCCCCCCGGTACCAGTCCATGTGGACCGACCGGTCGACGACATTGTCTCCGTGGAGGGCGGAGATCGGGATGAAGGTGAGGTCGGTGAACTCGAGCCGGCTGGCGAACTCGGCGTACTCCCGCTTGATCTCCAGGAAGCGCTCCTGGCTGTAGTCGACCAGGTCCATCTTGTTGACCGCCAGGACCAGGTGGGGGATCCGCAGCAGGTTGGCGATGAAGGAGTGGCGGCGGGACTGTTCGATGATCCCCTTGCGGGCGTCGATCAGGATGATGGCCAGATCCGCGGTGGAGGCGCCGGTCACCATGTTGCGGGTGTACTGGATGTGCCCCGGGGTGTCGGCGATGATGAACTTCCGCTCGGGGGTGGCGAAGTAGCGGTGGGCCACGTCGATCGTGATGCCCTGTTCCCGCTCGGCCCGGAGGCCGTCGGTGAGCAACGCCAGGTTGGTGTGCTCGTCACCGCGGCTGGCACTGGTCGACTCGATGGCTTCGAGCTGATCCTCGAAAATCGATTTCGAATCGTAGAGCAGGCGGCCGATCAGCGTGCTCTTGCCGTCGTCGACCGAGCCGGCAGTGGCTAGGCGGAGCAGATCCATCAGAAGTAACCCTCTCGTTTCCGGTCCTCCATCGCCGCCTCGGCCGTTCGGTCGTCGGCCCGGGTCGCCCCGCGCTCGGTGATCCGGGTGGCCGCCACCTCTTCGATCACCGCGTCCAGCTCGGCGGCCGACGAATCGACGGCCCCGGTGCACGTGGCGTCGCCGATGGTGCGGAACCGCACCAGGCGCTGTTCGGGTTCTTCGCCCTTCATCATCTGGAGGTGGGGGTTGACCGCCAGCCACATCCCGTCGCGGGGGAACACCTGTCGGTGGTGGGCGAAGTAGATCGAGGGGACCTCGATCTGCTCGTCGCGGATGTAGTGCCACACGTCGAGCTCGGTCCAGTTGGAGATGGGGAACACGCGGATGTGTTCGCCCGGCCGGTGCCGGCCGTTGTACAGATTCCACAGTTCGGGCCGCTGGGCCTTGGGGTCCCACTGGCCGAACTCGTCACGGAAACTGAAGATCCGTTCCTTGGCCCGGGCCTTCTCCTCGTCCCGGCGGGCCCCGCCGAACAGGGCGTCGAACCGGTTCTCCTCGATCGCTTCGAGCAGCACCGAGGTCTGCAGACGGTTCCGGGAGGCCCGGGGGCCGGTGTCCTCGGTGATCTTCCCGGCGTCGATGGCTTCCTGGACCGAGGCCACGACCAGGCGGACCCCGGTTTCGGCCACCCGCTGGTCGCGGAACTCGATAACCTCATCGAAGTTGTGTCCCGTATCGACATGCATGATCGGGAATGGCACAGGAGCTGGGTAAAACGCCTTGACGGCCAAGTGAAGCAGGACGATCGAATCCTTACCGCCCGAGAACAGCAGGGCCGGGCGTTCGAACTCGGCCGCCACCTCTCGGATGATGTGGATGGCCTCCGCCTCCAGGGCGTCCAGGTGCGACAACTGGGTTTGCATCTCGTATCTCGGTCTTCGCGGGAACGGTTCAGGTCACGGAGTTCACTGCCGACGATGAACGGGCTGCGAGAGATGCGCACCGTGCGTGGAAAGGGCGGCGAATCCCCATGACCGACAACGGGACTCCGGTGGTCTCGGTGACCGACTATAGCGGGGTGGTCAAACGATGGTTCTGGATCTTGGCCATCGCAGCCATCCTGGGCGCGGTCGTCGGTGCCCTGGCGATGCGGTTCCAGTCCTCGATGTACGTTTCGGAGGCGGTGGTGCAGATCACCCCCCTCACCGCCGAGATCGACCAGGCCACAGACATCAGCCGGCAGATCAGCATGGAGACGGAGCTGGCGGTGGCCGGTTCCGAGCGGGTGGCCGAACGGGCCTCGGCACTGCGCACAGCGGCCGCCGAGCTGGAGGCGGATAATTACTCATCCCTCGAGGTCAGCCAGGAGGCCGACACCGTCGAGGTTGCCCCTGAGGATGTGGCCAACGCCCTCGAGCAGCTGGTGGTGACGGCCCCCGACGACTCCCAGATCCTGCGCTTCACCGCCACCACAGACTCGGCCGAGTCGGCTGAGGCCTTGGCCCAGTCCAGCGCGGTGGCCTACCTCGATTTCCGGAACGACCGGGTCCTGCAGGACCGTCAGGCCGCCCTGGAGCGGCTCACCGCCCGGGAGGCCGCCCTGGTCTCCCGGCTCAACGAGCAGCAGGCCACCCAGGTGGCCCAGATCCAGGAGCAGATTGCCGCCGGCCAGGAGAGCCCGCCCACCACCACCAACTACGGCGACGTGTCCGCCGTGGAGGAACTCTCCTCCATCGGGGCGACCTACGCCAACCTGGCCACCCTGTCGGACAACCCCGGGGTGATCCTCACCGACGCCGACCAGCCCTCGGACCCGGAGGGCCTGCCCTTCCTGGCCGGGCCCGTGATCGGGGCCCTGATCGGTCTGGTCATCGCCTTCACCGCCGCCTTCCTGCTCGACCGGAGCGACGACCGGCTCCGCAGCAGCCGGGTGGAGCTGGCCGCCCTGGGTGTGCCCATGCTCGGCACCGCCCCGGTGCGGGCCGGTCGCAACTCGGTGGCCGCCGAGTTCGTCGGGGTGGGCGGGGGCGCCGGCCGGGGGGGCCAACCGGCCCGCCTGTTCGGCTCCGACACCGCCGCCGGGGACGCCTACCGGCGGATCCAGAGCACCCTGGCGTTCAGCCTCGAGCAGACTGACAAGACCGTCATCGTGGTGGCCGGGGTGACCGAACCGGCCCCGCCCACGTCGGTGGCCGCCAACCTGGCCGCCACAGCGGCCCGGGGTGGGCGGCGAACCCTCCTGGTCGACGCCGATCTCCGCAACGCCCCGGTGGCCCGCCACCTCGGCCTCGAGGTCGACGCCGGGCTCAGCAATGTGGTGTTCGACGGTGTCGGCCTCCAGGCCACCGTCACCCCGGTCCAGGGGGTCAACAACCTTTGGTTGCTCCCGGCCGGGACCCGTCGCGACCGTCCGGCCGAGGTGCTGCGCAGCCAGAGCCTGGCCCGGCTGGTGGCCGCCGTCGGGGCCGACTTCGACCTGGTCGTCGTGCTGGCCCCACCGGTGCTCAAGGTGGCCGACGCGGTTGACGTGGCCCGGGTGTGCGACGGCGCCGTCCTGGTGGCCGACGGGGGCACCGAGACCCGCCAGGCCATCGCCGATTCGGTCGACCAGCTCCGCGGTGTTGGCGCCGAGATCATCGGCGTGATCGTGGCCGACGACCACTCAGCCAACCGGTGACCACGACCACTCTCGGCGACCCGGTGGAGGTCTACCGGGTCGAGGCCGAGCGCCCGCTGCCCCACTGGCCGGTGACCCTTATGATCGCCGGCTACCCGGTCTGGTTCCTGACCGGGCTCGGCGGGTTCATGTGGGTGATCTTGGCCATACCGATGGCGGCGGCCCTGATCCGTCGACGGCGGGCCGTGGTCCCCAAGGGGTTCGGCTTCTGGCTGCTGTTCCTGGCCGCGGTGGTCGGGTCGGCCACCAGTCTCGACGGGTTCGGCCGGACGGCCGGCTACCTGCTGCGGCTCGGCTACTACGGGGCCGCCACTGTCTTCCTGCTGTACCTTCTCAACGCCGGGACGAGCCTCCCGGTGGACCGGATCGTCCGGGTGTTCACCATCGTCTACCTGGCCACCGTCACCGGCGGTTACCTGGCCCTGGTGCTGGGCGACTGGTCGTTCCGGTCGCCGACCTGGTATCTGATGCCCCACGTGCTGCGGTCGAACGAGCTCATCAACTCCCTGCTCACCCCCGGGTTCGCCGACCTGCAGGACATCATCGGCATCCCGATCCCGCGCCCGAAGGCGCCCTTCCCCTACACCAACAGCTGGGGCTCCAATCTGGCCCTGCTCACCCCGTTCGCTCTCATGGCCCTCAACCTCCCCGGGGTGGGGATTTCGCGGCGGGTCCTCCGGTTCGCCCTGTTCGCCTCGGTTGTCCCCGCCGTCGTGTCCCTCAATCGCGGCCTGTGGCTCAGCCTCACCGTCGGCCTCGTCTACGCCGCCGTCCGGTTCGGGGTCGGCGGCCAGACCCGGCTCCTCGTCCGCCTGGCCGTGGGGGCGGTGGTCCTGGCCCTGGTGATCGTGCTGTCCCCGCTGGGGGACCTCGTCACCAGCCGTATCGACAACGGTCATTCCGACAACGACCGCACCGAACTGGCCACTGCCGCGGTCAGCGGGGCCACAGAACGGCCCCTGTTCGGTTGGGGCGCGCCCCGACCCAACGTCCGGAACCTGCCCTCGATCGGCACCCACGGCCAGTTGTGGATGGTCACGTTCTCGCACGGGTTCATCGGGGCCGCCGGCTTCGTGGGCGCCCTGGTCAGCTTCTGGTTCCACACCCGTAGGCAACGAACCGCGGTGGGGGTGTGGTCGAACGCGGTCGTCCTGATCGGAATCACCCAGATGGGCTTCTACCTCATGATCCCCAACGCCCTGTTCGTGGTCATGGCCGGCGTGGCCATCGCGGCCCGGACCCTCGTCGAGTCGCCCCGCGCCGCTGGGACCACACCGATCGAGCTCCGCGACTTCGGGGACGGTCAGCTGGTGACCCCGTTGTCGCCGAGGATCTGACCGTGCGGTCGCGTCATCCCGGGGCCAGGCTGGCCGCCCTCGCCGCCGTGGCGGTCATGACGGTGGCCGCCGCCGGCTGCACCGACGACGAGCAGGGCGGTGGGGCTGCCGGGACCTCGTTCCCCGAGGCCTCCGGGCCGTCGACGACCTCCGACGACCTGCGGTTCGGTGCCGCGGTGAAGGGGTCGGACCCGGCCGCGGTGGAGGCCCTCGAGGCCCAGGCCGGCGCCCCCCTCGGGGTCGTCCGGACCTTCGCCCGGTGGGACACCCCATTCCCGACCGCCGAACATCGGGCCATCCTCGGCAGTGGCCACCGGATGCACCTGTCGGTGCGGCCTCGGTACGACGACGGCACCGTGGTGCTGTGGTCGGAGGTGGCCGCGGCCCGGCCCGGATCGCCGGTGTACGACCGGATGGTGGAGTGGGCCGAGGCGGTAGCCCCCTACACCGACCAGCTCTACCTCACCTTCAACCACGAGCCGGAGACCCGCGACAGTCAGGCCAACGGCACGGCCGAGGAGTTCGTGGCCGCCTTCCGCCGCTGGAACGAGGTGATGGCCGAGCACGGGGCCGGCGACATCCCCCGTGTCGTGGTGCTCACCCGAGGGGCTTTCGCCGACGGGCGGATCGATCAGTGGTACCCGGGCGACGCGGCCGTCGACGTCATCGGGGTGGACGCCTACAATTGGTTCGACTGCCAGGGGTCCGCCCGGCCGTGGCTCACCCCCGCGGAGCTGCTCGAACCGGCGGCGCGCTTCGCCGCCGAGCGCGACAAGCCGATGGCGGTGCCGGAGGTGGCCTCCACCGAGGACCCGGCCGATCCCGGCCGCAAGGCCGAGTGGATCACCGACCTGGGTGATGACGTTGCGTCCCTGTCCGAGCAGCAGCCGGTCACCTTCGTGGCCTGGTTCGACGTCCACGACGCGGGATGGCCGAACTGCAACTGGTCGTTCAGCTCGTCGCCGGCGTCGGCTGAGGCCATGGCGGCCAACGTCAGCCGGTTCGCGCCCGCGGGATCCTGATCCCGAACCGGTCGGCGTAACGGATCACGAAGGCCAACCAGATCACGCCCGCCACTGCCAGGGTGGCCACCAGGCCGACAAAGGTGTCGCCGGTGATGACGCCGACGGGGACGACGGCCACCAGGGTCCCGACGGCGGCCAGCGCCACCATGCGGCCGCCGGGCCGCAGGGGACTGATGCGGGTCACGGCGGCGGCGGCACCGCCGTTGACCGACGCGGTGGCCAACCCCCAGGCGATGGCGGCGCCCACCATCCCGTAGCGGGGGATGAGCAGCCACCCGACCAGGAGGTCGACGGCCAGGGCCACGCCGGTGAACAGCAGCGATGTCCGGCTCCGCCCCAGCATCAGCAGGGTGAGGTCGATCGGGCCGGCCAGGGCGTTGACCAGCATGGTGATGGCCAGGACCCGTAGGGCGGTGGCGCCCTCCACCACGGCCGGGTCGATGAGGCCGGCCAGGGTGCCGGGCTTGGCCGCCACGATCAGGAAGTAAGGCCACACCAGCAGGACCATCCAGGCGGTGGCCTGGCCGAGCAGCCGCTGGGCCTCGGACCACCGGGCCGAGGCGATGGTCCGCCGCAACCCCGGACCGGCGGCCTGGGCGATGGAGAACACCAGGAAGTTCCCAGCTGTCACGTACCGGCTGATCGAGCCGTAGATGCCGGCCGCGGCCTCGCCGGCCAGGGCAGAGACGAGCACCACGTCACTGCGTTCCAGGGCGATTTGGAAGGCCGTGGATACCGACCGGGGCCGGGTGTAGGCCCAGAACTCGGCCCGGGTGACGGCGGGGGGATGGTCGCCGGGGGCGCGCTGCAGGCCGCCCATCTGGGCCAGGGTGCCCAAGGCGATACCGGCCGCCACCACCACCGGCGCGGCCCAGGCCACGGCGAGCAGGGCGGGGGTCAGCTCCCCCGTGGTCGCGAACACCATCACCAGGCCGAGCTGCCCGAGGGGTCGGAACACCTGGTTGACCACCACCGTGGGCGTCATCGATCCGAGACCGCGGGTGGCGCCGAGCAGGGGCACGGTGACGGCCCAGAACGGCACCGCCACGGCCACGATGCGGAGCATGGTGGCCGCGTCGTCGGCCCGGGCCGAGGCCACCAGGTCGGCCACCGCTGGTGCGGTCGCGCCCAGGGCCAAACCGCCGAGCGCCCCGGCGACCGTCACCGGAACGAGGGCGAGGCGGACCAGGCCGCCGGGGTCGGGCCGGTCGGTGTCCAGCACCCGGGGCATGAAGTAGACCTGGCCGGTCATCGAGCCCAGGCCGCCGCTGTTGCCGGCGATGGTGGCGATGGCGGTCACGGTGTAGAACAGGCCGGCCACGGCGGCCCCGGCCCGGGTGGCCACTACGGCGATGGCGAAGTTGGCCACCGTCGTCGCTACTGCGCCGGCCAGGGACCAACCGGTGGCCCGGCCGGCGGACTGGATCCGGGGTGGGGTGCGGTCGCCGGTGGGTGGGGCGTCGGTGGTCACCGGGGTCGGGTCCCGGCCGGGTCCGTTCGGGCCGCCCCCCGGCCGTCGAGCCGTTTGAGGAGCAGGGGGCCGGCGGCGTCGGCCAGGCCGGCCATGGCCCCGCCGTCCCAGCGTTGACCGTCGAGCTGGCGCTCCCGGGCCAGGAGGTCGCACAGGTACAGGTCGACGGTGGCCGCCACCACCCCGGGGCCGGGGCCCACTCCCACCCCGGCCAGGAGCTCGGGGGCGGCGGCGACGACCTTGTCGAGGGCGGCCCGATGGTCGCCGTCGGCCCGACGGTGGACCTCGAAGTGGTGGTGGAGGGCGTCGACCCCGACCGGTCGACCCGGGCCGGCCAGCTCCCAGTCCCAGACCACCACCGATCCGCCGCCGCGCCACCGGTTCCAGGGGGTGAGGTCACCGTGCCACCACCCGGTGTCCAGGCGGGTCCGGCCGTGGACGGCCAGGACCGTGTCGAGCGACAGGCCCGGATACAGGCCGTCGGTCCCGCCGAGGCGACGCCACCGGTCGAACACGGCCAGGGCGGCCACCGGTCGTTGGTGCTCGGCGTCCACCCCGGCGATGGCCCTGATCGTGGCGGTCAGGGGTGGGGTGGCGGCGTCGGACCCGATGGGCCACCACCGCCGGACCGGGGCGGTCAGGGGGCCCAGCAGGCCGTCGTCGCCGGTCACCGGGGTGAGCACCACCACCGACCCGTCGCGCCACGGACCGTGGTGGATCACCGCGGGAATGGTGTGGTCGGCGGGGAGGCGGCCGGCCATGCGCCGCAGGGCGGTCGCCTCGGCGTCGACCAGGGCCGCCGTCAGCGGAGACCAGCCCACCTTGGCGAACCCGACCGTGATCCCGTCGGGTCGGATGAGCTGCACCACGGGCTTGCGGTTGCGGCGAGGCGGGCCCAGCGTGACCGCCGCGACCAGCTCGGATTCGCCGAGCACCCGCCGCAACTCGTCGACGAGGGCGAAGGGCGGGAGGTCGACCCGGCGGCCGGGCAGTCGACCCATGACCCCCGTACGGGCTACAATTCGCCCGAGGCTCGCGGTGGCCGCGGAAAGGGATGATCGGTCGTCACTGGGACGACGGAGGGCGGCGACAGCGGCCCGGGACGGGCGCGTCGGTATGAGCAGACTCACTGGTCCGCTCGTTGGGCGCGTCAAATAACGTATCGTGGGTTTGTTGGAGACCCATCCGAGGGTTTCCCCCAGCCAATGCTGGTCGGCGGAATCGGCCATAGCTCCACTCATCGGCGCGCCGTTGGGTCGAGTTCACCTACCGGTCTTCTCAGGTCGGAGCTGCCAGCGGTCGATGGAGGTACCGATGACCAATGGCGATGCCGCACCGGGTGACACAGGGGCCGACCGCCCCGGGTCTGATACGAAATCGGTGCTGTTCGTCTGCTCATCGGGAGGGCACCTCTCCCAGCTGCTGCAGCTGCGGCCCTGGTGGTCGCGACACCGCCGTCGCTGGGTTACCTTCGACCTCCCCGACGCCCGGTCCAAACTCGCCGGCGAACACCTGATCGGCGCCTACCACCCGACCACACGCAATCTCCGGAACATGGTCCGGAACCTGGCCCTGGCCGGACGGGTGATGCGATCAGACCGGCCGGATCTCGTTGTGTCCAACGGGGCCGGTGTGGCCTTCCCGTTCTTCGTTGTCGCCCGGGCGCTGAGAATCCCAACCATCTACCTCGAAGTCTACGATCGGATCGACAGCCGTACGGTCACCGGCCGGCTGTGCCAGCCCCTGGCCAGCGAGTTCCTCGTCCAATGGCCGGAGCAGCAGGATCTGTATCGGGGCGCCACGCTGATCGGAACCCTGTACTGATGCCAGACACCGACCTGTCGGCCAATTCTGCGTCGGCCGCCGATGCCGACCTGACGACCCATGATGGCGTGATCAGCGGGAGTGACCTGATCGCCCCCGCATCGCCGGGTGGGGCGGAGTTCGGCCGTGACGCGGCTGGGAAGGTCGGCGGGCGACGGGCCCTCGACCGGGCCACCCCTCCCCGCGCCGACGGCAAGGCCCGGCCCCTGGTGGTGGCGTCGGTGGGCACCGACCACCATCCGTTCGAGCGGATGGTGGGATGGATGGACGAGTGGGCGGCCGAGCACCCCGAGGTCGAGGTGCTGATCCAGCGGGGCACCGCTGCCGAGACCACCGTGGCCAGCAGCGTCCCCCTCATCCCGCACGCCGAGCTGTGCCTGCGGTTCAGTGCCGCGGTGGCCGTGGTCACCCACGGTGGCCCGTCGACGGTGATGGATGCCCGGGCCATGGGGCGGCTCCCGATCGTGGTGCCGCGCCGGCCGGAGCGGGGCGAGCACGTCGACGAGCATCAGATCCGGTTCGCCGCCCACCTGGAGCGGCACGGTCTGGCCCGGGTGGCGAACGAGCGGGAGCGGTTGGAGGCTGAACTGGCCGCGGCCCTGGAGGACCCAGACCGGTTCACGGTTCCGGTCAGCCCGGACGCCATCCCCGGCCTGGTCGCCTTCGGCACCGTCGCCGACCGCCTGCTCGGGGTGACCACCGAGCTGACCGTCCCCCGGTCTTCGAAGCCGGCCGGATCGCCCCGGACGGGTACGCCATGAGCGGGTCAACGGGTTCCGCCCCGTCGGTGTCGGTGATCATCGCCACCCGCGATCGGCCCGAGATGCTCCGGCGGGCCCTGGACGGGATCGCGGCCCAGGACCACGACGGCCCCCTGGAGGTCATCGTGGTCTATGACCGCACCGACCCCGACCTGAACCTGACGCTCGACCATCCGCGCTTCACCTTGCGGGTATGCGGTAACGACCGCGCCGGCGGCCTGGCCGGGGCCCGCAACACCGGCATCCTGGCCTCGACCGCCGACTGGATCGCCTTCTGCGACGACGATGACGAATGGCTACCCGGCAAGCTGGCGGCCCAGTTCGCCGCCCTCGACGCCACCCCGGGCGCGGTGGCCGCCTGCACCGGGATCCTCATCCGGTACGAGGGTGCCGACACCGCCCGTGTCCCCGCCGCCGACCGGCTCAGCTTCGACGGGTTCCTGCGGGACCGGATGACCGAGGTGCACCCGTCGAGCTGGCTCGTGGACCGGGCCGCCCTAGTGGACCGGATCGGCCTGGTCGACGAGGAACTGCCCGGCAGCTACGCCGAGGACTACGACCTCTTCCTGCGGACGTCGGCGGTGGGGGCCATCGCCGTGGCCCCCGAACCCCTGGTGCGGGTCTGGTGGCACGGCTCGTCGTTCTTCTTCGAACGGTGGCGGACCATCGACGACGCCCTCGGCTACCTCCTCGAGAAGTACCCGGAGTTCGCCGACGAGCCCCGCGGCCTGGCCCGCATCGAGGGGCAGCGGGCCGTGGCCCAGGCGGCCATGGGCCACCGCCGCCGCGCCCTCGGCACCGTCTGGCGTACCCTGCGGCTCAACCCGGTGGAACGACGGGTGCCGGTGGCCCTGGTCGTGGCCGCCGGGGTGCCCGCCGGCGCGGTTCTGGCCGCCGCCCACCGGTTCGGCAAGGGCATCTGAGCCCGGCCGGGCCCGGCGGCCCGCCGGCGGGGGGTCGATGGCCCGGGATGCTGCCGCGGCCCTTCGGTGGGGGCCGGTCAGTCGCTCGATCCGGCGATCGTCGGTGTCCCGGCCGCCGTCGGAGCCCCGGCGACCGCCCGGGGCGTCGTCGACGTCGTACCGGTCGTCCGGGGAGCGGTGGTGGCCGGCCCGCCCGACGCCGGCTCGGCCGTGGCCGACCGGGCCGTGACGGGGCCGGTGGAGGTGGAGGTGGGTCCGGTCGGTGCCGCCGCGGTGGCGGGTTCGGGGACGGTGGGCTCGCCGTCCCCGAAGACAGTGGTGCCCGGGGCGGTCTCGATCACCCCGGCCTCCACCGAGGTCGCGTCCTGCTGGGCCGGTTCCGGGCCCGCCACGGTGGTGGGGCCGGCCGGCTCGGACGCCGGGGACGGGCGGCGGCTCGACGAGGTGGACCGGGTCCCGGCGGCCCGGTCCGGGGCGCCGGTGGTGGCCGGACGGGTGGTGGCCGGTGTCGTTGCGTCGGCGGATGGAGCGACCCCGCTCGACGGGGGAGCGGAGCCGGTCAGGGCCGACGAGGCGAGGGCCCACAGCCCGGTGGTCTCGGTCGACGTCCTGACCGGGAGCGGGCGGCCGGCCCCGGACGGGGCGAGGCCCGGCCGGCTGGCCGAGACGACGGCCAAGGCGCGAGTGGACGTGTCGGGTCGGGTCGCAGCGGCCACCCACAGGAGTAGCAGGGTGGCGATCATGGACAGGACGGCGGCGGGTGTCTTGCCGATCAGGCGATCGTAAGTCAAACGGGGAGCCGAAGGGGGCAATCGTCACCTACTCGCGCGGTCCGGTGGACCACACCTCGGTGAGGTCCCCGGTTGGTCCATCAACGAGACGCGTGGACACGGTGGCCAGGGCACCGCCGATGATCTCGGCTACGGCCGGAACGGGGTCCGGGTCGGTGAAGTGCCGGGATCCACTGCCGCCCCCGGTCGGGTCGTCCCGCCACCAGGACGCCTCCAGGGCGATGCCGTTCGGGTCGGTGAAGTAGATCGAGCAGAGGAAGCCGTGGTCGACGACCTCGGTCACCTCGGTGCCGTGGTCCTCTAACCGTATCCGGAGCTCCAGGACGGCGGCCTCGTCCGGGAAGTTGAGCGAGAGGTGGTCGAACTGGCCCATGCGGGGGTCAGGGACCCCGGCTGGTTTGGCCAGGGTCGGCGCCTCCACCCCACGGTATTCGAAGAAGGCCACGCACGAGTCACGGCCGGTGTCGAAGAAGTAGTGCCGGAACGATTCGGTGGCCACCGTGGCCACCAGGCGGGCCCCGAGGACCCCGTGCCAGAACCTGGTGGTGCGGTCCATGTCGTCGGTGACCAGGGCGAGGTGGTTGAGCCCGGCCCAGGAGGGGATCGTGCCCTCGACCGGTAACGGATAGGGGGTGCCACTCATCACAACACCGTATAGCGGGGCCGCCCACGGGTCCCTATCCGCTGCTCCGTCCCGGTCCGGCCCGTGTCGGAGTTCCGAGGTGGTTCTCGGGTAACTCCCAGCTTCGGCCTCGATGATGCTCGGGATGACCCCACCCTACGACCTCCGCTTTCCCGCCGTCGGCCGACGGGCGCTGCTCGGACGCGGCGTCACCGGGGCCGCAGGACTGGCCGTGCTCGGTGTGGCGGGGTGCGGCAACGGTGACGCCGATACCCTGGCCGCCGCCTCGTCCACCACCGTGACCGTCACGTCCGAGGCTCCCGCCACCTCCTCCGCCACCTCCCCGGGGTCCACCACCGGGGCGGACGCCGGGTCCGGGGAGACCGACGGTTCCGCCGCATCCGGCGAGACCCTCGGCGGTGAGGCAGTCGTCTCGTTCACCTACACCCCCTCCGACCGCGGCGGCCGGGTGAACAACCCCTACATCGCGGTGTGGATCGAGGACGGGTCCGGGAACCTCGTCGAGCCCCTGGCCCTCTGGTACGAGCAGGGCGGCAAGGGCTCCCGGTGGCTGAAGGACCTCACCCGCTGGACCAGCGTGGAGGGCACCGTCGACACCGTCGACACCGTCACCGGGGCCACCCGCACCCCGGGTGACTACCAGCTCACGTGGGACTTCACCGACCTCGACGGCCGGGCGGTGGCGCCGGGGACGTACTACGTCTGTATCGAGTCGGCCCGCGAGCACGGGCCGTATTCGCTGATCCGGGAAGCGGTCGACCTGGACGGTTCGGCCACCACGGTGGAGTTCGCCGACGAGGAGGAGTTGAGCGGTGCCAACCTCGACGTTGAGCCGGCCTGACCTCGACGGGCACCCGGTCCACCACCGGGCCCGTTCGGCCACCACCCAGAAGTGGATCCGCCTGATCCACGTCTACACCAGCATGGTCGCCCTGCTGGTCGTGCTGTTCTTCGGGGTGACGGGGGTGACCCTCAACCACCCCGACTGGACGCTCGGTTTCGCCGCGACCGAGATCGCCGACGAGGGCGCCCTGCCGGACGACGCGGTCGGGTCCGACGGCCAGGTCGAGATGCTGGCCGTCAGCGAGTACCTGCGGGCCGACGCCGGGGTCAGGGGCGAGGTGAGCGACTTCGGGTTCACCGACACCGGGGGCTACCTCAGCTACCGGGGCCCCGGGTACAGCGCGGACGTCCAGTTGGACACCGGGGCGGGGACCTACACGATCAGTGGGGAACAACAGGGTTTCGTCGGGGTCATGAACGACCTCCACAAGGGGCGTGACACCAACACCGGATGGGGTTGGCTGATCGACCTGGCCGGCGGCTTCCTGATCGTGATGTCGTTGTCCGGGCTCGGCCTCCAGCTGTTCCTCCGCCGCCGGCGGACCAGCGCCGTCGTGGCGGCCACCGTGGGCGGCGTCGTGGCCGTGGTCCTAGCCGTGCTCACCCTGGCCTGACGATCCGCCGCCGTCCCCCAACGGCCCCGGGCCAGTTGGCGCTGACGGCCACCTCGCCGCCGGCCCCCACCACCAGGCCGGCGACCCCGTCCAGCCCGGCCAGCAGGTCCAGGGCCCGGGGCAATGGGGACACGATCACCGCGGTGGCGAGGGCGTCGGCGCTGGCCGCGTTGGGGGCGAGCACGGTGGCCGCCGCGGCCGACACCGGGCGCCCGGTCCGGGGGTCGACGAGTTGGGGGTGGCGCCGGTCGCCCACCTGCCACCAGCGGCGGGCCCCGCCGCTGGTGGCTACGGCGCCGTCGACGACGACGACGTCGAGCGGGGCCGCGTTGTCGTACGGGCGCAGGGGGTCCTCCACGCCCACCCGGACCGTCCCCGCCCCGGCGTGGGCCAGGTCGCCTCCGGCGTTCACGGTCACCCCGGTCACCCCGGCGTGGCCCATGACGGTGGCCACCGCCCGGTCGACGATCCACCCCTTGGCCAGGGCGCTCAGGTCGCACCAGCGTCGCCGGACGCCCGGGTCGGCCAGTTCGGCGGCCACCCGGGCAAGGGTGGCGTCATCCGGCTCGATGCCCGTCGCCTCGGCGTCCGCCCACAGCCGGAACCAGCGGCCGGCGGCGGCATCGAACGCCCCGCCGGTCCGGGCCCGCCACCAGTCGGCCAGTTCGAGGACCTCTGCCAGTTCGGGACCGGCCGTGGCCGTGGGATCGGCCGACCACCGTCGCAGCTCACTACCGGGGTCCCGGGCGTTGAACACGGCCTGGAGGCGCTCGATCTCGCCGATGGCGGCCGCGTCGGCGGCGGTGGCCGCCGGTTCGGAACCGAGGATCCGGAGCTCGATCACGGTGCCGAGCAGGCCGTGGTGCCGCAACCGGTGCGGTTCGGCCCGCTCGGGGCCCGTCATCGGGGCCCGACGGTGGCCGGTCCACCCCGGTCCACCCGCCGGGCCAGCCCATCCAGTCGGTCACCCCAGCGGGCCTCGTAGGCCTCCACGACCCGCCAGCCGGCCCGGTGGAGCAGCAGCCGCCGCTCGATGTGGGCGTCCACCCCGAGGGGGTGGACGGCGCACTCGACCGCCACGTCGCCGAGCCCGGGGAGGCAGACGTCGAGCCGGTGCCGCCCCACCGGTTAGCCGGTGATCACCTCCAGACCGTCGCCGCGGAGCCGGTCGGCCACCCGGGTGGCCCACGGCCCCACCGGAACCGAGGCGGGGACCGGGGGTACACCGTCGTCCACGGCCAGGTACCGGGCGATGCGGCCGTTCGGAGGTGGCTCGGCCGAGCAGACGAGGACGACCCGGGACCGGGCCCGGGTCGTCATGGCCGTGAACCGTCGGGCGTCCTCCACGAACCGCCAGGCCTCCCCGTCGTCGTCGGCGCCGATGCCGAGCGAGATCAGGATCAGGTCGTGCTCGTGGTCCTGGGCCGCGTCGACGGTGCCCACCCGCAAGCCGAGGGCGCCGATGTCGGCCAGGCCGAACCGGTCGAGCACCGCGGCCTCGATGGCGGCCGCCTGGGCCGGGAACGGCGACACCACCCCGACGCGCCCCACCCCGAGTGGACGCAGTCGGTGGATCTGGCCGACGACCCAGTCCACCTCGGCCCCGACCACGCCGTCCGGGGCCCGGTTGGCGTGGAGCCGCACCGTCGACACGGCGTCGAAATCGTGGCGTGACGGGGCCCAGGCGGCCGGCCGGACGGTCCGGTCGTCCACCGCGGCCGCCGCCCGTTCGACGAGGTGGGGCCCGGAGCGGACCTGCTCGTCCAGCACCACCACCCGGGCCGCTCGGGCGGCGGCGTCGAACAGGTTCGGTGACCGGGGGTCCAGCAGGTCACGGAGGTGGCCGTCGTCGCCCAGGCCGTGACGGTCCAGAACGGTGGCCACCCGTTCGGCGGTGACCGGTGCGACGGGGGTCAGCCGGCGGGGATCGCCGGCGAGGACCACCCGCCGGGCTCGCACGAGGGCGCCGACGGCGCAGGCCTGGTGAAGGGACGAGGCGTTGTCGACGACGACCAGGTCGAACAGCCCGGCCTCCGGGGGGAGGAGCTCCTCGACGTCGGCCAGGGACCCCACCCACAAGGGCATCGCGGCCAGCACCGCCGGGTTGAGCCGGGCCAGGGCCCGCCGCCGTTCGGCCCGCCCGGCC
>JBKECK010000095.1:0-24638 GCA_047974625.1 Acidimicrobiales bacterium
CGCCGACTCGTCGAGACCTCCCTCGCCGGGGTCCGGATGCCCCTCCCGACGGTCACGGATCCGGCCACGGCGGCAACCCCGTTCGAGAAGCTGTGGGACACCGACAACCCGCCCAGCCGGAAGTGGCCCCTGTACACCCGGGGCAATGTGGGCGAGGTGTTCCCCGAGGTCGTCCTCCCCCTCACCTGGGGCCTCTATGGTCAGGCGGCGGAGGACGGCTGGCGCCACGCCTTCGAGACCTTCGGGCTCCTCGTCCCCGGTGACATGGCCCCCGACGAGGACATGGTGATCCTCAGCGTCTTCGGCGGCTACTGCTACATCAACGCCAGCTTCGTCCGCCTCCTCGGAGTGCGCGCCCCGGGTGGCACGGTCGAGGCGATCGACCAGCAGTTCTTCGGTGAATCCGACGCCCCCGCCTATGTCGAACGCCCGGGCGACAAGAACACGAGATCGACCCTGCGCCTCGGGCGGACCGTCCTGCGGTTGCTCGGCACCAAGGAGCTCCCCGCCCTCCACGACGACAAGCGGACCGTCGAGAACTACCTCTCCCGCTACCCGGGCGACCACGCCGACGACGAGGCCCTGCTCGACCACATGGTGGAGCTCGTCCCCCTGTTCCAGCACCTGTTCGACCGTCACATCGGCAACACCTTCTCCGTCGCCCTGCTCTCGGGCGCCCTGGTCGACCTGTTGGCCAAGGTCGACATGACCGACCGGCTCGTCACCCTCCTCGGCGGTATCGGCGACGTCGAATCCGCGGCCCCGTCGGTGGCCATGTGGCGGCTGGCCCGGGCGGCCCAGGACACCCCCGCCGTGGCCGAACAGTTCGACGCCGGGATCCCCGGCCTCCTCCCGCGGCTCCGGTCCCTCGACGAGGCCGGGCCGTGGTTGAGCGAGTTCGACGCCTTCATCCGGGCGTTCGGCTCCCGGGGCCCCAACGAATGGGACCTCGGATCGGACCCGTGGGAGTTCCGGCCCGAGACCCCGCTGGCCGCCATCGACCGGATGCGGCACGCCCCCGCCGACCACGACCCGACCCGTCAGGCCGAGCGCCTGGCCGGGGAGCGGGCCCTGGCCGTGGCCGAGGTGCGGGCCGCCCTCAACCGGGCCGACCGGTTCCAGTTCGACAAGGCCCTGGCCGCCACCACCGTGTTCTCCCAGGGTCGTGAACGGTCCAAGACCACCGTGATCGCCGCCATCCACGGGGCCCGCCGGGCCCAGGCCGAACTGGCCCGCCGGATCGCCCAGCGGGGCGGTCCCACCGAGCGGTGGCACACCTGCCTGCTCAACCCCGACGAGCTCCGCCGGTGCCTGGCCGATCCGGGATCGGCGGCCGGGATCGTGGCCGAACGGATCGTCCGCCACGCCGAACTGTCGTCGCTGATCCCCCCGTTCATCGTCGAGGGGACCGTCCCCGACCCGTCCACCTGGGAGTCCCGAACCTCCACCGCGGCCACCACCGCCGAGGGCACCGTCCTCACCGGCATCCCGGGCTGCCCCGGCGTGGCCAAGGGACGGGCCCGGGTCGTCCTGGACGCCTCCAACCCCGGGGCCCTCGGCCCCGGCGACGTGTTGGTGGCCCCGATCACGGACCCGTCGTGGACGCCCCTGTTCCTGGCCGCCGAAGCGGTGGTGGTGGACGTCGGCGCGGTGATGAGCCACGCCGTGATCGTGTCCCGCGAGCTCGGCATCCCGTGCGTGGTGTCGGCGTCGGACGCCACCCGCTCGATCCCCGACGGCGCCCTCCTCGAGGTCGACGGCAGCGCCGGCACCGTGACCGTCCTGGAACTCCCGGAGTAGCCGGCGCCTCGCCTTGGCGCCCGTCATTGGGACTGTAGCCCGGTTGGGCCTCATGGGGCATTATCGCCACCGAGTCGCTGGGTATTAAGACCCACTTCTGGTCCCGCGGGGCCACCATAGAGGTTCATTCGGATCTGATTCAGATTCTAATGTGACGCGGCGGAGCATCCGATGGCTCCGGCATGTCCCGACCAGGTTGGCTCGCGCGGGCGTTCGTCATCGCCATTGCCCTTTTCGTGGTTGCGGCCGGTGTCGCCCTCGTTCCGGTGTCGTCGTCGGCGGCATCGGCGACCGTCGGCGACGGAAGGATCGACATCGCCGAACTCAGCCGGGTGGGCACACTCAACACCGGAGCGACGGGCACCTCGCCGCCCACGTCGGACTTCTTCACCACCACGAACGCGGGCAAGCCGTGGTTCCCGGCTCCGGTCTCGGCCTCCTGCACCCTGAACGCCGACCCCGGCCTGTTCGCCCAGCTGAACGACGGTTCCGGTCGGCTCCCGTGCGGCACCAACTCACCCACGGTCAACAACGACTATGTGGTGGCCAGCGGGGTCATCATCCTCCCGCCGGGCACCACCAGCCTGGTGGTGCAGTCGAGCAATTCGCCGGTGAACGGGTCGACCCGGGAGGCATGGTTCGGTCTATGGACGGCCGAGAGCCCCGATATGGCCGACATCGTGGAACGCGGCACCTACAACACCGGATACCGCATCCCGGCCAGTGTGGACGTTGCGGTGCCGGTCCCCCAACAGTGCGCCAACCCGAACGCACTCGCCTTCCGGATGTACATCGCGGACCGGGGCACCAACTTCGGATACGAGCTCAAATGGTCGCTCGACGGGGGGAGCTTCGTCGACATTCCGACGGCCAACATCTCCACCGTGGCCGGGGTGACCTACGCCGACGACGACGGTGACGGCGTCGCCGACTACCTCCAGAGCGACACCGACGGTGACGGGATCAGCGACTGGATCGAGATGGACCGGTCCCTCGCCGGCTCCACCCTCGACACCGACGGCGACGGGGTGGCCGACTGCCTCGACGACGACTCCGACGGTGACGGCACCCCCGACACCGTCGACCCCGACCGGACCGACCCCGTGGCCGCCGCCGACACCCTCTCGATGGTGGCCGGGACCGGCGCCACCGTCCACGTGGGCGCCAACGACGAGTTCGGCGGCCCCAGCCTGGTGTTCACCGACCTCGGCACCGGCACCGCGGATCCGGGCCGGTACACCTTCGGCCCCGACGGCTCCCTCACCTACGCCTCGACCATCGACGACGACGCCACCAGCCCCCACACCGTGAACTACCGCGTCTGCAACACCGGGACCTCACCCACGGTGTGCGCCGACGCCACGGTGACGATCAACGTCACCGACGACGCCGACCCGGTCCCGGTCGACGACACCGGCTGGACCCCCGACGATCTGACCTCGACCACGATCGACTGGGTCGAGAACGACGACCTGATCGACGGCGGCCACCTGAACCAGGTCGACGCCGTCTCGGCCGGTGGGGGCCGCGTCACCGACAACGGCGACGGCAGCTTCGGCTACACCCCGGCGATCGGCTTCGGCGGCGTGGACACCTTCACCTACCAGGTGTGCGACGACGACATCCCGACCCCGACCTGCCGGACGGCCACCGTCTCGGTCGACGTCGGCGCCGACGCCCGCCTGGGTCTGGCCAAGTCCGTGACCACCCCCCTGGCCGACAACGGGGACGGGACGTTCTCGGCCACCTACGAGGTGCTGGTCGAGAACGTCGGCAACGAGCCCCTCGAGGGCGTCGTCCTCCGTGACGACCTGTCCGGTATCGGCGACCTGGTGGCCGTCTCGTCGTCGTCCGGCGACGTCACCGTCAACCCCGCCTACGACGGCGGGGCCGACACCCGACTGGCCGGTCCGTTGTCGCTCGCCGTGGGGGCCACGGCGACGGTGACGGTGACGGTGACCATCCTCCCCACGGGGACCGGGGACGTGGCCAACCTGGCCACCGGCACCGGGGTGGGCGCGGTCAGCGGCGGCACCGCCACGGACCTCTCGGACGCCGGAACCGATCCCGACCCCGACGGGGACGGGATCGCCGACGAGGCGGGCGAGAACGACCGCACCTCGTTCAACATGCTGACCGACATCGACTGGTTGCCCGGGCTGTCGGTTACCAAGACCCTCGAGAGCACCGCCGGCGTCGGGGGCGGCGCCTACGACGCCCGCTTCTCCGTGACCTTCGGGAACACCGGCAACGAGCCCCTCACCGCCCTCGACCTGACCGACGACCTCACCGTCTTCCCCGGCCTGGTGTCCGGATCGGTCACGGCCATGACCGGGGCCGACCCCAACCCCGGCTTCGACGGGTCCACCGACACCGGCCTGCTCGCCCCCGGCCAGGAACTGGCCGCCGGGGCCACGATCACCTTCACGGTCACCGTGCGATTCGTCCCCACCGAACCCGTCGTCATCACCAACACGGCCGAGGGAACGGCCACCGCCGGTTGGACCGGAGCGTCCCTGGCCTCCGACGCCACCGCCACCCTCGACACCGCCGCCGACCTGCCCATCACCACCGGCGCCTCGGTGACCAAGGACCTCGTCGGCGTCACCGATGGCTCCACCCCGGGTTCGATGCTGGCCACCTACCGGGTGACGGTGGACAACACCGGCAACGAACCGGTCACCGTCGAGTTGACCGACGACCTGACCGTGTTCCCGGCCGGAGCGGTGGCCCGGACCACGGCGGCCTCCGGGGCCCTCGCCCGCAACCCGGGCTTCGACGGGGTCACCGACCAGGTCCTCGACACCACCGCCACCGTCCCCGCCGGCTCGTCGGGCACCATCGGCTACACGGTGGAGTGGACCCCGACCTCGTCGGACCCGATCACCAACCGGGTGGACGCGGCCATGGCCGGCACCATCAGCGGGACGGCCACCGACGACTTCGCCACCGTCGAGCTGACCACCGCCGACATCCCATACCGGACCTCGTTGGGGGCCGCCAAGGAACTCATCGACGTGACCGACCTCGGCGGCGGCGACTTCCGGGCCCGCTACCGGTTCACGATCCGCAACTACGGCAACGAGCCGGTCGCCGCGGTCCAGATGGTCGACGATCTCACCGGCTTCCCGTCACCGACGGCGGCCCTGGTGTCGGCCGACGGGGTCAGCTACAACCTCGCCTTCGACGGGGTCACCGACGCCAACCTGCTCACCGGCACCGACACCATCCCGGTGGGCGCCACCGCCACCCTGCTCATCGACGTCACCTTCCACCCCGTCGGTGCGGAGGTGCTGAGCAACGGCGCCACGGTCACCGGCGACGGGGTCTTCTCTGGCCAGGCCACCACCGATGTGTCCGACGACGGGCCCGACCCCGACGGTGACGGCGACGGCGACCCGTCCGGACCCGGCGAGGCCGACCGGACCCCCACCTCACCCCCCTACCGGGCCCGGATCGGGGTGGCCAAGAACCTCGACGAGGTCGTTCCCCACCCCGACGGTTCGTTCACCGCCACCTACACCGTCACCGTCGAGAACCTCGGCAACGTGTCCCTGGCCGATGTCCAGGTCACCGACGACCTGACCGCCTTCCCGGCCGGGTTCACCGCGACCGTGGTGTCCGGCGCCGGGGTCACCCCCAATCCCGCCTTCGACGGGGTCGCCGACACCGACCTCCTCATCGGCACCGACGTCCTCGACGCCGATGAGATCGCCTCGGTGACCTTCACGGTCCGGTTCACGCCCGCCGACCTCGATCCGATCGACAACCGGGCCGCGGCCTCCGGCTTCGGCCCCGGGGTGACGGCCAGCGACACCTCCGTGGACGGGCTGGACCCCGACCCCAACGGCGACGGGACACCCGACGAGCGGTCACCCACCACCCTCGACCCGTCCGGGCTCGGGATCGTCCCCGCGCTCGGCACGGCCAAACGCCTGGTCGGAGTGACCGGCCTCGCCGACGGCCGGTTCGCCGCCACCTACGAGGTCACGGTGCGGAACCTCGGCAACGAGCGCCTGGTCGACGTCTCGGTGGTGGACGACCTCGCCGCCCGGTTCCCGGCCGGGTTCGAGGCCACCACCGTGACCGGCGGCACCCTGCCCGCCAACCCCGGGTTCGACGGGGCCACCACCACCGAGCTGGTCGCCGTCGGCGCCGAGCTCCCGGTGGGTGGCGTCGGCACCGTCCGGTTCGAGGTCGACTTCCAACCCACCACCCCACTGCCCATCGACAACAACGCCGAGGCATCCGGCACCGGACGGGCCACCGCTTCGGTCACCACCGACGTGTCCACCGACGGCGCCGACCCCGACCCCGACGGGGACACCGTCCCCGACGAACAGGACCCGACCCCGCTCACCGCCGGGGACCTGGGCCTGGCCCCCGTCCTCGGGGTGTCGAAGGCCCTCACCTCGGTGGTCGACGCCGGTGGGGGATCGTTCACCGCCACCTACACCTTCACCGTGGAGAACCTCGGCAACGAGGCCGTCGGCCAGGTGCAGCTCAGCGACGACCTCTCCGCCTACCCGGTCGACGCCACCGTGGCCATCGGCGGTGACCTCACCCCGTCGCCCACCTTCGACGGTCGGACCCGGACCGACCTGCTGGACGGCACCGACACCGTCGACGTGGGCGGGACGGCCACGGTCACCCTGGCCGTCACCTTCGTGCCCCCCGCCGGTTTCACCCGCATCGACAACACCGCCACCGTCACGGGCCGGGGGGTGGCCGGCGGTGCCGCCACCGGGGACGACTCGGTCAACGGTTCCGATCCCGACCCCGACGGCGACGGGGATCCGTCCGAGGCCGCCGTCACGCCCCTGGTGCTGGCCGACCTGCCCCTCGCCCCCGCCGTGGGGGCGGCCAAGGCCCTCGACGGGGTGGTCGACGCCGGCGGTGGGGCCTTCACCGCCTCCTACCTGGTCGTGCTCCGCAATGTGGGCAACACCCCCGTGGACGACGTCCAGGCCACCGAGGACCTCACCGGCTCGTTCCCGCCCGGGGCGACGGCCACCGTCACCGTCGTCTCCGGCCCGGCCACCGCCAATCCGGCCTTCGACGGGACCACCGTGGCCGAACTGCTCGACTCCCCGGCCACCCTGGCCGTCGGCGCCGAGGTCGTGGTGCGGGTGGACGTCACCTTCACCCCCGCATCCACCGACCCGATCTCCAACACCGTCACCGTGACCGGCACCGACACCGTCGGCGGGACCACCGTGACCGACCGGTCCGACGAGGGCACCGACCCCGACGGTGACGGCGACGGTGACCCGTCCGGACCCGACGAGGGGGACGCCACCGTGCTGACCAAGGAGGACCTTCCCCTCGCTCCCGCCCTCGGTGCGGCTAAACGCCTCGACGGGGTCGAGGACGGCGGCGACGGCAGCTTCACCGCCGTCTACACGATCACGGTCGAGAACTTCGGCAACGAAGCCGTGACCGGGATCCGGGTCACCGACAGCATCGCCGCCTTCCCGGACGGAGCGACGGCGACCGTGCGGTCCACCGACGCCCTCACCCCCAACCCCGGCTTCGACGGGATCGCTGACACCGCCGCCCTGGACGGGACCGACCGGCTCGACGTCGGGGCCGTCGGCCGGGTGGTCATCGCCGTCACCTTCACCCCCGTCTCCGCCGCCACCATCGACAACTCGGTCGAGGTGACCGGCACCGGCGTGGCCTCCGGGCTCCTCCTCGCCGACCAGTCCGTGGCGGGCGCGGAGGCCGACCCCGACGGCGACGGCGACCCCGACGAGTCCTCCCCGACCCCGCTCACCCGAGCCGACATCCCGTGGAACACCTCGGTGGGTTCGGCCAAACAGCTGATCGGGGTGGTCAACGAGGGCGACGGCTCGTTCACCGCCGTCTACCGCATCGTCGTGGCCAACACGGGCAACGAACCCCTGGTCGACGTCCAGGTCACCGACCGGCTGGCCGGCAACTTCCCCGCCGGTTACCGGACCGAGGTCACCTCGACCGACCTCACCGCCTCCCCCACCTTCGACGGCGACACCGACACGGCCCTCCTGGCCGGCGGGGACACCATCCCGGTCGGGCGGACGGCGGCGATCATCCTCCGGGTCACCTTCACCCCGGCCGGGCCGGTGGCCGTCGGCAACCAGGTGGAGGCCACCGCCACCGGCCTGATCACCGGGACGGTCACCACCGACCGGTCCGTGGACGGCGCGGAGGCCGACCCCGACGGTGACGGCGACCCCGACGAGGAGGGGACGAGCGAGCTCACCACCGAGGACCTCACCGCCACCACCACCCTCGGCCTGGCCAAGGCGGTGGATGACTCGGGCATGAACGGTGACGGCACCTACCGGATCACCTACACCCTGCGGCTGGTCAACCTGGGGACCGAGCCCGTCACCGAGCTCCGGATCACCGACGACCTCGACCACTTCGGACCGGACACCGTGGTGACGGTCGACGCGGCCACCAACCTCACCGTCAACCCCGCCTTCGACGGGCGGACCGACACCGGCCTGCTCACCGGGGCGGACACCCTCGCCGTGGGGGCCACCGGCTCGGTCACCCTGACCGTGACCTTCACCCCCACCACCGGCACCGTCTCCAACCAGGCCACCGCCACCGGGGTCGGCCTCGTCACCGGCACCCCCACCACCGACCGGTCGACGTCGGGCACCGACCCCGATCCGAACGGTGACGGGAACGTGGACGAGGAGGCGACCACCGACGTCAGCGTCCCCCTCGAGGCCCGCATCGGGCTGGCCAAGGCCCTCGACGGGGAACCGGTGCTCAACCCCGACGGGACGGTCACCCTCCGCTACCGCCTCGTGGTCGAGAACCTGGGCAACGAGGCCCTGGTGAACCTCCGGATCACCGACGACCTCCGGGGCCAGCTCGGCCCGGTCCGGTCGATCTCGTTCCGCTCCGCCGCCGGCGTCACCCCGAACTGGGGCTTCAACGGCGCCACCGACCTCGACCTGTTGGCCGGCACCGACGTCCTCGGCGTCGGTGAGGCCGCCTGGGTGGTCGTCGAGGTGACCTTCACCCCCGGGGCGTCGGTGGTCACCAACTCGGCCACCGCCTTCGGGCTCGGCCGGGTGGGTCGGGTGGCGGTCAGCGACGTGTCGGCGGCCGGGCTCGACCCGGACGGCAACGGGGACGGCGTCCCCGACGAGCACGACGCCACCGTGGTCGACCTCGGCCTCCGCCTCGACCCGACCCGGCTGGGGGCGGCCCGATCCGGTCCGTTGGCCTTCACCGGCGGCCAGCCCCGGGTCCTCGTCTGGGCCGCCGTCCTGCTCGGGGCCGGGATCGCCCTGGTCGGCGCAGCCCGCCGGCGGGCCGTCCCCTAGGGGCCGGGCCACCCCGGGGCCGTACCGGCCCGGTGGGTCAACTGGGGCCGTCCCGGTCCGGTGGGTCACCTCAGATCGAGGCCGTCGAAGTTGCCGGCGGCCAGCCACCCGGCCACATGGTCGAAGAAGGCCAGGGCACCCCCGGGGTAGCCCTGACCCAGCCCGACGCCACCGCTGCTGTCGTAGCCGTGGCCCTCGTTGTTGTAGTAGCCGGGGGTGCAGTCGGTGGACCCGATGATCGACAGCCGGGGGTTGGAGGCGAGCACCTCGAGCCAGGCCGCCTCGGCCTCGGCCGTGCACTCCACGGTGGTGACGTCGTGGTCGAGGAGGTGGCGGATGACGGTGGCCGCGGTGCGGCCGGCCTCGGTCAGGTTGTGGGGGTAGTTGGAGATCAGGGCGGCGCCCTGGGCGGCCCCCACGATGAACAGGTTGGGGAAGCCGTGGACGAACATGCCGTGCAGGGTGCGCATGCCGTGTGACCAGTGGTCGTCCAGGCTCACCCCGTTACGGCCCTTGGGGTCGAACCCGGCCCGACGGCCCTGGGGGGTGCCCACCTCGAACCCGGTGGCGTAGACGATGCAGTCGAGCTCGTAGTGGTCGTCGCCGACCCACACCCCGGTCTCGTCGATCCGGTCGATACCCCGACCGTCGGTGTCGACCAGGGTGGTGCCGGGCTCGTTGAACGCCTGGAGGTACTCGTCGTGGAAACACGGCCGCTTGCACAGCTGCCGGTACCACGGTTTGAGGGCGGCCGCGGTGGCCGGATCGCGCACCAGCTGGTCGCAGCGGTCCCGGATCTCGGCCATCTTGTCGTCGTCGGACTCCAGGTAGGCGTTGAGCAGGCCCTCGGGAGACAGGTCGGGGTCGGGGTGCGACAGCAGGCGTCGACGGATGCGGAGGGTCAGGTCGGTCCAACCGTCCATGACCAGGTCGGTCTCGGCGTACTGGCCGGTCTGGTTGGCGGTGAAGTTGCGGATCCAGGTGTCCTGCCAGCCGGGGGCGAGCACCTCCCGTTCGAACCACTCGGGGTCGGTGGGGGCGTTGTTGCGGACGTCGATCGAGCTCGGGGTGCGCTGGAAGACGTACAGTTCGGCCCCCGACCGGGCCAGGTGGGGGATGCACTGGACGGAGGTGGCGCCGGTGCCGATGACCCCCACCCGTTTCCCGGCCAGACCGTCGAGGGGGGCGCCGTCGGGGTCGCCGCCGGTGTAGTCGTAGTCCCAGCGGCTGGTGTGGAAGCTGTGGCCGCCGAAGGTCTCCAGTCCCGGCACCCCGGGCAGCTTGGGCCGGTGGAGGGGGCCGGTGCTCATGAGCACGAACCGGGCCCGGAACTCGTCGCCCCGGTTGGTGCGGATCACCCAGCGGGCGGCGCGGTCGTCCCAGTCGACCCCGGTCACCTCGGTGGACAGCAGGGCCTTGTCGTACAGGCCGAAGTGGCGGGCGATGCGGCGGGAGTGCTCCAGGATCTCGGGGCCGTGGGCGTACTTCTCCGACGGCATGTGGCCGGTCTCCTCCAGCAGGGGGAGGTAGACGAAGCTGTGGGTGTCGCACTGGGCGCCCGGGTACCGGTTCCAGTACCAGGTGCCGCCGACGTCGCCGCCCTTCTCCACGATCCGGACGTCGATCCCGGCCTCGGAGAGTCGGGCCGCGGTGACCAGCCCGCCGAAGCCGCCCCCGATGAACACCGCTGTGACCTCGTCGGTCACCGGTTCCCGCGGGGCCGGTTCGGCCCACGGATCGGTGGCGTAGTGGGCGTACGGGCCGGTCACCTCCAGGTACTGGTCGTTGCCGTCGTCGCGGACCCGCTTGTCCCGTTCGGCGGCGTAGCGCTGGTGGATCTCGTCGAGGGCGCGGGGGTCATCGGTCACGGCCATGCCCGGAAACTGTACGCGTCCGGCCCGGGTGGGGCGGAATGGGCGGGGCGAGGTGGAGAGGGCGGGGTGAGGTGGAGAGGGCGGGGCGGACAGGGGCGATCCGGACGGTGGGCGCACCCGAGGGCCCGGGACCGCTCCCGGGAGGATCACCGCAGGTCGATCGTGTCCCCGTCCCGGTGGGTCCGGCCGATGAGCCGCCGTGCCCACCATCGGAGCGACTCCCACCACCGGAGCCCGAGGCCGGCGTCGGCCACCACCCGGTCACAGGCGGTGAGGAGGGCGTCGACGGTCCGCCGCCGTTCCAGGATCGGCATCAGGTGGCCGCCCGCCACCTCGGTCACCCGGCCGTCGGTCAGGGTGGCCGCGAGCTCGTGCTGGAGGCGGGGGGGAACCGTCCGGTCGTTGGTGGTGACGAGGACCGTGGACGGGAGGTGGCGCGAGCCGAGCCACCGGCGGGCGTCGAAGGTGGCCAGGGCCTGGGTGGCGTCGTGGAGGTGCAGCATCGATTGCCAGGCGGCCGGCAGTCGGTGGCGGTGGCGGCGGGCCTCGGCCAGCAACTGGTCGGCCACCGTCGACGAGGGGACGGTGTCGAACCGGGCCGCTGTGGCCAGCAGGACCAGCCCGGCCACCCGGTCCGGATGGCGTTGCCAGGTGAGTTGGGCGATCGCCCCACCCATCGAGTAGCCGACGAGGACCGCCCGCCTGACCCGGCGCGCTCGGAGGAGGGCGGCCACGTCGTCGGCGCAGTCCTCGAGGGTGAACTGCTCGTCGGGGTTGATGCCCTTGCCGTGGCCGCGATGGTCGAGGGCGATCACCCGGAACCGTCCGGTCAGTGGCTCGATGACGGGATCCCAGTTGAGGGAGCCGGTAGCGGCCAGTCCGTGGAGCAGCACCACGGTGGGGGCGGTGGGGCGTGGGCCGGGGCGGTCGACGGCCCAGGTGGTGCCCCGCCCGTCCAGCTCGACGGGTTGCCACTCCAGGCACGGCGCGGGTTCGTCACGCCACCTCGTGGCCAGCCGCTGCAGGCCGCTCACCGGCAGGAGCATACCGGCCGGGGTCGGGGCGGGGGGAACGACGACCGGCCGGACGGGCGGGCCGCCGGGCCACGGTGGGGCTCCGCCTCCCGGGCCGGGGGTCGGGCTCCGCCTGGTCGGGCCGGGGCGAAACTCCGTGGACGGATCCGGCCGTGACCGACATGGTTGGTGACGCACCCAACCGGAGGAGGTGACCGACATGCCCACCACCATCAACCCCAAGCTGATCTCCTGGGCCAGCGACATCGAACCCGGCGCCGTCCGTCAGGCCGAGGCCACGGCCCGCCTCCCCATCGTGGAGGGCCACGTTGCCCTCATGCCCGACGCCCATGTGGGCATGGGAGCCACCGTCGGCTCGGTCATCCCGACCAAGGGAGCGATCATCCCGGCCGCGGTCGGGGTCGACATCGGCTGCGGCATGATCGCGGCCGAGCTCGACGTCACCGCGGACCAGTTGCCCGACACCCTCGAGCCGCTCCTGAGCCGGATCGAGCGGGCCATCCCGGCCGGGATCGGTCAGGGCCACGGCGAGGTCGGTCGGCAGGCGGACCGTTGGCTGTCCGCCCACCGGCCCCACACCGAGCTGGCCGGGAAGCAGTCGGTCCGGGCGGCCAAGCAGTTCGGCACCCTCGGGTCGGGTAACCACTTCTTCGAGCTGTGCCTCGACGAGCGGGGACGGGTGTGGGTGGTGCTGCACTCGGGTAGCCGGGGGATCGGCAACCAGCTGGCCCAGATGCACATCAAGGCGGCCAAGGGTCTGGCCAAGGATCTCCGGCTGCGGCTCGAGGACCCGAACCTGGCCTACTTCCTGGAGGGGACCCCGGAGTTCGAGGCCTACATCGGCGACATGCTGTGGGCCCAGGACTACGCCCGGGCCAACCGGGACCAGATGATGAACGCGGCCATGCGGGAGGTGTTCGCCTTCCTCGGGACCGGGCGGGAGACCCGGCGCATCAACTGCCACCACAACTTCACCCAGCGCGAGGTCCACGGCGGCCAGCCGTTGTGGATCACCCGCAAGGGGGCCATCAAGGCCGACCTGGGTGACCTCGGGGTCATCCCCGGTTCGATGGGCACCCGCAGCTACATCGTGTCGGGGAAGGGGAGTGCGGCCAGTTGGACCTCGTGCAGCCACGGGGCCGGGCGGCGTCACTCCCGGACCGAGGCCAAGCGGCGCTACACCGCGTCCGACCTGGCCCGGGCCATGGACGGCAAGGTGTGGCTCCGGAAGCGGGCCGAGTCACTGGTGGACGAGATCCCGGCCGCCTACAAGGACATCGACCGGGTGATGGCCGACCAGACCGACCTGGTGGAGGTCCACCACCAGCTCCGGCAGGTCCTGAACTACAAGGGCACGTGATGGTCGGGGTCGGGGTCCTGGGACTTTTTCTTCCGGACTGTCCATGGCGGGTCGTCCCGTTCGTCGGCATGGTGTCGGGAACGGTCCCGACCACGATCCACACGTCTGGAGATCATGATGAAGTACATGCTGCTGCTCTATTCGGACCCGTCCCTCGGCCCTGCCCCTGATTCGCCCGAGGGTCAGGCCGAGTTCGGGGCTTGGATGGGCTTCACCCAGGAGCTGGGGGCGTCCGGCGCCCTGATCAGCGGGGAGGCCCTGCACCCCAAGGAGGCGACCTCCCAGGTGCGGGTCCGCGACGGCCGGACGATCACCGCCGACGGCCCGTTCGCCGAGACCAAGGAGGTCCTCGGGGGGTTCTACCTGATCGAGGCCGACGACCTCGACGGGGCGATCAAGTGGGCCGAGCGGGTTCCCAACGTCCACTACGGGACGGTGGAGATCCGCCCAGTCGTCGAGTTCGACCAGGGCTGACCCGGCCCCAGATCGGCCCGGTCCGGGTGGCGGGGCCGACCGGTCGGGTTCCGGCTCGGGTGGCAGCGGCCGACGGCGGCTCGGTGGCTGGTCGGGTGAGACCGTAGGGTGCCGGGATGAGGATCTCCCCGGTGGCCGCGGCGTTCCGTTCCGAATGGTCGCCACTGGTGGCCGCCCTGCTCCGCCAGTTCGGTGACCTCTCCCTGGCCGAGGACTGCGCCCAGGAGGCGTTCGTGGCCGCCTCGGTGGCCTGGCCGGCCAGCGGGCCACCCGACCGGCCGGGGGCGTGGCTCCTCACCACCGCTCGCCGCAAGGCCATCGACCGGCTCCGGCGCGATCGACGCTACGACGCCCGCCTGGCCGACCTGGCCGGCCCGGTGGGCGGTGGGGCCGGCGTGGCCGGGGCCCCGTCGGCCACCGCCGACGACGGGCCGGCTCCCACCACCGTGGCCGGCGACGACCACTTGGCCCTCCTGTTCGGCTGCTGTCATCCGGCGCTGGACGTGGAGACCCAGGTGGCCCTCACCCTGCGGTACGGGGCCGGGCTGTCCACCGCCCAGATCGCTTCGGCGTTCCAGGTGCCCGAGCCGACCATGGCGAAACGCCTGGTCAGGGCCAAGCACAAGATCCGGGCGGCCGGGGTGCCGATCCGGGTACCCGACCCCGAGGACCGTCCCGAGCGGCTCGACGCCCTGTGCGGGGTGGTCTACGGGATCCTCACCGAAGGGCACGCCAGCGCCTCCGGGGCGGTGCTGGTGCGGGGCAACCTGTGCGATGAGGCGGTGTGGCTGGCCGAGACGCTGGCCAGGTTGGCTCCGGCCGAGCCCGAGGTGCGGGGCCTGGCCGCCCTGTGCCTGCTGACCGACGCCCGCCGTCCGGCCCGGACCGACGCCGACGGGCAGCCGGTCCTGCTGGCCGACCAGGATCGCGGTCGGTGGGACGCCGGCAAGATCGAGCGGGGTCTGACCCACCTGGCCGAGGCTCGCCGCTGGGGACGCATCGGTCCCTACCAGTTGCAGGCCCGACTGGCCGGGCTCCACGCCGTCGCCCCGTCGTTCGCGGCCACCGACTGGGATCAGGTGGTCGCCACCTACGACCAGATCCTCACCCTGGGCGACCAGCCGGTGGTGGCCCTGAACCGGGCCGCCGCCGTGGCCGAGCGTGACGGCCCGGCCGCCGGCCTGGCCCTGATCGACGACCTGGTCGAGGACGGCACCCTGGTCGACTACCACTACCTCCATTCGGCCCGGGCCGAACTCCTGCGCCGCCTCGGTCGTCACGCCGAGGCCGACGACGCCTACGTCCGAGCCTTGGCCCTCACCGGCAACGACGCCGAACGCCGCTGGCTCGCCCACCGCCGGGAAGCCCTGTCCCGACCCTGAGTCGGCGCACCGCCCCGGGCGCCTCCGCAGCGGTGCGGGACCGCGTGTCGTGCCGCTGACCAAGTTGTCGTGCTGCTGGCGTTGTCGCTTTGACGGTGGGCAGGTCGAGAGGGTCGGCGGGCTGTGAGGGGGTGCGGGGCCCGGGCGGAACGTCAGCCCACCGGGGCGACGTGGGGACGGCGATGGGCCACGAACCGGGCGATCAGGCGCCAACCGAGGAGGCAGGCGGTCAGGAACAGGGTGGCCACCACGATGAAGGTGGAGGCGATGCCCTCGTCGAACAGCACCCGGCGGGTGTACATGCCGGCCACGATTGTCACCACCAGGATGGTCCCGCCCGTGCGCAGGGAAGTCGGGTTGACCCACACCCGAGACACCACCCAGGCCGGCACGACGGCCATGAGGAACGGGGCCGCGGTGCGGAGAATGTCCCGGATGGCGTCGGTCTCCTGGTGGCTGCGGCGGCCGATGGTCACGAACGCCAGGATCGACGCCAGGTCGAGGGCCAGGGCCAGCACCACGGTTCGGGTCGGAGCGGGGGAAGAAGGGGTCGTGTCGTGGGCCATCCGGCCAGTCTGCCCGGCCCGGGATCGGCCCGATATACCATGTCCCTATGACGAGTGACACGCTCCTGCTCGACCGCCTGGCCAGCTTGTTGCCGAGCGGTGTGGATTACTGCTCGATCCGGGCCGTAATGGAATCCACTGAGAGCCTGTCAGTGCGCAACGGTGTGGTGGAGCCGATCCACACCGGTCGCGACGGGGGGGTCATGGTGACGGTGTGGATCGGCGACGCCAGCGGCTACGCCGCTACGCCGGACACGTCGGATGAGGCCATCACCGCCGCTATCGAGGTCGCGACAACCTGGGCCCGGATCTCGGGCGGTCGTTCGGTGGGCGGCGACCCGGCCCGACTCGGCACTGGGGGCTGGTTCCGCTCCACGGTCGATTCGCCGTGGTCGGCCTCCCCGTTGGTCGAACGGATCGACCTGGTCCGCTCGGTGGCCGAACGGCTCCGGGGCGACGACCGCATCGTGGAATCGTCGGCCGGAGTGGTCGACCGTACCGTCGACTCGGTGTTCGTCGACACGGCCGGCGCCCGGATAGAGCAGACCCAGCATCACCTCATGCCCCAGTTGGAGGTGGTGGCCCACGACGCCGGGCTCACCCAGATCCGCTCCTACGGTCAGATGGCCTTCAACGGCCAGGGCGGCGCCGAGGTGCTCGACCGGCACGGGTTCGCCGAGGCCCCGGAGCGGCTGGTGGCCGAGGCAATCGATCTCCTCACTGCCCCGGACTGTCCCACCGGTCGTTGTGACGTGGTCCTGGCCGCCGACCAGATGATCCTCCAGATCCACGAGTCGATCGGCCACCCCCTAGAGCTCGACCGGATCCTGGGCGACGAGCGCAACTACGCCGGCACCAGCTTCGTCACCCTCGACATGATCGGCTCCTACCGATACGGATCGGAGCTGCTCAACGTGACCTTCGATCCGACGGTGTCGGGCGAGCTGGCCTCCTACGGGTTCGATGACGACGGCACCCCGGCCGAACGCCGGTACCTGATCCGCGACGGGATCCTGGAACGGCCCCTCGGCGGGGCCCTGAGCCAGCAACGGGCCGGGGTAGAGGGGGTGGCCAACTCTCGAGCCTCGGCCTGGAACCGGCCCCCCATCGACCGGATGGCCAACCTCAACGTGGAGCCGGGCGACTCCACCTTCGACGAACTGGTGGCCGGGGTGGAGCGGGGCGTCTACCTGGAGACGAACTCGTCGTGGTCGATCGACGACAGTCGCAACAAGTTCCAGTTCTCCTGCGAACGGGGCCAGCTCATCGAGGACGGGGAGCTGACCACGGTGGTCCGCAACCCCAGCTACCGGGGGGTGTCGTCGACGTTCTGGCGCAACCTGACCGGGGTGGGTGACCCGTCGTCGTTCAGCATCATGGGCACCCCGAACTGCGGGAAGGGGGAACCGTCACAGATGATCTGGGTGGGGCACGCTTCCCCGCCGTGCCGGTTCGCCGACGTCGAGGTGTTCGGAGCGGACGAGTGATCGGGGCGGAGGCGGGCGTCGGGGCCCGGGCCCGGACCGAGACCTACATCGACGAGCTGGTGACCGGGGCCACGGCCGGCCTGGAGGGCGACGAGGTCCTGCTGGTGTCGGCCCAGGGCGAATACAGCGACTTCGTACGGTTCAATCACGCCCGGGTCCGTCAGGCCGGCTCGGTGGAACAGCTGTACGCCCAGGTCGACCTGTCGGCGGGGGCCCGCCACGCGGCCATGACCCTCGGTCTGTCCCTCGACCCGGCCCGCGACCGGGCCGCCCTGGCCGACACGGTCGACTGGTTGCGCGATCAACGGACGGGCCTGCCCGACGACCCGTACTTCGCCTACGCCACCGACGTGATCTCGACCAGCCGGACCAACCCCGGCTGGCTTCCCGCCCCCGAGGAGATGATCGAGACGGTGACCGCCGCCGCCGGCGACCACGACCTCGTCGGGATCTGGGCCTCCGGCCGGCAGTTCTCCGCCTTCGCCAACTCGCTGGGCCAGCGCAACTGGTTCTCCGGCACGACGTTCAACCTCGACTGGTCCCTGTTCCTGCCCACAAACCAGGCGGTCAAACGGTCCTACGCCGGATTCCAGTGGTCGCCCGAGGTGTTCCGGGCCAAGCTCGACGAGCAGGTGGCCCGGCTGGAGATCCTGTCCCGTCCCGTGATCGAACTGCCGCCGGGCGACTACCGGGCGTTCCTCAGCCCCCAGGCTCTGTCGATGCTGTTCGCCGTCCTCGGCTGGGGTGGGTTCGGGCTCCGGGCCCATCGCTCGATGAGTTCGCCCCTGGCCAAGATGGTCACCGAGGGCCGGACGTTATCGTCGGCGGTGACCCTCACCGAGGCCACCGCCGACGGGGTCGCCCCCGACTTCCAAGGCGATGGGTACCGGCGGCCGGCGTCGGTTCCCCTCGTGGTCGACGGAGGCCACGCCGGGTACCTGGTCTCGCCCCGCTCGGCCGTCGAATACGGGGTGGACGGCAACGGCGCGTCGGGTGACGAGTCGCCCCAGTCGATCGCCATGGCTCCCGGGACTCTCGATCCGGCCGACGTCCTGGCCGCCCTCGACACCGGGCTGTACGTGGCCAACCTCTGGTACCTGAACTACAGCGACCGGGTCAACGCCCGCATCACCGGGATGACCCGGTTCGCCACCTTCTGGGTGGAGCACGGCGAGATCGTCGGCCCCGTCACCCCCCTCCGGTTCGACGACACCGTCTACGGCCTGCTCGGCGACCGTCTAGAGGCCCTCACCAACCAGGCCGAACTCGTCCTCGAGTACTACACCTACGGCGGTCGCTCCACCACCTCCTACCGGCTCCCCGGGATCCTGGTCAACGACATGCGCTTCACCCTCTGAGCGACGATCCGCACCTCCTCGTGAGGGCGGGCAGCACCCAGCGTTATCGGCATCGGGAGCACCCCGCGTGGGCGGGGACGACGTCCTCTCGCGCGGCCGCCCAGCGGTCAATGGCGGAGCCCCTGCGTGGGCGGGGACGACCGGCGACCCCGACCCCGTCTGCACACTCGAAGAGGGAGCCCCCCCGCGTGGGCGGGGACGACTCCTCGGCTCGGTCTTCGCCCGGTCCCAGGTCGGGAGCACCCCCGCGTGGGCGGGGACGACTTCGTCCGGGTGGCGGTGAAGGGGCGGCAGCTCGGAGCGCCCCCGCGTGGGCGGGGACGACTGAAGCACCTCCAGGACAAGGTCGACCAGCTCGGGAGCACCCCCGCGTGGGCGGGGACGACTGATGCTCCGGGCGGCCGAAGCTGGGGACGCTGGGAGCACCCCCGCGTGGGCGGGGACGACTCCCCGAGTCGGCGTTCGATGTGGTCCCGATGGGGAGCACCCCGCGTGGGCGGGGACGACGAGCAAGTGGGCTCTTTCTCGCATGTCGTCCGAGGAGCACCCCCGCGTGGGCGGGGACGACCTCCGCCCCCTGCTGGGGGGCGGGGCCAGTTGCGGGAGCACCCCCGCGTGGGCGGGGACGACTCCTCTCCCACAGCGACAGCCAGGTCCGCCCACGGAGCACCCCCGCGTGGCCGGGGACGACGACCTGTGCGACAACAGCGAGGAGATGATCGAGGGAGCACCCCCGCGTGGGCGGGGACGACCGACCCGGACGTGAACTCCATCGCCGATTCCGGGGAGCACCCCCGCGTGGGCGGGGACGACAGTACGGCGGCTGCCAGGGGCGGCGGGACCGCGGGAGCACCCCCGCGTGGGCGGGGACGACGACTGGGCATTCAAAGACCCTCCCTCGATCAGGGGAGCACCCCCGCGTGGGCGGGGACGACCCCTCCGGACTGCTTCACCGGCTCAGGGTCGGGGGAGCACCCCCGCGTGGGCGGGGACGACCGGGGTCGGCTTAGACCTCGGTGCTGTGTCCTTCGGAGCACCCCAGCGTGGGCAGGAGCCACCACCATCGCCCCAACCCTCCGCTGGATCGCCCGACAACCCCAACGAGCCCTCACCCTCCTCGGCCTATAACCACGACTTTGCTGAACACCCTGTCGGACCCTTTTTCCCGGATCGAGAGACCTCCTCCCGGGAACACGTCGCCTATCGCGGACCTACCGATCGAGTTGCAGTCGGCCCGGGCGACGCCGGCGATGACGCCGAAACCACACCGAACGCGACGACCGAGAGGAAGGGCAGCGCCGGGTTGACACCGTCACCGTCGTTCATCGCCCAGGGCGTCGGAACCGCGGGCACCGCGGCCACCACGAGCGACGGCATCCCGGAGGATTCCCACCGGATCGGGCGAGCGGTCACGTTCGGTGAACACGACTGTCCGGGGGTCTCAGTGGTTCGCAGTTCCGCTCGATAGGTCGAAACCGCCGGATTAGATTCGGCCTCGTGGCTTGAGTCCGGCGTCAACCAGAGGTGAGGAGAACCCATGCCCAGCGATCGCACCCATCTTCCGCTCAGTCCGCCACCGTTCGACGGCAGGATCGGACAAACCTACGCAGACTCCACGCCCGGCACCTTCGCGGTCGGCAGCCCACCGGATGGTGCTCCGAACGTCGTGGTGATCCTGCTCGACGACATCGGCTTCGGGCACACCAGCCCACTCGGAGGCCCGGCCCACATGCCCCGGCTGGAGGAATTCGCCTCACAGAGCCTGCTCTACAACCGGTTCCACACCACCGCCCTTTGCTCCCCCACCCGGGCCGCCCTGCTGACCGGCCGCAATCACCACAGCGTCCACACGGGCAACATCATGGAGCTCGCTACGGCGTACCCCGGCTATGACGGCCAGTGGCCCGAGTCGGCCGCCTCGATCGCCGAGGTGCTGAATCTCAACGGCTACAACACCGCGGCCTTCGGCAAATGGCACAACGTCCCGGACTACGAGACCGGTCCCTCCGGCCCGTTCGACCGGTGGCCAACGGGCAAGGGATTCGAGTACTTCTACGGGTTCATCGGCGGCGAGGCCGACCAGTGGAACACCCCACTGTGGGAGGACAATGTCCCCGTCTCGCAGCCCGACGACCCGGATTGGCACCTCAACTCGGCGATCGCCGAGCGGGCCGTCAGCTGGATGGGTCGCCAGCACGCCTCGGCTCCGGACAAGCCGTTCTTCCTCTACTACGCGCCCGGCGCCGGTCACGCCCCCCACCATGTTGCCAGGGAGTGGATCGAGAAATACAAGGGGGCCTTCGACCACGGGTGGGACCGTCAGCGTGAGATCGCCTTCGAGAACCAGAAGAAGCTCGGCGTGATCCCGGACGACACCAAGCTCACCCCCCGGCCGGACGAGATCCCCGCCTGGGACAGCTGCTCCGACGACGAGAAGCGCCTCTTCGCCCGCATGCAGGAGGTGTTCGCCGCGTTCCTGGAGTACACCGACCAGCAGGTCGGCCGGGTGCTCGACGGTCTCGACGCCCTCGGGGTGACCGACAACACCCTCGTGTTCTACATCGTCGGCGACAACGGCCCGAGCGCCGAGGGCACCCTGACCGGGACGCTGAACAACATGAAGACCCAGCAGGGCTTCCACGACGACGTGGCGACAATGCTGAACCACATCGACGAGATCGGCGGCCCCGAGTTCGAGAACCACTACCCGGTGCCGTGGTGCTGGGCCGGATCATCGCCGTTCCAGTGGATGAAGCAGGTGGCCTCTCACTTCGGCGGTACCCGGAACGCGCTCTTCGTCCGCTGGCCGGACAAAATCATGGACAAGGGCGGCATGCGGAGCCAGTTCCACCACGTAATCGACGTGGCCCCCACGATCCTGGAGGCGGCCGGGATCCCGGCCCCGGTGGAGGTGGACGGCGTCCCCCAGAAGCCCCTGGAGGGCACTGCGTTTGGCTATACGTTCGGCGACGCCGAGGCGAAGGGTCGGCACCTGACCCAGTACTTCGAGATGTTCGGGAACCGGGCTCTTTACCACGACGGTTGGGTGGCGGGCTGCCGCCACGGCAAGCTGCCCTGGCAAATGTCGGGCAGCGCCGCGTTCGACGACGACACGTGGGAGCTCTACAACATCGACGAGGACTTCTCGCAGGCCCACGACCTCGCGGCCGACAACCCCGAGAAGCTGCGCGAGATGCAGGACATGTTCCAGGCCGAAGCGGCTAAGTACAACGTCCTGCCCCTGGACGACCGGTTCGCCGAGCGTGCCGACGCCAGCCTCCGCCCCAGCTATGTCCGTGGACAGACGTCATTCAGCTATCTTCCGGGCACGGTCCGGATTCCCGAGGCGTCGTCGCCGGCCACCAAGAACGTCAACCATGTGTTGGCTGCCGAGATCGAGATCCCCGAGGGTGGGGCCGACGGGGTGCTCATCTGCTGCGGTGGGCGCACGGCCGGCTACACCTTCTTCATCCACGACGGTCACCTGCACTGGGAGCACAACTGGTTCAACGAGCTCCGATACCGCGTCTCCTCCGACGAGAAGTTGCCGGCCGGCCGTTACGTCGTCTCGGCCGAGGTCGTCTGCGACGACGAGGGGACCATGGGCACAGGGGGGACCGTCACCCTGCGTCGCGGCACCGACGAGATCGGGAAGGGCACCTTCGACAAGCAGGTGCCGATGCGGTTCACCGTGCAGGAGTCCTTCGACATCGGCTGCGACACCATCACGCCGGTCTCCGAACTCTACGACTCCCCCGCGACGTTCAGCGGCACCCTGTACCGGGCGGTGGTCGACGTCAGCGACAAGTCATTTGAGCAACTTGCCGTCAGTGACGCGGCGAAGCAGCTCGTGGACGACATCAAGGCCCGCATCGCCATGGCCCTCCAGTAGGGGTACCCGGCCTCATTCCGGTACAGGGCAACAGGCCTCCTCGTCGACCGCCTCGAGCCGTCAACAAGGACGGCTCGTCTAACCGCGCCGGTCCCCCGTCGGGCCGAGATCAACGACCAGGGGGGCGTGATCGGACGCCCGGGGCCGGGCCCGTTCCTCCCGGTCGATCCACACCCGCTCGACCCGGTCGGCCACCGGTGGTGAGCACAGGGCCAGGTCGATCCGGAGACCCCGGTTGCGGTCGAACTGACCGGGCCGGTAACTCCACCAGGTGAAGACCCCATCGCCCGGATGGTGACGCCGGGTCACGTCAACCAGGCCCAGGTCGCCGATGGCGGCCAGCGCCGCCCCCTCCGGTGGGCTGGCGTGGGTCCGGCCCCGCCAACGGACGGGGTCGTAGATGTCCCGATCGTCGGGGGCGACGTTGAGGTCGCCGGCCACCACCAGCGCCGGGTAGCGGTCGAGGTCGGCGGCCACCGCCCCCCGCAGCCGTTCGAGCCACACCAGCTTGAAGCGATAGTGGGGATCGTCGAGGGACCGCCCATTGGGCACGTACACCGACCACACCCGCACCCCGTCGCAGGTGGCCGCCATGACCCGGGCCTCGTCGTACGGGGGCCGGTTGACCCCAGGGAAACCGAACTGCACGTCCCCGAGACCCACCCGGCTGAGCACCGCCACCCCGTTCCAGTGATCGTGGCCGTGATGGGCCACTTCGTAGCCGAGGGCGCCGACCCGGTCGTCGAACCCGGTGGCGACCAGCTGGTCGTCCCGGCACTTCGTCTCCTGGAGCAGAACGACGTCCGGCCGGTGGTGATCCATCCATTCCAGGACACGGCCGTGCCGGGCCCGCAACGAGTTCACGTTCCAGCTCACCAACCGCACCCCGGCAGGGTAGGCGGGGGGGCGGACCGTCACCGCCGTCTCACCAGTGACCTCGCAGGGCAGGGCCTTCACCAGGCGACAAGGAGCCCCGTTTCCTCACCCCAGTACCAGGCCAAGGTCGGCGTCCGAGCAATTCGCCGCGCTCGCGCGCCTCTCATAGGTGGCAACTGAGCCGATCGTCGCTCTTGACACCGCTCTGGCCTGCGGATCCGTCCGGTGGTTATGGGCTCGTGGTCGAAGAGCGACGTGCGCAGGTCGACAGTGGCCCGCCCAGCAGGGTGCTCGGCCGACCGGAACAGCTCAGGCACCCCGGACCGCCTCCGTAGCTCCCTCGTCGGGAAAATCCGACCGACAGCCCGAGCCTCGTGACCAGGACTGTCGCCTCGCTGCCCTGCGGGGTTGGCCCCAACACGGTCACCCGGCAAGGATCTGATTACGGCCAGGCTCAAGAGCGCTGGCCGACCCACGAGAGACGCAGTTCGCCCCAATTCGCCCGTGCTGGGCCCACCGATGCGCCGGCAACTGGGTCGCGTCGGCTATCGCTCGAGTGGGGCCCCACGATCTGGTGATCAGCCCGTACACCGACTGCTTAACAAGCACAGCGAAACACCACCAATCTGACCAGGGTCGTCCCCGCCCACGCGGGGGTGCTCCGTCGATCAGCTTGTCGGCGACGTCGACCGGATCGTCGTCCCCGCCCACGCGAGGGTGCTCCCTGTGGTGGTGTTGGTGCACCGGCAGTTCGGGAGTCGTCCCCGCCCACGCGGGGGTGCTCCCCGGCTTCGTATTCGGACTATGGGCAAGCCCACGACCACTACCTCAAAGGCAGCATCTTCTGCGGCGAATGCGGCTCCCGGCTGATCCTGTCCAACGCCCGCAGCAGCCAAGGAGTGATCTACCCCTACTTCCTGTGCGCAGGCCGCCACTCCAAGCGCACCACCTGCGAACGCAAGTCCATGTTCGTCCCCGACATCGAAGCCGCCGTCGAGGACTACTACCGCCGAGTGCAGATACCCGGCCACATCATCACCGCGCTCCGCGAACTGGTCACCTCCGAGTTCGATCGGCTCCACGCCACCGCCCGGCACGAGCGCCACGCCTACACCGCCGAACGCGACGGCCTACGCGACGAGCGCAAGAAGCTGCTCCAAGCCCACTACGCCGGCATGATCCCGCTCGACCTGCTCGGCGAGGAACA
>JBKECK010000096.1:0-24244 GCA_047974625.1 Acidimicrobiales bacterium
GCACCCGGCGACCACCGACCTGGACACCCATCCCCTGGGTTTCGGTCAACCGCCCCCCGATTCCCCCGGGGTGGCCGACGCCGATATCACCGTCGTCGCCGTCCCGGGCCTGGCCTTCGACCGGCATGGGCGGAGGCTGGGTCGGGGCGGCGGCCACTACGACCGCTTCCTCACCCGGCTCGGTCCCGAGGTGGTGCGTATCGGGGTGACCGGCGGCCTGATCGTCGATCGCCTCCCGGTCGAGGCTCACGACGTGACCATGACCCACCTGCTCACCGACGGGGGTGTCCGCCCGGTCGGAGAGTGGGAGGAACCGGAACCTACCGGCCGGTGAACTCCGGGGTCCGGCGTTGGGCCATGGCCTTGACCCCCTCGGCCCAGTCGGCGGTGCCGGTCAGCCGTTCCTGCTCGGCGCGCTCCCGCCCGGTGGCGACGCGGATGGCTTCAGGCAGGTGGCCGCGCATGGTCTGGCGGATCGAGCGGACGGCCAACGGGGCCGACGCGGCGATCTCCGCCGCCAGCTCGTGGGCGGACGCCCGGATCGCCTCGTCGGCCACCAGCCGGTCGAGCAGTCCCAGTTCGGCCGCCTCGTCCCCCTTTATCCGCTTGCCCGTGTAGAGCAGTTCCAGGGCCGCCTGCTGGCCGACGATGGCGGGCAGGGTGACGGTCAGGCCGAATCCCTGATGGAATCCGAGCCGGGCGAAGTTGGCGGTCATCCGGGTACCCGGGCCCCCGACCCGGAAGTCGCTCATGCAGGCCAGGCCCAGGCCTCCACCCACGGCGGCGCCCTGGACCGCGGCCACCGAGGGGATGCCTACGCTGAACAGGCGGACGGCTTCGTCGTAGATGTGGCGGTCCGGTTTGGCGTCGTCGCGCGCCGAGGTCAGCTTCGGGTTGTTCTCGGCTAGCTCGGCGCCGGCGCAGAAGTTCTTGCCCTCGGCGGCCAGGACGATGCACCGGCTTTGACCGTCCGCGTCGACGGCCTCGAACGCGTCGGCCAGGTTGCCGAGCATCGACAGGCTGAAGAAGTTGTGGGGCGGGCGGTTGACCTCCACCAGCGCCACGTGCTGGTCGTCGACCCTGACCGAGACGTCACCGAAGCGTTCCATGGGGCGACACTACGGGCTGGACGGGACCCGGTCCATCTGCGTGCGGCCGTGGCCGGGCGGTCACCGTTGGGCGGCGGCCAGGTCGGTGAGTACCTCGGCGGCGTGGCCGGATGGGTCGGTGACGGCGTAGTTGGCCACGATCACCCCGGTGGGATCGATGAGGTAGCTGACCCGGCGGGGGAAGTCGGCGTAGTCCTCACCGGCGGCCCGGGTGGCCCGGTACTGCTCGGACACGGCCCGGTCGGTGTCGGACAGCAGGGGGAACGGGAAGCCGTGTTCCGACCGGAACGCCTCGTTGTCGGCGGTGGTGTCGTAGGAGACGCCCGCCACCACGCAGCCGGCCGAGGCGAGGGCATCGGCGTGGTCCCGGAGGGCCTGACCCTCCAGGGTGCAGCCGGGCGTGGACGCCTTCGGGTACCACCAGAGCAATATCCAGCTGCCGCGTCGGGCCGACAGGGTGAACGGCTCACCGCCCGAGTCGGGCAGGGTGAACTCCGGGGCGGGGTGGCCCACGGGGAGGAGTTCCGGTTCGGTCACCGGTTCATCAGCCACTGGGTTCACTCCCGATCGAGTTGGCGGTGTGGGTCCCGGCCGCCAGGATGGAGGCATGCCTGAGGTGGACACGGTACCGGCCCCGATCATGCCCGACGCCCCGACCCTGCCGGAGTCGGACCGCGAGGTGGTGGCCGACGGAGACCACGAGCGGTTCGCCCACTACGTCCGCAAGGACCGCATCCTGCCCAGCGCGGTGGACGGCACCCCGGTGGTGGCCTTGTGCGGCAAGAAGTGGGTGCCGAACCGTAATCCGGAGCGGTTTCCCGTCTGTCCGGAGTGCAAGGAGATCTTCGAGATGCTGCGGGGGGAGTAGGCGGCGCCCGGCCGGTTCCCGGTCACTCCGATTCGGCGAACCCCATCGGGTGCTTCGACTGCCAGCGCCAGGCGTCGGTGAGCATCACGTCGAGTGAGCGGTCGGCCCGCCACTCCAGTTCGGTGTTGGCCCTCGTCGGATCGGCCAGCGAGGTGGCCACATCGCCCGGGCGTCGAGCCACGATCTCGTAGGGGACGCTGACGCCGCTGACGTTCTCGGTGGTCTTGACCACGTCCAACACCGAGGCGCCCGAGCCGGTGCCGAGGTTGAACACACGGCAGCCGACCTCCTCCTGGGCCAGGGCGGCCAGGTGGCCGGAGGCCAGGTCGAGCACATGGATGTAGTCCCTGACGCCACTGCCGTCCGGGGTATCCCAGTCGCCGCCGAATACCTGCAACTGGGGCCGGCGCCCGACGGCCACCTGCATCACGAACGGGACCAGGTTGTTGGGGGTGCCGCGCGGGTCCTCGCCGAGGTCGCCGCTCGGGTGCGCCCCCACCGGGTTGAAGTATCGCAACAGGCTGATCCGCCAGCGGTCGTCGGCCGCGGCCACATCCCGGCAGATGTCCTCGATCATCAGCTTTGTCCGCCCGTAGGGGTTGGCGGGGGCGGTGGCCGCGGTCTCCGGGATCGGCAGCACCTCGGGCGTCCCGTACACGGTGGCCGAGGAGGAGAACACGAACTGGTACACGTCGTGGGCGGCCATCTGCTGGAGCAGGACCATGGCCGACTCCAGGTTGGTGCGGTAGTACCGGAGCGGCTGCTCGGTGGATTCGCCCACCGCCTTGAGGCCGGCGAAGTGGATCACGGCCTCGATCGGATACCGCCGGAACAGGGCGGCCACGGCCTGCTCGTCGGTCACGTCCACCTGCTCGAAGGCGGGGGCGCGGCCGCCCAGGCGGGCCACCACCTCGGTGACGAGCTCGGAGCTGTTCGACAGATCGTCGGCGATCACCACGTCGAAGCCACGTTCCAGCAGCTGAACACAGGTGTGACTGCCGATGTAACCGGTTCCCCCGGTAACCAGGATGGTCTGGGTCATTGGTGCTTCCTTGGTGATCGACGTCCCGGTGATCGACCCGCTCGGCGATCGACATACCTCGTGGCTGACGTCGACATACCTCGTGGCTGACGTCGACGTATGTCGTGGCCGACACGGTTTCGGCGGTCGACGTTGTCTCGGTGGGCCCACGCGATCTCGGGTGGTGGGCACGTCTGGTTGGCATACTGTCGCTGGTGCACCCGGTCCGGTGAACCATCTGGTGAACCATGCGCTACGGGAACGGGGTTTCGTCGGTCCCGCACCCGCCACGGTATCGGCCGTGTGGCGGGCGGACCGTGTGGTTATCTACCCTCCCGGTCGGCGCGAGTGTCGGCTGGCCGAGGGGCCGGAGCACGTACCGCCCGTCGCTGACGGTTACACCGCCGAGGCGGGGTCTGGGGGCGGCCTGCGGTCAAGAACTCCGAAGTCGCGGCGGGTGGGCCCACTACCGCCCGGTCGGCCCGTTAAGCTCTTGCCTTGGTCTGCACCGCTTCGCCCGTGTCGGGGTCCCGGTTAGGGGGATTCCGGGGGCGTCCGGAACTGGAGGAGAGGTAGTGAGCCAAGGTTCGAGTCAACCCCCGGGGTGGTATCCGGCCCAGGGAGATCCGCCCGGTACCCACCGGTACTGGGACGGGGCGCAGTGGGTCGGTGGCCCCCAGCCGATCGCCGACAGCCCCCAGCCGATGAACTACGGCCAGCAGGCCGGCTACGCGTACGGGACCGGTGTGTCCGCCCACGCCAGCTACGGCAGCCGGGTGATCGCCTACCTGATCGACTACGGCATCGGCCTCGCCATCTTCGTCGTCGCCTACATCCTGGCCCTGATCTTCGGATCCTTCTCGGATTCGTTGGCCACCGTCTTCCTCATCGTGGGCTACCTGGCCTTGTTCGGGTACGGGGTGTGGAACACCATCATCCGGCAGGGCCAGACCGGCCAGACGATCGGGAAGGCCCAGCAGAACATCAAGCTGGTGTCGCTCGACACCGGCCAGCCGGTGGGTATCGGCATGGCCATCGTGCGACAGATCGTGATGTTCCTGTTCAGCCTGGTCTGCTACATCCCCCTTATCCTGGATCTCCTGTGGCCCCTGTGGGACGAGAACGGTCAGCGCCTGACCGACAAGGTCATCACCGCCAACGTCGTCCAAGCGTGACCCTCGACGGTTGGCGGAGCTGACCGCGGCCATGCCCGATCAGAGTCAGCCCGCCGGGTGGTACTATGCGCAGGGTGATCCGCCGGGCACCCACCGTTATTGGGACGGTTCCCAGTGGGTGGGGGGCGCCCAGCCGGTGCCGGGGGCGCCCGAGTCTGTCACCGGGGCTCCTGTCCTGGGCGACCCGGCCCGACGGCTCGCCGCCCGGACCATCGACTGGATCGTGTGGGTCGTCATCAACCTGATCGTGGCCCGGTTGCTCGTCGACCCAGACACGCTCGCCGACGACACGGTCGAGGTCTCGTTGGTCACGACGATGCTGGTCTCGGTGATCGTCGGTGGCCTCATCGTCGCCTATGAGACGGCCATGGTGGCCGTCCGGGGCCAGACCCTGGGCAAGATGGCGTTGTCTCTGCGGGTGGCCGCCGCCGACGGCACGGCGGCCAGCCTGGTTGCCGCCGCGGTGCGGATCGCCCCGGTGTTCGTCCTGAACGTCATCAACCCTCTCCTACCGGGGGCCGGGGCGATCGTCGGGATCATCATGGCCGGCGTGTCGGTGGTCCTGCTGTTCGTCGACACCCTTCGCCAGGCCGTCTGGGACAAGCTGGCCAAGACCATCGTGACCGCGGCGTGAGTGTCCTCGGCCGGTCGTCGCCGGTTCGAGCCGTCCCCTGGCGGCGATTTGCGGTAGCATCCCGCCCATGACTCGCCGGTCCGGACAGAGTCGGGTGACACCGCCGAAGCCCGAACCCACGTTCCTCGAACAGGAACGGGTGCTGGAACGTCGGCGTCCCGTGGTTTTCTGGGTGGCGGTCATCTGCGTGGCCCTACTCCTGCTCGGCACGTTTGCCGGCCTGGTTGGTGCGATCCGCTGAACCATGCGCCATCATTGAAGAAGCGGTTTTCTGGGGGGCGGGACACCCCAATCACACGGATTTTAGGTCATTCTGAGGAGTGCGATGACGACCACCTACAAGGCTGGCGATCGGGTCGTGTACCCCCACCACGGCGCGGCCATCATCGAGAAGACGGAGATGGTCGAGCTCAACGGCGAGAAGCGGAAGTACTTCGTGCTGCGCACCACGCACGATGATCTGACGCTCCGGGTCCCGGTCGACATGGTCGACGAGGTGGGTATGCGGCCCCCAATCAGCCTCGAGGACGTCGAGGATCTCTTCGTCCTCCTGGCCAAGAAGGACGTGCGTGAGCCGGCCAACTGGTCGCGCCGGTTCAAGAACCACCAAGAGAAGCTGCGCTCCGGCGACGTCTACCAGGTGGCCGAGGTGGTCCGGAACCTGGCCTTGCGGGAGAAGGCCAAGGGTCTCTCGGCCGGTGAGAAGAAGATGTACACCCAGGCCCAGATGGTGCTTGTCTCGGAGCTCTCCCTCGCCCTGGACGTCTCGGAGGAGGCGGCCATGGACCAGGTGGAGAAACAGCTGGTCTGAACCCGCTACGCGGCCTGGTGGGTGCCCTGCGGGGCCCGTCAGCCAGCCTCAGGTGGGGGTTCGAATCCGAGCAGGCGGAACATCGCCGTCGGCGTCCGGTCGTCGCCGCGGGCCAGGCGGTCCGCCCGTTCCACGTTGACCAGGTCGAACCGTCGGTCGGTCCAGGTATCCCACGGGCCGGGGGGGATGGCCAGCGGGTCCCCGCCGGCGTCGCAGCACGCCGCCAGGTAGCCGGCCAGTTCGGCCAGGTCTCCGTGCCCACCCGGTGGGCCGTGGCCGGGCACCACGGTCGACCCCAGGGCGGCCAGGGCCTCGATGGAGCCCAGCCAGGCTCGGGGATCACCGGCATGGCACAAGGGAGTGACCCCGACGCTGGCCAGGGCGCCGGCGTAGACCACCCCGGCGTCCGGTGCCCCGACCACCAGGTTCCCGCCGGCCTCGCCCGGCAGGGGGGTGGCGTGGGCGGCGGCGCTGAGCCACGCCGGCTCGTCCACCACGTGGGTTATCTCGCTCGTGGTGAACTCGTCGTGGTACGCGTCGGCCAGATCGGGGAGCAGCAACCGGAACGGTTCGGGGTCGGTGGCCAGGTCGAGTTCCCCGCTGGTGGCCTCCGTCCCGTAGTAGGCGGCCGGCCAGAACGAGGAGGTGCCCCCGCTGAACGCCACCCGGCTCGACGATACCGTCACCCGTCGGATGGGGAGCTCGAGCTCGCCGGTCAGCTCGAGGATGGCCCGGCGGACCGCCGCCCCACCGGCCGGGGTGGCGGTGGTGTCGATCACGGTGAGCCCGTCGTGGTCGATGACCAGGCCGACATTGCTGTGTCCGTAGCCCACCACGGGGTCGATCCAGGCGAACACCCCCCGGGCCAGCTCCACCAGGTTCACGGGGCCGCCGATCCCGGTCCGCCCGCGGCCGCCAGGGTGGCCACGGCGGCGTCGACGGCGGCGACGGTGACGGTGGCGATCTCGTCGATCTCCCCGTTGGTGATGGTGAACGGCGGACCGAACAGCAGGCCGTCGGGGACGGGGCCGGATCCGGCCGGGTAGATCCACACCCCCCGGGCCAGGGCCTCGGCCACCACCAGGGGGGTGAGACGGCCCCCGAACCCGGCCCCCGAAGCCCGGTCGGCGACCAGCTCGACTCCCCGGAGGAGACCGAGCCCACGAACCTCGGCCACGTGGGGATGGTCGGCGGCGGCCGCGGTCAGGGCGGCGGCCAGGCGCTCCCCCATGGCCGCGGCCCGGTCCACCAGCCGCTCGGTCTCCATGATGCGCAGAACGGTGTTGGCCACCCGGCAGGAGATCTCCGAGGCGCTGAAGGTGTGGTACATCACCTCCAGGCCCGCGGCCGCGATCGGGGCCACCAGCTCCTCGGTGGCCGCCACCAAGCCGATGGGGGCGTAGCCGCCCCCCAGACCCTTCCCTCCTACGAGCAGGTCCGGGACGACCGCCTCGTGGTCCACGGCGAAGGGGGCTCCCGTCCGGCCGAAGCCGGTCATGACCTCATCGGCGATCATGACGATCCCGTGCTCGCGGCACAGCTCCCGGACCTGCACCAGGTAGCCGGGTGGGGGCGTCAACGCGGCCCCGGACGCCCCACTCACCGGTTCCAGAACGACGGCGGCCACCGAGGCCGGGTCCTCGCGGTCGATCAGGTCGGCCAGGTCACCGATGTCGAAGGCGGCCCACTTCGGCTGGTCGGGCAGGAGGGGGTCGAGGTGGGCCCGGCGGCGGTCGTGATTGGCCACGGCCAGGGTGCCGAGCGTGGCGCCGTGGTAGCTGACCGACTGGCCCAGCACCTTCCATCGGGCCGGCCGTCCGGCCGCCACCTGGTGGAGTCGGGCGATCCGCACCGCCGCGTCGACCGCCTCCGAACCCCCGGTTACGAACATGCAGCGGACGACCCCGCTGGGAAGCCAGGCGGTCTGCAACCGTTCGATCAGCTCGAGCCGGCTCTCCGTGGCCCAGGTGGGGACGACATAGTCGACCGGGGCCGTCACGGCGGCCTCCATCGGCTCGGGACGGCCGTGGCCGATGTTGGTCACCACCGCACCACCGGCCGCGTCCAGGATCCGCCGGCCGTCCGCCGTGATCAGGTGGCTGCCCTCAGCGCCCACGATCATCGGGGGCGTGGTCCCGGGCAGGAAAGGGTAGTGGTCGGTTCGCCGCGGGGTCATGCCCCGGATTGTACGGAACCGGGGTGGGCCCGGCCCGGCGGGTGCCCGGGCCGGACCCGGGTTCAGGCCCGGGCCAGGCCCAGATCGTTGGTGTGGGTGTAGGTGGGGAACAGGGCGTCGAGATCGGTGACCCCCATCCGCTTGGCCGCGATCTCCGTCACCACCTTGCGGTAGTCGGTGGCGACCGTGGTGTCGCCGTCCTCGGGGTCATCGGCCACGGCATCGGGGTAGTCGTCACCGAAGACGCCGCCCTGGACGCCGCCCCCCATGGCGAATACGGTGCCGCCCCGCCCGTGGTCGGTGCCTCGGTTACCGTTCTCGTTGACGGTCCGTCCGAACTCGCTGACCACCACCACGGTGATCTCGTCGAGCCCGTTGGTGTCGTCGGAGAAGGCCCGCAGCGACGAGGCCAGGTTGTCGATCAGACGCCACATCCGGCTACCGGTGTCTCCGGGGGTGCCCTGGTCGGCGTGGGTGTCCCAGCCGCCCACGTCGATGGCGGCCGCCCGCAGCCCGATGCTCGCCTTGAACAGGTTGGCCACTTGGTTGAGCTGCCGACCCAAACTGCTGTTGGGGTAGGCGTCGATGTTGGCGTCGCCGTCCACGACGGCGAGGGCGTCGATGGTGGCGAGCACGTTTCGTCCCTGGGACGACACGCTGTCCTGACCCGAGTTCAACACGCCGACGGCGGCCACGGTCTCCTCGGTGCGGTCGAACGGACCGAGGCCGAAGTCGTTGATGTTGGGCACGTTGGCAGTATTGCGGCCACCGGCTATTGAGGTCGTCTGGTTGGAGGTGCTCAGTCCGGCCAGGCCCGGATTGGCGCTGTCGAGGCTGCCGTTCAGCATCCGGCCCAGCCAGCCGCCGCGCACTGTGGAGGAGGCTGAGCCACGGTTGACGAACACCTGGGCCGAGAAGTGGCTGCGGGTGGCGCTCTCGGAGCGGGGCAGTCCGGCGGCGGGGATGACCGCCAGGCGGCCCTGGGTCCAGAGGGTGTCGTAGACGGGTTGGAAGGCCGGGTGGAGGCCGACCACCCCGTCGATGCCGGTGGGGAACACCGCCCCGCTGGCCGAGCCGGAGTTGAGGGGTAGGGCGCCACCGTTTGATCCGGGCGCCGGCACCGCGATGTTGGGGCGCATCTGCCGGTAGGACGGATAGCCGTAGGGCGGGGCCAGGGTCAGCCCGTCAGCGCCGCCCCGGAGGAAGATCGCCACCACGGCGTCACCGAGGGCGGGTTCGTTGGGAGTGGCGAAGGCCAGGCGGGTGCCGAGGCTGGTGGCGACGCCGGCGGCACCGAGGCCGGAGAGCGCGAGGAACTTACGTCGGGTGTAGAGATTCACGGCAGGCTCCTGCGGTCAGCGGATCTGGAAGACGGGGTGGGTGAACAGCACGGCCGCGATCTGGCCGATCTGCTGATCGGAGTAGTCGTTGGCGGCCGCAGCCGGATCGGTACCCGCCGAGGCCGCCACCGCCGCCACCTGCGCGTCGTTGAGGTCGCCGAGCCCGAACTGCCGGCCGAGGTTCATGACGAACTCGGCGCCGTTGGCCGACGTCGGCCGGATCTGGTTGTAGTCGACGGCCACACCGTCGGCGAAGCGACCGTGGGCCAGCCGGGCCCCGGTCTGCCAGCGGCTGATCAGGCCGCTGGTGGTCATCCAGTCCTCGACCTGATCGGGATAGCCGTCGGGGGGAGACCACTCCCACGGCGCGTTGGCCTGGTTCCGGAGGTCGCGCCGCACCCGAGGCAGGGGGCCGTCACCAGGATTCCGGTTGGTGACCTCCAGGTGGAGGGCCCGACACTGGGCCACGAACGCCTCGAGGGGCCGCCGGAACTTCTGACCTTCTGAGGCCGCGAACTCGGGGGAGCTGAGGATGAAGGCCAGGGTGGGCACGATGGCGGTGTCGTTGTCGAGATAGACCTGAGCGGCGCCGTCGACCACCGAGGCCGGCGGTTCGTCCATGATGAACCGCCGGGCGATCTTGTAGGCCACGTGGCGGGCCGTCGACGGGTGGGTGGCCAGGAACTCGAGTAGCGACTCGCCCGTCTCCTGACCGGTGGTGGCGCCCCGGGTCCAGGCCCCGCCGAGCAGGTTGATCTCGCCGGCGAAGTGGTAGTCGTCGCGGAACACGAAGGCCGAGTAGTCGTTCTCGTTGCGGTTGGTGTTCACCGACCAGCCGGTCATGGCCTGGGCGGCCGACCCGATGTCGGCCTCGGTGTAGACCTGGTTCCCGCTCTCGTCGATCCCGAGGGTGTGGAGCTCCAGGAGCTCTCGGCCGTAGTTCTCGTTCAGCCCGTTCTCGGCGTTGGCGTTCGACTGGTCGTTGTTGAGGTACACCATCATCGCCGAGGAGTGGGCGGTGGCCGAGAGGAGGTCGCGGAAGGTGCCCATGGCGTTGGGGCGGATGACGTCCTCCTGGTAGGAGAGCATCAGGTGCCGGTACCGCTCGCTGTCGAACAGGCTGACGTTGAAGTGGTCCATCCACAAGTGGACCATCATCTCGTAGAGCTGATGGTCGCTGTGGATGGCCCGCAGCACGCTGCTGGTCGTCATCTCGGTGTGGTACTGCTCCACATTGTCCGAGACCCGGTCGTAGGCCTGTTTGTCGGTCAGGCCGAGCATCTGGAACGAGCCCAGCTGGCCTTCGGCGGACGGGTCGGGACCGCTCTTGGACAGCTGGTCCTGGACGAACCCGGTGGGGCCGAGGGCGGTGATCGAGTCGATCACCGCCGGGGTGACACCGAAGGTCAGCCGGTTGGCCAGGTGGATGGTCGAGGTGTCGTCACCGAGGGTCACCGGGGTGCTGAAGGCCGTCGTCGGAGGGCTGGTCGGTGCCGCCGCTCTCGGGACCGTCGTGGCCGGGGCGGCGGTGGTGGCCGGTGCGGCTGTGGTGCCCGTCGTGGCGGGGGGCGCCGTGGTGGCGGGGGGCGCCGTGGTGGAGGTGGGCGCCGCGCCGCGGGCGGTGGTGGGCGCCCCCGCCGGCTGTCCGGCCGAGGTGGGCGGGGCCGGGGTGGTGGACCGGGAACTGGTTGCCGGTCCGCCCCCACCGGGGGTCATTCCGCCGGAGGTCGAGCCGCCGGCGTCCCGGGTGGCGCCCGGCATCGTGGGCGGAGCCGCCGTGGCCGGCCCGGCCGCCGCGGCGGAGGTGGAGGGGGTCGAACTGGCCGGAGCCCGCTGGGGCATCGTCACCTGGGCCAGCTCCTGGCCCCCTCCGGCGGCCGATGACTCGGTGGTGCTGGAACCGCCACCAAAGGCCAGATCCTCGAGTGAGCTGCAAGCGGTCACGGCTGCGCCGGCGGTCATCGCGGCGAGCACTGAACGGCGGGAAATCCTAGTGGGGGACGTGGCAGTATCAGCCGGAGATTCGGCTTCTGCTGTTGGCATCGGCGACCTAGCCTTGAGTTGGACACCCTGTTCGCCCGGCCCAGGATGCGGATTCGGTTTTGAATGGTTGTCGATTGGTGTCCAACTGCCGGAGGAGACTGTAACCCGATGAGCAATTATTCACCACCATCTGATGACATCGATCTAGTGATGTCCGCGGTTGTAGACTTGTCCGACTTGCTCGAGGCCCCGGCCTACGAAGGGATCGACGCCGAGTCGGTCCTGATGGTCATCCAGGAAGCCGGGCGGTTCATGGCCGAGGTGGTCGCCCCCACCAACCGGGACGGTGATCTGATCGGGTCGGTGTGGAACCTCGACGGTTCAGTCACCACACCGGACAGCTTCAAGACGGCCTACAAGCGCTACGTCGAGTCCGGTTTCGGGGCTGTACCCTTCGACCCCGACTTCGGGGGCGGCGGCTTCCCGTGGGTGGCCTCAGTGGCGATCCAGGAGCAGCTCACCAGCGCCAACATGGCCTTCTCCCTGTGCCCGTTGCTCACCCAGGGGGCCATAGACGCCATCGCCCACCACGGCTCGGCCGACCAGCAGGCGCTCTACCTACCCAAGATGATCTCCGGCGAATGGTCGGGCACGATGAACCTGACCGAGCCCCAGGCCGGGTCCGACGTCGGGGCCCTCACTACCAGGGCCGAGCCAGCCGGCGACGGAACCTACCGCATCACCGGGCAGAAGATCTTCATCACCTACGGCGAACAGGACCTGACCGACAACATCGTCCATCTCGTCCTGGCCCGCACCCCGGGCTCTCCACCCGGCACCAAGGGCATCTCGATGTTCCTGGTCCCCAAGTTCCTCCCCGACGCGTCCGGTAACCCGGGCGATCGCAACGACGTGCGCTGCGTCTCCGTCGAGCACAAGGTGGGCATTCACGGTAGCCCCACCTGTGTGCTCGCCTTCGGCGACGACGGCGGGGCCACCGGATGGCTGGTCGGCGACGAGGGCGACGGGATGCGGAACATGTTCACGATGATGAACAACGCCCGCCTGTCGGTCGGGCTCGAGGGTCTGGCCGTTGCCGAACGGGCCTACCAGCAGGCCGTCGCCTATGCCGTCGAACGACACCAGGGCACCGCCGTGGGCGCCCCCCGGGGCACCTCCAGCCCGATCATCGACCACGCCGACGTGCGCCGCATGCTGCTCACCCAGCGGGCCTGGATCGACGCCATGCGCTGCCTGGTCTACGCCACCGCCGCCCACCTCGATCGCGGTTCGGCCCTGGCCGGCACGCCCGGGGGCGACCGGGCCCGGGAGCTCGCCGAGCTGTTCATCCCGCTGGCCAAGAGCCTGTGCACCGACGTCGGGGTGGAGATGACGTCCCTGGCCATACAGGTTCACGGTGGCATGGGCTACGTCGAGGAGACCGGAGCGGCCCAGCACTGGCGCGACTCCCGTATCGCCCCCATCTACGAGGGGACCAACGGCATCCAGGCCGCGGACCTCGTGGGCCGCAAGCTGCCGATGCGGGGTGGGGGAGTGGTGCTCGACGAGCTCGACGCCGTAGCCGAGGTGGCCTCCGCCCTCGGTCTCGTCGACGACTTCGCCCGGTTCGGGGCCCTGCTCGGCGAGGCCGTCGACGCCACCCGGCGGGCCACCGGGTGGCTGCTCGAGAACGGGGCCGCCGACCCCAACCAGGCCCTAGCCGCCTCCACGCCCTACCTCAGGATGCTCGGCACGGTGGTGTGCGCCGGCCTGATGGGGCGGCTCGGCCTCGCCGCCGACGGGGCCGACCACCCCACCGACCACACCCGGGCCAAGGTCGCCTCGGTCCGGTTCTTCGGCGAGCAGATCCTGCCGTCGGCCATCGGCCTGGAGCAGTCGGTCACCGCCGGGGCCGAGGTGCTCTTCGCCCTCACCCCGGAGCAGTTCCAGTAGGCGTTAGGGGCCACGGTGCCGGGGCATGGGCGTGCGGGCCCCGGGCGATGAGGCCTCGGCCGAAGAGCCGACGGTACCGGGCGATGAGGCCTCGGCCGAAGAGCCGACGGTACCGGGATCTTCAGTCGAGGTTGGCGGGCCGGGGCACGGTGAAACGCTCGATGTCGAGGCCGAGGGAGGCGAAGTTCTCGATCGGGCGGTTGTAGCCGCGGTCGAGATGGTGGGTGCCCGTGATCCGGGTGGTCCCGGTGGCAGCGGCCGCGGCCAGGACGTAGGCGAAGCCCCCCCGGATGTCGGGCACTGTCACCTCGGTCCCCGACAGGGGGGTGCCGCCCCGCACCACCACTGAGCACGGGGTCGACGAGCCCACGAAGCGGCCCTCGATACTGCCCAGCGGGGTGTTGTAGGTCTGGATCTGGGCGCCCATCTTGTTGAGGGCGGGAACGTAGGTGAACCGGTTCTCGTACACGGTCTCGTACATCACCGACAGGCCCTGGCACTGGGTGAACAGGGCCACCATGGGGGACTGCCAGTCGGTCATGAAACCGGGGTGGGTGTCGGTCTCGACGGCGATGGGTTCCAGGGTGCGGGCCGAGGCCGCCACCGACGAGTCGGTGATCTCGAACTCGGCTCCCATCCCCGACAGGGTCGAGATGGCGGTGACCAGGCGATCCTGGCTGCAGCCGTACACGGTCACCCGGCCACCGGTGATCAAGCCGGCCACCAGGTAGGAGAACGCCTCGATCCGGTCGCCCTTCAGACGGTGGGCGGCTCCGGCCAGCTGGTCGACCCCGTCGATGATGTAGCGCCGGTTCGGCCGCATCTCGATCCGTGCCCCCATGCGCTGGAGGAACAGAGCGAGCTCGATCACCTCGGGTTCCAGGGCCCCGTTGTCGAGCACGGTGCGGCCCTCGGCCAGGGTGGCGGAGAGCAGTACCGTCTCGGTGGCACCCACGGACGGGTATGGGAGCTCGATGTGGGCGCCCCGCAGCCGGGCCGCCTTGGCCTCCAGCCCGTCGGGCGTGATCGTGATCTCGGCGCCCATCATGCGTAGGGCGTCGACGTGGAAGTCGACGGGCCGGGAGCCGATCTCATCCCCACCGACCAGGGGGACGAACACCTCGCCCACCCGGTGGAGGAGGGGGCCGATCATCAGGATCGGGATGCGGTTCATGCCGCTGAAGGTGACCGGCACCCGGCTCGACGAGAGCGGGGTGGGGTCGATCGTGGTGTTGCCGTTGTCCCGTTCCACCACACAGCCAAGGGCCTGAAGCATCCGGGCGGTGATGTCGACGTCACCGATCTCGGGACAGTTGCTGATGGTGGACGGTGAGTCGCCGAGCAGGGCGGCCACCATGTGTTTGGTCACCGCGTTCTTGGAGCCACGGACGACGATGTCTCCGGTGAGCGGCCCGACCGGGTTGACCACCCAGGCCGAGGTCTCCTCGTCGGCGACGTCGGGCAGGTCCGGATCGGTACGGGGGGCGCGGTCCTCGATCACGGCGACAAACCTACTGCCTCCGGGGCCCACAATCGGGGCGGCCGGGAGGAATCCGGGGCGGCAACGGGCCGTCGGGATCAGGTGGCCGGGTGGGCCTCCGGGGTCGGTCGGGCGCCGAGCGCCGCGTCGGACAAGGAGGGCCAGCGGGACACCGCCCACGGGCCGAACGGCTCGTCGGTGAGGACCACACAGGCCATGTCGGCAACGGGGTCCACCCACACGAAGGTACCCGAGCGGCCGAAGTGGCCGAAGGTGGCCGGCGAGTTCCCCTGACCCGTCCAGTGCGGCGACTTGTGGCCGCGCACCTCGAACCCGAGGCCCCAGGGGTTGGGGTCCTGGGCCCCGTAGCCCGGGAGGACGCCGATCAGGTCCGGGAACTGGGGGGACCGGGCGGCCAGCATGGTCTCCGGGGCCAGGAGCGAGGGGCGCAGCCATTCCGCGGCCACGAGGAGCAGATCGTCCACCGAACCCACCGCGGCGTGGGCGGGTGAGCCGTCGAGGCGGGTGGCCCGCAACCCCAACGGTTCCACCAGAGCTTCACGGAAGTACTCCGGGGTGGGAAGGCCGGAACGCTCGGCCAGGGCCCGACCCAGGATCGAGAAGCCGGCGTTGGAGTAGATACGGCGCTGCTCCGGCCTGGTGAGGGGCCGGTCGGGGTCGTCGCCGAGCCCGGACGCGTGGGACAGGAGGTGGCGGACCGTAGACCCGGGCGGGCCCAGGGGGGCGTCGAGGTCGAGGGTCCCCTCCTCGATCGCCACCAGCATCGTCCAGGCGGCCAGCGGCTTGGTCACCGAGGCCAAGGGAAAGGCCCGGTCGGTGGGGCCGATTCGCTCCGACCCCCCCGAACCGTCGATCCAGCCGGCCGCCACCGTCGTTACCGGCCACGAGGTGACCGACCGCAACCGACCGGTGACAGGCTCCTCCATCAGGCGAACTGTAGCCTCCGGCGCCGGGACCCGGTCGGGGGGCGTTCGGTCGCCAACCCGCCTCCAGAGCCGGGATGCGTGGTCCCGCAGGTGGAGCTGGCTAGCCTGGATAGGAACGTGAACGAAAAAACCAGTACCAAACGCAGTGTCGATGGCATCGAGAACCACAGCAACGGCCGCAGTCCCGCCGCCGGACCCTCCCACTCGACAGCCTCGCAGATGAACCCGACTGGGCCAGTATGACCGAAACATTTGCCGACCTCGGGGTCGACCCCGCCATCTCCGGGGTCCTCACGGGGCGAGGTATCGAAGAGCCGTTCCCCATCCAGGCCATGACCATCTCCGACGCCCTCGCCGGGCACGACGTGTGCGGGAAGGCCAAGACGGGCTCAGGAAAGACCCTCGCCTTCGGCATCCCGGTGGTGCAACGCATGGCCGAGGTGGACGGCACCGGACCCCGGCAGGTCCGGGGCCTGATCCTGGTCCCCACCCGGGAGCTCGCCGTCCAGGTCACCTCCGAACTCGAACCCCTGGGCGAAGCGGTCGGGCTCAGGACCCTGGCCGTGTACGGCGGCGCCGACATCGACGCCCAGATCAAGAAGCTCCATCAGGGCATCGACCTGATCGTGGCCACCCCGGGCCGCATGATCGACCTGATCGATCGGGGCGAGGTGGAGATCGCCCAGGTGGCCCACGTCGTCATCGACGAGGCCGACCGGATGGCCGACATGGGTTTCCTGCCCCAGGTGGAGTGGATCCTCCGCCGGATCGAGCGGGACCATCAGACCCTGTTGTTCTCGGCCACCCTCGACGGGGCCATCGACGGCCTGGTCAAGCGCTACCAGGACGACCCCGTCCGCCATGAGGTGACCTCGTCGGAGGTCACGGTGGCCCAGATGGCTCACCGGTTCCTGGCCGTCCACGAGATGGACCGGACCCGGGTCGTGGCCGCCATCGTCGAAGCCGTCGATCGCACCATGGTGTTCTGCAACACCAAACGGGGTTGCGACCGGCTGGCCGCCAACCTGGACAAGCTGGGGGTGTCGGCTCAGGCCATCCACGGCGATCTGCGCCAGCGCCAGCGGGAGAAGGCGCTCCGGGACTTCACCAACGGGAAGATCCGGGCCCTGGTGGCCACCGACGTGGCCGCCCGCGGGATCCATGTCGACGACGTCGACGTGGTGATCCACTACGATCCCCCCGACGATCACAAGACCTACCTCCACCGTTCGGGCCGCACGGCCCGGGCCGGTGGCTCCGGCGTGGTGGTAACCCTGGTGCTGTGGAACCAGGAACTCGAGGTGAAGCGGATGCAGAAGCGGCTCGCCCTCGACATCCCGATCGTCGAGATCTTCTCCAACGACGAGCGGCTCAGCGATCTGGCCGGGTGGGACCCCACCGAGGTCAGCTGACCGGTTCCCCCGCCGATGCGTCCCGGCGGTCCCGCGACCTGCGTCGCTGGGCCGAACGCCTGGTGCGGGGCGGGACCGATGGTGGCACCGAGCCCTTGGCCCTGGCGGCCGCGGTGGCCGACCGGGTGGCCGGGACGCTGGGCGTCCCCAGCCCGACCGGGGGCCCGGGGGCCGGGACCGGACTGGTGGCCGACGTCGGCCCCCCGCCCGACGGATGGGGCGACCCGGGGCTGGTCGGGGTGGTGCACGAACAGGCCGTCTCGGCCGACGATCGTCGTCGCCGGGGGGCCTGGTACACGCCCCGGCCGGTGGTGGACGGGCTGATCGGTCTGGCCTGGAGCGTCACCACCGGCGATCCCGGGGTCCTGCTCGACCCGACCTGTGGTGGCGGCGCCTTCCTGCTCTCGGGCCTGGATCGCCTGGTGGCCGGTGGTACCGCTCCGGTCGACGCGCTGGCCCGCATCGTCGGCGTCGATCTGGACCCGGGTGCGGCCGCCGTGACCCGCTGGTCGCTCGCGTTGTGGGCGGCCGCCCACGGGGTCGATCCGGACGAGGCCGGGGCCGAGGTCATCTGTGGCGACACCCTGGCGCCGGACGTCACGGCCCGGATCCGGGACCGAATCCAGTCGGCGCCTGGCGATCTCGGCCCGGCCCTGATCGTGGGCAACCCGCCGTTCGCTTCACCGTTGCGCCGGGGGGCTCTGACCCCGACGGCGGCCGCCGTCCACCGCAGCCTCCGGGACCTGCTCGGACCCTACGCCGGCCTGGGGGCCATCCACCTGCTGCACACCGTTGGTCTCGCCCCGCCGGATGCCACGGTGGCCCTGGTCCAGCCTCTGTCGGTGGTGGCCAGCCGTGACACCGGCCAGCTCCGTGGGCACCTCGACCGGATCTCGCCGCTCCGGGCCTTCTGGGTCGCCCGCGAACCGGTGTTCGACGCCGGGGTACGGGCCTGCGCCCCGATCCTGGGCGTCGGTGGGAGTTCCCGCACCCGGACCGTGACCCTGGCCGTCGGCCCCACCGTCGTCCGGGTCGGCGACGCCGCCCCCGGGGCGTGGGGCGATCTGGCCGCTGACGCCCTCGGCGCCCCCTCGCTGCCCGAACCCACCGGGCGCCACGGGGGTCTGGGTGACCGGGTCGCCGCCACCGCCGGGTTCCGGGACGAGCACTACGCCCTGGTGGCGGCCTGCCGTGAGGCCGGCCCCGACGACCACGACACACCCCGACTGGTCACCGTCGGCTCGGTTGAGCCCCTTGCGGTCCGGTGGGGGATCGGCACCACCCGTTTCGGTGGCGTCGACCGGGTCCGGCCGGTGATCGACGCGGAGCGGGTCGACGAACGGGTCCGACCCTGGTTCGACCGTCAGCTCCGGCCCAAGGTCCTGCTGGCCACCCAGACCCCGGTGCTCGAACCCGTCGTCGACCGGGTCGGCAACCTGGTGCCCGCTACCCCGGTGGTGGCCGTCCACGCCCATCCCGACGATCTCGACCGGGTGGCCGCCCTCCTGCTGGCGCCCCCGGTGGTGCTCTGGGCGTGGCGGAGGTCGTTGGGCACCGGGCTCACCGCGGACGCCATCAAGCTGGCGGCACGCCAGGTGCCCGACCTGCCCCTGCCGCCACCCGAGGGGGAACAGTGGTGGGCCAAGGCCAGCGACGAGATCGCCCACGCCGATGGCCTCGACCCCGACGCGGCCCTGGAGGTGGCCCGGCGGGTGGCCGGGCTGATGAACGAGGCCTACGGGGCCAGCCCCGACGTGCTCACCTGGTGGCAGGGACGCCTCGACGGCCGGCGGCGCCGCCGGCGGGGAAAACCGGCTCCGGGGGCCGGGGCGGAATAGCTAGGCTCAGCTCGCATGTCTCGCCGAACCGATGTCTGCCCCCACCGGGTCCCCCCGTGCTGAACCGGCCCCGCCCGATCGAACCCGACCCGATCCCGGCCAGCGGGGCCTGGCGACCCGGCGATCCGGTGGCCTGGAAGCGGTTCGCCCCCCTTCCGGCCGGTCGCCGTTTCGTGCTGGAGAGCGGCGGGGTGCTGGACGGGATCACGGTGGCCTACGAGACCTGGGGCGACCCGGCGGCCGCCGACGACGCGGTGCTGGTGTGCCACGCCCTCACCGGTGACGCCCACGCGGCGGGCCCATCCGGCGCCGGCCAGCCCACGGTGGGCTGGTGGGACGACCTGATCGGTCCCGGTAAGGGGATCGACACCGACCGCTACTTCGTGGTGTGCGCCAACGTCCTCGGCGGCTGCCAGGGCACCACGGGCCCGGCGTCACCCCACCCCGACGACGGCCGCCCCTACGGGCCCCGTTTCCCGGTGGTGTCGATCCGGGACATGGTCCGGACCCAGGCCGGCCTGGCCGATCATCTCGGCATCGATCGGTGGCGGGCCGTCATCGGCGGTTCGATGGGGGGGATGCAGGCCGTCGAATGGGCCGTCATGTACCCCCATCGCGTCCGCTCGATGGTGTCGATCGCCTCCGCTGCCTCGGCCAGCCCCCTCCAGATCGGCTGGAGCGAGGTCGGCCGCCTGGCCGTGGTCCAGGATCCCCGATGGCGGGGAGGCGACTACTACGACGCGGCCCCCGGGCACGGCCCCCACGACGGGCTGATGCTGGCCCGCCGGGTGGCCCAGCTCCACTACCGGAGCGACCAGTCGCTCGAATCCCGGTTCGACCGGTCCCATGTGGACCGGTCCCAGCTGTTCGACCTGTGGGGCCGGTTCCAGGTGGAGAGCTACCTCGACTACCACGGTCAGAAGCTGGCGCGCCGGTTCGACGCCAACAGCTACCTGCTCCTCAACAAGGCCATGGATCTCCACGACGTGGGTCGGGGTCGGGGCGGTGTGGCCGCGGCCCTGCACCGGGTCCGGTGCCCGAGCCTGGTGGTGTCGGTGGACAGCGACGTGCTGTACACCCCGCGCCAGCAGCACGAGCTGCGGGACCACCTAGTGGCCGGCCAGGTGGACGTCTCCTACGAGGTGGTCCACTCCGACCACGGCCACGACGGGTTCCTGCTCGAATACGAGCAGCTCACCCCGATCGTGTCCGACTTCCTGGCCAAGGCGGTCGACTGACCCGTGCCCGAAGGGGTTGAGGTCGAGATCTACCGTCGGTCGGCCGAGGCCGTGGTGGGTCGGCGGGTGGCCGGCGTCGACACACCCGACGCCAGGATGTTGAAACGGGGTCTGGAGCCGGCCGAACTCGCCGCGGCCTCGGTGGGGGAGCGGGTCACCGGCACCGACCGGCGGGGCAAGCTGCTCCTTCTCGACCTCACCGGTGGTCACCGTCTCGGTATCCGGTTCGGGATGACGGGCCGCCTGGTCGTCGACGGAGTGGCCCCGATCGAACAACTCGAGTACGCCCCTACCGGCTCGGATGCCGCCTGGGAACGATTCGGGCTCCGGTTCGACGACGGCGGGGAGCTCCGGCTCATCGATCCGCGCCGGTTGGGTGGTGTGGAACTCGATCCCGACCTGGCCCGCCTCGGGCCCGACCTGTTCACGGTGACTCTGGCCGAGATGCGCGCCCGGGTGTTCGTCGGTGCGGTGGCGCTGAAGGCCCGCCTGCTCGACCAGGCCCGGTTGGCCGGGGTGGGCAACCTGATCGCCGACGAGACGTTGTGGCGGGCGGGGGTGGCTCCGGATCGACCGGCCGGCAGCCTGACCGGCCCCGAACAGAGGCGCCTCCACCGCCACCTCCGAGCCCTCGTCCCCGAGCTGTTGGTCCAGGGAGGCTCCCACACGGGCCGGCTCCAGCCGGAGCGGTCGCCGCTCGGGTGCTGCCCCCGGGACGGCGCCCCACTGGTCCGCGGCCGGATCGGTGGCCGCACCACGTATTCGTGCCCGGCTCACCAGCACTGAGCGGCACCACCGTCGGGGTCCGGGTGGGGGACGGACGAGAGGATCACCGGGTGTGGCGGTGGCGAGGCGCTCAGTCGGATCAGGCGGGTAGGCGTGCCCGGAGTGGGCGGGGTGTCTCCAGGAACACCGCCCGGGTGCGCTACCTTCAGAGATGTGATCGCGCTGTTGCTCGTGACGGAGGCGGAACGGACGACCCAGACGTTCACCGCCCTCATCATCGCCCTGGTGGTGGTGGCCGTTCTGATCGGGATCTTGACGATCTGGTACTGGCGGCACACCAGCCCCAAGCGGCGGTACCGGCGCCGGGTGGAAGGAGCCCAGCCGCGTCGCCAAGAGGTCGAACATGACCGTTACGACCGGTATGACGACGACGGGCACGGCACCGACGGGTACGACGACGGCCGGTACCGCGACAATCGGTACGACGATAATCGGTACGACGATAATCGGTACGACGATAATCGGTACGACGACGTCCCGGTCGATCATGGGTACCAGGGCCCGGACCGTCGAAGCGCCCGGGCCGACGGCGATTACCCGCAGATCTACTCCCGGGTGCCCGGCGAGCAGGGCCGTGCCCCCGACGAAGGTGTCGTACGGTCTTCCTACCAGCAGGTGAGCCCGGGTACATTCGCTCGACAGGTACGCGGCGAGGATGTGGAGCCCCGACCCACCGGCGAGCTTCCGCGGGAGCGGAGCGCCGATCGGCGACGGTGATTCCAACCCGGAACCGCACCGTGGAGAGATGTCGCCCGTCCGACGCGACCCAGCTCCATCAGTTGACCCGACGGCGAGACGGAAGAACCATGAGCGACCAGTTCGATCCAGAGGCCATGATCGGCCGGTTCCGGGAACGGGCGGCGGCGGTGCGCAAGCGCAACCTTCCCCCGGTGGGTGGTGATGAACGTCAGGCGTTCATCCGACAGGCTGAGGAGGACTTCATGGACTTCGCCATCATCGGCGACGCCGAAGCCACCCTCGACGACGGGGTGCTCGTCCTTCGGGTTGATCTCCGGTCGCAGGCCTGAGAGGCGGCCGCCTCATCGTCCCGCGGGCCGGTCGGGGTCCGGGTCCCGCCTGGACCCTGGGGTAGCGGCCGGCCCTCGTCCTCGGAGGCTCCGAGTCGGCACCATGGCGGCCGTCGCCGCACGGGTCGAATCTCGACCGAATCGGTGTCGCCGAGGGCGCCTGCGGCGCTATGCTCGGAGGCCTTGCGGACGTAGCTCAGCTGGTAGAGCATCACCTTGCCAAGGTGAGGGTCGCGGGTTCAAATCTCGTCGTCCGCTCCAACAAAACCCCAGGTCAGCGGCCCTTTCGAGGGTCGCTGATTCGCGTCTGGCGCCCGACTGATGCCTAACAGTGATGCCTTCTGCGAACCTCTGCGGACCTGGGCTACGGTTGCGCGATGGTCGAATCCGCGGCGGATGGACCGCAAAAGCGCAGGTCAGGCGGCATCAAGGCTGTACGCGAGGGTGTGTGGCGCATCGATGTGGAGTGTCCCAGGGAACCTGGAGCGCCAAGGCGACGAGTGTCGCGAACGATCGTTGGTTCGCTGGCCGACGCCGAGGAAGCATTAGTGGCTCTCCGTCGGACAGTGGCCGACCCGACGGCTGATGCGGAGAACAATGGCGGTGGCAAGCGTCAGCGGACGTGGCGAAGTCGCGGAGCCGGGACAGTCACCAGGCGCGGTGAGGGCCGGTGGTTCGTGCAATTCGATGGTGAACCTGATCCGGTCACGGGTGAGCGTCGGCGGCACAGCCGGACGGTACACGGCTCGCGAGCCGATGCCGAAGCCGCATTGGCGAGGCTTCGGGTTGATGTCGGTGGCGGCGATGTTGCGGTTGGAACGAACGCTCGCAGCGTGCGCGCGGCCTGCGAGCTGTACCTACGTGATGCACCAACGGAGAAGACGACCCTCAGGACTGACCGTGCTGCGACCAACCGCCTCTGTGCCACGGTGCTGCCGAGCGGCGCCAAGGTAGGTGATCTTCCGCTTGCTCCCAGAACTCGGGCCAGTCGTCTTCAACCGGCCGCACGGGCAGGGCCGTCGGCTTCAAGCTTGTCGATCGTGCCCAGGACTCGCTCTCGGGTCTCCTGGTAGTCGGTCTCGCCCTCGGGGGTCGATCGCCACTGCTCGAGGTGGCGGCGATCTCGGGTGACGGTGGCCTCTTGTTCGGCTGGTGTCCGGTCGGTCATCGCTGCGCGGGCCGCGGTTTCGCCGTGGAGGCGAGCGACTGTCTTGACGTAGGCGTCGAAGCCTTGGTCTGTCCGGGTCCGGTCGAGATCGTCGGGTGTGGCATCGGTGGCCATGGTGTCGATCGTAGCTTGGCGTGGTGACAGCGACCGTCGATGATCGGACGGCTCGGATAGTAGAGCGTTCTACTATCTGGCTGGACGTATCCGGTCTTGCTGGACGGTTCGCCTGACAGGATGCGGCTGGCTGGACTCATCCGAAGTCCTCGGACGTACCCCACGACGTTGCCAAGGTGAGGGTCGCGGGTTCAAATCTCGTCGTCCGCTCCAACAAAACCCCAGGTCAGCGGCCCTTTCGAGGGTCGCTGATTCGCGTCCGGCACCAGACTGATGCCTAACAGTGATGCCTTCTGCGAACCTCTGCGGACCTGGGCTACGGTTGAGCGATGGTCGAATCCGCGGCGGATGGACCGCAAAAGCGCAGGTCAGGCGGCATCAAGGCTGTACGCGAAGGTGTATGGCGCATCGACTGCGAACTCGCTGGGTCCCTTCGCCATGTGGACGGCTTTCCCGCCCGCGGACTACTTCGGACCCTCCGTCCCGTCCCGGAGCCGTCAGCTGACGGTGAGCCTGCCCGCCAGCCAGCGGACTGCTGGCCGGGAAGGGCGACTCCGGGATGGTTCCCATGTTCGCTGTGTGTCGGTTGGCAGGATCGGCGCCCAGCTTTGCCGCTACAGCCTCGCCATCACCGAACCCGCAGAACTGCGGTGATGGCCTCCTCACCGACGTCTCCAGTCGGCGTCGGAGTCGTCGACGACATCGCAAATCATCAACGCGCACTGTTGCCCGGCCCAGATCCACCAGGTTCGAGCCGGTTCCACGCATCGGCCGCCCCCGGACCCGGACCACCAGCGTCGGGCGGTCCCCAGAGCGGTCCAGCGCCCAACCCTCGACCACCGTCGCCCGGCACAACCCGAACAGCATCCGTAGTACCGTCGACACGCGCACGTCGCTCCCCTTGGGAATCCAGCCTTCAGACAGCCGGAAACCCTAGATGATTGGCTCCAAGGGTTAGTGGTCGTAGGTGATCAGTGATCGGGCTGGGCCGGGTTGGTTGGTGGTCTCGTTGTGCCAGATGGCGGTGGTGAGGGCGAGGAGGCGTTGGAGGACGCGGGCCCAGACGCCGGGGGGTTTGCGGCCGCCGTGGCGTTCGAGGTCGAGTTGGGCCTTGAGGGTCTGGTTGATCGATTCGATGATCTGGCGGAATGGTCGGAGGTAGC
>JBKECK010000097.1:0-2353 GCA_047974625.1 Acidimicrobiales bacterium
CGGGTGGCGATGGTCTCGCCGGAGCGCATCTCCACGGTGTCCACCAGGACCGCTTGTTCGCCGACGTCGGTGCGCTGCTCGACCCGGCCGTCGGGGTCGATGACGGCGCTCAGGCCGGTCGGGGTGAGCTGGAGGGTCCACCGGTCGTTCTCAATGGCCCGCAACCGGTTGGAGGCCACCTGCTGGGTCTGGACCTGGGTCAGCCAGTAGGAGGCGGCGTTGGACGGGTTGATCAGCAGTTCCGCCCCCTCCCGGGTGGCGGCCCGGGCCCGGCGGGGGAAGAACCCCTCCCATGAGATCGACACGCCCACCGGGCCGACCGGCGTGTCCAGCACCGGATCGGTGGTGCTGGGCCGGACGTTGCGGGAGGGGATCTCGCGGTTGAACCGCGCGACCAGGGAGCGGAACGGGACGAGCTCCCCGAACGGGACGAGGATGGTCTTGTCGTAGAGGTCGGTCTCGTCACCGTCCGGGGTGATCACCGACTGGTAGTTGGCGGTGTGGACGTCGGAGACGGCGTAGAACCAGCCGGCCAGCACACTCGCCCCGGTCCGGGCGGCGAGGGCGTTCAGCTGGGCCCGGGCCGCGTCGTAGGTCAACAACCGGCCCGGGTTGACCGTGTTCTCGGGCCAGACGATGAGGTCGACGGGGCGGTCGATGAACCCGCTGGCCGTCATATGGCGGCCCAGCACCACCGGCTGCTGCTCGGCCGAGGCCCGGGTGCGTTGGGCGCCTCCACCCTGGACCAGGGCGACGTCGGCCACCCGGACCACCTCGGCCCGGGGCACCAGCCAGGCGGCCAGGAGAGCCACCGTGGAGACGGCGGCGCCAACCAGGGCGGGCCGGGCCCGCCGCTGGCTGAGGGCGGACAGGGCCTGTCCGACCACGATCACCAGGGCCACCACCCCGATCGTGCCCCCGATCCGGGCCGTCTGGCCGAGGGGGGCGCCGGCCTGACCCAGGGCCAGGTTGGCTAGTGGTACCCCTCCGAAGGGCCACGACCAGCGGACCAGTTCCGTCACGGCGATCGCGCCCGGCAGCACCAGCCGGCGGGTCCCGTCCCCGGGGGTGGCCGCGGCCGCCGTGGCCGGGAACAGGGCCAGGATGGCGCCGGCGACCAGGTAGCCGGCCAGGGTCATGTCGGCTACGAACAGGATCGCCGGGTAGAACCAGGCCGCCCCCACCAGCCAGGCCCGGCGGAACCGCCCGGACCAGGGCTGGTCGGCGATGAGCCGGTCGAGCCCGGCCACGCCGAGGAAGGCGAGGGGCCACCAGCCCCACGGGGGCAGGGACCCGGCCAGGGCCAGGCCGGAGCCAACGGCCAGGAGGGCGACCCCGGGCCGCCGACCCGGGGCGGGCCCCGGGTCGGCCGCGGGCCGGGCCATGGCCGGTGATCTCATCCGGTCCGGTGACCGGTGTCGAGCACCGTGCGGGCGGTGGCCCGGGCCGCCTCTATGCAAGCCGGGATGCCGATGCCGGTGTAGGCGGCCCCGGCCAGGTGGACCCGGTCGAGGTCGGCGGCCACGGCGTCCATGATCCGCTGCACCAGGTGCCCGTGGCCGACCCCGTACTGGGGTAGGGCCCGGGGCCAGCGGACCACCCGGGTGGCCCGTGGCTCACCGGTGATGGGCACCACCGTGTCCAGCTCCCGGCGCAGGGTGGCGATCAGGGCGGTGTCGTCCATGGCCGCCGAGCGGTCGTCGCCGTAGCGGCCCGAGGTCATACGGATGAGCACCGTCCCCGGCCGCCGGTACCGCTCCCACTTGGAGGAGAACCAGGTGGCGGCGGTGATCACGGTGCCGTCCACTCGGGGGACCAGGATGCCGGCCGCGTCGAGGTCGACTGCGACCGACTCGGCCGGGAGCTCCATCGTCACCTGGGCCACCGAGGCGTAGTCGACGGTGGCCAGGAGCTCGGCCGCCGCCGGGGAGCCGGGGGCGAGGAGGGGGGCGGCGGCGAAGGTGGGGACGGTGACGATGACGGCGTCGGCCGGGCCCAGGCCGGCCAGGTCGGCGACGGCGGCCCCGGTGGTGATGGCGACCCGGCCGTCGAACCGGCGGAGGGCGTCGACTAGGGCCTCCACCAGGCGGGCCAGGCCGCCGCGCAGGCTGTGGAACACGGGTTCCGGTCGGCTGTCGCCCAGGGTGGGACCCGAGGTGGGCCGCAGGGCCCGCATGCCCTCGATCAGGGACGGGCTCCGTTCCAGGGCGGCGGCCAGCAGGGGTGCCCCGGCCCGGAGGCCGAGATGGTCCAGGTCCGAGGCGTTGATCCCGCCCAGCAGGGGGTCGATGAGCCGGTCGGTTACCTCGTCACCGAGGCGGGCCCGGCACACGGCGCCCACCGATACGTCGGC
>JBKECK010000098.1:0-20876 GCA_047974625.1 Acidimicrobiales bacterium
ATGCGGCTGTCGGTGATCTGGTGAAAGCAGCCACGGAACCGATACTCCTCGTCGACGCGGGCGGCCACGTACCGCCATTCGCCCACGTCGCGTGCGTCCCAGGCCACGATCCGGATGGTGAGACCGGCGGGGCCCACCCACCGAGCTAACAGCTGCGGGTCGAGGTGGGCCCGCACAAGCTGGGCGGGGGTGGCGCGGAAGTCCCGGGTGATCCGGACCACGGGCAGCTTGTCGTCGGCGGTGATCACCGCCCCGGAACGACCGGCGGCGGGGCCCGGCACGGGTGAGGTGGGGGTCATGAGGTTCCTTCCTCCTGGTCAGCGACACCGTCCGGTCCCGGGGGTCATCGGGTCGTGGCCGCCACCCTTGGGGGGTCGACGCTCCAGGCGTCAAACCCCCGTAGGTAGCACTGCACCGGCGCCAGCCGACTCTTCGGCCAAGGCCTCATCGCTAACCACCGACTCTTCGGCCAAGGCCTCATCGTTAGGCCAGGTCGAACCGGTCCAGGTTCATGACCTTGTCCCAGGCGGCCACGAAGTCCTCGACGAACTTCGCCTCCCCACCGGCCGAGGCGTACACCTCGGCCAGGGCCCGGAGCTGGGCGTTGGCGCCGAACACGAGGTCGACGGCCGTCGCCTTCCACCGCGCCTCGCCGCTGGCCCGGTCGGTGCCCTCGAACACGCCTTCGGCGTTGGCCGAGGCCGACCAGGCCGTTCCCATGTCGAGCAGGTTGACGAAGAAGTCGTTCGTCAGCTGGCCGGCCCGCTGGGTTAGTACCCCGAGACCGGACTGACCCCCGTCGAGGACCCGCATCCCGCCTACCAGGACGGTCATCTCCGGGGCGGACAGGCCGAGCAGGGCGGCCCGGTTGACCATGAGCTGCTCGGTTCGGCTCTTCTCCCCGGCCGACACATAGTTGCGGAAGGCGTCCGCCGCGGGCTCAAGGGGCTCGAAGGACTCAGCGTCGGTCTGGTCGGCGGTGGCGTCGGTGCGACCCGGGGTGAAGGGTACGGCCACCGTCCGGCCGGCGTCGGCGGCCGCCTTCTCCACCGCGGCGCACCCGCCGAGCACGATCAGGTCGGCCAGGGACACCCGAGTGGCCCCGCTCCCGGCGTTGAAGTCGGCCTGAATCCCCTCCAGGGTGGACAGGACCTTGGCCAGATCGGACGGATTGTTGACCTCCCAGTCCTTCTGGGGGGCCAGGCGCACCCGGGCCCCGTTGGCCCCGCCCCGCTTGTCGGTGTGGCGGAAGGTGGACGCCGACGCCCACGCCGCCGAGACGAGCTGACCCACCGACAGTCCCGACACCAGGATCTTCTGCTTGAGGTCACCGATCTCGGCGTCACCCACGAGCGGATGGTCGACGGCGGGAACCGGGTCCTGCCAGATCAGCTCCTCGTCGGGCACCTCCGGGCCCAGGTACCGGATCTTTGGGCCCATGTCACGGTGCAGCAGCTTGAACCACGCCCGGGCGAAGGCATCGGCCAGCTCCTCGGGGTGCTCCAGGAAGCGCCGGGAGATGACCTCGTAGGCCGGGTCCATCCGGAGGGACAGGTCGGTGGTGAGCATGACCGGGGGATGGCGCCTGGTGTCGTCCTGGGGATCGGGGACGAGCTCGGCCGCGGCCTCGTCGGTGGGGATCCACTGGGTGGCACCGGCCGGGCTGGTGGTCTGCTTCCACTCGTACTTGAAGAGGGTCTCGAAGAAGCCGTTGTCCCAGGTGATCGGGTCCGGAGTCCAGGCACCCTCCAGGCCACTGGTGATGGCGTCGGCGCCGGCCCCACTACCGAAGGTACTTCTCCAGCCCAGGCCCTGTTGCTCCACCGGTGACGCCTCAGGGTCGGGGCCGACGTACTGGTCCGGGTCGGCGGCCCCGTGGGTCTTGCCGAAGGTGTGCCCCCCGGCGATGAGGGCGACGGTCTCCTCGTCGTTCATGGCCATCCGACCGAAGGTCTCGCGGATGTCGATGGCGGCGGCCACCGGATCGGGGTTGCCGTTCGGGCCCTCCGGGTTGACATAGATCAGGCCCATCTGGACCGCGGCCAGAGGGTCGTCGAGCTCCCGGTCGCCCTGGTAGCGCTCGTCACCCAGCCAAGTGTTCTCCGGGCCCCAGTAGACGTCGTCCGGGCCCCAGGCGTCCTCCCGGCCACCGCCGAACCCGAAGGTCTTCAAACCCATTGTCTCGAGGGCTACGTTGCCGGTGAGGAGCAGGAGGTCGGCCCAGGAGATGGCGTTGCCGTACTTGGCCTTCACCGGCCACAGCAGGCGACGGGCCTTGTCGAGGCTGACGTTGTCCGGCCAGCTGTTGAGGGGGGCGAACCGTTGGAACCCACCGGTTCCCCCGCCCCGACCGTCGGTGACCCGGTAGGTGCCGGCGGAGTGCCAGGCCATCCGGATGAACAGGGGGCCGTAGTGGCCGTAGTCGGCCGGCCACCACGACTGCGAATCGGTCATCACCGCGGCGATGTCGGCCTTGAGGGCGGCCATGTCGAGACCGTTGAACGCCGCCGCGTAGTCGAAGTCCTCACCCAGCGGGTTAGCCGACGCCGGCTGCTGGTCGAGCACCCGGAGACTGAGCCGGTCCGGCCACCAGCGGTCGGCGGCGTCGCGGTCGAGGCCTCCGACCGCGTGGCCGATCACGGGACAGCCGCTGGCCTGGGGGATGTCGCTGGTGTCGGTGACACCGTGTTCTTCGCTCATGAGTTGCTCCTTGCTGGAACGCGGAGACGTGGATGACAGCCACGTCGGAACTGGTGGATGGGACGTCGGGTCGGGTGCGACGTTGGGTTGGATACGCCTCGGGCCGAGGGATGCCGAGGCCCGGGCCCCTCGACCGGGGCCGACGGCGGGAACCGACCACCCCGGGACCCGGTCGGGACCCGGCGCGGTTGGAACTGCGCGGGTTCTAACGGTTGGTTCGCCTCCTGGCGATTCGCTGGTTGGTTGTGTGCGTGTCTTCGGACTCGGCCACGGTCTCCGAATCGGCCTGACACGCTGGACACCTCCCCCAATGGATCACTTCTGCCTCGTCGAGCTCGAAACCATGATCATCGCTGGCGGTGAGGCAGGGCGCCGCCCCAACGGCGCAATCGACGTCGACCAAGGCCCCGCACCCCCGACACACCAGGTGATGGTGATTATCCCCCACCCGGTCCTCGTAACGGGCCGCCGAGCCGGCCGGCTGGATGCGCCGGAGCACATCCTTCTCGACCAAGACACCGAGGGTGTCGTACACGGCCTGGCGTGACACCGAGCCGATCAGGTCGCGGACATCAGCCGCGACCTCGTCGGCGGTGGCATGCGGCCGCTGCGCCACCGCGTCCAGGATGGCCAGCCGCTGGGCGGTGACCTGGAGGCCGTGGTGGCGGAGCAGCTGCTCGGCATTACTGGACATGTCGGCCATATGAACACGAATTCCAGACAGAGTCAAGTATTGGACTCATGGCGGAGTTTGGGAACGGCCGGCGGCTCCTTCCCCGCCGACCCCGCGTTACCGGTCCAGTCCGAGCCCGTCAAGGAGGCGGGCCAGCTTCACCGGGTTGCGGACGATGAACAGGCGGTCGGCCCGGCCGGCGGCGTCGTCGTCGGTCTCCACCACCACCGTCGACCAGTGGTCGCCATCGTGGAGGACGAACGCCGGCCCACCATTGATCTCCGCCGGGTTCACCTCGACCACCGGTGATCGGCGGGCCAAGCCGAGCAGGAACCGGGTCACCTGGTTCCGGCCCACCACCGACCGTACGGTGGCGGGGACCACGCCTCCGCCGTCGGTGGCGGCCACCGCGTCCGGGGCCAGGAGGCGGGCCAGACGCTCACCGTCGCCCGCGCTGAGGGCTTGCAACAGGCGATCGAGGAGGCCGGCCAGCAGCTCGGGATCCACCGGGCGGGACGGTGCCTGTCCGATGTGACGCCGGGCCCGGGAGAGGGCCTGGCGCACCGCGGTCGGCCGCCGGTCGAGGGCGGTGGCGATCGCCGCGTGGTCCCAGCCCACCACGTCGTACAACACCAGCACCGCCCGTTCGATCGGGGTCAGCCGTTCCAGCAGGGTCAGGAACCCGAGGGTCAGCGACTCGCGCTGGTCCACCACCTCGGCTGGGAGTAGGCCGGTGGCCACCGGTTCGGGCAGCCACTCCCCCGGATAGTCCACCCGTTGGACACGGGCCGAGCCCAGCACGTCGAGGGCGCGGCGACTGGTGACCGTGGTGAGCCAGCCGTCGGGGTCGGCGATCCCGTCCCGATCGGCCCGGAGCCACCGCTCGGCCACGTCGCCCACCACGTCCTCCGCTTCGGCCCAGGTTCCCAGCATCCGGTAGGCCAGGAGCAGCAGGCGAGGCCGCTGATCCTGGAACCCGGAGTCGACGGTACCGGAGCGCCGGGAACCCGCCCCGCCCCCGGACCCGCCGTCCTTCGGCCCGGTCACGCCGACCGAACACCGCGTGACGGGGTCGGGGTGGCCCGGGCCGCGGTGAGGAGGGCCCGGGCGGCCTGGTCACCGGAGGTGATGGCGGCGTCGGCCAGCATGCCCTGGCCCCGGACCCAGTCCCCGGCCACCGCCAACCCCGCCACCCCGGCCCCGTCGACCCCGACCCGGCCCGCCCAGCCACCTGCGCCCGGCCCGGCGTGATCGCCGGCCACTGGCGAGGTGGGCACGTAGCGGGCGTCCACCAGGTCATCGCGCCAGTGGGGGGCGACCCGGTCGATGGCCGCCTCGAGATCGGCCCGGTGGTCGGCCCGTTCCCCGCCTGGCTCCAGGTAGCGGCCGGCGTGCAGCACCACCCCGTCCCTCGGGGCCAGCCGGGCCACGTCGCTGGGCACGCTGACGTAGATGCGGCCGGCCGGGTCGAGCAGGGACCGCACCCGCCCGGACGACCGCCGCAGGGCCACGTCCAGATGGGCCATCCGCACCACGGTGTGGTCGGCGGTGGCGGCGGCCAGCCGGTCGGCCCCGGGACCGGCGAGCAGCCTGACCGCCCGCCCGGCGTCGGCCATGGCCACCACCACCCGGTCGGCGGGAAGCCGCTCCCCGCTCCGGGTCCGGACCGCGATGACGCGCTCGTCGTGCTCCACCGCCGCCACCGGCACCCCCGTGCGAATCGCTCCGCCGTGGCGGCGGATCACCCGGGCCAGGTCGTCGGCCAGGCCCTGCCAGCCGCGGTGGAGGTACCGCACCCCGGGAAGGGTGGCCAGACGGAGCTGGGCCGCACCCATGGCCGCGTCGAGCCGGTGGAGGTCACCGGCGTAGGTAGAGAGGCGAACCACCATCTCCACCACGGCCCGGGAGCGATCGTCCAGGGTCAGTCCGGCGAGATGCTCGGCAGCACTCGCACCCGGGGCCACCCTCCCCCACCGGCCCGACGCGGCCCTGAGGGCGGCCAGGCGGGAGCGGGAACCGAGCAGGAGACGGCCAAGGCCCACCAGTTCGTCCCCCACGACCACCTGGAAGGCCCAGGTCCGGGGCTGGCCGCCCCGCAGGTCGACCCCCAACCGGCGGAGTCGTCGGGCCCCGGGCCCGCCCACGTAGAGGGCGTGGGGCCCGACGTTGAGCCCGAACCGGTCCACCCAGTGGGTGCGGGCCCGGCCGCCGATCACCGTGGCTGCGTCGAGGACGACCACCGGTTCACCGGCGATGGCCAGGGTGGCGGCGGCCGACAGACCGGCGACGCCTCCACCCACGACGTATACGGGTTGGGAAGCCATGGTGGTTCGCATGCCTTTCTGACGATCGAGCCTCCCCGAGTGTGACACGGCGACCGGGCGGACGGCCGCGGCACCTCAGCCCCGGCCGGCGACGGGGCGGGCCACCGTGAACAGGACCGCGGCCAGGATGGCCAGCCCGGTCCGGAGGTGGTTTCCGGCCGTCCAGGGCCCGGAGTAGCCACTCCAGATCCGGGCCGCGTCGGCCACCGGGGTGGTGACGGCGGCCAGCCGGTCGTTGCGGGGTACGTGGAACAGCCCGGTGATGAGCACTGAGGCGAGGTAGGCGACGGCCCCGAGGGTCAGCAGACGCCCCTCGGTGGTGTCGAACCGGCGGACGCCGTCGACTCCGAGCCCGACGGCCACCGCCGCGGTGCCGAACATGACGGTCATCAAGCCGGCGGTCGGGGCCTGCCGGTTGATCGACTGCATCGACTCGATGGCTCGCTCCGGGGGTAAGCGGTCCAGGGCGGTCATGATGAAGGTGGAGAAGCCGTACAGGACCCCACCGGTGACGGCGGAGCCGACGGCGCCGGCGGTCACCGCCACGTCCAACCAACCGCCTCCCGGGAACCCGCTCACCGGCCCCGCCTCCCGGTGGCCGCAGTCGTCGCGGCGGGAATGGTGGGGACGGAGGCGTCAAGGGCGGGAGCGACGGCGACGCGGGCGGCGACCGGCGAACCGATCGGGGTCGGAGGCGTCGAGCGGTCCGCCCGGGGCGGGCGGGGAGCTGGCTTCGGTGGGGTCATGGTCTCATCGTCGACCGCCCGTCGTAGACAGTCCATGGTTCAGAATCGCTGATTCATACGTGATCGTCCGAGAAGTGCGGGTGTGAATCAGGGATGAACCGGTACGAAGTGGGGATGATTCGTCACCGTCTGGTCGCCGGCCTATTCCGCTCCGGGTCGGACGGTGACCGTCCAGGTGACCCCGAAGCGGTCGGTGAGCATCCCGAATCCGGGGCTCCAGGCCGAGGCAACCAGCGGCTCGATCACGGTGGCGCCATCGCTCAGACCCTCCCAGTAGGGGGTGATCTCGTCCAGGGCGTCAGCCCCCAACGAGAGGAAGAAGGGGACGTCGGTGACCGTGACCCCCTGCTCTCGGCGGGTCGACCCCGCGAAGGCGACATCCCGCCCCGGGATGTCGTAGGCCATGATCCGGAAGCCGTTGTCCGCTTCGAGCTGGCCGAACACGATCCGCCCAGCGTCGGGGGCCCCCTGGGGCATGCCGAACTCGCCGTAGGTGTTGGCCTGGATCTTGCCGCCGAAGACCTCCTGGTAGAACTCGAGTGCGGCTCGAGCCGTGCCCGGGAAGTTGAGGTGGGCGGTGGTGGTGAGGGCCATGCGTTGTCCTTTGCTTGGTCGTTCCGGTGCTGGTCGTTCCGGTGCTGGTCGTTCCAGTGGTTGGGGGCGAGATCCCGCCCCGGGAACAACCCTGCCCCGGGTAGAGGACGGCAACGGTCCTCTACCCGGATTCTTCGGCCGGCGTCCCGTCGTCCGGGCACCCACCGCCACCACGCCCCCCGCCCCCGGCGCACCCGTGGGCGAGAATGGGCCCCATGACGGGAACGTCCACGCGGATGCTCACCCTGCTCTCCCTCCTCCAGACCCGGCGGGACTGGCCGGGCCGGCTGCTGTCCGAACGGCTCGGCGTCACGACGCGGACCGTGCGGCGGGACGTCGACCGGCTCCGCGAGATGGGGTACCGGATCAGCGCCACCAAGGGCCCCGACGGGGGATACCGCTTGGAGGCCGGCTCGGAGCTGCCGCCGCTCCTGTTCGACGACGGTCAGGCGGTGGCCATCGCCATCGCCCTCCACCACGCGGCATCCAGCGGGGTGGACATCGAGGAGGATGCGGAACGGGCCCTGGCCACGGTCCGGCAGGTGATGCCGTCGCGCCTCCGCCACCGCATCGACCGAGTGCGGTTCAGCACCGGCCCGAACCCGGTCCGCGTCGACCCGGCGGTCCTGGAAGCGGTCAGCGAGACGGTGCGGACCCACCTGACGTTCCGCTTCGACTACCGCCAACCGGACGGGCGACCCCGCCGGACCGAACCCCACGGGCTGGTGGCCCGCCACGGGCGCTGGTACCTGGTGGCCTGGGACCTCGATCGGGACGACTGGAGGATCTACCGCCTGGACCGGATGACGCCCCGTCCACCCCATGGGCCGCGGTTCACCCCCCGGGCCATTCCGGCCGGCGACGCCGCCAGCTTCGTGGCCGCCCGGGCCAAGGGTTCCACCGACGAAGACAGCTGGCCCTGCGTGGGCCGGTTCGAGATCGCCCTCCCCGCCCACGAGCTGACCCCGTGGGTGCGGGACGGGAACGTGGAGGCCGTCACCGACCGGTCCTGCCAGGTCACCGCCGGTTCCTGGTCGTGGTCCGGGCTGGTGTCGTCCATCCTCCGCTTCGACGCGCCCTTCCGCATCATCGGGCCCGACGAACTCGTGCGGGCGGCCGAGACCGCAGCCGGTCGGCTGGGGCATTCGGACAACCCCCCGCGTCCTTCGGACAACCCCCCGCGTCCTTCGGACAACCCCCCGCGTCCTTCGGACAACCCCCCGCGTCCTTCGGACGATCCATAGCGTTTATTTGGTAATCCATGCGTGATGGTCTACGCTCGGGGCGTGGACGCCCTCTCCGGCCTTCTGGGCGGGAGCGCCGGCCCCGATCCGGCGTTCCTCCTACGAGTCCAGCTGGCAGCACCGTTCGGCCTGACCCTGGCGGACGGAGCCGCCCTGTCGGTGGTGGTGACCTCCCGGGGTCCGCTCACCCTCACCCACCCCGACGGGGTGTACGAGGTGGCGGAGGGTTCGGTGGTCCTCGTCCGGGGGGAGCGCCGCTGGAGCCTCACCGACGATCAGTCGGGCCCGGCCACTGCCATCGTCCACCGGGGCCACCGCTGCGAGACCCTCACCGGCGAACCCCTGGCTGAGCGGTGGTCGCTGGGCATCCGCACTTGGGGCAACGCCGAAGAGGCGTCGGCCAGTCACCTGATGCTGGTCGGTGTCTATCCGACGGTGCCGGAGGTGGGCCGGTACGTGCTCGACGCCCTGCCCGGCGTGCACGTCGTCGAGGAGGGGGTGATCGACCCGGCCCTGATCGAGCTGTTCGGCCACGAGATGATCCGGGACGATCTGGCCCAACCCGTGGTCCTGTCCCGGACCCTCGACCTCCTCGTGGTTCTCGCCGTCCGGCACTGGATGCACCATCGCGCCGTCGCCACCCCGGGGGCGACGCGCGGCCTAGCCGATCCGGTGGTGGGCCCGGTTATCAGGCTGATGCAGCGGCACCCGGCCAAACGGTGGACGGTGGCCTCCCTGGCCGCCGAGTGCGGCATGTCCCGGGCTGCCCTGGCCAAACGGTTCACCGAGGTGGTGGGCGTGGCCCCCATCACCCTGCTCACCGACTGGCGGATGGCGGTGACCGCCGACCGTCTCGCCTCCTCCCGGGACCCAATCGCCCGGATCGCCGGGGAGGTGGGCTACGGCAGCGCCTTCGCCCTGAGCACGGCGTTCAAACGGCACTACGGGGTGAGCCCCCACCACTACCGGTCGACGGGCCGGGGCACCGCCGCCTGATCGGCCGACCGTGGGCGCGGCCCCGGTGGCACCGCGACCCACCCCGGTTCATGATGAACGGCATGCGCACCATCGTGACCAACGGCACCCTGCTCGACACCGAGACCATGGAACTGGTGGGCGAACGGCACGTGGTAATCGAGGGTGATGCGATCGTCGACGTGGTCGACGGGCCGGCCGTGCCCACCGGGGACGCCGTGGTGGACGCCGCCGGCGGGTTCGTGATGCCGGGTTTCGTCGACGCCCACGTCCACCATGTGGTCACCACCCTCGACTTCCCCCGCCTGATGCGGATGTCCGCGGTGGAGAAGTCGCTCGGGATGGCCCGGCTGGCCGAAAACATGGTCATGCGGGGGTTCACCACCGTGCGGGACACCGGGGGCGACGTCGGCGGCCTGATCCGGGCCATCGCCACCGGCTTGTGCAGCGGCCCCCGGATCGTCCGGGCGGGCCACGCCCTGTCGCAGACCGGCGGTCACGGCGATGTCGACGGCGGCCGGCGGACGACCGGCGCCACCTGTGCCTGCTCGGTGCACGCCGGTGACCTCGGGGTGGTGGCCGACGGGCCGGACGCGGTGCGCACCGCGGCCCGGCTCGAGCTCCGGGAGGGGGCCGAGCTGATCAAGATCATGAGCTCCGGGGGCGTGGCCTCACCGGCCGACCCCATCGACGCCGTCCAGTACACGGCCGAGGAGATCCGGGCCGTCACCACCGAGACCGACCACCGCCACACCTACACCACCGCCCACGCCTACCAGCCCGACGCCATCACCCAGGCCATCGAGAACGGGGTGCGCTGCATCGAGCACGGCAACATGGTGGACGAACCGACCGCCCACCGCATGGCCGAGCTCGGGGTCACCATGGTGCCGACCCTGGTGACCTACAAGGCCATGCGGGACGACGGTCCGAAACTGGGGATGCCCGAACGCAACCTGGTGAAGAACGACGGGGTCTACGACGCGGGACGCCGCTCGATCGCCATCGCCCGGGCGGCCGGGGTGGAGCTGGGGTTCGGCACCGACCTGCTGGGCGAGGTGCAGACCTGGCAGAACGAGGAGTTCGCCATCCGGGCCGAGCTGGAACCGGCCGCCGACGTGCTCGGTTCGATGTACCGGACCAACGCCCGGCTGTGCCGGCGTGAGGGCCGGATCGGCCGGATCGCCCCCGGTTACTCGGCCGACGTGGTGGTGGCCCGGGTGGATCCCCTGGCCGAGCTGGCCCGCCTGGCCGACCCCGACGGTGCCCTGACCTCGGTGATCTGCCGGGGCCGGGTCATGTTCGACCGGGGCCGGTAGCCCCCACCCACCCGGGATCGTTGACACCCGATCGAGTGACAGGAACTATCTGGGGGATGAGCCGTCAGAACATCTACGACGATCCCCGGTTCTACGACGGGTACATCACGCTGCGGACGTCGAAGAACGCCCTAAACGACATCGAACAGGCCGCCATCGACGCCCTATTGCCGCCCCTGCCCGGTCTCCACGTGCTCGATGTGGGCTGCGGCTGCGGCGACCGGACCATCGAGTACGCGGAACGGGGCGCCGCCCTGGTGGTGGGCATCGACCCGTCGGCCCGGATGCTGGCCGACGCCGAGGCCCACGACGCCGTCGACTACCAGCGGGCCTTCGTGGAGGACGTCGACATCGAGGACGCCTCGTTCGACCTCATTGTGGCCTCCATGTCGTTGCACTATGTCGAGAATCTCGGGGACCTGATGCAGCGGATGGCCGCCTGGCTCCGGCCCGGGGGGTCAGTGGTTGCCTCGGCGGAGCATCCGATCGTCAGCTGCCGGGCCGAGCACGAATGGTGCTCGACCGGTCACCATTGGCCGGTCGACCATTACAACGAGACGGGGATGCGCCAGGCGACCTGGGTAGTCGACAACGTGGTCCGATACCACCGACCGGTGGCCTCGTGGGTCAACGCCGTGCTCGGTGCCGGCCTGGTCCTGACCGGCCTGGACGAACCGTTCGACCCGATCGGGGCAGGACCCGTCGCCGCGGCGTCGGTCCGGCGCCCTCCCCTGCTCGTCCTCCGGGGCACCCGACCCGAGCGCCGTAGCCATTGACCCGGGCGCAATGGCCACTGATGCCCCTGGGCCCGGGGGCGGGGTGGCCACCGTTCGGCGGCCGCTCGCGGCGCTGGCTACGGTGATGGAGTGCATCTCCACCGCCTCACCCGAACCGACCGACCGGTCGGTGGGGGTTGGCGCCACCCCAGCGGTGACACCGGCGCCGGCCCGATCGGGTAGGGGCCCGTGTTCATCGCCATCGGCATCCTCGGCGCCGTCCTGCTCCTCTCCTCCCTGCTCTTCGACGGCTGGATCGACGAGGTCGTTCCCGGGCCCGAGTTCCTGTCGGGGCCCGAGCTCGGGGCCCTCCTCGTCACCTTCGGACTGTTCGGCTGGTACGCCGAGAACGGCCTGTCGTGGGCCCTCGTGCCCGCCGTGGGTTTGGCCAGCGTGACCGGGGCGGGCATGGCGTACCTCACCTACCGGGCTACCAAGGCCCTTATGGGTCAGCCCACCGACGCCACGCCCACCACCGCCTCCCTCATCGGCAAGAGCGGCAAGGTGGTCACCCCCCTGACCGGAGGTCGTCTGGGGGAGGTCATCGTCTCGCTCGGCGGTGCGACCACGAAGTACACCGCCGTGGCCGACGACGACCTGCCCGTCGGAACCCCCGTCGTCGTGGTCGCCGTAGAATCGCCCACCAAGGTGCGGGTGCAGGCCGAATCGTCGTTCTGGACCTGAGCAGCGCGGAACGGACCGGCCGAGTAGGTTCGGGGCCACCAACCCCCTCGATCCCTTCGGAAAGGGTGCCATGAATCCGCTCTTGGCCGTCTTCGCCGCCCTGGTCATCCTGATCGTGGTCGTCGCCCTCTTACTGGCCAGTCGGTTCAAGGTGGCGGGCCCGAACGAGGCCTTCATCGTCACCGGCCGCAAGGGCAAGGCTGTCACCAATCCGGAGACCGGTCGGGTGTCCACCGACCTGTCGGGCCAGAAGGTGGTGATGGGGGCGAGCACCTTCGTCCTGCCGGTGGTGCAGCGTCTGGCCGTGCTCGACCTGTCGTCCCGCCAGATCGCGGTGGGGGTGGGCTCGGCCGTGTCCGCCCAGGGCATCCGCTGCTCACTGGAGGGTGTGGCCATCGTCAAGGTGGGCGGCACCGAGGACTCGGTGAGGGCGGCCGCCCAGCGGTTCCTCGGTCAACAGGACGAGATCGAGCCCTTCACCCAGGAGGTCCTGGCGGGGTCGTTGCGGGCCATCGTCGGCCGCCTGTCCGTGGAGGAGATCGTCAAGGACCGGGCCGCGTTCGCCCGGGAGGTGGCTGAGGAGGCCGAGGCGTCGCTGACCAACCAGGGCCTGGTGCTCGACACCTTCCAGTTGCAGGACATCAAGACCGAAGGCAGCTACCTGACCGATCTCGGCCGTCCCGAGGCGGCCCGGGCCGAGAAGGAGGCCGCCATCGCCGAGGCAATCGCCCGGCGGGAGGCGGAACAGGCCCGACTGAAGGCCGAGGAGGAGATCGCGCTGGCCAACCGGGCCCTCGAGCTCCAGCGAGCCGACATCCGCAGTGAGACCGATGCGGCCGCGGCCGCAGCCGAAGCGTCGGGTCCGCTGGCCAAGGCAGCCAAGGACCAGGAGGTGATCGCCGCCCAGGAGCTCGTGGCCGAACGGACCGCCGCCCTGAAGGAACGCCAGCTCGACACCGACGTCCGCAAGCCCGCCGACGCCCAACGCTACGCGGTGGAGCAGGAGGCCGAGGGCAACAAGACCCGCCGGGTCCTGGAGGCGGAGGCGGCCCGTATCGCCTCGGTCGAGGCGGCCGAGGCCAGGGCCGAGGAGGACCGCCTGATCGGCGCCGGCGAACGCCAGCGCCGCTCGGAGCTGGCCAAGGCGATGGAGCTCGAAGGCGAGGCAGAGGGCGCCGCCGAACGGGCCCGCCGGACCGCGGCCGCCGAGGCCCTCCGGCTCGAGGGTGAGGCCGAAGCGTCCGCCATCGCCGCCCGGGGCGACGCCGAAGCCGAGGCGATGGAGAAGCGGGCCACCGCCTACGAGCAGTACGGCCAGGCCGCCATCGTGGATCTCCTGGCCAAGATGTTGCCCGAGGTGGTGCGGGAGGCGTCGGCCCCGCTGGCCGCCGTCGACACGATGACGGTCATCTCCACCGACGGGGCGAGCCAGGTGACCCGCTCGGCGGCCACGAACGTGACCCAAGGCCTGGCCATGGCCAGCGACATCCTGGGCATCGACCTCACCGAGATGTTCCGCAACCTCACGTCGGATCGGGCCCCGAACCTGGCGGCAGGGGCGATCGAAACGACCGGTGACGGCGACGACCCAGCCGGCGACGACCCCGACCCCGGATCCTGACGGGGAACCAGCTCACTTCCCTGGCGTGGCCAAGGGTTCACACCAGAAAGCACGTTGCTTGAGCGCAGTATTGGCGCTCGGGCCGGCCACCCCGCCGCTCCGTCACTGCCGCGATGGTCAAGGCCCGTGCGCCCCGGGCCACCCAACGGCCTCAACCAGTGGCTGCGCCCCAGAAGGGCCGGGTGGGTTATGTCCCTCACCACCGCGAGGACCTTTCCTGGCCACCACCGAGGACTTTGACACGGCTACGGACACGCCATCACAACCTGGAGATCAACCCGCACCGGACGCTCCTCGACCACACGACCGGCCGTCTCGCTCGGCCGCCATTGGCACGGGTTCCCCCCGCCGCAGTCAGCAGCCGACCGCCAACAGGACGGTTACGGGCCAGGAACAGTGGACTCTTGGGTTGGGGGCGGCAACCCAAACCACGAGCATGAATCATGAGTACAGTGCTACACGGATCCGTGCTACACTGATCACCATGGCCAACCTGACCTTGTCGATCGACGACGACATGCTCCGCCGAGCGCGCGAACGAGCCGCAGCCAACGGAACATCGGTAAACCAGCTCGTCCGCGAATATCTCGAACGTCTCGTCACCCCTAGTGACTCCGCAGCGCGATCCCGCATTCTCGCCCTAGCTGACGGTGCGAGTAGTTCGAGCGGCCCTCGGGGCCGCTCGTGGGATCGCGAATCCCTCCATGATCGCTGACTCCGGGCGGGTACCTCTTCGTGAGACGATTTCTCGACACCAACATCCTTGTCTACCTCTACGACAACGCAGATAAGGACAAACAGCAGCGAGCCCGTGATGTCATCGCCGACGAGTCGGCCAGCCTGGTACTGAGCAGTCAGGTCCTCGGTGAGTTCTTTGTCGTTGCCACCCGCAAGTTCGCAACTCCACTTTCGATCGCGGATGCCGTTGCAGCCGTTCGGTCGTTCGCCGATCTGTCCGTCGTGCCGATCGACGCCGAGCTGGTCTTGGCCGCCGGCTCAACCGTTGAGCGGCACCAGATGAGCTACTGGGATTCACTGATACTTGAGGCCGCTGCTGCTAGCGGATGCACAGAGATTCTGACCGAGGATCTCAATACGGGGTCAACGCTTCGAGGCGTCGCCATCGTCAACCCGTTCGTGTAGGCAAGGTCATGGATTCGGGCCAAGTCACGGTGGTCGTGATGGACACCGGGACGCTCGTCGGGTCAGGGTTGCGCGGTAGTCGTGGGGTTAGGGTCCGCCACAGGATAAGTCGCGTGGGGTAGTGTCGGGTGGTGGAGCTGAGCGGGTCTGGTGCGAGGGTGTTCTTCGAGACGGTGATGCCGCATCTTGGGGAACGTCAGCGGCGTGTGGTGGCGGGGGCGTTGGCCGAGGCGTTGGGGCATGGTGGTCAGCGGTTCGTGGTGGATGCGTCGCGGATGTCGACCTCGACGATGTCGAGAGCGGTGCGGGAGGTCCGGGCCGGGATTGAGCCGTCGGTCCGGCAACGAGCGACTGGTGGTGGGGACCGGCCGGCGATCGAGAAGCAGCCGGGCTTGTTGGAGGCGTTGGATGAGTTGGTGCATCCCGACACTCGGGGGAATCCGATGTCGCCGTTGCGGTGGACGCTGAAGTCGACTTATGAGCTGGCCAGGGCGTTGACGGAGAAGGGGTTCGAGGCGTCGGCGGAGTTGGTGCGACGGTTGTTGCATCAGTCGGGGTACTCGCTGCAGGCGCCGGCCAAGCAGAACGAGGGAACTCAGCACCCGGATCGGAACGCTCAGTTCGAGTACCTCAACGGGCTCGTGAGTGAGTACCTGGCCGCTGGAGACCCGGTGATCAGCGTGGATACAAAGAAGAAGGAGTTGATCGGGGACTACGCGAACGGGGGCCGTGAGTGGCAACCAGAGGGGGAGCCCGTACGGGTCGACACCCATGATTTCCCCGACCGGGCGCTCGGTAAGCACGCCAAGGCCATCCCGTACGGGATCTACGACCTGACCAACAACGAGGGTTGGGTCAACGTCGGCGACACCGGGGACACCGCCGAGTTCGCGGTCGAATCGATCCGACGCTGGTGGAACACTCTCGGCAAGGTCCGGTTCCCCAACGCCTCCCGACTACTAGTCACCGCCGATGCCGGCGGCTCCAACGGCTACCGACCCCGAGCCTGGAAGTGGTTCCTCGCTCAACTCGCCGCCGAGACCGGCCTGGCCATCACCGTCGTGCACTACCCGCCCGGCACCTCCAAGTGGAACCGGATCGAGCACCGACTCTTCAGCTCCATCTCGATGAACTGGCGAGGCCGGCCCCTGACCGACATCCGGACCATCGTTCAACTCATCGCCTCGACCACCACCGAAACCGGACTCACCGTCCAAGCCATCTACGACCCTGGCTGGTACGCCAAAGGCATCAAGATCACCGACCAGCAACTAGCCCAGATCCCCCTCCAACGACACGACTGGCACGGCGACTGGAACTACACAATCTCCCCACCACAACGCGCGACTTAACCCGCGGCGGCGCTAAAGCAACCGATGCCCCAGTGCATCGGATCATCAAGGCTGTCGGCGAGATCGTACCCGTTCTTGAGCAGGACGGCCGACTAGCCGGGTCTCTGCTAGGAGCTACCGGGTCAAAGTCGACGATCGACGCCCTTATCGTTGCCACTGCAATCCGGCTTGGTTGCACTGTGATACTCACCGGCGACTCAAGGAGTCGATCCATACTGGCAGCAGAGCAACAAGTAAGGATAGAGTCCTTTTGACCGTGCTGGGTCAGGACGAAAACTCTTCCTTGTGTCGCAGCGGTCCTAATGCGACAAGGTTCGAACCCTAAAAGTGGGGGCCAGGAACGAATCTGAGGGGCCGATGGCCCTAAGGTTGCCGCAACTGTGCTGAGGTCTTTCACCTCGCCGGTGAGTATCGAGTCGGCGGCGCGCAGGGCTACGGCGTCGACATGGGCGTCGACGCCGTCACTGGTTTGGAGGCAGCCAATAGTTGGCCCACGAACCTTCCGTCGTCGAGCGGGAAATCTCGACCGACTTGAGAAAGGCGGCGAGCCGAGCCTGCCTGGGTCCACCGCGCCACACCTGCGTGACGACCGGCTCTGTTGTCCTCAGAACTGCAGGTCACCGCCGGCGACGCCCGCCTATGTAACCGTGGCGGAATTATACCGTTGAAACCACAATGGTTGTGGTTCTGATGCGACAGAGTTCGAACCGAACCCTTGAACCACGCTCGACAAGCGACGGTTGATTGCCTAGTCATACTAGAGTACGCTTCTGGTATGACCTCAACCAAGCGGAAGGTCTCTGTCTCACTTGACTCAGACCTCGTCGAAGAACTCGAAGCCAGCGAGGAGGCTCTGTCCTCCCAGGTCAACGAGGCAATCCGCAACGAACTCGTCCGACGGCGACGCCAACGGGCCCTTGCAAAGCTGCTCGCTGAGCTGACCGAACTGTACGGCCCCGCCGATGAGCAGCTCGTCGACCATTACTCTGATCTGTTGGGATGAGCCCCCGACTGATTCTCGACGCCGAGGCGGTGTCAGCGCTCGGAGAGCCGGGCACCGATGGTTTTGATCGCGTTCGGGCCGCCCTGACGGCCGCCGACCGACTAGGACGTGATGCTGTTGTCGCTAGCGTGACGCTGGCCGAGCTCTATCGGGGCAGAAATCGAAGTCAAGTCGTCGACGCTCTGCTCAGCCGCGAGTCAGGCCTCGCCCTTCGTGACACAGACCGTTCATTCGCACGTCTCGTCGGAGGCGTGCTCGCTGCTGCCGGGGCTGGATCCGAACTCCTCGCCGATGCTCACGCTGTGGCCGCAGCAGTTGAAACAGGTGGCGGCCTGGTCTTGACATCTGACGTTGCTGATCTTGAGCGGCTGGCCACTCCCTACGCTAATATCCATATCAGCAAGGTCTGATCAACCAGAGCTGGGTTCGAACAGGAAGCCATTCTTTTCCAGATTGGCGGTCCTAACGGGACAAAGTTCGAACCCCTGAACTACTGGGCTAGCGAGCCAAATTCATACCGCGGTAGGATTAGCGTCATGGCAGTTAGGGCCGGTTCTTCGACGACCTTGACGACACCTATGGTCCGGTCCCAGACACGCTGATCGAGCGTTTCGATACCCAGTGGCCGTGCAGCCCTCGACGCTGAAACAACGTCGTCACTGGAGCGACCGCATGCCAACATCGAACAACATCAAAAGGTGAGGGCCACCCTCAGGTCAGCACACAACCGAACCACCCTGTTCGCGTCCCGTCGGCAACGCTGGTCGAGCTCTACCGTGGCGGTGGAACAGATGAGCCAATCGACCGACTGCTTGCAGGTGGCTTCCTGTCGGTGATCACTACCGGAGCAAGGATCGCGCGAACGGCAGGTCATCTACTCGCGACCGCGGGAGTTGGCAGCTAGTTCGCGGGTACTTGGTTAGCGGGTGGGCCGCGCGGAGCGCGCGATATCCGCCACTTGTAGTGGGTGGTGGTGTAGACCGCGTGGGTGGTGCGGGACCGGATCGCTGAGCTGGAAGCGCTGGTTGGTCAGTTGTTGGAGCGTGTGGCCGACCTCGAAGCTGTGGTCGCTGAGCGGGACGCCCGGATCGTCGAGTTGGAGGAGTTGTTGGGTGATTCTCGGCGTGCTGGGAAGCGTCAGGCGGCCCCGTTCTCCAAGGGTGACCCCAAAGAAGAGCCATCGCGGCCGGGGCGGCGGGCCCCCGCCAGATCCGCAGCGCAGGCCTCGCAACACACCGGGGCATGGGTCACCGTCCGGTCCGGTTCCCGGCGGCGCATCGTCACCCCCGGCGAGCCGGGCTGCTTGCCCGGACGACGCCCCGTCTCGCCCGCACCATCCCGACGGGCCGCCTTGCGGGCCTCCCGCTCGGCGGCCCGACGCTGCCGGCGATCCTTCCCATCACGCGACGGCGGCAACGACGAGTTCCCCGAGTCCCGACCCAGGCGATCCTTCAACCCCTCCACCTCGGCCCGCAGCTCGGCGATCACCACGGCCTGCTCGGCCACCGTCGCTTCCAACCCGACGATCCGCTGCTCCGCTGACACACCCCAGAGCACACAAACCCCCGCGCCCCGAGTAGTGGACCACCACCAACCGCGCGAAATCAGCCACCAGCTGAGTAGGAACCACTGACCCGCTTGGATAGCGGGATCTCGGCAGGGGCGCTGTGACCGCTGGTGGCCGAGATCGTCCCTGAGTCGCTGCTGCTATTGGTACCGGTGTGGTACGCAGCTACTGCTCGAAGGTGACTCGCTCGGCAAGCCCGGCGGCGAGATCGGCTACGGTCGCGGAGCTCTCGGCCACCGCGAGCATCATCCGTTCTGCGTCGTCGACGTCGGGTACTTCGGGATCCCACCTGCCGCCGTTCAGCTCGATGAACATCGTCATGGAGATCCACGCCGCCCGCTTGTTCCCATCCGGCAATGGGTGGTTCCGGGCAAGCCGCCAGCAGAGCACCGCCGCCTTGTCGTAGAGCTCGGGATAGAAGTCCTCATCACCGAACCCGGCCTGCGGTGCGTGCAGCGAGGAATCGGCGAGATCGACCCTGCTGGCCTTGGTCAACGTCTCGGCAGGAATCCCGGTCACCATCTCGGTCAGAACAAGCTACTCGGCCAGGTCGAGGTAACGGATCACTTGGCCAAACGTTCAAGCAGTTCCTTGTCCCGCTCGATCAACGCCTTCGCCCGATCAACGAAGGACGTATCGGAACGCGCCCGCTCGATCTCAACGGTCAGCGAATCGATGATCAGCTGGTTCACGCTCGTATTCCGAACCCGAGCCACAGCCTCAGCCTCGTCAGCCAAGTCATCGGGAAGGCGCACAGTCGTCTGCTTAGGCATGACATCATGATATCACGACACCACAACCCGGAGATCAACCCACACCGGTCCATCACCAGGCCTGGGCCATCACCATCCGAACGTCCGACCGGCCGTCTCGTTCAACCCCCAGTGGTGCGGGTCCCCCGCCGGAGAGGAGCCAACAGCCGAACACCAGCCGAGGAATCAGAACCGCTCACCCACCCCACTAGGGAAAATTTGGCGATCCTAACGGGATAAAGTTCGAACCCCTGAGATCCGCTGCCCTGCCGCGCGTGCAGGTGGCTGACGCCCGCCAGGAGAACCCCTAGGTGAGTGGGTCCACAAATGGTACTATTTATGGCATGAATGAAACCATGACTGTGACCATGGATAGCGCCGGACGACTGGTCCTGCCCAAGCAGGTCCGGTCCTCGTTGGGACTCGAACCGGGCCAACGCCTTCGAGTCGCGGTCCGAGATGATCGAGTCGAACTTGCACCGATGCCGATCGAAGCCAGTCTCGCCGAGGAGTCGGGCGTGCTCGTGATCGTTCCCCAGGAACCCGTCGCCACGCTTTCACACAAGGATGTCAGAGACGCCGTCGATCGTGGTCGAAAATGATGCCACGCTCTCCTGACACGTCAGTTGTCGTCGCTGGCCTCAGCACCTGGCACAGCGACCACGGGGTGGCGCTTTCGATCCTGGCCGATCGCCCAGTCGGAATTCAGCACGTCATCACCGAGTCCTACGCGGTTCTAACCCGCCTTCCCAAGGGCCGAGGCGTAGCCCCCAATATTGCGCTTCGGTCGCTCCGCTCGGCGTTCGGAACCGATCGATTGACGCTCAATTCGACCGAGCTTGATGACCTTCTCAGCCGGCTTGCTTCGTCTGGCGTTTCTGGTGGGGCTACGTACGATGCGGTTGTGGCCGAGACTGCGAGGCTCGGCCACCACCAACTGGTATCCCTCGATACAAGGGCGGCACAGACGTATGAGGCTGTCGGTGTGCAGTACATGCTGCTTGGCACCTAAACCCTGGTTGACAGGGTTCGAACTAGAAACATTCTCTCCCAGATTTGCGGAGAGAAGGGGATTCGAACCCCCGGGGACGGCCCGTCAGGGCCCAACGGTTTTCAAGAAGACCAGCGGCAATGACCAGAGGGCACTGAATCGGGGCCGGCGTCCGGATGCTGTAACCAGTCAGGTGGGTAGCCAGGCTCCGGTGGGGGTGTAGAGCTGGTGGAGGTGTTGGTGGATGGGTTGGGCTTGTTTGCGGTTGGTGGAGATGTAGCTGCGTATGGTGGCGAAGCGGGCGGCGCCGGTGGGGGATCGGAACTCGCCGGAGATCTTGGCTTGGAGTTTGATCATCCGGAGATCTCTCTCGGCGAGGTTGTTGTCGAACGGGAGGGCGAAGTCGCCGGTG
>JBKECK010000099.1:0-31762 GCA_047974625.1 Acidimicrobiales bacterium
AGCTCCTGCGCGGTCATCTGGAAGCAGCCGTCGCCGTCGATGGCCCAGACCGTCCGGTCCGGCATACCGGCCTTGGCCCCGATGGCGGCCGGGATGGAGAAGCCCATGGTCCCCAGGCCACCGGAGTTGATCCAGGTGTAGGGGTGGTTGAACTCCCAGTACTGGCTGGCGAACATCTGGTGCTGCCCGACCCCGGAGGCGACGATGGTGTCCGGGGGGCTGCCGTCCCGGAGCTTCTCGATCACGAACTGGGGCTTCAGGTACTCCCCCGGTTCGGACTGCTGGTAGGTGAGCGGATACCGCTCCTGCCACCCGGACAGGGTGGCCCGCCACGGCCGGTGGCTGACGAAAGCGGAACCGCCGCCCCGCCGTTCGATCTCGGCCACCATCTGTTCCATGGCCACCCGGCAGTCGCCGACCACGGACACGTCGGGCCGCCGGACCTTGCCGTGCTCGGCCGGGTCGATGTCGACGTGGATGACCTTGGCCCCGGGGGCGAACGCCCCCACCTTGCCGGTGACCCGGTCGTCGAACCGGCTGCCCATGGCGATCAGCAGGTCACTCTGCTGCATCGCCGTCACCGCGGTGTAGTTGCCGTGCATGCCGGGCATGCCCAGGGCGAGCTCGTGACGGTCGGGAAAGGCCCCGCGGGCCATCAGGGTGGTGACGACCGGGATGTCGCCCATCTCAGCCAGGCGGCGCAATATCTCGGCCCCCCGGGCCTTGAGCACCCCGCCGCCGACGTAGAGGACGGGACGCTCGGCCGACAACATGAGGTCGACCGCGGCCCGGACCGTGTCCGCGTCGGGCTCCAGCACCGGCTTGTAGCCGGGCAGGTCGAGGGAGGTGGGGTAGGACCAGGTGAAGTAGGCATCCGGATTGGAGGCGTCGACGATGTCCTGGGGGATGTCGATCAGGACCGGGCCGGGTCGTCCGGTGGTGGCGATGTAGAACGCCTCGGCCACCGCGGTGGGGATGTCCTCGGGGGCGGTGACAAGCATGTTGTGCTTGGTGACCGACCGGGTGATGCCGGTGGTGTCGGTCTCCTGGAAGGCGTCGGTGCCGATCGCCGCCCGGGCGACCTGACCGGTGATGCAGACCATCGGCACCGAGTCGAGGTAGGCGTCGGCCAGGGGGGTGACCACGTTGGTGGCGGCCGGGCCGCTGGTCACCATGCAGACACCGGGTCGCCCGGTGGCGTGGGCGTAGCCTTCGGCCGCGTGGCCGGCTCCCTGCTCGTGGCGGACCAGGACGTGCCGGATGGGCGAGTCGATGATCGGGTCGTACACGGGGAGGATGGCTCCGCCGGGGTACCCGAACACCACCTCCACCCCCTCCATTTCCAGACCCTTGATCAGGGCCTGGCCACCGTTGACGACCACATCGTCAACGGCGCTGCCGCCGGCGGGTTCGCTGGTCTGGCTCGACATGACTCGCATGCTCCTGGATGAACTGGGGTGGGCTGAAGGGCTGAACACCGGTGGACAAAAAAACTGAAGCCTCCCGGTTGGGGGAGGCTTCGGCGCACGCGTGGACTATGAGCAGCGTGCGCTACTCAAGTACCACGACGATGGTGACAGGCGATCCGGTCATCGGAATCAGTGAACCAGGACACGCCCCGAGCCGCAACCCCGGCGCGGGTACGCATCGGCGCTGCGGCCGGGACCAGGCCCTCAGCCGAGGACGTCGTACAGGGTGGTGACGAGACCTTCGCTGGTGGGGTTGCCCACGATGCCGTCGGCCATTTTGTTCATCATGTAGGCGAAGCAGACTCGCCGGTCCACGTCGTTGATGACGATCGAACCGCCCCAACCACCCCAGAAGCAGACCCGACTGTCGGCGGCCGCCTGCTGGAGGGCGGGCATGGTCTCGCTCGGCAGGCCGTAACCGACCCCGAACCGGGCCGGGACGCCGAGCACCAGGTCGACCCCGTTGGCCTGCTCTTCGAAGATCAGGTCGATCACGTCGGGTGAGATCAGGTCGACCCCACCGTGGCTGCCCCCGTTCACCACCACCGACTGGACGGCGACTACCGAACGGGCGTTGCCATGCCCGTTGGCGGCCCCAATCTCGGCCCGCCGCCAGGCCTCGGTGTGGGCCACGGTTGCGTCCACGGCGGGGCCGGTGAAGGTCTTGACGGCCGGCGAGTCCGGGTCGATGTCGGCCAGGAGCTCCTCGGTCCCCTCGGTGACGGGCGGGGGCACGACATTGCTGACCCGGTGGAATTCGCTCGGGTCGAGCCCGATGTGGAAGTCGGCCCCGAGCGGTCCGGCCACCTCCTCGGCGAAGAACCGGCCCAGGGACCGGCCGGTCACCCGGCGGATCACCTCGCCGACCAGGTGGCCCTGGTTGAGGGCGTGATAGCCCGACGCGGTACCCGGCTCCCACCACGGGGCCTGGGCGGCGAGGCGGGCCGCGGCGGCCTCGGCCTCGTACAGGTCCTCCACCACCACCGGCTGGTCCCAACCGGACACCCCGGAGGTATGACTGAGGAGGTGGCGGACCTCCACCCCGGCCTTGCCGTTGGCCGCGAACTCCGGCCAGTAGTCGGCCACCTTGGCGTGGACGTCGAGCTCGCCTCGGGCCACCAGCACCAGGGCCGACAGGTTGGTCATCGTCTTGGTGGACGACCAGACGTTGGTGATGGTGTCGGCCTCCCACGGGACGGTCCGGGCCTCGTCGGCCCACCCGCCCCAGGCGTCGACGACCAGCTCGCCGCCGACGGTGAGGGCGATCGAGGCACCGAGGTCGACGCCGGCCTCGAGCTGGGCGGCGAGCAGGTCGGCCAGCGGCTTGAAGGCCGGGTCGCAGCGGCCGGAGAGGGCGGGGACGTGATCGGTCATACGGCCGAGCCTATGAGGCCCGTCGGCGCCCGTCAGGTCCGGCCCCGACCGGGGAGCACCCGCCCCCTGCCCGCGGCGCTAGTCCAGGCCTGCGGCGCTAGTCCAGGCCGAGATAGGCCAGCACCCCACCGAAGGCGACCACCCCGAGCAGGCCGAGACCGATGGCGATGAAGGTCCGGTCACGTTCCTGCCACCAGCGGAACACCAGCCAGGCCACCCGGGAGAGCGGGCTGACCATCACCAGCGCCACCACGGTGACGGCCACCACATGCCGGGCCGACTCGGGTAGGAAAGTGCCGACCACGGCCAGGGCCAGGATGATCTGTGACAGCCGCCGGAGGACCGGCCGCTGCCACCGTCCCCTGATGGTGCTGACCCGGCCGGGAGGGATCGGGACCCGCCCCACCGGTACCGGCGGGCCGGTGCCGCCGGCCGGGGTCACGCCCGCACCACCAGGATGATGGCGGTGGCCAGCAACAGCCCGGCCAACGCGGTCCGGACCCGTTGGGGGTGGAGGGCGGCTTGGAGCCGGGCCCCGAGGAGACCACCGATCAGGGAACCGGCCACCACGAACAGGGAGGCGTCCGGATCGAGCCGGCCCTGCACGGCGTACACCACGAGGGCGGCCGACGAGGTGACCCCCACCGTGTAGGTGGTGGTAGCCGAGGCCACCTTGGTGGGAACGGTGAAGATCTCGCTCATGGCCGGGTTCTTGATGAATCCACCGGACACCCCGGCCGTGCCGGCCACCAAGCCGGCGATGGCCATGGCCACCATCCCGTTCCGCAACCGCCGGACCTGGTACGGCACGATCTCGTCACCGAGCGGGTAGGCACCCCCTAGCCCACCGATCCGCTCCCCGATGTCGGCGGGTACGCACTCGGGATCGGGCAGGTTCCGGAGCCCCTTGCGGCCCACCCCAGCCACCGCCGCGGCGGCCGCTGCGGCGGCGAGGATATACGTCAGCAGCTTGTCGCTGGCCAGGCCGGACAGGTTGGCGCCGACGACGGCACCGGTGGCGGCCACCAGTTCCACGGTGGTACCGATCCGGTGGTTGACCAGGCGCTCCTCGAGCTGGCGCGGGGCAGCCGCGATCGACGACGAGGCCACCGTCAACAACCCGAGGGGGGCGGCCTCGCCCGGGCTCACGCCCAGCAGGACCAGGGCGGGGACGAGCAGTACCGCGCCGCCAAGCCCGCCGAGGGTGCCGAGCGCGGCGGCGCACATGGCCAGAAGGCCGTAGGGCAGCGTCTCCATCGGGGGCGAGCCTAGCCTCCGGCTCCGGACCGGTCCGTCTTGGCCGGGGGCCTATGACCGCAGGGTGGTGCCGGCGAACGGTCCGGCGTGCTCGCCGTGGTCCATGAACACCTGACCGTTGACGATGGTGTAGTCGTAACCCTCGGAGCCCTGCACGTAGCGGCCGGCCCCGTTGGGCAGGTCGTTGACGTAATGGGGCTGGGGCAACCGCAGGCCGTCGAGGTCGATGACGTTCACGTCGGCGTAGCCGCCGGCCACCAGGCGTCCCCGGTCGGTGATCCCGAACAGATCGGCGGTGTCGGAGCTCAGGCGGCGTACCGCCTCGGCCAAGGTCCAGCGCTGCTGGTCCCGTACCCACTGGGTGAGGACGTAGGTGGGCTGGCTGGAGTCCATGATCTGACCGACATGGGCCCCGGCGTCGGCCAGGCCGAGGGTGAACAGGGGATCGTCCAGCATCTCGTGGATGGCCCCGAAGTCCTGGTTCAGGATCGGGTAGTTCAGGTTGACGGCGCCGTCGGTCTCCAGGTTGAGCTGGACGTATGCCTCGGCCGGACTGACCCCACGGGCGGCCGCCACCGCCTCCAGGGAGTCCTCGGGCCGGCAGTCGTAACGGGCCTCACCAGCCGGCATCACGTAGACCAGGTCGTACGGGGCCCGGGTCTCGATGTCCGGGCCCACCAGGCGGGCCCGGCCGGCCTCGTCCCGCATCACGGCCAGTTTGGCCGCGAGGTCGAGGGGGCGGAGCTCCTGCCAGGCCGGGTTGCCGTCGAACGGGGTCCGGTTGGCCAGGGTGTAGATGACCCCGATCCCCCGGGCCGTCGTCTGGGGCCGGACCGTGGCCCCGGCCGCGTTCTCCTCCTTGGCCATCTCCACCACCCGCTGGTACAGGCCCGGCTTGCGGTCGGACTGGACCAGGCCGAAGCTGACCGGGCGGCCGGTGCGGCGGGACAGCTCCCCCATCCAGGCCATTTCGGCCCGGGTCTGGGGCAGGTCGCCGTGGTCGCGTTCACCGAGCCGGGCCGCGGCCTCGAAGATGCCCTTGCCGTGACGGCCGAGGACGTCGCCGAAGGCGAGAAGCTCGTCGGGTTCGGCGAAGGTGCCCGGCACGGGGCGGCCGTCGGGCACCACATGAAGCAGGGTCCGGGAGGTCGAGAACCCGAGGGCGCCGGCCCCGATGGCCTCGTCGACCAGTTCACTCATGGCCGCGATGTCCTCGGCCGAGGCCGGGCCCTCGTCCATGGCCCGCTCCCCCATGGCGGCCAGACGGACCGCACAGTGACCGACCATGCCGCCCACATTGATGCCCTTGGGGATCCGGTCGATCCACTCCAGGTACTGGCCGTAGCTGTGCCAGTCCCAGGGGAGGCCTTCGAGGATGGCCCGGCGGGGGATGTCCTCCACGCTCTCCATCATCTCGGCCAGGAACTCGGCGCCGCCGTCGGCTACCGGGGCGAACGTGACGCCACAGTTGCCGAGCACGGCGCTGGTCACCCCGTGCCAGCAGCTGGAGGTGGGCATGGGGTCCCAGGCGAGCTGGGCGTCGAGGTGGGTGTGGATGTCGACGAAGCCGGGGGTGACCACCCGGCCCTCGGCGTCGATCTCGCGGTGGCCCGAACCGTCGAGGTCCGGCCCCACGGCGCTGATCCGGTCTCCGGTGATGGCCACGTCGGCCACCACGGGCTCGGCACCGGTCCCGTCCACCACGAGGCCGGTGCGGATGATGATGTCGGCGCGGTTGCTGTCTGTGGTCATGCGGTCGTCCCTGTCGTGCGGTGCCCCGGTATGCGGGCTGGCGCCCAGTCTCCCAGCCGGGGCGGACCGGGCCCAAAACCCCGGTCGGTGACCGCGGCCGCCCGGCGCCTCAGCCCCGGCGTCGCAGGATGGTGGTGGTCGAGGGGTACGGCAGGGCGGGGGTGAGGCCCTTGAGGTGGGTGGTCTCCAGTTCGGGGTGGCGGTCGATGGCGGCCCGGTAGCGGTCCCGGTCGGTGTTGTCGAACACGATGATCCCGTCGGGGACCAGGTGATCGACGGCCCGATCGAGGCACGCCCCGCGGGCCCGACCGTCGATACAGATCAGGTCGTAGCGGTCGTCGGTCCGGTCGATGGCGGCCACGTAGGCGCTGAAGTCGAGGCCGGCGTTTCCCGGCTTGGCGCTGGGAACGGCCGGGTCGGTCGTCGCCACCGGGGGCACCGCGATCACCTCGGCGTGGGCCGGGATCAGGCCGTCGACGGTGGCCGCGAACCCCTCATGGTGCTCGACGGCGGTGACCCGGTCGGTCCTGGCGGCCAGCCACACCGTCGAGGCCCCCGACCCCCACTCGAAGGCGGTGGCGCCGGACCGGCCGGCCAACCAGGCGTCCACCGTCCCGATCGCCTGGTACGACCACCACGGGACCCCGAGCGCCGCCATCGCCTCGACGTCGTGGATGGCCAGCAGCGACCGCATCCAGTGCACGGGCCGACGTTCGACGTTGCGGTCGAGCAGGCCGACCACCCCCACCCGCTCCAGGCCGCGGTTGACCACCCGCACCGCTCGTACGTACCCGGCGGTTGCTGCCTCAGATGCCATGGGACGAACCTAGCGAGGCACCGTCCGGCCACCGACGGACTGTGCTGTGCGCCGTCCCGTCGGCGCTGTGGGCCGTCCCGTCGGCGCTGTCTAGCCTTGGGCGGACGATGACCACGACGAGCCCGGGCGATGGCACCCCCCACCCCCTGATCCGTTGGGCTCCGGTGGCCACGATGGTCATCGGCGTCCCGTCTCTCGTCCTGGCCTTCGCCGCCGCGGTGCGCGACCTCGACGGGCTCCGGCTCCCCCCGACCGGCCGGTGGGCGGCGGCCGCCGTCGCCATCACCGTCTTCCTCGTCTTCGTGTCGGCCGGTTACGCGGCCCTGTTCTCCACCCCGCAGCAACGGACGGCCGCCCACCGGTCGTTCTTCCGGTCGCAGCTGATGAAGTACAACCCGGTCGGCGCCCTCACCCAGGCCACCTCCCAGGTGGCGCTCACCTCGGCCGCCACCGGTGGTTCGGCGGCCGCGGTGGCCACCGTGCTTTCGAAGATGACCACCGGGGCCGGCGGCCTGCTGTGGGGGCCGGTGGTGGCGGCGGCCGGGGCCGGGCTGTCCCCCCTGGTCCGCGTCGGCTGCCTGGTCGTCCCGGTCGGCGTCCTGGTGTGCCATCCGGCCGTGATCCGCTCGGTAATCGGCCGCCTGCCCCGGGTCCGGGTGGCGGACTCCGCCATCCCCACCACCGCCCAGGTGGTCCGGTCGGTGCTGCTCAGCTTCGTCGGGATCGGGTTCGCCGGGCTCGGGTTCGTGTTGTGCAACCCCCCGGATTCGTCGATCAGCGACGGGCTGGCCACGGTGGCCGGTTTCGCCCTCACCTGGACCCTCGGCTACCTGGCCATCCCCTTTCCGGGGGGTGTCGGGGTGCGGGAGGTGATCGCTACGGTCCTTGTGGCGGGATCCACCGCGGAGGTCGTCGTCGTCGCGGTCATCTTCCGCGTCACCCAGATCGTGGTGGAGCTCGTACTCACCGCCGCCTCGTACGCCCTACCCGATCGGGACCACCCAGCACCATGAACTCCTCTCCCCCGCCCGACGACGTCCTCGACGCGCCCCGGACCGGGAACGTCGCCGTCACCGAACCGGCCGGGCCGGTCCGGACCGGCCGGACCGAGGCGGTGGTGCTGGCCGTCGGGGTCGTCACCGCGGCCACCGGCCTGTGGTCACTGGTGCTGGCCCAGACGGGCCGGTGGTCACTGCCGGCCGTTGTCGGCGGCACCCTGGTGGCGGCGGCGCTGACCGGCCGGCGGCTGTACGGACACCGCGCCAGCCTGACCCCCGGTCCGCGGGGACTGCTGGCGACCATGCTGGTGGTCACGGTCGGGTTCCTGGCCGTCATCCTCCCCGGCAACCGGGTGAGCTTCGCCGGCACCGACCCCGGGGTCTACGTCCAGGTGACCCGCGAACTGGTGGAGACGGGCGACCTCGGTCTCGCCGACCCGGTGAGCGTGCACGGCCTAGAGGGCACGGCGGCGTCGACGTTTCTCCCCGGCCTCCATCCCTCCCCCCTCCGGGAGGGCCGCCTCGACTTCATGTTCTACCACCTGTACCCGGCCCTGGCCGCGCCCGCCTACGCCATGGGCCGGACCCTGGGGCTCAGCCTGGTCAGCCCGTTCCTCGGCGTGCTCGGGGCCGGGGCCGTGACCCTGGTGATGTACCGGCTCCGAGGGTTGGCCGCGGCGATCGTCGCCGGCGGTTTCCTCGCCTCCAGCTTCGTCTGGACGTTCTACGCCGACTGGAACGGCTCCGAGCTGCCCACCGCCACCTTCGGCCTGCTGGCGTTGCTGGCCGCCCTGGTGGCCTGGGACACCGACCACGCCGACGCCGCGGTGGCCGCCGGCTTCCTGGCCGGGGTGGCCGCCAACAGCCGGGCCGACGGGCTCCTCGTCATCCTGGTCGCTGCCGGCATCGCCTCGTCGACCATCGTGACCGGGAGGGGCCGGCTGGCCGTAGCCGGGTTCGCCGGCCTGACCCCGGCCGCCGCCGTCTGGGCCACCCAGAGCTACGACACGAGCGCGGAGTACGCCACCGGCCACTTCGTGCCCGGGCCCGGCGTCATCCTCGGCCTGATCGGCGCCATGGTGGCGGGGGCGGTGGTAGCCCGGCACCGGCTCGCCGCCTGGTCGGGTTGGCACCGGGTCCTCCGCGGCCTGTTCCCGGTCGGGGCCGGCGTCTACGTGGCCGTGCTGGTCGGCTTCTGGATCCGCTCGCAGGTCAGCGTGCCGGGCTCGACCGCCTTCGAGGACTACCCCACCTGGTACCCGTTCGCGGCGGAACGACTGGCCTGGTTCCTCGGCCCGGCCGCCCTGGTCCTGTTCCTCCTCGGGTTCGCCGAGCTGGGCCGGACCCGGTCCTGGCGGGCCTTGGCCATGGTCGGCCCCGGCCTGGTGGTACTCCCGTTATACCTGTGGGAGCAGAGGGTGACGGCGCACCTGATCTGGGCCATGCGGCGGTTCCTACCCCTGGTCTGGCCGATGGCGGCCCTCATGGTCGGCCTCGGCGCCGCCCTCGTGGTTCGGTGGCTGGGCCCCCGCCTCACCGGGCGGGCCCGGCCCGCGGCGGTGACGGCGATGCTCGCCGCGGTGGTCGTTCCCCAGCTCATGTGGACCGTGCCCCTACGGGGCCTCCGAGAGTGGGGTGGGGGTTTCAGCCTCCCCGACGAGCTGGCCGCCGACTACGGCGACGCCCTCTACGTCTGGGTGGCCGGGGCGAGTCGGAACGCCTTCGCCGTCCCCCTGATGGTGGAGCGCCAGGGCGACGTGGTCACCGTCGAACCGTCGGTGACCACCTCCGAACTCCACCTCATCGGGGCGCGGGTGGCGCCCACCGCGGTGGTCGTCGTGGCCGACTCCGCCGACGAGCTGGCCCGGCTCGGGATCACCGACACCACCCTCTACCGGATCGGCACCGAGCGGTTGGAGTACACCTGGGACCGGGTGCCCACCGAGATCGAACATCTCGAGATAGTGGTGATCGCCGGCCTTCTCGAATGACCGACGGGCCGACGGCCCCGGAGTCTCAACCCGACCGTTCGTAGATATCCGACCACCCCCGGTCGGACACCGGCTCGGACGGGTGGTCCCCGTGGTAGTGGCTGGGTTCCACCTCGGCGTCCAGTTCGAGACGGCGAACCCGTTCCAGGGTGCGCTGGGCCACCGCCCGCTGGCCGGCGACGAGATCGGCCACCACGGCGAGGGCACCGACCTGGATGGCGGCCAGGATGCCGATGGCGCCAAGGATGATCGACTGGAGATGACCGGAGGTGTCGCCCGTGCGCAACCAGTCGATCACGAACGGAGCGAAGGCGAGGAGCCCGCCCAGAAAGAGCAGCACCGACAGCCAGCCGAAGAACTTGAGGGGCTCGTAGGCGGCGAAGACCCGACCGATGGTGACGGCGTTACGGCTGACGTAGCTCAGCATCGAGCCGAACAGTCGGGACTCACGGACCTTCGGGTTGGTGGCGATCGGTACCGAGACGATGGCGGCGTTGTGCCGGCCAGCCTGGATCAGGGATTCGATGGTGTAGGTGTACTGGTTGACCACGGTCAGGCCGAGCGCCGCCTCCCGGCTGTACGCCCGGAACCCGCTGGTGGCGTCGGGCACGTCGGTGCCGGACGCCTTCCGGACGGTCCAGCTGCCGAGGAGCTGGAGCCGGATCTTCAGGGAGGAGAACTCCCGGTGGTTCCGCACGTCCCGGCTGCCGACCACGATGTCGGCCACCCCGGACACGATCGGTTCCACCAGGGAAGGGATGTCGTCGGCCGAGTACTGGTTGTCAGCGTCGGTGTTGACGATGACGTCGGCACCCAGCTTCAGGCTGGCGTCGAGCCCGGCCTGGAAGGCGTTGGCCAGGCCCCGGTTCCGGGGCAGACGGACCACATGGTCGACCCCGCGGGCACGGGCCACCTCCACGGTCCGGTCGGTGGAGCCATCGTCGATGATGAGCCACTCGACCTGATCGAAACCGGGCACCTCCCGGGGCAGGGCGGCCAGGGTGCCGGGGAGCTGATCCTCCTCGTTCAGGCACGGAATCTGGATGATCAGCTTGTTCATGCTCCGCCCACGCGACTGTTTGAATCTCGTACTGTACGGGATTCAACGGCCGACCCGGTCAGACCACCGAAGCCCCGAGGGCGGAACCGATGAGCCAGGTGAGCACGCAGGCGGCGGCGGCCAGGCCGACCTGGCGGAACACCGTTCGCGCCACCGACCGTTCGGTGTAACGGGCCAGCGTCGCTCCCACCGCGGCCGCGGCGACCAGGCCGATCACCACGGAGGCGACGATGGCCGCGGTGCCCGACCCGATCAGCCACGGGACCAGGGGCAGGGCGGCCCCGACGGCGAAGGCCACGAACGAGGCTCCGGCGGCGGCCACCGGATTCCCGACCTCGGACGGGTCCACCCCGAGCTCCTCCCGGGCGTGGACGTCCAAGGCCACATCGATGTCGGCCATCACCGCGGGGGCCTTCTCCCGGGCCTGCCGGGCGTCGATCCCCCGGGCCCGGTAGATGGCGGCCAGCTCGGCCACCTCGAGCTGGGGGCGCTCCTCCAGGGAGGCGCGCTCGATGACCAGCTCCCGCTCGATGAGCTCGGCCTGGGCCTTCACCGACACGTACTCGCCGGCCGCCATCGAGGCCGCTCCGGCCAGCAGGCCCGACACCCCGGCCAGCATCACGGTGGACGCGTCGACCGAGGCCGCGGCCACCCCCAGGATGAGGGCCACGTTCGACACCAGGCCGTCGCTGATCCCGAACACGGCGGCCCGGGCCGCGCCGCCCTGCACATCCCGGTGCTGGTGAACCATGTGATCGGGCTCGGCCATCGCCCGATCGTACCGTTGCGGTGGCTGACGGGACCCGTGGCCGAGCCCCAGGGCCACGGGTCCCGTGGCTCCACCACGGGACCACGGGACCACGGGACGACGGGCCCCGGGGCCCGCTCGAGGCCGACGGTGCGACGGCGCCGCTCCTACCCGGCTTCGGAGCCGAAGATCGACTTGACCTCGAGGAACTCCTTCATTCCGTGGCCGCCGAACTCGCGGCCGTTGCCGGACTGCTTGTAGCCGCCGAACGGGGCCTTGTTGTCGAGCGGGGCACCGTTGAGGTGGACCATGCCGGTCCGGAGCCGGCGGGCCACGCCCCGGGCCCGGTCGACGTCGGGGGAGGACACGTAGCCGGACAGGCCGGAGTCGGTGTCGTTGGCGATGGCCACGGCCTCGTCGGTGTCGCCGTAGCCGATCAGGCAGATCACCGGACCGAAGATCTCCTCCCGGGCGATGGTCATGTCGTTGCTGACGTTGGCGAACACGGTCGGCTTGACGTAGTAGCCGTTGTCGAGCCCGTCAGGGCGGCCGGTACCACCGGCCACCAGGGTGGCCCCCTCGTCGATCCCCTTCTGGATCAGGGCCTGGATCTTGAGGAACTGGGCCTCGGACACGACCGGCCCGATGGCGGTGCCATCCGCGGTCGGGTCGCCCACGGTGATGCCTTCGGCGGTGGCCGCCGCCAGCTTGGCCGCCTCGTCCATCTTGTCGGCCGGCACCAGCATCCGGGAACCGGCGTTGCAGGACTGGCCGGAGTTCATGCACATGCCGAACAGGTCACGGGGGATGACCTCACCGAGGTCGACGTCGTCGAGCAGGATGTTGGCCGACTTGCCGCCCAGCTCCTGGGCCACCCGCTTCACCGACGGGGCGGCGTTGCGGGCCACCTCGATGCCGGCCCGGGTGGAACCGGTGAAGGACATCATGTCGACCCCGGGGTGCGACGACAGGGGCACCCCGACCGACAGCCCGTCCCCCTGGACCAGGTTGAACACCCCGTCAGGGACGCCGGCCTCGGCCATGATCTCGGCGAAGATCACCGCGTTGAGCGGCGCCACCTCCGACGGCTTGAGCACCATGGTGCAACCGGTGGCGATGGCCGGGGCCACCTTGGCGCCGATCTGGTTGAGGGGCCAGTTCCACGGGGTGATGAAGCCGCACACCCCGATGGGTTCCGACACCACCAGGGTGGTGCCGATCGTATCTTCGAACTCGTAGGCCTTGAGAGCCTCCAGGGTGGCTAGGAAGTGACCGAGGCCGGACGGCGCCTGGGCCCGCTGGGCCAGCATGGTGGGGGCACCCATCTCGGCGGTCACCGCCGCGGCGAGGTCGGGGATGCGGGCCTTGTAGGCCTCGATGATCCGCTCCATGAGGGCGATGCGGTCTGCGACGCTGGTCTGGGAGAACGACTCGAAGGCGGTGCGGGCCGCGGCCACCGCTCGGTCGACGTCGTCGCTGTTGCCGTTGGGGATGGTGGCGATCACCTGCTCGGTCGACGGGTTGATCACGTCGATGGTGAGGGCGGAGCCGGAGTTGCCCCATTCGCCGTTGATGTAGACCTGGCCGTTGTGAGGGTTGCTGAACGCGTCGGTTGACATTGAGATCTCCGTTGATGTCGTTGGGGTGGCGGGTCGGTGGTGATACCAGAGCGTGCCGATACCTGGCTTCGCCGCCGGATTGGTCTCTGATGGTGCGACTCGGACCCACATCGGGTCCCGTGGACGCCCGCCCTTCCATCGCACCAGGTTTGGGCCGCCCGGTCCACTCGGGCGGGCGGGGATCGGCGGGTCATAGGCCGGCCGGACCGGCGCCGGTGTCACCGGGCCACGACGGCCAATAGGGTGACCGCAATGAGGCTCATCGTCGATTCCGATCCCGAGGAGGCGCGAAGGGGGAGGATTTCATGACGGGCACAGGCGAGACCAACGCCCGGCGGGAATCTGGGGTCGGACCTTCGGGGCCGCCCACCCGCCGGGGCCGTCGGGCCCCCGGCCAGGTCCGGGAGCTCGTCCTCGGCGCTGCCCGGGCTGTCTTCGCTGCGAAGGGCTACCCCCGGGCGACCACCCGTGAGATCGCCACCGCCGCCGACGTGGCCGAGACCCTCCTGTTCCGCAACTTCGGCTCCAAGGCCTACCTGTTCGGGGAGGCCGTGCTGGCACCCATGGCCGACTTCCTCGAACGGTGGGTGGCGTGGGCGGGAGACAGGTCGAACCTCGATGACTCGGTGGAAGCCCAGGAGGAGTTCACCGGAACCGTCTACCGAACCGCCCGGGCGAACCGGGGCCTGGTCCTCACCGCCCTGGCCACCAGCTACTTCGAGCCGGAGGTGATGGCCTCCCACCCCGCCGGTGGGCGGGTGCGGGCCGCCCTGCAGGAGCTGACCACCACGGTGATGCCGGCCCGCCTCGACCGTCTCGGGGTGGACACCTCCGACATGAACGTCCCGGTGGCCGCCGGATCCGCCATCGCCATGATCCTGGCCACCGCGATCTTCGACGACGACCTGATCGGCGGCGAGCGGCTCCCTGACGACGATGTCGTCGTCAGGGAGCTCACCAGGCAGATCCTCTACGGCGGGTTCAACGTCCGACCGACCTAGCCCCGGACTAGGCCTCGACCATCACCCGGTCCCGGGCCCCTCCCCGGCGGCGAGCTCCAGCCCGGCCAGGTCGCCGTCGTCCCGCCACCGGGCCAGCAGGGCGTTGAAGGCGTTGGCCCCCGGGGCGTACGCCTCGCCGGCGAGGGTGCCGACGGCGGAACCGAAGGTGCCCTCGCTGTTGTAGTAACCGGGGGTGCACGATTCGGTGAAGTCGTTGGCCGTCATAGCCCATTTCCGGATCTCCGCCACCCAGGCCTCCTCGCCGGCCGCCGTCGGCTGCACCGTGATGGCTCCCCGGGCCTTGACCTCCGAGATGAGGTAGGCGACGTGGCGGGCCTGGTCGTCGAACATCGAGGTCATGTTCACCGACAGACCGTTCTGACCGATGCCGATAAAGAACCAGTTGGGGAACCCCCGGCTCGAATGGCCGTGCAGGGTGCGGATCCCCTCCGACCAGTGGTCGAAGATCGACCGGCCGCCCTCGCCGAGGATGTCAAAGTCGATCCGACGGTCGAGCCGGGTACCGATCTCGAAACCGGTGGCGTAGATGATGCAGTCAACCGCGTACTCGACGCCGTCGGCCACGACCCCGTCCGGGGTGATGCGCTCCACCCCCCTCGTCGGGCTGGTGTCAACCAGGGTGACGTTGGGTCGATTGAAGGTCGGCAGGTAGTCGTCGTTGAAGGTCGGTCGCTTGCAGAACTGGCGGTACCACGGCTTCAGGGCCTCGGCCGTGGCCGGGTCGTCGATGTACCGGTCCACTCGAGCCCGGACCTGGTCCATCTTCCGGGCGTCGGCGATCTCGGCCAACAGGGCGGTCTCCTCGACCGTGTGCCCGGTCCCCTCCCCGTCGTCGGCGTCGGCCGCCAGGGGGGCCATGGTCTGGAGGTCGCGGAAGATCGCCGTCCAGCCGTCGTTCACCAGGTCCTCCTCGAAGGGCAGGCCGATGACGATGGCGTTGAAGTTCTCCCGGCGACGGCGTTGCCACCCCGGCGACAGGGACGAGGCCCAGGCGGGATCGGTCGGCCGGTTGCCCCGCTCGTCCACCGACGACGGCGTCCGCTGGAAGACGTAGAGCTCGCGGGCGGCGGCACCCAGGTGGGGGACGCACTGGATCGCCGATGCTCCGGTTCCGATGATGGCCACCCGCTTGTCGGCCAACCGAGAGAGGTTCCCGGCGTGGTCGCCTCCGGTGTAGTCGTAGTCCCACCGGCTGGTGTGGAACGTGTGACCCCGGAACGTCTCCATCCCGGGGATGTTGGCCAGTTTCGGGCGGCTCGCCGGACCGGTGGCCACGATCACGAAGCGGGCCCGCATCCGGTCCCCCCGATCGGTGTTCACCAGCCACCGATCCAGGTCGGCCGACCACTCGAGGCTGGCTACCCTCGTCTGAAAGCAGGCCAGATCGTAGAGGCCGAACCGCTCCCCGATCCGGCGGGAATGCTCGAATATCTCCGGCGCGTAGGAGTACTTCTCCCTCGGCATGTAGCCGGTCTCCTCCAGCAACGGCAGGTAGCAGTACGATTCGATGTCGCACTGGGCACCGGGGTAGCGGTTCCAGTACCAGGTACCTCCAAAATCCGCCCCGGCCTCGACGATCCGCACGTCCCGGATCCCGACCTCGATCAGCCGGGCTGCGGCCAGCATGCCGCTGAACCCGCCGCCCACCACGACCACCTCGACCTCGTCGGTGAGGGGTTCCCGCTCCGCCTTAGTCGGGGCGTGCGGATCATCGGTGGCGTAGTGCTCGAACCGTCCCGCGGTCTCCAGGTACTGCTGCTCGCCGTCTGGCCTGAGCCGCTTGTCGCGCTCGTGCCGGTAGCGGGACCGGATCTCCTCCAGGTCCACGTTCAGGTCGGGGTTCAGGTCGGCGAGGACCTCGTCCACCCCACCGGTCCCCGTACGGCTCGCTGAGCCGCGGTCCATCTCTTCCATCTCTTCCACGCGATCGGTCACGATCGCCTCCTCCCAAAGGTTCGGTCTCCCCGAAACGAACCCTACGCGGCGGACCCCGCACTAGCAAGTAGGTGCTTACCTCAATGCCGACGTCGCTCGTCCGTGCGGCCACATCACCCTTGGACGCCAGTAAGTACTGGCTTACTCTCAGGTGACCTCATCCAGGTCAAGCCACCGGAGGAAGAACCATGGCCAGTCCAGAGGCAGAGGCAACGTTCGATCTGTTCCGACAACTTCGACAGCAGATGACGGGCGCCGACCCGACGCTCGAGGAGCAACGAGCGGCCGGTGAACAGTTCGGGGCGATGACGGGCCCACCCCCCGGGGTGACCTACGAACCCGTCGACGTCGACGGCATCCCCGGCCAGTGGATCATCCCGGCCGGCGCGTCGGATGGACGGGTGATCCTCTATTTCCACGGCGGCGGCTACCGGACGTGCTCGGTGAACAGCCACCGGGCGATGATCGGCCACCTCGCCTCGGCGGCCGGATGCCGCGGCCTGGCCATCGACTACCGGCTCGTCCCCGAGCACCCCCACCCAGCCCAGGTCGAGGACGCGGTGGCCGCCTTCCGCTGGCTGCTCGCCGCGGGATACGCGCCCGAGGGGATCGCCTTGTCCGGAGACTCGGCGGGAGGAGGGTTGTGCATGCTCACCCTCCTGGCCCTGCGGGCGGCCGGGGGCCCGATGCCGAAGACCGCCGCCCTCATGTCCCCGTGGGTCGACCTCGAGGCCGTCGGTGACACCTTCGAATCGCGGGCCGAGCTCGACCTGATCATCGACGCCGACTCGAGCCGGGCCGCGGCCGAGGATTTCCTCCAGGGACGCGACCCGCGGGACCCCACCGCGGCCCCCCTCCACGCCGATCTCACCGGCCTGCCCCCGATCCTGATCCAGGTCGGCGATCACGAGGTCCTGCTGGCCGACTCGGTCCGACTGGCCGAACGCCTCCAGGCCAGCGGGGTGGCCGCCGAACTGGTGGTCTTCCCGGAGATGCAGCACGTCTTCCAGGTGTGCGCGGGAGCCATGCCCGAGGCCGACAAGGCCCTCGCGGAGATGGGCACCTTCCTCCGCAACCAGATGGCCTGACCGACCCGGGGGCGGGCCCGCTGGCCCTGTGTTCCGGGGCGAGGCCTGTGTTCCGGGGCGAGGCCTGTGTTCCGGGGCGAGGCCTGTGTTCCCGGGACGGGGGCCCGGGGGACGGGCCGTCCAGCCCTCGTCTAGGCGCCGAAGTGGTCGATGATGGACCGGGCGATCAGGGCGCCGTCCTCCATCGGGCCGAAGTGCGACAGGGGGGCGTGCTCCTCCAAGTCGACGCCGAACACCTTGGCCACCAACGGGGCGAAATCGGCCGGGCCGGCGTTGGCTGCGTCGGCGCTACCCCCACGCACCACCCGTACGGGGACGCTCACACCGGCCAGCCGGTCGAAGTCGACGGGGCTGGTCCCGGCGAACACCCGGGCCTCGTCCTTCCGGTCACACGACAACCGGACCCCGCCGGGCACCGGGAAGGTGCCGATGGTCAGGTACTCCCGTACCGCCACCGGGTCACACCGGTTGAACGGGGGTTTCGAGCCGAGCCGGTTCACCGCATCGTCCACCGAGTCGAACTCCATCCGCCGCCGCACGGTGGCCTCCACCAGCATGGACGGGCCGTCGGCGGCCGGCCGGTCGGCGGTGAACAGGATCGGTTCGAACAGCCAGAGACCGGAGATCAGGTCCGGCCGCTGGAGGGTGGCCTCGGTTCCGGTGGCCCCGCCCAGGGAGTGCCCGGCGTAGGCCACGGGCCCGCCGAGGTGGTCGATCACGGTGATGACGTCGGCGGCGAACTGCTCCCAGGTGATCGCGTAGTCGGGGTCGACGGGCCGGCAGACACCGTGGCCCCGCAGGTCCACCCCGTAACAGCTGAATCGTTCCCGCAGATGGGGTACGGCGGCGGCCCACATGCCGGCGTTGAGACCGTTGCCGTGGCCGAGCACGAGGGGTGGGCCGTCACCCCCGAGGTGGTGCACGGCCACCGGCTCACCATCGGTGCTGGCCAGGATCTCGGTTCGGAGGGAGAACGGTACGGCAGTCTGGTCACTCACAACGGCCGCGAGAGTACCCAGCCACGTGGCCCGACAGCCAGTCCGCTGCACCCGCCCGCCGTCGGCGACGACGGCCCCGGCCACCCCGGTCCGGGCGCGGTAGGTTGTCCCAAGGTGCACCCGGGTGGAGCGGGTGGCCGTGGGACCACGTGAAATCGGAGGCAGGACCATGCCACAGGAAGTTCGAGGAGTCATCGCCAGGGCCAAGGGTGAACCGGTCACGGTAGAGACCATCGTGATTCCCGACCCCGGCCCCGGGGAGGCCGTGGTCGACATCCAAGCCTGCGGCGTCTGCCACACCGATCTCCACTACCGCGAGGGCGGCATCCACGACGAGTTCCCGTTCCTGCTCGGCCACGAGGCCGCCGGGTTGGTCGAGGCCGTGGGCGAGGGGGTCACCGAGATCGCCCCCGGTGACTACGTGATCCTCAACTGGCGGGCCGTGTGCGGCGAGTGCCGGGCCTGCCTCAAGGGCCGGCCCTGGTACTGCTTCAACACCCACAACGCCACCCAGAAGATGACCCTGACCGATGGCACGGAGCTGAGTCCGGCCCTGGGCATCGGCGCCTTCTGCGACAAGACCCTCGTGGCCGCCGGCCAGTGCACCCCGGTGGACCCGGCGGCCCCGCCGGAGGCGGCCGGGTTGCTGGGCTGTGGCGTGATGGCCGGGATCGGCGCCGCCGTCAACACCGGCCAGGTGACCCGGGGTGACTCGGTGGCCGTGTTCGGCTGCGGCGGGGTGGGCAACGCGGCCCTGGAGGGGTCCCGCCTGGCCGGGGCCACCACCATCATCGCCGTCGACATCGACGACCGGAAACTCGAATGGGCCACCCGGTTCGGGGCCACCCACACCGTCAACTCGTCCACGATCGATCCCGTCGAGGCCATCCGGGAACTCACCGGCGGCCACGGTGTCGACGTGGCCATCGAGGCCGTGGGTCTTCCCCAGACCTACGAGCAGGCCTTCTACGCCCGCGACCTGGCCGGCACCGTCGTCCTGGTCGGGGTGCCGAACCCGACGATGTCGATCGAGCTCCCCCTGATCGAGGTGTTCGGCCGCGGCGGGGCCCTCAAGTCGAGCTGGTACGGCGACTGCCTCCCGAGCCGGGACTTCCCCATGCTGATCGACCTCTACCTCCAGGACCGCCTCAACCTCGACGGCTTCGTCTCGGAGACGATCGGGATCGACGAGGTGGAGGAGGCGTTCCACAAGATGGAGAAGGGCGAAGTGCTCCGCTCGGTGGTGATGCTGTGAGTGAGGCCCGGATCGACCATGTCGTCACCTCCGGGGTGTTCAGCCTCGACGGCCAGGACTTCGAGGTCGACAACAACGTCTGGATCATCGGCGACGACCGCGAGGTGGTGGTGATCGACGCCGCCCACGACCACCGACCCATCCTCGAGGGCATCGGCGACCGGCGCCTGAGGGCGGTGGTCTGCACCCACGGTCACAACGACCACATCAACGCGGCCGCCGCCCTGGCCGACGAGACCGGGGCCCCGATCCTGCTGCACCCCGACGACACCATGCTGTGGGAGGTCGTCTACCCAGACCGCCGGTTCGACGGCACCCTCACCGACGGTCAAACCGTCACGGTGGGCGGCCACGACCTGGCCGTGATCCACACCCCGGGCCACTCCCCCGGTGGCTGCTGCCTCCACCTGCCCGCCGACGGTGTCCTGTTCAGCGGCGACACCCTGTTCCAGGGCGGCCCCGGCGCCACCGGCCGGTCGTTCTCCAGCTACGAGGTGATCCTCGACTCGATCGAGCACCGCCTCTTCACCCTGCCCGGCGCCACCCGGGTGCGCACCGGCCACGGCGCCTCCACCACGATCGGCACCGAATCGGTGCACCTCGCCGAATGGAAGGCCGCCGAGGGCTAGACCGACCGCCCCGCGGCCCCGATCCGGAGCCCCCGGGCGGGATCAGCCCGGGGGCCCGGGCCGGATGACGAACAGCCCGGACGCGGCCACGAAGGGCCGGCCGGTGCCGTCGGGGGGCAGGATCCGGGCCCTGATCCGCACCGCCCGTTTCAGGGCCCGGTCAACCCGGGCCTCCACCCGGTACAGACCCCCGTCGAGGGGGACCGGCCGGTGGTAGCGGAGGTCAAGGGTGCCGGTCACCACCGGCACGCCGCCGAGGGTGGCGGCCGCGGTCCGGGCCGAGACATGGTCGAGCAGGGTGGCGGCCAAGCCGCCGTGCAGCCACCCCGGGTTGCCCCGGTGCTCGGGTCGGGGACGGAACCAGGCCACCCCGTGGCCGTCGTCCACGGTCACGGGCGGATGCAACGCGCCCAGCACCTCGGCCACCGGGTCGGGGGCGGCGTCGCCGGGCGACCGGTCAGGCGTCATGGCGGATCAGTTTGACCAGGGAGCGGGCCATCCCCACCAGGAACAGGATGAGGGTGATCCAGATGACCTGGGTCAGCCAGCCGATCTCGAGCAGTTTGCGGCCGATCAGGGCCAGGACCAGGTACCGGCCCCCGCGGGACAGGAACGTGGCCGCCGCGTACCTGGACGGCGGGTAGTTGCGCACCACGGCCAGCAGCCGGAACGGCTCGAACGGGATGAAGGAGGCGCCACCGATGAGGAGCCCCAGGAACATGTGGTCACTGGTGAACGAGGCCCACCGGTTGGTGTCGAAGAACCGGACCACCCGGTCGAAGGCCGGGTCCTTGATCAGGATCAGCAGCCAGCGTCGTTCGATCAGGACCATCACCGTGTTGACCACCCCGCCGGTCAGGCCGACCGCCACCGGCGGCAGGACGCGGGACGCGTCGAGGACGAAGGTGTCGGCCGGCAGGGGGACGAAGGTGGTGGCCCCGATCATCATCCCGATGAACCGGAGCATCGGTTCGTCGAACCGGATCCCCAGGAGCCAGGTGCCCGTGGCCACCACCGCCACGACCACGGCGATGCCGACCAGGGGAAGCAGCCGGGCCCGCCGGGACCGACTGCCGTCCCCCTGGTCTTCGGCGGCGGGCTGGTTACCGTCGCCGGCGATCATCGCCGTTCGGCCAGCGCCGGCACCCGGGGCGCCACCCAGCGCCCGTAGGCCCGCAGGAAGCCGGTCATGCCCATGGCCACACCGGCCCCCAGCCACCGGGACGGGGCCGGGTGGCCGGTGGCGGCCGAACCGAGGTTGTCCTCGAGGATCCGGGTGACGAAGTCAGCCACGAACCCGGGGTCGTCGACCACCAGGCCGATCTCCTGATTGCACCAGAAGCTGTGGCGGCCGTAGTTGGAGGAGCCGACAAGCAGCCGGTCGTCGGCCAGGAGGAACTTGGCGTGCGAGAACCGCCGGTAGGCGGCCACCGCCACTCCGGCCCGCTCAAGACGGTGCTGGAGGTGGGGGGTGATGACCCGCAGGATCCGGAAGTTGTTGTCGTCGGAGATCACCACGGTGCGTTGGGGCGCCGCGCTGCGCTCCAACCCGGCCACGAGGTGCCGGTCGATGGCGTAGGGGGAGGCCACCACCACCCGTCGCCGGGCGTTGGCCACCATCTCGTCGAACGTCCGCTCCACGGCCCGGTTGCTGACCAGCCACGCCGCCCCGGACCCGGGCGGGGCGCCGCCGGCCGGCCGGCCGGCCGGGCCCTCCAGGTCGTAGCGGCGGCCCCGGAACCCGGCCCGGAAGTCCGCCTCCAGCGAGGCCACCAGCCGAGGATCCCCGATCCGCACCATCAGGTCGTGCCAACCGAAGTTGTGGTCCGACACGTTGACCCCGCCCAGATAGGCTCGATGGTCGATCAGGAACATCTTCTTGTGGTTCCGGGCCAGGGCGAACTGGCGGAACCGACCGTTGGGGTGGGTGTACCGCAGATCCACGCCGGCCGCCTCCAGGCGGCGGTACATGGCCAGGGTGGCCCGGTGCTCGGCCCGAACCTCACGGCGCCTCACCGGGGCATCGCTGACGAACCGTTCGACGAAACAGTCGAGCAGGACCCGCACCTCCGCCCCACGGCCGGCCGCGGCGATCAGGGCCTCGGCCACCGCCTGTCCGGACCGGTCGCCATCGAAGGTCATCAGCTGGATCGAGATCCGGTGGCGGGCGGCGGCGAGCCGCCGGTGGAGTTCGTCCACGAAGTCGGCCGTGGTCAGCACGGCCAGGGGTTCGACCGCGGCCGGGGCCGCGGCGGGCCCACCGGATCGTGTCCGGACCGCTGCACCCCTCATCCCGACCGCTCCGGACACGAGCGTCAACGCTAGCCCGCCGGGGTGTGGCGGAGGCGCCGGACCCCCCGGCACCGGGGCCACCGGGGCCGCGGTGGGCCCGACCCCACCGGGACGGGGACCAGGGGTGTCCGGCCCGGCCGGGACGACCCGCCCTCACCCCCGCGTGCCATCCTGGACCCCCATGGCCCGAATCGGTGTGTACCCCGGCTCGTTCAATCCACCCACCGTGGCCCACCTGGCCATCGCCCGGGCGGCTAAGGAGCAGCGCAACCTGGATCGGGTCGTGCTGGTGCACAGCGCCGATGTCCTGGGCAAGGCGGCGGTGGCCCGCCCCCTGTTCGCCCACCGCCACCGGGTGCTCGAGGCCACCGTCTCCGACCACGCCTGGCTCGAGGTCGCCGTCACTGAGCACCGGCGCCTGGTGGACATCGCCGCCGGCTACGACGTGGTGATCATGGGCGCCGACAAATGGCACCAGATCCAGGAGCTCCACTGGTACGAGCCGCCCCACCCCACCAGCCGCGACGCCGCCCTGGCCGCCCTGCCCGAACCCGCTGTGGCCCCCCGTCACCCGCTGGTCGTGCCCGCCGGGGTCCGCCTCGAACTGGCTCGTAACCACCCCTGCCCGGGCGGTGCGGGGAGCGCCTACGGCCATGTGTCGTCCACGGCGGCCCGGGCGGGGCGGACCGAGCTGATGGCCCCGGCCGCCCGCCGGTTCGCCATGGCCACCGGGGCCTGGATAGAGCCGGAACGATACGAGCGCTGGCTGGCCGAGACGGGCCAGTTGCCGGCCACCGATCCGGTATTCGACGGCGAAGCTGACGGCGGCCTCCGATCCGGGGCAGAATCCACCGAGGACGGAACCAACAACCGGTCGTCGACCGCGACCACTCGAAGGAGCAGTTCATGCCAGTAGAGGGCTCGATTCTCGGCAACGCAGTGATCCGGCGCGAAGACCCGACCCTGCTGACCGGGACCGACAGATACTACGACGATCTCGATGTGCCCGGGGTCGGTCACGTCTTCTTCGTCCGGTCGCCGTTCGCCCACGCCACCATCGGTGACATCGACACCGGCGACGCCGAGGGCATGCCGGGCGTGGTCGGGGTGTGGACCGCCGACACCCTGGCGCTGGAGCCGTTCCTCGGCTTCGCCATGTTCCCCCCGGCGTTCGCCCGGCCGCCGCTGGCCAAGGGCAAGGTTCGCCAGGTCGGTGACATCGTCGCCGTGGTCATGGCCGAGACCCAGGCCCAGGCGGTCGACGCGGCCGAGGCGGTGGTGGTGGACTACGACCCCCTGCCCGCCGTGGTCGACATCGAGGCCGCCGCCGACCCGTCCAGCGCGGTCCTGTTCGAGGAACACGGCAGCAATGTGGTGTTCGAGACCGGCATCGGCGACGACGAGGACCCCCTCGTCGGGGCGGCCACGGTCTCCGAGGTGAAGATGGCCAGCCAGCGCCTGGCCGGTGTGCCCATGGAGCCCAACGGCTGCGTGGCCATCCCCGACGGCGACGACCACCTCACCGTGTGGATCCCCAGCCAGAACCCGATCGCGGTGCGGGACGTGCTGGTGGCCCAGCTCGGTCTCGATCCGTCCAAGCTCCGGGTGGCCGCCCCCACCGTGGGCGGCGGTTTCGGCCCCAAGGCGGGGGCCTACGTCGAGTTCTTCATCACCGCCAAGCTGGCCATCGAGACCGGCCGGCCGGTCAAGTGGACCGAGGAACGCAGCGAGAACATGGTCTCGCTGGTGCACGGGCGGGCCATGGTGCTCTCGGCCCGGGTCGGCCTCGACGCCGACGGTCTGATCGTGGGCCTCGACGTCAACGTAGTCGCCGACGGCGGCTCCTACCCGGCCACCGGCGGCTTCCTGCCTGTCTTCACCCAGACCATGATCCAGGGGGTGTACCGCATCCCGAAGGTCCGCTTCCGGGCCCGGTCCGTGGTGACCAACACCACCACCACCGGGGCGTACCGGGGGGCAGGCCGTCCCGAGGCCACCCAGATCCTCGAGCGGGTGCTCGACGTCGCCGCCGACGAAACCGGAATTGACCCGGCCGAGCTCCGTCGCCGCAACTTCCTCCAGCCGGAGGACTTCCCCCTCACCACCCTGGGCGGGGCCAACTACGACTCGGGCGAATACGAGAAGGCGCTCGACGCCGTCCTGAGCGCGGCCGACTACGACAGCCTCCGGGCCGAGCAGGCCAAGCGCCGCCAGTCCGGTGACCCGAAGCTGCTCGGTATCGGGGTGTCCTCCTACGTGGAGGTCACCGCCCCGGCCGGTCTGCATGTGGAGTACGGCAAGGTCGAGGTGAACCCCGACGGCACCGTCAGCGCCTACGTCGGCACCAGCGCCCACGGGCAGGGCCACCAGACGGCGTTCTCGATGATCGTGTCCGACATGCTCGGCGTGGCCATGGACGACGTGGTCCTAGTCCAGTCCGACACCGACGAGATCCCCCGGGGTTCGGGCACGATGGGTTCCCGGTCCCTGCAGACCGCGGGTTCCGCGGTCCACGTGGCCTCCGAGACGGTGCTGGCCAAGGCCAAGACGCTGGCCGCCCACCTGCTGGAAGCCAGCGAGGACGACATCGTGACCGGTGCCGGTGGCCTCCAGGTGGCCGGGGTGCCCACCTCGGCGGTGTCGTGGCCCGATCTGGTGGCCGCATCGAACGACGCTGCCCGGCGTCCCGCCGGCATGGAGCCGGGCCTGGCCCACGAGCTCGACTTCGACGGCACCGACTCCACCTTCCCCTTCGGGTCCCACGTCTCGGTGGTCGAGGTCGATTCCGAGACCGGCCGGGTGGAGATGATCCGCCACGTCGCCGTGGACGACTGCGGCCGCATCCTCAACCCGCTCCTCGTCACCGGCCAGCAGCACGGCGGCATCGCCCAGGGTGCGGCCCAGGCCCTGTACGAGATCGTCTCCTACGATTCCGACGGCAACCCCATCACCTCGAACCTGATGGACTACGCCATCCCATCAGCGGCCGAGCTGTGCTCGTTCGAGACGTCGAACACCCAGACCGACAGCCCCCGCAACCCGCTCGGGGCCAAGGGCATCGGTGAGTCGGGCACCATCGGCTCCACCCCGGCGATCCAGAACGCGGTGGTGGACGCCGTCTCCCATCTCGGGGTGAAGCACATCGACATGCCCCTGACGGCCCAGACCGTGTGGACCGCCATCGCGGCCGCCGGCTGAGAGCCCGGTGCCGGGAGCACCGGCACCGGTACGACCGAAAACGGGCACCGCCCCGGCCTGGGATATCCAGGCCGGGGCGGTGCCCGTTCTGACCGGTGGGGGGGAGTGCCGGGGTGATCAGCCCCGGAGGACCTCGATGTCTCCGGCCCCGACGTCGATGTTCAGCCGCAGTTCGATCGGCCCAGGGTCGGAGTAGACAACCCGGTTGTCCAGCCCGTCGTCGATCTCGTCGAACACGTCGATCGCCCCGACCGAGCTGTCGGCGTTGACAGTCACCTCGATGTCGTCGGGGACGATGACGTCGACCTCGCCGGCGCGGAGGTTGATGTCGAGCGACCGGGGCCGGCCGTCGACGAGGAGGTCCTCGCCGTCGAGGTCCCGCAGGTCCACGGTGACCATGCCTCGGTCCTCGTCGATGACGGCCGGCAGCTCGCCGACGGTGGCGGGCATCATGTCGATGGTGGCGCCGTCACGGTAGTCGTACCGCACGGCCAGCCCGGCCACGGCAACCAGGGAGGCGGCGATCACGGTGCCCGCCCCAAGCATGATCACCAGGACAATCCAGCCCCACCCCCGGCGACGGGGCGGCACCGGCTGGCTGTAGGCCGCGTAGGCGGGGTCGTAGGGCGGGGGGATGGCGCCTCCGCCGGACCGGCCGGTCGGTTCGCCGGCCGGCCCGGTGCCGTCCGGCCCGGACCCGGCGGTGCCCGTGACGTCGGCGGTGTCGGTGGCGGCCGAGGCCACCGTCACGGCCACCCCCTGGCCGGCCGACACCTGGACCGGGGCGGGGGTCCGGTTGAGGAGTACGACGCCGACCCCGACGAGGACCACCGCGGCCACCACGCTCCCGGGCCACCCCGAACTGGCGAGACCGATCAGGGCGATGGTGACCGCGACGGCGAGGAGGAGGCCGTCACGGCCCCTCAGGGACGACGGACCCGAGCTGGGCGCCGGGGCCGGGGGCCAGTAGGTGGCCCGGGGGATGATCAGCCAGGCGGCCAGGTAGGCGAGGAAGCCGATCCCGGTGGAGAAGGCGAGCAGGACGAACACTAGGCGCACCAGCGAGACGTCGAAGCCGTAGACGTGGGCCACCCCGGAGGCGACCCCACCCAACACACCGTTCGGGTCCCGGACCAGGCGCCGGGTGGGGCTATAGGCCGGGCCGGGGGGGCGGGGCGGTGGTGGCCCCACCCAGTCGGGCCCGGCCTCGGCGTCAGCATCGGTGTCGGCGGCGTCGGGGCCGGTCGCGACAGCCGGCGTGGGCTCGGTTACCGCCCAGGGGTCGTCATCGGACGTCGAGCCGCCAGTGGCGGGGTCCGACTGACGGCCCGGGTCGTCGGGGTTGGGGGGGAACGGTTCGTCGGTCATGGCTGCATCATCATCCGCCGCACCGACCGGCGGTATCGGGGGTCACCCTGATGGAACCCTGACCACCCCTGAGGGGGTCGGGGTGATCCCCGATGGGAAGCGGGGCGCATACCTGCCACCATGCAACCAGTGAATCCGCTCCCCCCACCCTCCCCCACCGACCAGGTCGGTGAGCCCGGTCCGCCCACCGCCGACCGGGGGTCGACGTCGGCCCGGTGGCAGGTTCCCGTGATCGACCGGGACGACCGCTGGTTCACCGGGGTTTCGGCCGGGATCGCCCGGGAGCTCGGCGTCGACCCGCTGATGGTCCGGGTGTCATTCGTCCTGTTGACCCTGGCCAACGGGTGGGGCCTGGTCCTCTACCTGGGGGCCTGGCTCGGGGTCAGGCTCGGTTCCCGACGCTGGCCGCCCAGCGGACCGCCCCAACCGAAGGCGGCGGACGCCACCCAACGCCATGTCGCGATAGCCATGGTCGTGGTGGGGCTGGTGGTACTGGCCACGGTGGCCGGGCCGGGGGCCAGCGGCCGCCTGATCGTCCCCGCCGGGTTCCTCCTCGTCGGGCTCCTCATCACCTGGACCCGCCTGCAGGACGAGGGCGGTATCTCCTCCGTAGCCCGCACCGGGGCCGGGATCCTGATCGGCCTGGCCGGCATCATCGGCTTCCTGGCCCTGTCGGCCGACCTGACCGACGCCGTGCTGATCTTGGTCGTCGCCCTGGCCGTGATCGTCGGCGTCGGCGTCCTGGCCGCCCCGGCCCTGACCCGGATCGGGGCCGACCTCGATCACGAGCGGCAGGAACGGGTCCGGGCCGACGAACGGGCCAGGATGGCCGCCCACCTCCACGACTCGGTGCTCCAGACCCTCACCCTCATCCAGCGGCACGCCGACCAGCCGAACCGGACCGCCCAGCTCGCCCGCCGGCAGGAGCGAGAACTCCGGGCCTGGTTGTACCGCGGGGAACAGGCCGTCGAGGCCGGCACCCTCCGCCTCGGCTCGGTGCTCGAGGCGATGGCCTCCGACGTGGAGGGGGTCTACGACGTGACCGTAGAGGTCGTGGCCGTGGGTGATCTGGTCGAACCGGTCCGACCCGCCATCGAGGACCTGGTGGCGGCCACCCGGGAGGCGGTCGTCAACGCGGCCAAGCACTCCGGCGCCGCCAAGGTAGACGTCTTCCTCGAACGGTTCCCCGATCGGGTCGAGGTGTTCGTGCGGGACACCGGGGCCGGTTTCGACCCGGCCACCGTGCCCGAGGACCGGCAGGGCATCAACCAGTCGATACGGGCCCGGATGTCCCGGGCCGGGGGCGGGGCCGAGATCGTCTCCGCCCCGGGGGCGGGCACCGAGGTGGAGCTGAGCATCCCCCTCGAGCACGACGGCCCCGACGAGCATGAACGGGAGGACCCGTGATCCGTGTGGTGTTGGTCGATGACCACGGCCTGGTCCGGGCCGGCGTACGAGCCGAACTGGACGGGCTGGTGGACCCCGACGTCGAGGTGGTGGGCGAGGCCGCCGACGTGGCCGAGGCGGTGGAGGTGATCGCGGCCTGCCGTCCCGACGTGGTGGTGTGCGACGTCCACCTCCCGGGTGGGAACGCGGCCGCCGTCATCCAGGGCACGGTCCGGCGGGGGTTGACCACCGCCTTCCTGGCCCTGTCGGTGTCCGATGCCGCCGAGGACGTCATCCAGACCATCCGGGCCGGGGCCCGCGGCTACGTAACCAAGACGATCGACGGCCCAACCCTGGCCGACGCCATCGCCCGGGTGGCCGAGGGCGACGCCGTCTTCTCCCCCCGACTGGCCGGATTCGTGCTCGACGCCTTCGCCGCCGACGTCGACACCGCCGCGGATCCCGATCTGGACCGGCTGACCGCCCGGGAACAGGAGGTCATGCGGCTCCTGGCCCGGGGCTACGCCTACAAGGAGATCGCCCGCCGCCTGTCTATCTCCATCAAGACCGTCGAGACCCACGCGTCCGCGGTCCTCCGCAAGCTGCAACTGTCCAGTCGTAACGAGCTGGCCCGCTGGGCCGCCGACCGGCGACTGTTGTGACCACCGACGGCTGATGTGACCACCGACGGCGATGATGGCGGTACCGGGGCGGCCCGGGCGCGTTCGCATCCGGCCCGGTTGGTGGGCTAGAACCCGAATCAGGCCCGGACGTCCGGGCCCGGAAAGGGGATAGACGTGGGACAGCTCGACGGCAAGGTGGCCATCATCACCGGTGGGGCCAGCGGCATCGGGGCCGGCACCGTCCGCCGCTTCGTGGCCGAGGGGGCCAGGGTCCTCATCTGCGACCTCGACGCCGACAAGGGCAAGGCGCTGGAGGCCGAGCTCGGCGACGCCACCGGTTTCCTCCCCACCGACGTGAGCCAGGAGGAGCAGGTGGCGGCCATGATTGCCGAGGCCACCGACCGCTGGGGGCGTCTGGACTGCCTGTTCAACAACGCCGGCTTCGGTGGGGCGCTCGGGCCAATCGCCAAGACCTCGGTGGAGGACTACGACCTGACCATGGACGTGCTGCTCAAGAGCGTGTTCCTGGGTATGAAGCACGCTGCCCCGGTGATGCAGGCACAGGGCTCGGGCTCGATCATCTCCACCGCCAGCGTGGCCGGGCTCCGCGCCGGTTACGCCCCCCACCTGTACTCGACGGCCAAGTGCGCCGTCATCCACCTCACCTCGTCGGTGGCCCTCGAACTGGGCGAGGACAACGTCCGGGTCAACGCCATCTGCCCCGGGTTCATCGCCACCCCACTGGCCGCGGGACGGCCCGACGCCGACGACGCCCGCCTCCAGCAGATGCGGGACGTGTCGGCCCGGGCCCAGCCGATGGGCCGGGTCGGGGAACCGTCCGACATCGCCGCCATGGCCCTGTTCCTGGCCAGTGACGACTCCGGGTGGATCACCGGTCAGCACTTCGTGGTGGACGGAGGCTTCGAGGCCGGGCCGTCCTGGTCGACCTGGCCCGAGTTCGCCCGGATGGAGCGCCCCATCCGGCACCACCGGCCACCGGGGCGCTGAGATGGCCGTCGAGGTCGACGCCCTGTTCGTGAACGGGGCCGTCCACACCCAGGACCCGTCCCGGCCCGAAGCGTCCGTGATCGCGGTGCTGGGCGGCCGGATCGTGGCCACCGGCGACACCGAGCTGACCGACGTGTTCGCCGCCCCGGTGGTGCACGACCTGGCTGGCCGCCGGGTGATCCCGGGTTTCAACGACGCCCACAACCACATGCTCAGCTACGGCAACGGCCTCGACGACGTGCGGCTGAAGTCCCCGCCGATCGGCTCCGTGGCCGACATCTGCCGCGCCATCGGCGAGCGGGCGGCCACCGTGCCCGAGGGGCGGTGGTTGATCGGTTCCGGCTACGACCAGAACAAGCTGGCGGAACGGCGCCACCCCACCGCCGCCGAGCTCGACGCGGTGGCCCCCCGGCACCGGGTGTGGCTGCGACACACCTCCGGCCACATGTGCACGGTCAACTCCCTCGTCCTGGCCGACATCGGCGACACCCCGGTCCCCTCCGGCGGAGCGATGGTGACCGGGGACGACGGGCAACCCAACGGCCTCATCCAGGAGCAGGCCCAGTCACTGGTGCGCGCCCTGACCTACCCGATGTCCACCGACGCCATGGTGGCCGCCATCGGCCGAGCCAGCGAACGCTATGTGGCCGAGGGGGTCACTTCGGCCACCGAGGCCGGGGTGGGGGCCGGGTTGGTGGCCCACGCCGATACCGAGCTCCGGGCCTGGCAGGAGGCCCGTCGCCGGGGGGTGTTGGCCCCCCGGATCAACCTGTTGATCGCGGTGGAAGCCCTCCACCACCTGGAGACCCACGGGGACGACCCCCCGAGCTTTGCCCTCGACGGGGGCCTGACTAGCCATTTCGGCGACGAATGGCTCCGTATCGGCGGCACCAAGATCTTCTCCGACGGTTCGCTGATCGGCCGGACCGCGGCCATGTTCGACCCCTACGAGGGCGGCGGCTGCAACTGCGGCTTCTTCCAGACCGAGCCGGACGTGCTCCGCCGCCGGATCATCGACGCCCACCGCGCCGGTTGGCAGGTGTGCACCCACGCCATCGGCGACCGGGCGGTGGCCACGGTGCTCGACGCCTACGCCGAGGCCCAGGAGCGGTTCCCCCGGGTCGACCCGCGGCACCGGATCGAGCATTGCGGGGTCATCGCCGACGAGCTGGTGGACAAGGTGGCCCGGGTCGGCGTGATCCCCGTGCCCCAGGGCCGGTTCATCTCGGAGATCGGTGACGGCATGAGGGACGCCCTCGGCGCCCACCGCACCCCCGATGCCTACCGGCAGGCCTCGTTCCTGCGACGCCGGATCCCCCTGCCCGGGTCCTCCGACCGACCGGTGGTGAAGGGCGCGCCCCTGCTCGGTATCCACGACATGGTCAACCAGAAGACGGCCTCAGGGGAGCCGTTCGTCCCCGAGGAGGCCCTCAACGTGCTCGAAGCCGTGGCCGCCTACACCCTGGGCTCGGCCCACGCCGCCCATGAGGACGACCGCAAGGGCCGGCTCGCCCCCGGCATGCTGGCCGACTTCGTGGTCCTGGGCGACGACCTGCTCACCGTGGATCGTGACGGCATCGGCGAGGTCCGCATCGACGCCACCGTCATCGGCGGCACCGAGGTCTACCGCCGGCCGGGAACCGGCTAAGCGATGAGGCCTCGGCCGAAGAGCCAACAACACGGGCCCCGGCCCAGCGATGAGGCCTCGGCCGAAGAGCCAACAACACGGGCCCCGGCCCAGCGATGAGGCCTCGGCCGAAGAGCCAACAACACGGGCCCCGGCCCAGCGATGAGGCCTCGGCCGAAGAGCCAACAACACTACTCCTGGTGGCCGGTGGCCCGTGTGCCGAATCCGACCGGCAGCTGGGCCCCGGG
>JBKECK010000100.1:0-24097 GCA_047974625.1 Acidimicrobiales bacterium
ATGTGTCGGCGCCGACCACCCGGAGTGTGGTGGTCGATACGACGGCGCCCAGTGCGCCGATCGTGACCGCCCCGGCTGACGGAGCGACGGTAGGCGTGACCACCCCGACAGTGTCCGGTACGGCGGAGCCGGGGAGCACCGTGACGGTGACGGATGGTTCGACCACCCTGTGCACCGCGGTCACCGACGTGAACGGCAACTGGAGCTGCACGACCAGTGCGATGCCCGAGGGGACCACGACGTTGAGCGTCACGGCCACCGATACCGCGGGCAATGTGTCGGCGCCGACGACGAGCTCGGTGATCGTCGATACGACGGCGCCCAGTGCGCCGATCGTGACCGCCCCGACCGACGGAGCGATGGTGGCTACCGCGACGCCGACGGTGGTGGGTACGGCGGAGCCGGGGAGCACCGTGACGGTGACGGATGGTTCGACCACCCTGTGCACCGCGGTCACCGACGTGAACGGCAACTGGAGCTGCACGACCAGTGCGTTGCCGGAGGGGACTACGACGTTGAGTGTCACGGCTGCCGATACCGCGGGCAATGTGTCGGCGCCGACCACCCGGAGTGTGGTGGTCGATACGACGGCGCCCAGTGCGCCGATCGTGACCGCCCCGGCTGACGGAGCGACGGTAGGCGTGACCACCCCGACAGTGTCCGGTACGGCGGAGCCGGGGAGCACCGTGACGGTGACGGATGGTTCGACCACCCTGTGCACCGCGGTCACCGACGTGAACGGCAACTGGAGCTGCACGACCAGTGCGTTGCCGGAGGGGACCACGACGTTGAGCGTCACGGCCACCGATACCGCGGGCAATGTGTCGGCGCCGACGACGAGCTCGGTGATCGTCGATACGACGGCGCCCAGTGCGCCGATCGTGACCGCCCCGACCGACGGAGCGATGGTGGCTACCGCGACGCCGACGGTGGTGGGTACGGCGGAGCCGGGGAGCACCGTGACGGTGACGGATGGTTCGACGACCTTGTGTACGGCGACCGTTGACGTGAACGGCAACTGGAGCTGCGTCACCTCGGCCCTGCCCGACGGATCCGTCACTCTCACGGCCACGGCCACCGACGCTGCGGGTAACGCCTCGGCCCCGGTCTCGGTGACGGTCACCGTGGACGGAACCGCCCCCGCCGTCCCGACGATCACCGCCCCGGTCGACGGTGCGGCGACGAATACACAGGCCGTGCCCGTCAACGGCACGGCTGAGCCGGGCAGCACCGTGACGGTGACCGACGGCTCGACCACCCTGTGCACCGTCACCGCCGACAGCTCCGGGACCTGGTCGTGCGTCACACCGAACCTGGCCGAGGGCGACCACCCGCTCACGGTGACCGCCACCGACGCCGCCGGGCACACCAGCCCGCCGGCCATCACTACGGTCACCGTCGACCTGACCCCACCCGACCCGCCTGTGGTCACGACCCCGGTGGAGGGGATCCCGGTGAACACCACGACCCCGAGCCTCGGGGGGACCGGGGAACCCGGCACCGACGTCCTGATCCGGGACGGCGACCGGATCATCTGTCAGGCCGCGGTGGGCTCCTCGGGGACCTGGACGTGCACCCCTGCCACCCCCCTGCCCGAGGGCGAGACCACGGTGACCGTGTCCCTCACCGACAGGGCCGGGAATCCCAGTGGCGGGGTACCCCACACGCTGACGATCGACACCACGGCTCCCGCGCCGCCCACCATCGACGTGCCGCCGGGGGGGACCACGCTCGGTGACCCGAGGACCCAGCTGACCGGCACCGGCGATCCGGGCTCCACCGTCACCGTCACCGATGACGAGCACACGGTCGTCTGTACCGCGACAGTCGGGGCCGACGGTCGGTGGGCGTGCACCCCCACCCAGCCGCTGGGCGACGGGGAGACCATCCTGACCGTCACCCAGACCGACGCGGCCGGCAACGAAAGCCGGCCGGCCACCATGACCGTAACGGTGCCCGGTACCGCGTCGATCTCCGGCCATGTCTTCCTGGACAGCTCCGGCGACCGGCGGTTCGAAAGCAACGAGAGCGACATCTCCGGTATCACCGTGTTGCTGCTGGCCGCAGGCCCCGACGGGGTGTTCGCCACCGCCGACGACATCGAGGTGGACCGGACCCAGACCCACAGTCCGTTCCTGTTCACCGGTGTTGAGTCCGGTCATTACGCGGTCGCGATCGACATGACGACGGTGCCAAGCCAGTACGTGCTCGAGGCCGGTGCGGCCTCCTGGACCGCAGTCGACGTTCTCACCGGTGAGGTCGAGATCGACGTCAACTTCGCCCTCGTGCCAGCGGCCGGCGGTGGGGGCTCGTCCAGAGCCGGGGGCAACCTGGCCCGTACCGGGGCCGGGCTGCTCCTTCCCGCCGCCGTGGGTCTGGTCCTGGTCATAGCCGGAGCCGTGTTGCGTCGGCGGCGGGACCCGCGAGGAGAGGTTCAAAGCTGAGCTGTCCTCACGGTCGCACGTGATCTGCCGTTGGGTCACTGCTCGGCCGACTCCTGTCGAGTCGAGTTCGGTGGGCCGCCCAGGAAGACGGGCCCGGGCGGTCCACCTTGGCCGATCCGGGCCGTAGGGTGGCCCACGTGAGCTTCGCGGCCGAGTCCGACGCCTGTACCGGAACCGCTGGCGCCGTTTGCCAGTGGACCATCGACCGCACCGGTTCGGAGTCCCTGGCCCGGGTGGTGGGCTGGCTGGTCGACACCCCGCTCCGAGTCTTGATCGTGGTCATCCTGGCCTTCGTTGCCGTCCGCCTGGCCCGGCGGGCCATCAACCGGTTTGGAGAGGCGCTGATCGCCCGGAACGGTCGTACCTCCGTGGCCGCCTCCGCCCGGGCCGACCAGCGGACCCGGGCCCTGATGCTCACCCTGGGTTCGCTTGTCACCGGGCTGACCTGGCTCGTCGCCGCCCTGGTGATTCTCGGCCTCTTCGACGTCAACCTCGCCCCCCTTTTGGCCGGGGCCGGGGTTCTGGGCGTGGTGATCGGGATCGGGGCCCAGAGCGTCGTCGCCGATTTCCTGGCCGGGGCGTTCATGCTCGTCGAGGACCAGTTCGGGGTCGGCGACGTCGTCGACATCGGCGACGCGGTAGGCACGGTCGAGGACATCTCGCTCCGCCTGACCAGCGTGCGTGACATCGAGGGCAACCTGTGGCACGTTCCCAACTCCCAGATCCAGCGGGTGGCCAACAAGTCACAACTCTGGTCGCGGTCCGTACTCGACATCTCCGTGGCCTACGACACCGACCTCCGGCGGGCCCAGGACCTGATCGCCAAGGTCGCCGACGATCTGTGCCAGGATCCGGAGTTCGACCGGGCCGGGATCCTGGAGCCGCCGGAGGTGTGGGGTGTCGAGGCCCTCGGCGCCGACGGTGTGACCATCCGTCTGGTGGTGAAGACCGACCCGGCCAAGCAGTGGATCGTATCCCGGGAGCTGCGGCTCAGGATCAAGGAGGCGTTCGACCGGGCCGGGATCGAGATGCCCTTTCCCCAACGCACCGTCTGGGTGCATCGCAGGGGCGACGGGAGCCGTCCAGTCCCCGACCAGACGGTCGCCGGTTCGCATCCCAGGGGGCCTACAGGCTGAGCCCCGGGTCGAGCCGGCCGTTGCCGGTCGAAGGGGGGAGGCGGTCCAGACCCCCGGACGGGAGATCCCGCCCAGGGCGCCCGTCCGGTCAGCGGCCCTCGAACGTCGGCGGTCGCTTCTCCATGAACGAGGCGATGCCCTCACGGAAATCGTTGGAGTTGAACAGCTGCATCACCTGCAGCAGGACATGGTGGCTGTGGCTCTCGAAGTCCTGGGTCCAGGAGCTGCGGTAGAGCCGCTTCATGGCCTGCACGGCCAGGGGGGCGTTGCCGGCGATCTCGGTGGCCCACTCGAGGGCCACGGCCAGGGCTTGACCGTCGTCGACCGACCGGTTGACCAGGCCGATCTCGGCCGCCTCCTCGCCGGTGAGGTCCCGGCCGAGGAACCCGATCTCGGAGGCCTTGGCCACCCCCAACAGGCGGGGGAGGTACCAGGTCCCCCCGCTCTCAGGCACCACCCCACGCTTGGCGAACCCGGGCACGATCCGGGCCGAACGGTCGGCGATCCGGATGTCGCAGCCGAGGGCGAGGTCGAGCCCGTAGCCGGCGGTGCCTCCGTTCAGGGCGGCGATGATCGGGGTGTCGAGCTGGAACAGGGTCGTGGTGGGCAGGGTTCGGGTGGTGATGTGACGGACCCCGGAACGCTGGGCGGCCTCACTGCCGATGCCGGACCCCTCGGTGGCGTCGACCAGATCCAGCCCGGAGCAGAACCCCTTGCCGGCCCCGGTGAGCACGATGCAGCGGACGTCGGGGTCGTTGTCGGCCTTGTCGAGGTACTCGCCCAACAGGTCCAGCATCGGCATGGAGATGGCGTTGCGGCGGTGGGGGCGGTTGAGGGTGAGGACGGCCACGTGGCCGTCTACCGTCATCAGCACCTCCGGCTCGGCCCCGCCGCCGGTGGCGTGGCCGTTGGACCCGCTGGTCTGGCTGGACTGTTCGGTCGACGTGTCGGTCATCGTCTGATTGTGGCCGCCCTCAGCTGGCGTCCACCAGCTCGACCCAGTTCCCGTCGGGGTCGGCGAGGATGGCGATCGACACGCCGGGCCTGATCTCGGTGGGCTCCACCTTGATCGCCACTCCGGCCGCCCGGGCCGCCTCGGCCATGGCCGGGATGTTCGAGCAGTGGATGGTGAAGTACCGCATCCCGGTGGCTCCGTTGATCCCGCCGGGCGGGGCGGTCGCTTCCGGGTCGTCGTCGAACTTGACCAGCTTGATCAGGCTGTCACCGCACCACAGCCGGTGCATGGTGCCCGAGCCGATCGGCATCGGGATGTCGCCTTCGTGCCTGAACCCGAGCAGGTCGCGGTAGAACCCCAGCGACCGGTTGCTGTCGGTGATGACGATCCCCAGATCGATGGCGGACTTGGTTAGCTTGAGCGTCATACCCGAACGGTAGGCGACGAGGTCGGTGGGCTACGAGGCGGCGGGCCGATCGGCGGCCGGTTTGCGGGCGATCAGATCGATCAGGGCGGAGGGCCCGACGTGGCCGGAGCCCTCCTCCAGCTCCGCGGTGTAGCTGGCCAGGTGCTCGATCCTGAGGCCCCCGAACGCCGAACGCAGCATGGCCTCGGTGTACAGATTCTCGGGGATCGGCGGTCCGCCGGTGCCGAACCCGATCTGTTCCGGCCGGTACCCGTGGAGGAGGAGCAGGCCCCCGGGCCGGAGGGTCCGTTGCATGCCCTCGAACACCACCGCCCGCTGATCGGGGGCCAGGAACTGGATGAAGACGGCCGCCACCACGTCGTAGGCGTCCGGCTCCCAGCCCCACTGGAGGATGTCGGCCACCCGCAGGTCCACCGTCACCCCCCGGGCCCGGGCCAGCGACCGGGCCTTGTCGACTCCCACCGGTGAGATGTCCATCGCCGTCACCGCCAACCCGGACTCGGCCAGGAACACCGAGTTCCGGCCCTCTCCGTCGGCCACGGCCAGAGCCGACCCGCCGGTCGGGAGCTCGCCGGCGTGGGCGGTGAGGAACCGGGCTGGTCGGGTGCCGAACTGGTACTCGTCCCCGGAGTAGCGCTCGTCCCACATCCGGGCCCTGTCCATGGCCATGGGCCGAACCTACCGGTTCAGCGGGCCGCGGTGACCGCGGCCGCCACCTGATCCACGATGGCGTCGACGCCCACCCGGGAGGTGTCGCCAGAGGCCCGCTCGGTCAGCTCGACCTCACCGTCGGCCAGGGCCCGCGGCCCGATGGTGATCCGGCACGGGATCCCGATCAGTTCGGCGTCGGCGAACTTCACCCCGGCCCGGACGTCCCGGTCGTCCAGGAGCACGTCGATCCCGGCGGCGGTCAAGCCGGCGTGGATCCGGTCCGCGGCTGCCATCGAGGCGTCGTCCATCCTCACCAGGGTGATCACCACCTCGTAGGGGGCCACCGACACGGGCCACACCAGACCCCGGTCGTCGTGGTGGGTCTCGGCCACAGTGGCCATGTTGCGGCCGATCCCGATGCCGTAGCTGCCCATCACCACCGGCACGGCCGATCCGGCCGAGTCGGTCACGGTCACCCCGAAGATCTCGGCGTAGAGGGTGCCCAGCTTGAAGATGTGGCCGGCCTCCACACAGCGCACGATCTCGAGCGGGGCGCCACAGTTCGGGCACGGTTCCCCGGCCTCGACCCGGCGCAGGTCGGCCCACTGGTCGACGGGGACGTCCCGTGCGACGTCGACGCCGCGGATGTGCCAGTCGTCGGTGTTGGCGCCCGTCGTCATGGCCCGGCGCCCCCGCAGGGCCTCGTCGACGACGATCCTGATCTTCCCCCCGTCCACCTCGCCGACCCCGACCGGACCCAACGAACCCGGATGGGCCCCCAGCCAGGCCAGGGTCTCCTCGGGCTCGGCCGGCCGGACCTCGATGGCGCCGGTGGCGTCGAGGAACTTCTGCATCTCGAGCTGGTGGTCGCCCCGGAGCACGGCCAGCACCGGCGACCCGTCGGCCACCAGGACGAGGGTCTTCAGCTGGCGCGACGCCTCGGCCCCGCCGTCGAAGGTCTCCAGATCGGCGATGGTGCGCACCCCGGGGGTGGGGAAGCGTTCGATCGCGTCGGGGCCGGCCGGGTCCTCGATGGTGGCCAGGGTGGAGGTGGCCTTCTCGACGTTGGCCGCGTAGTCGCCGGTGGGGCAGCGGACCACGTCGTCCTCGCCGGCGTCGCACGGCACCATGAACTCCGTCGAGGTGCTGCCGCCCATCGCCCCCGAGCTGGCCTCCACCGGGAAGGCGTCGAGGCCGAGACGGTTGAAGATCCGGGTGTAGGCCTCACGGTGCTGCTCGAAGGCGACGTCGAGACCGGCCTGGTCGATGTCGAAGCTGTAGGAGTCCTTCATGGCGAACTCCCGGACCCTCAGCAGGCCCGACTTGGGCCGGGCCTCGTCCCGGAACTTGGTCTGGATGTGGTACCAGATCTGGGGGAGCTCCCGGTAGGAGCTCAGCTCGGCGGCCACCGTGGCGAAGATCTCCTCATGGGTGATGCCGAGGGCCAGTTCGTTGCCCCGCCGGTCGGTGAGGCGGAACATGATCTCGCCCATCGTGTCCCACCGGCCGGACTGTCGCCAGATGCCGGCCGGGTGGATGGTGGGCAGCAGGAACTCCTGCCCACCGATGGCGTCCATCTCCTCACGGACGATCGTCTCCACCTTCTGGTGCACCCGCCAACCCAATGGGAGGAGGCTGTAGTGACCGGCGTGGAGTTGGCGGATGAAACCACCCTTGACCAACAGCGCGTGACTCGCGGCCTCGGCGTCGGCGGGTGCGTCTCGTAGCGTCGGGATGAACAGGCGCGACCATCGCATCGAGGTCAAGGTAACGCGCGGGCGGCCCCGTCAGGTGCGGGAGGGCGCGCTCGTGGCCGGTTCGGGCCGGTAGCCTGCGGTCAGGCGGACCCCCGAGCCCCCGGAGACCCATGGGAACCGACACCTCCACTCCCGACGCCGATCCGGCCGGCCCACCCGGTGCCGAGGTCCCGGCCGACCTGCTGGCCATCCTGGCCTGCCCGGTCGACAAGGGTCCGTTGCTGTATTTCCCGGACCGGGCCCTGCTCTACAACCCGCGCCGCCGATCCGCTTACCGGGTCGACGACGGTATCCCGGTGATGCTCGTCGACGAGGCCTCCGTCGTCGACGACGCCGAGCACGATCGGCTCCTGGCCCGGGCCGAGGCCGAGGGCATCACCCCCACCTTCACCCCCGCCGACGGCGCCTGAACCTCGGTCCGCCGGGCCATCCGCCCGGCTCCGGTGTCGACTCGCCGAGGTCAGCCCGCCGGGTCGACCAGGTACTTGGAGCTGGTGGCCTGGGCCGCGTACCGACGGGCCACCTCCGGATCGAGCATGTCGTCGAGGCCGATCGTGGCGGTGTAATGGCTGGCGAAGGTGGTGCCGAGCTCGTCTACCACCCGCTGGCGGAGGGCGGCCCCCGTCTCCGGGCCCACCCGCGTCAGGAAGTTGGTGAGGAGCCAGCCGCCCACACCCCAGGCCATGCCGAAACCCCGGTTCAGCTCCGTGGGTCCACGGTCGAGCCCGCCGTAGATGTACACCTGCTTGTGGGTGGCCGACCCGTAGCGGGCGTACCCGGACGCGCCTGACCGAGCCCCGATGGCGGCCTCCATGGCCGACAGCAGCTGGCCGGCCAGACGGCCCCCACCGACGGCGTCGAAGGCGAGGGTGGCCCCGGTCTCGGTGAGCGCCGCCACCAGGTCGTCCCGCCAGGAGGTGGTGGAGGTGTCGATCACCCACCGAGCCCCCAGGCCGGTCAGGAGCTCGGCCTGGGCGGGCCGCCGGACGACGTTCACCAGGGGGACGTCGTCGGCCAGGCAGATCCTGACCAGCATCTGACCCAGATTGGACGCCGCGGCGGTGTGGACTATGGCGTGGTGACCGTCCAGGCGCATCGTCTCCACCATCCCCAGGGCGGTCAGGGGGTTCACGAAGCAGGAGGCGCCGTCGCGGGCCGGGGTGCCCTCGGGCAGGGGCAGTATCTCAACGGTCGATAGGCGGCGGTGGTCGGCGTACATGGAGCCCCCGAGCATGGCCACCGTGCGCCCCAGCAGGTGCTCGGCCCCCGGTCCGGCCGCGATCACCGTCCCGGCCCCTTCGTTGCCCACCGGGAGGGCCTCCCCGACCCGGGACCGGGAGGCGGCCCACACTCCGGCCGGGATGTCGGCCACCAGGGCGGTTCCGCCGTCGACGGTCTCCGACCGCAGGGTGGTCAGGTCGGCCATGGCCAGGAGGGTCCCCAGGTCGGAGGGGTTCACCGGCGTCGCCTCCACCCGCACGACGACCTCGTCGGCGGCGGGTGGGCCGAGCGGTACCTCGTCGAGGGTGACCCGGACGGTGCTGTCGGGGGTCACCGTGGAACGGATCTGACGGGTGGTGGCGGGGTGGGTGGCGCTGGTCTCGCTCATGGCCGCCGACGCTAGCCGGGGCCGGGGTTCCGGGCCCGGCCGAGACCCAGGGCGGTCAGAGCATCACGTGACGGGAACGGCCGGTCAGGCGGACCGCCACCCAGGTGCCGGCGGCGATGGTCACGATGCAGAAGCTCGGGGGGAGGCTGAACATGGCGGCCAGTACCAGGCCGGTCCACACCGACACCAGGTTGAGGCCGAGCGTGATGACCGTGGCCCGGGCCGGGTTGGGGGTGACCATGATGGCGGTCGCCGCCGGGGTGACGACGAGGGCGAACAGGAGGAGGGTGCCGACCACCTGGACGGACATGGCCACGACCAGGCCGAGCAGGACCATGAACACCACCGACAGAGCCCGGGTCGGGACCCCCCGTGAACGGGCCACTCGCTCGTCCACCGAGGAGAACAGGAGGGGTCGGTGGATGGCAGCCACCAAGGCCACCACACCGAGCACGAAGGTGGCGAACACGACGAGCTGGGCCGGCGAGACGGCCAGCAGGTTGCCGAACAGGACGTTGGTCATGGTGCTGGAGGAGCGGGTGGCCTGGGAGGCGAAGTACAGGCCGAGTCCGGTGGCGAAGGACAGCACCGTGCCGGTGGCGACCTCCCGGTCCTGGGCGCGGTGCCCGAGGGCGCCGATGGTGACGGCCCCGCCGACACAGAACACGGTGAGTCCGAGCGTGACCGGCAGGCCCAGCAGGACCGCCCCGGTTGCCCCCGGCAGGCCGATGTGGGCCAGGGCGTGGGCGGCAAAGGCGGCGTTGCGCACGATGACGAAGTAGCCGATCACGCCGGCCGCGGTGGCCACCAGGGTGCCGCCCACCATGGCGTTGCGCATGAACGACGACATCATGACCTGCCACCAGTCGGGTTGGAACGCGATCCCCAGCAGGGCGGATCCCGCCGCCGTCATCAGGCCCCCCTGACGAATCGGTCGCCGTCATCGGCCCGGAACACGTGGAGCGGGGTGGCGAACAGGCGCGACAGCAGCGAGTCGTTGATCACGTCGTCGACCGGGCTGTAGTGGGCGTGCCCGTCGATCAGGTAAACGGCGCCGTCGATGACCGGCAACAGGGCGTTCAGGTCGTGGGTGACGATGATGATGGTGATGCCTAGGTCGGTGTTGAGGCGCCCGAGCAGGGACACGACCTCGCGCTGGTTGCGGAGGTCCAGGTTGGCCAGCGGCTCGTCCAACAGCAACAGCCGGGGGCGGGACACCAGAGCCTGGGCGATGGCCACCCGCTGCCGCTGCCCCCCGGACAGGGCGGAGAGCCGGTGGTCGATGATGTCGTCGGCCTCCACCGCGCGCAGGGCCTCCTCGGTCCGTGGCCGGGCGTCCGACGGCACCCGGCCCAGGCCCCAGCGGGTGCCGGTCAGGCCCAGCTGCACGGCGTCCCTGGCCCGCATGGCGGCGCCGGCCGTGGCCGTGTAGTCCTGGGGCACGTAGGCGACGTCGCCGCTCCGGCGGTCGGACCGGCCGAAGATCCGGACGGTGCCGCCCGCGGTCGGCAGCAGGCCGAGCAGGACCTCGAGAAGGGTGGTCTTGCCCGAACCGTTCGGTCCGATGACCGCGGTCATGGAGCCGGCCGGGATGGCGAAGGTCCCGCGTGACCAGACGACGTGGCCGCCCCGCCGGACGCTGACCCCGTCGAGGTCGACGGCCGAGTCGACCGCCGGGGCGGGCCCGGCGGTCACCAGCGGGCCCGGCGCCGGGTCAGACATCGATGGAGAGGGCTTCGGCCAACCGCTGGAGCTGGTCGACCTGCCAGTCCTCGAACGAGGCCGCACCGGGCGCCACAGTCTCGGTCACCTCGACCACTGGGACCCCCGCGTCCTCAGCCACCTGCCGGATCTGCTCGGGGATGGAGCCCTCGGTCTGGGTGTTGTAGATCAGGAGGTCGATGTCGCCATCCCTCAGGGCCTGCTCAAAGGCGGCGATGTCGTTCGGAGTCGGGTCCGACTCGTTGGCCGCGGCCCGGGCGAACCCGTCCGGGGTGGCGTCCTCGAGGCCCACCGCCTCGGCCGTGTAGTCGAACACGCTCTCGGTGGCCGCGTAGCGCTGTCCGTCGACACCGGCGCTCAGCGAGGCCAGGATGCCCTCGTAGCCCTCCATGCCGGTGGACCAGACGCCGGCCCGGTCGTCGAAGTAGTCGGCGGCGTCGGGCGACACGGCGGTCAGCCCGTCGGTCACGGCCCCGGCCACGGCGGTGACGTAGTCCGGTGAGTACCAGAGGTGGGGGTTGGCCCCCTCGGCCGCACCGACCACCTCACCGGCGTCCACGACGGTGAGGGAGTCGGCGGCGTTTCCGGCCAGGTCGCTGGCCCACGGGTCGTAGTCGGCACCGTTGACCACCACGAGCCGGGCCGATTCGAAGGCGAGGGCGTCGGTCGAGGTCGGTTCGTAATCGTGGGGGTCGATCGACGATCCGGCGATCACGGTGTGGACGGTGGCGCACTCGCCGGCGAGCTCCTCCACGATGTCGCCCCACTGGTCGACGCTGACCACCACCTCGACCGGTTCGACCGGGCACGGGTCGGCGGTCGAGGCCGGGCTCTCGGTGGAGGCGGAGGAGGCGGTGGAGGCCGGGCTCTCGGAGGAGGCGGTGGTAGGGCCGGCGGCGGCTTCCTCGGCCGCCGTGTCCGTCGGCTCGTCCGAGGATGAGCATGCGGCGAGGAGGGCACCGGCGAGGGCCACCGCGGCGAGGCGGCGGCCGGGTTGGGTTTGCGGCCAGCGCGTCACGGGGCCAGACCGCCGGCGATGGTCTCCGCATCGGCGATGAGAAGCTCGGTATAGGTGGCGGGACCGTTGCCGCCGAGGGTGTCGGTGGGCAGGCTCACCACGGCGATGCCCAATTGGTCGGCCAAGACCTGGGCCTGTTCGGGGTTGTCGCTGGTGGACACGAAGATGGCGGGCACGTTCTCGGCCTCGATTGTGTCGGTCAGCTCGGTCAGCTGGGCCGGGTTGGTCTCGGCTAGCCCGGAGGTGGTCGGGATCACCGTGCCCACCACCTCGAAGCCGTATCGGTCGGCGAAGTAGCCGATGGCGTCGTGGTTGGTGACGAGCACTCGCTGGTCGTCCGGAATGACACTGGTGATCTCGGTGACCTGGGCGTCGGTATCGGTGAGCTCGGTCCGGTAGGTCTCGGTGCAGGCGTTCACCGCGTCGGCATCCAGGCCGATGTCGTCGATCAGGACGGTGGACAACGCGTCGATGACCTCGATCGTCCGGATCGGGTCGAGCCAGATGTGCGGATCCAGGGCCTCACCCTCGTGGTCGTCCCCGGTGTCGGTGTGGTCGCCCTCGTCGGTGTGGTCGTCGGTGGCCATCGCGTCGTCGGCGTGGTCGCCCTCATCGGCGTGGTCGTCGGTGTGGTCGCCGTCGTCGGCGTGGTCGTCGGTGTGGTCGCCCTCGTCGGCGTGGTCGTGGTCGTGGGCATGGGCGCCGGCGGCGTAGGTGAGGGCCTCTACATGGTCGGCGGCCACGAATAGGGGGGCGCCGTCCTCGGCGGCCTGGTCGATCAGACCACCGAGGGAGGATTCAAGGCCCAGGCCGTTGCTCACCACTAGGCCGGCCTCGTCCAACCGGGACCGGTCGGCCAGGGAGGGTTCGTAGGAGTGGGGGTCGGCCCCGGCCGGCATCAGGCTCTCGACGTCGGCGAGGCCGTCACAGGCCACATGACCCACCACGTCCGCCCAGATCGGGGTGGTGGCCACGATGATGGGAGTGTCGCCACCGTCGGAGGTCTCGCCGGCGGTGCCGGCGTCGGTCTGATCGGTGCTGTCACTGGCCGTGTCCGTCGTGTCGGTCGAGCCACAGGCGGCGGCGCCGAACACGGCGGCGGCGCTGACCACGGCGAGGCCGACACGGCTGAGAGCGGACGGGGCGGCGCGACCACCCCGCCAGGGGAAGCGCTGGGCGTGAATCATCGAAGGGATGATAATGAGAACTAATCCCGCATCCAACTTGGAGTTCGGGTGCGATCGGCGGCATCTCCTAGGATTGACCGGTGCGGCCGATCCGGTCCGGGTCGGGCCGAGCGGGGGAGATGACGTGGCCGATCCACGACAGCCGAACGTGTTGTTCATTATTACCGACCAGCAGCGGGCCGATCATGTCGGCTACGCCGACAACCAGGTGGTCCGTACTCCGAACCTAGACGCCCTGGCCGCCAGAGCCACCGTGTTCGATAACGCCTGGGTCAATAACCCGGTGTGCATGCCCAACCGGTCGACCATCATGACCGGCCGGATGCCGACGGCCCATGGCGTCGTCTTCAACGACCGATCACTGGAGTGGGGGGCCAACACCTACGTCCGGGCGTTCCGGGACGCCGGCTACCGGACGGCTCTGTTCGGTAAGTCGCACCTCCAGTACGGGCTGAGCCGCAACGCCGTGGTGCCGGTCGACCGGAAGCCCGCGGTCGACGACCCGTACCCGCCGGGGTGGGACACGATCGAGGACGCCGAGCGCTACCTGGACGGCACCGCTCCCGGCTACGACGGCAGCTTCTACGGGTTCGACACCGTGGAGCTGGCCATCGACCACGGCTCCCGGATCTCCGGCCACCACTACCTGTGGGCCCGGGAGAAGGGGGCCTCGCCCGACGAGCTGATGGTGCCCATGTCCGACGAGGCCCCCGGGCTCGACCGCTACGACGGGTGGTGGCAGATCTACCGCGCCCCGTACGACCCCGAGCTGCACTCCAGCTCGTTCGTGGCCGACCGTACCAGCGCGTTCATCACCGAGGCGGCCGCCGCCGGTGCCCCCTGGCTGGCCTGGGCCTCGTTTCCCGATCCCCACCACCCGATGTGCCCACCGGGGGAGTGGTTCGACCGTCACGACCCGGCCGACATGGAGCTCCCGGCCACCATCGACGACCCCCTCACCGATGCCGCCAGCTACATCCGTCACCTGGCCCGGATCCACCCGTCCCAGCAGCGGAGTTGGGTGGCCCCGTGCGGGGTGGCCGGCGACCACGACCTGGTCCGCCACGCCCTAGCCGCCACCTACGGCATGATCGAGCTGATCGACGACCGGGTGGGCCGCATCCTCGACACCGTCGAGCTGGTGGGCCAGACCGACGACACCATCGTCGTGTTCACCTCCGACCACGGCGACATGATGGGCGATCACAGCCTGATGCTGAAGGGGTTCATGCACTACCGGGGCACCCTCCAGGTGCCGATGCTCGTGGTCGACCCCACCCGGGCCCCGGCTCGGACGTCATCGCTGGCCGCCTCCATCGACCTCGGCCCCACCCTCCTCGACCTGGTCGGGCTGCCCGCCTACGACGGGATCCAGGGGACCTCGCTGGTGCCCACCCTGGACGATCCGGGGGCCGCGGTACGGGAGCACGTGCTGATCGAGGACGACGTCCCCGACGCCCTTCCCGGCCGGGTGCCCCGACGTAACCGGACCGTGGTGGGGGCCGACGGCACCAAGTACACCCGGCACTCCAACGGCGAGGACCAGCTGTTCGATCTCGTCGCCGACCCGGACGAGACCACCCACCTCGGCGCCCGGGCCCCCGACCGCCGGGCCGGGGCCATGGAACTGCTGGCCGACGCCCTGATGGCGGCGGACGACACCGCCCGGCACACCCCGGTGGCCGCCGGCTGAGGGGGCGGCGACCCGCACCCGAGGCGGCGGCCCCTACCCCAGCAGGAGTCCGGCGGCCATGGCCGCGCCCAGCTCCCAGCAAGCCTCACGGGTGGCGTCGGTGACGGGGCCGAGGCTCGACACCACCGGTTGGGCCCGGCGCCACCCGAGCCCGGTGACGATCTTCTCCACCGCCAGGCGGGCTCCGTCGGTGTCGGTGCGACCGTGGAGGTACAGGCCATAGGGCCGGCCGGCCGTCGGTTCCCGGCACGGCTCGTAGATCACGTCGAAGAAGTGCTTGAGGGCCCCGCTCATATAACCGAGGTTGGCCGGGGTGCCGAGGAGGTAGCCGTCCGCGGCCCTGACCAGGTCGGGGTCCGGCGCCAGGGCGGGCGTCACCACAACCTCGACGGCCTCCAGCCCGTCGGCCCCGGCGCCGTCGAGCACCGACCCCAGCATCACCTCGAGCGGAGGAGCGGGGGAGTGGTGGACGACGAGCAGCCGGGGCGTCGGAGGGCTCCGAGTCGGAGGTCAGCGGGGGTCGGACCGGGCCGCTGGGCTCAGTTGCGACCCACGTCGACGTGGTCCTCGGCCGCGGCCTCGGCCGCCGACTGGGCCAGCATGTTCTGGTAGCGGGCGATCTCGGCCCGACCGACCACCATGTAGTGGACCTCGTCGGGGCCGTCGGCCAGGCGCAGGGTGCGAGTGTTGGTGTACATGTCGGCCAAAGGGAACCACTGGGACACCCCGGCCGCCCCGTGCATCTGGATGGCCTGGTCGACGATGGTGCAGACCCGGGCGGGGACCATGGCCTTGACCGCGCTCACCCACACCCGGGCCTCGGCGTTGCCCATGAGGTCCATGGCCTTGGCCGCCTTGAGCACCATCATCCGCATGGACTCGATCTCGATCCGGGCCCGGGCGATGATCTCGGTGTTGCCGCCCAGGGCGACCAGCGGCTTGCCGAACGCTTCGCGCTCCAGGCCCCGGGTGGCCATCAGTTCGAGGGCCTTCTCGGCGGTGCCGATGGCCCGCATGCAGTGGTGGATACGACCCGGGCCCAGGCGGAGCTGGGAGATCTCGAAGCCGCGACCCTCACCCAGCAGCATGTTGGACGCCGGCACCCGGACGTCGTTGAACCGGATGTGCATGTGGCCGTGGGGGGAGTCGTCGTGGCCGAACACGTGCATTGGGCCCACGATCTCCACCCCGGCGGTGTCGATCGGGACCAGGATCTGCGACTGCTGCTTGTGGGGCGGGGCGTCGGGGCTGGTCCGCACCATGGTGATCATGATCTTGCACCGGGGGTCACCGGCGCCTGAGATGTAGAACTTCTCCCCGTTGATGACGTACTCGTCGCCATCGAGCACGGCGGAGGTCTGGACGTTCTTGGCGTCCGACGAGGCGTAGCCCGGCTCGGTCATGGCGAACGCGGAACGGATCTCGCCGCTGAGCAGTGGTTCCAGCCACTGCTTCTTCTGTTCCGGGGTGCCCACCCGTTCCAGCACCTCCATGTTGCCCGTGTCGGGAGCCGAGCAGTTGAGGCATTCGGAGGCCATCGGGTTCTTGCCCAGCTCGGTGGCGATGTAGGCGTAGTCCAGGTTGGTGAGCCCACCCACGTCGGAGTCGGGCAGGAAGAAGTTCCACAGACCGTTGGCCTTGGCCTTGTTCTTGACCCCGTCGAGCAGGTCGAGCTGGCCGGGGGCGTAGGTCCACGGATCGGGCTTCTGGCCGTCGAGCTTGTGGAACTCGACCGACATCGGTTCGACCTCTTCGGCGATGAACGTCTTCACCCGCTCGAGCAGTGGCCGGGCTTCCTCCGACATGGCCAGGTTGAAGAGCTCGCCTCCGAAGTCGTCGGTGTTGAGCGGCTGCACGGGCATGGATGTTCTCCTCGTCGAGGTTCGGGGGATTGCGGGGCGTTCCGCGGCCGATCGATGGGGCCTGGAGACCGAACGATCATGACACCGATTGATGACGGGTGCCCATTACCCTTCCGGGCCGGCCGCCCCGGTCAGGTCGGCGGGTTCCGGCGGTGGTGGTGGCCCGGATCGTCCACCATGAGCAGGGCGTCGTCGTGGTCGTGGTCGCGGTGATCGCCCAGCACCCGGGCCCCGAAGGTGCGCCGGAGCCGGTCCGGCGTCAGGACCTCGTCCGGGGGACCGACGGCCACGAGTCGCCGGTCGAGCAGGAGGACGGTGTCACAGTGCCGGGCCTCGTCGAGGTGGTGGGTGGTGATGACGACCGTGCGACCGGCCGCGGTCTCCTCGGCCAGAAGGTCGAGGATCCGCTCCTGGCTGGCCAGGTCAAGCCCGGTGATGGGCTCGTCGAGGAGCAGGGTGGTCGGCTCCTGGGCCAGGGCCCGGGCCAGGGTGACCCGCTGCTGCTGGCCCCCCGACAGCTCGCCGTACTGGCGCTCGAGGAGGTCGGCCACCTCGAGGCGGCCCGCCGCCTCCTCCACCACCCGCCGGTCGCGGGCGCGCAGCCGGCCCAGCAGGCCCCGGTGGGCGTAGCGGCCCATGGTGATCACCTCGCGGGCGGTGAGGGGTAGCCAGCCCTGGTTGCTGCGGTGCTGGAGCACGTAGGCGATCCGGGCCCGATCGGTGGTCTCCACCGCGCCGTCCCCGACAGAACCGCCCACGACAGAACCGCCCCCGGAGGCCTGGCCCTGGCGGATCTCCCCCGAGGTGGGGGGTACGAGACCAACGATCACGTTGAGCAGGGTGGTCTTGCCCGACCCGTTGGGACCGATGACGGCGGCCGAGGTCCCGGCCGGGATGTCCGCCTCAAGGTCGTCCAACACCGTTCGGCCTCCGAGCATCACACCCAGGTGGTCGAGGGTGATGCCACCGCCGGAGGCGTCGTCGAAGGACAGGCCGGTCACCGTGGGCAGTCAAGCGAGCAGTCGGGACGTCAACAACCCCGACCGTGCCGTTCGACCCGCCGTATCATCGCCCCATGCAGAAACTGGGGGTGGCGCGACGCCAGGCCGTGGTGCACGTCCGGGTACCGATGGCGGGACGCGATCCGTCCGCCGACCACCGGGCGGCCACACCGCTGGAGCTCCTGTTCGACCTGGCCTTCGTCATCGCCTTCAGCGTGGCCGGGGAGCAGTTCGCCCACGCCCTGGCGGCCGCCCACGTAGGTTGGGGGCTGGCCGCGTTCGTGGTGGCGGTGTTCGCCATCGTGCTGGCGTGGGTCAACCACACCTGGTTTGCCTCGGCGTTCGACACCGATGACTGGCTGTATCGGCTGGCCACGATGGTCCAGATGAGCGGGGTGGTGGTCCTGGCCCTGGGGTTGCCCCCGATGTTCGAGACCTTCCGGGCCGGTCACGCGGTCGACAACCGGGTGATGGTGCTCGGCTACCTCATCATGCGGGTGGCCATGGTGTCCCAGTGGTTGAGGGTGGCCCGGGAGAGTCCCGGGACGCGCCGGGCCGCACTGGTGTTCGCCGGCTCGGTCGCCGCGGCCCAGGTCGGATGGGTGCTGCTGGCCGTGTGGCTCCCCAGGCCGCCGGGGTTCGTGACCGGGGCCGCCCTGCTGGCGGTGGTGGAGCTGGTCGGCCCGGCGGTGGCGTTCCGGATGGGGAGCGGCTTGCCTTGGCACCCCCACCATGTCGCCGAGCGGTACGGCCTGCTCACCATCATCACCCTGGGCGAGGTGCTCCTCGGCACCACGGCCGCGGTAGGGGCGGTGGTCGGATCCCGGGGCTGGTCCCTGGCGGCCGCGCTGGTGCTGGGGGCCGGCGTGGTCATGACCTTCGGTTTGTGGTGGCTCTACTTCTTCGTCCCCTTCGGGGATCTCCTGGCCGCCCACCGCAACCGGGCCGTGGCCTGGGGGTACGGCCATGTGGTCATCTTCGGGGCCATCGCCGCTGTCGGGTCCGGGCTGCACGTGGCCGCCTACTCCATCGAAGGTCATGTCGAGATATCCGAGGTGGGGGTGCTGGCCACCACGGCGGTGCCCATGCTGGCGTTCTTCATCGGCCTGGCCGTGCTCACCACCGGTCTGGCCGGAACCGAGGTGCGGATCCTCCGGCTGACCACGGTCGAGGTGGCCGCGGTGGCCGTGGCCGGTGCCCTCGCCGCCGCGGGTGTGGGTTTGCCCATCTGTCTGGCCGTGCTGGCCCTCGCCCCGGCCGTCACCGTGCTGGACGTGGAACTGTTCGGCCTCGGCCTTCCCGACCGGACACGAGACGGCGCCCCCTCCGACTGAACCGCGGGCCCGGCGACCCGGTCCCCCAGGGCACAGGGTCTCGGCCGAAGAGCAGAGGGGTACGGGGCCTCGGCGGAGGAGCGGACGACACCAGCGCGTGCCCAGCCAGCCCTGTCACTGTCGTGGCTGTCACTGTCGTGGCTGTCACTGTCGTGGCTGTCACTGTCGTGGCTGTCACTGTCGTGGCTGTCACCGTCATGGCTGTCACCGTCACCGAGGTTCGCTGTTGCCAAGCGTGTTTGTAAGGCTACCCTGTCGACTCAAGTTGTAGACAAGGTCTCTCTTCGATCAAGGTGACATTATGCGACCAGCCAGACTGCTCCCCGCCCTCGTGGCGTCGTCCGTTCTCGCGCTGGCGAGTTGCGGCTCGTCGGGTGAGGAGACTGAAGCGGCCGACTCGACCGTGACCACCGGCGCGGCCGCGTCCAACGAGACGACGGGAGATCCGGAGACGACCGACGAGGCCGGAACCACCACCATCGAGGTAGAGGACAATTTCGGCGTGCAAACGGTCTCGGTCCCGCCCCGGTCGGTCGTAGCCACCGACAACCGAACCTTCGAGACCCTCTCGGACTGGGGGATCGAGCTGTCGGCCGCTGCGGTGGCCCTGATGCCGGACACCATCGCGTACACCCAGGACGACACCATCATCGATCTGGGAAACCACAACGAGCCTGACCTCGAAGCGGTCGTTGCCGCCCAACCCGACCTGATCATCAACGGTCAGCGGTTCGCCCAGTACCGCGAGGACTTCGTCGATCTCGTGCCCGAGGCCACCATCGTCGAGCTCGACCCCCGTGAGGGGGAGCCATTCGATCAGGAACTCATCCGCCAGGTGACCGTCCTGGGTGAGATCTTCGGCAAGGAGGAGGAGGCGGCCGCCCTTGTCACCGGTCTGCAGGGGGCGATCGCCCGGTCGCAGGCCGCCTACGACCCGGCCAACACCGTCATGGCCGTGAACGTCTCCGGGGGTGAGATCGGCTACATTGCCCCCACCGTCGGTCGGGCCCTCGGGCCGGTCTTCGACCTGGTCGGCATGACCCCGGCCCTGGAGGTCGACGGGGCCTCCGACGACCATCAGGGCGACGACATCTCCGTCGAGGCGATCGCGGCCGCCAACCCCGACATCATCCTGGTCATCGACCGTGACGCCGCGGTGGCCGCCGACGACCCGGCCTACGAGCCGGCGGCCGCCGTCATCGAGGAGTCCGAGGCGCTCTCCGGGGTGACCGCCGTGGCCGAGGGGAATATCGTCTACATGCCCGCCGACACCTACACCAACGAGGGCATCCAGACCTACACGGAGTTCCTCAACTCCTTGGCTGACACCCTCGAGGGGATGCCGGGCTGATCGCTCGCCCCGGTGATCCTGAGCCCTCAGTGTCCAGCACCCCTTCAGCGCCCCGGACCCCTTCAGCGCCCCGGACCCCTCGGTGACTCGCGATCCGACGGTGACTCGCGATCCGACGGTGACCCGGGATCCGACGGTGGCCGCGGACCGCCCCCGGCCGACCCCGGCCTCCGACCGGGTCGGCGGTGGACGGCCGGTCAGGGCGGCACGGACGACCCGCGCCCTGTTCGACCGGCGCCTGCTCCTCGGGGTCGGGGTGGTGGTGGGCCTGTTGGTCCTGTCGCTGCTCACGGGCGTCTATGACGTGTTCGGGGCCGCCGACGGTGGCCGCATGTTCGCCATCACCCGAGTACCGCGAACCATCGCCCTGGTCCTATCCGGGGCGGCCATGGCGATGTGCGGTCTCCTGATGCAGCTGCTGACCCAGAACCGGTTCGTTGAACCGACCACGAGCGGCACCACCGAATGGGCCGGTCTGGGGCTCACCGTCATCATGGTGATCGATCCGGGCGCCGGCCTGACCACGCGGATGGCGTTCGCGGTGGGCGCCGCCTTCGTCGGCACGATGGTGTTCTTCTTGTTCCTGCGCCGGGTGTCCCTGCGGTCCTCGCTGATCGTGCCCATCGTGGGCATCATGCTCGGAGCGGTGGTGGCTTCGGTGTCGACCTTCCTCGCTGTCGAGTTCAACATCCTCCAAAGCCTCGGCACCTGGTTCGCCGGCAGCTTTACCTCGGTGACCCGCGGCCAATACGAGTTCCTGTGGGTGGTGGCCCTCGTCGTCGTGACCGTGTTCGTCACCGCTGACCGGTTCACCGTGGCCGGATTGGGGGAGGAGGTGGCCACCAACGTCGGTGTCGACTACAACCGGGTCATCCTGGTCGGAACCGCTCTCGTGGCCGTCTCCACCGGGGTGGTCACCGTGGTCGTCGGTGCCCTTCCCTTCGTTGGGCTGATCGTCCCCAACGTCGTCTCCCTCGTGCGGGGCGACGACCTTCGCAGCAACCTGCCCTGGGTATGCCTCCTCGGGGTGGCGGTGGTCTCGGTATGCGACCTGATCGGTCGGACGATCATCGCTCCGTTCGAGATCCCCGTGTCCCTGATCCTGGGGGTGGTGGGTGCGTTCGTGTTCATCTTCCTGCTGCTCGTCCAACGGCGGCGGGTGTGACTGCGGTCACTGTTGGGACGGAGACCGGGTCGGCCCCGCGGTCGTCGCCGCCGCTGCCCACCCGGAGGCGGCGGTTGCGCTACGCGGTGGTGGCCGGGCTGCTGACGGCCCTCTCGATCGGGTGCGGCCTCGGGTATCTGGCCCTGGGCAACCCGATGCCGTTCGGCACCGACGGGTTCTGGCGCATCGCCGAGTTGCGGACGGTCGGCATCGTGGTCATGGCTGTGGTTGCGTTCAGCCAGGCGATGGCCACCGTCAGCTTCCAGACGGTGACCAACAACCGGATCATCACCCCGTCGGTCCTCGGCTTCGAGGCGTTGTACATCGTGATCCAGACCGGAGCCGTGTACCTCTTCGGCACCAGTGGCCTGATCGCGCTGCAGGGCCGCCTCCAGTTCGTGCTCCAGGTCTTGGTGATGGTCGCCCTCTCGGTGGTGCTCTACGGCAGCCTGCTCACCGGGCGGTACGCCAACCTGCAGGTGATGCTGCTGATCGGTATCGTGATCGGGGTCGGCCTGACGTCGATCTCAACGTTCATGCGGCGCCTGCTGGCGCCCAGCGAGTTCGACGTGCTGGCGGCCCGGATGTTCGGGTCGGTGGCCAACGCCGACAAGGAGCACCTGCCGGTGGCCGTCCCGCTGGCGCTCGCCGCCGGTGTCGGACTGTGGTGGCGTTCCCGGCGCCTCAATGCCCTCTCCCTCGGCCCGGATACAGCCGCCAATCTGGGCGTCAACGCCCGCCGGGAGCTGGTGGTCGTACTGGTGCTGGTGTCGGTGCTGACGGCGGTGTCCACCGCCCTCGTCGGGCCAATGACGTTCCTTGGGTTCCTGGTCGCCACCCTGGCCTACCAGTTCGCCGACACCTACGACCACCGCCTGATCTTCCCCGTCGCAGTGTTGACCGGATTCGTGGTGCTGTCCGGCGCCTATCTCCTCATGACCAAGGTGTTCTACGCCCAGGGCCTGGTCTCGATCATCATCGAGTTCGTCGGGGGCGGCGTCTTCCTGGTACTGATCCTGAAGAAGGGCCGCCTGTGATCCTGTTCGACGGCGTAGCGAAGCACTACAGCGACGAGGTGGCGATCGGTCCGGTGTCGGTCGAGCTCCCCGCCGGGGGCGTCACCGCCCTGGTCGGCCCGAACGGGGCCGGGAAGTCGACCCTGCTGATGATGGCTGGCCGGCTGTTGAAGCCGGACGCCGGGCGGATCGAGATCGCGGGCTACGACGTGCAGCGAACCCCGTCCCGTCGTCTGGCCCGGCTCGTGTCCGTCCTGCGCCAGGACAACAGCTTCATCACCCGCCTGACCGTCCGCCAACTGGTCTCGTTCGGCCGGTTCCCCCACTCCCAGGGCCGGCTGACCGTGGCCGACGAAGAGAAGATCTCCGAGGCCATCGACTTCCTGCAGATGACCGAACTCGAGGGTCGGTACCTCGACGAGCTGTCGGGCGGCCAGCGGCAACGGGCGTACGTGGCCATGGTGCTGGCCCAGGACACCGACTACATCCTCCTCGACGAGCCGCTCAACAACCTCGACATGAAGCACTCGGTGCAGATGATGCGGCACCTCCGGCGGGTGTGCCGCGACCTGGGCAAGAGCATCGTCATCGTGCTGCACGACATCAACTTCGCCGGCCACTACGCCGATCACATCTGCGCCCTCCGCGACGGTCGGGTGGCCGAGTTCGGCACCCCGGCGGAGATCCTCCGCGACGACGTGCTCACCAGGCTGTTCGACACGCGGGTCCAGGTGATCGACGGGCCCGACGGTCGCCTGGCCGTGTACTTCTGAGCGCCGGTCGCCCGGTTCGCGCCCGGCCGGGACCGGTGGCGTCCGGCGGTCACCGGTGGGCGAGGCCGACCGGGCCGACCCGCGGGATCGGGTTATCTTCTCCGCCGAGCCGACGGTGACCCTCGACGGCGACGGCACGGAAGGTGGACGCACGGATGGGTTTGTTCCGAAACAAGGCGGCGGCCGGGCCGGTGACCCGGGAGGACGTGATCGGGCTGGCCCGATTCGGGGGATCGTGGCGGGCGGCGATCGAGGCCCTCGTGCCGCCCGCGGAGGTCGGCCCGCTCCTGGCGTATCTGGCCGACGGAAACTTCCGGGACCAGCGTCCGGAGCTGGTGGAGGCACACCTGTTCCTGAGGCGGCGGCCCCTGCTGGCCCTCGAACTGGCGGCGGCCATGCCGCCGACCGAACGCACACACCTGTTGCGGGCCGTGAACCTCGATCCCGCCCGACCCGTCTCGGTCTGGTATCGGTCTGGAACCGATCCGGCGTTCGCCGTAACCCTCGAGGATGTCGACCGCTACGCTCCGGTCACCGGGCGTTCGGCCGCCGACCTGATCGAGCAGTTCACCTCCGGCCGGCGCTCCTTCACCTGGACACTGGTCGAGACGGCCGGATCGGAACGGTTCGTGCTCGCCTACCAGGAGGCGATCCGGGCCGAATTGGCCGCGCCGAGAGCGGCGCACGCCGATGCCTGGGCCGCGTTGGGGGCCCTCGAACCGGCCACCCTGGAGTGCTTCTCCGTCGAGCTCTGCGACGCGGCCACCGCGGCCGCCGGTTCGCTGTGGGCGGCGACGCGGCGAATCCTGGAACGGCTGCCGCCGGGGGTGGCGATCGATCGGCTCCGCCGTATCGCCGTCGAGGCCGGCCCGGCCCAACGGGCCCGGGCGATCGAGGTGGCCGCCGATCTGGTCGGCCCCGACGGGCGGGCCGATTTCCTCGCCTGGGTCGACGAACACCTGGCCGACGACCGGACCCGGGCGGTCCGGGACGACG